>NZ_CAJXKQ010000002.1 GCF_913055835.1 uncultured Marinobacter sp. | reverse complement strand
AATAAGGAAGGCAAGACAGAAGCTATCACTTGGGAAGAGCTTAGGCAGGAAGTTACACGGACTAGATGGAAAAACCAGAAATCTACCAAAACCCATGAAATCAACGGAAAAGCTATTGTCGAACTGATTGGGCAAGATGCTCTAGTAAAGAACATCACACAGAGAATGATTGATGATGTAGGCGTGATGATGCAGGAAGAGAACGAAGAGGTGTCACCGGCTACTATTAATCGTAAGTATTCTTCACTAAGTGTGATGATTAAGCACGCCAAGAAGAGGGGGTATATATCGAAAGACTTTGATTGTGAAATTCCAAAGTATAAAGAAGCTGAACATAGAATACGTTGGATTTCAGATGAAGAAGAAAGAAATATTATTAGTTATCTTAAAGCCATTAAGCCAGAAGTAGATGATATGATTGTTATATTAATCAACACAGGTCTTAGGTTGTCTGAGTTATGGAGACTTACAGTTAGAGACGTAACCGATACCCATTTAACAGTATGGGAATCAAAAAGCGGTAAAGCTAGATCTGTACCTTTGGTTAAACGAGTAAGAGAGGTGTTTGACAGATATAAAGAAAACAAAGCCCCTGATAGTCGAATCTTCCCAGATTGGACCAATTGGAGGTTAACCCACTACTGGAACAGAGGGAGGGACTTCCTAGAGCTAGCCAATGATCCGCAATTCGTACCGCACGTGTGTAGGCATACGTTCTGTACAATGCTGATTCAAAGGGGTGTACCTATCACCCATGTTCAGCGTTTAGCGGGTCACAGTGTCATCACAACAACGCTTCGTTATGCCCACCTGTCACAGGGTGATTTAGACCTAGCGATACTGGCACTGGAAGAGGGGCAGGAAGGCCCTAAAAGTGCCCTCAAGGGTGAGCCTGAAAGCACCTATATAAAGGAAGGAAGATTAGGTGCCCCACAGGGTGTCTAAACTGTGTCAAAAGTGTGCCAAAATCCGGCAAAAATGACACACAACCGTACATCGCAAATCTAAGGAAAGCTGTAAGAACAGAGTCCTAACAACTTTCACTGTCACGCTGAACGATTTAGGTTCCAGCGGGTAATACCGTGAGAGTTCGAGTCTCTCCTCTCGCACCACCCTTTCTTTTTTCTGATTTGTCCCCATTGTGTTCCCGTACCGCGTTGTCAGGCGCGTCTCAAACCCATATTCAGGGTGGCCGGGTGATTCTCTCGGCGGGGCAAACCGTGATAAACTACCGGCTTTTAATTTTGCGTCCCTTTGGGGTGAGCTGCTCCTGCCGGGATTTTGGTTTAATTTTCATTCACCTACAGAATCTGTAATTTGAGGAACTTCCATGCAAGTGTCTGTTGAAACGACCTCCAACATCGAGCGTCGCATGACGATTGGTGTGCCCGCCCAGGAAATCGACCAGGCGGTCCAGAAACGCCTGCAGGAAACCGCGCGTAACGTTCGCCTGAACGGTTTCCGTCCGGGTAAGGTGCCCATGAGCGTGGTCAAGCGTCGTTTCGGTGACAGCGTCCGCCAGGAAGTGGTTGGCGAGGTTATGCGCGACAACTACATCAAGGCACTGCAGGAGCAGGATATCAACCCGGCCGGATGGCCGAAGTTCGAGCCCAAGACCATGGAAGAGGGCAAGGACCTTGAGTTTGTTGCTACCTTCGAGGTGCTGCCGGAAATCGAACTGGGCGATCTGAGCAAGATCTCAGTCGAGAAGCTGACCTCCGAGATCACTGACAAAGACGTCGATAACATGATCGACAACCTGCGTCGCCAGCAGGCCACCATGAAAGAAGTCAAGCGCAAGTCCAAGAACAAGGACGTGCTGACCATTGATTTCAAAGGCTTTATTGATGGCGAGGAATTTGAAGGTGGCGCCGCTGAAGGTCACCGCCTGACCCTGGGTTCCGGTCAGATGATCCCTGGCTTCGAGAAGGCCATCGTTGGTGGTAAGGCCGGCGAGGACATGGAGATTGAGGTTACCTTCCCGGAGGACTACCACAACGAAGACCTGGCGGGTAAACCGGCCAAGTTCGAGATCAAGATTCACAAGGTTGAAGAGCCGCAACTGCCGGAACTCGACGCCGAATTCTTCAAGAAGTTCGGCATTGATGCCGAAGATGAAGCTGCCTTCCGTGAAGAAGTCAAAAAGAACATGGAGCGCGAACTCAAGCAGGCGGTTTCCAACAAGGTCAAGAACGACGTTGTTGATGGACTGCTGGAAACCACTGAGCTGGATATCCCGGCTGCTCTGGTTGACCAGGAAATCGATCGCCTGCGCCAGGATGCGGTTCAGCGCTTCGGCGGCCAGGTTGATTTCCAGCAGCTGCCGAAGGAAATCTTCCAGGAGCAGGCTGAGCGCCGCGTGAAGACCGGCCTGCTGTTCCAGGAAGTGGTCAAGAAGAACGACCTGAAAGCCGACCCGGCAAAAGTAGACGAAAAGATCCAGGAAATCGCGTCTACGTATGAACAGCCTGATGAAGTTGTTGCTCACTTCAACAGCAACCCGGAGCAGAAGAGCCAGATCGAGTCTTCCGTTCTGGAAGATGCCGTTGTTGACCATGTGCTGGAGCAGGCCAAGGTCAAAGAGAAGAAGGTCAAGTACGAAGAGGCCGTCCAGGCCGGTCAGCCCCAGCGCTGATTTTTGCCCGGGATCGGCTCAAGAGCCGGCCCCGATGGCCGACCCAGAGAACAGCCGGCATGTCCGGCTGTTTTCATCTGGGGCCGCTGCTGGCAAAGTATGGGGTGCAACATTATTGAAACCGCCGTGGCTCGAGTCCACGACCCATTGTCCATAAGGAGTTCAGGCGCATCATGACGCAGAAACCAATCGATGGTCCCGCAATGGTTACCAATTCAGGACTGGTACCGATTGTTATCGAGCAGACAGCTCGCGGCGAGCGGTCGTTCGACATTTATTCCCGCCTGCTCAAGGAGCGGGTGATCTTCATGGTGGGCCCGGTAGAGGACCACATGGCGAACCTTATTGTGGCCCAGCTCCTGTTCCTCGAGTCTGAGAATCCGGACAAGGATATTCACCTGTACATTAACAGCCCGGGCGGTTCTGTAACTGCGGGTATGTCCATCTACGACACCATGCAGTTTATCAAGCCGGACGTTGCGACCCTCTGTGTGGGCCAGGCGGCCAGCATGGGCGCGTTCCTGCTCGCCGGCGGTGCTGCCGGAAAACGGGCTTGCCTGCCCAACTCCCGCGTAATGATTCATCAGCCGCTGGGTGGTTACCAGGGTCAGGCAACGGATATCGAGATTCACACGCGGGAAATCCTGAAAATCCGGCACACGCTGAACTCTATCCTGGCGCATCATACCGGGCAGGATCTGGAAACCATCGCCAAGGATACCGACCGTGACAACTTCATGGATCCGGGTCAGGCGAAAGAGTATGGGCTGATTGATTCAATACTTGATAAGCGCGTACCGAATAAATAATACTGGAAGTAATCGCATCATACTTGGCCGGCGTATCAGGCAGTGACGCCGGCAAAACGAGATCAGAGGTATTTCAATGGCAGATGAAAGAAACGGCAGGGGCGACGATAACGGCAAGTTGCTCTACTGCTCGTTTTGTGGAAAGAGCCAGCATGAAGTCCGAAAGCTCATTGCAGGGCCCTCGGTGTTCATCTGCGACGAGTGCGTCGACCTGTGCAACGACATTATCCGGGAAGAGATCCAGGAGAATGCGCAGGAAGAGCCGAGCGATCGCCTTCCTACACCGGCCGAGATCCGCAATACCCTTGATGAATACGTCATTGGTCAGGACCGGGCCAAGGTGGTGCTGTCGGTTGCGGTCTACAACCACTACAAACGTCTTCGTTACGGCGAGGGCAAAGGTGATGTTGAGCTCGGCAAGAGTAACATTCTGCTGATCGGTCCGACCGGTAGTGGTAAGACGCTGTTGGCCGAGACCCTGGCTCGGATGCTGAACGTGCCCTTTACTATTGCAGATGCAACGACCCTGACCGAAGCCGGTTACGTGGGTGAGGATGTTGAGAATATCATCCAGAAGCTGCTGCAGAAGTGTGATTACGATGTCGACAAGGCCCAGCGAGGCATTGTCTATATCGATGAGATTGACAAGATTTCCCGCAAGTCAGACAACCCGTCCATTACCCGGGATGTCTCTGGTGAGGGTGTTCAGCAGGCACTGCTGAAGTTGATCGAGGGCACCGTAGCGTCGGTTCCGCCGCAGGGTGGCCGAAAGCATCCCCAGCAGGAGTTCCTGCAGGTTGATACCGGCAACATGCTGTTTATCTGCGGTGGTGCCTTTGCGGGGCTCGACAAGGTCATTCGTGAGCGTACCGAGAAGAACAGCATCGGTTTCTCTGCCTCAGTAGCCAGTCAGGACGATGCCAAGAATACGGGCGATATCATAAAGGACGTCGAGACTGAGGATCTGGTGAAATACGGCCTGATTCCGGAGTTCGTGGGTCGGTTACCTGTGGTGGCAACCCTCAACGAGCTGGATGAGGAGGCGCTGGTACAGATTCTGACCGAGCCCAAGAACTCCCTGACCAAGCAGTACCAGAAACTGTTTGATATGGAAGGTGTTGAACTGGATTTCCGTGAAGACGCCTTGCGGGCGGTTGCCCGTAAGGCCATGGAGCGCAAAACCGGCGCTCGTGGCTTGCGTTCCATCATGGAAGCGACACTGCTGGACACCATGTACCAGATTCCTTCCGAGCATGACGTAACCAAGGTTGTGATCGATGAGAGCGTAATTAGTGGGGATTCCGAGCCCTTCAAGATTTACGCGAGCAGTGATCACGCCAAGGCTGTGCCCGAGGATTGAGTCTGGCTCATCGGTTGAAATGAAAAGGGGCGGCGACGCCCCTTTTCGCGTTTTGTATCCCGAGTTTCCTGCCCTGTTTCGTTTGGTAAAAAGATTGCAATTTTTGCGGGCGCCCCAATGAAGGGTGATATGCTGAAAGAAATACCGTCAGAGGATTCCCAATGACCCGTATACCCGAAAATGCCGTGCAAGAATACCCGCTGCTTCCGCTGCGTGACGTAGTGGTGTTTCCGCACATGGTGGTCCCGCTGTTCGTGGGCCGAGAAAAATCCATTCAGGCTCTGGAAGCCGCAATGGAAGGAAGCAAGGAAATCCTCCTGGTAGCCCAGAAAGACGCTTCCACCGATGAACCCGGCCCGAAGGATGTGTTCGAGATGGGCACCCTGGCCACGGTCCTGCAAATGCTTCGCCTGCCCGACGGTACCGTCAAGGTGCTGGTGGAGGGCAACGCACGGGCCACCATCAGCGATATTACCGAGGGCGAGTATCTCTCAGGTGGCGCTGTGCTCATGGATGAAGAAGGGTTGCCCAAGCGTGAGCAGGAAGTTCTCGTCAAGACCTTGATGGACGAGTTCGAGAAATACGTAAAGCTGTCCAAGAAGGTGCCCTCCGAAGTTTCCAATGCGCTTACCGGCATTGAGGAGCTGGAGCGTCTGGCCGACACCATGGCTGCTCACCTTGAAATGCGGATTCCCGAAAAGCAGGAACTGCTTGAGGCCCTGGATATTCGCAAGCGGGTGGACCTGCTGCTGGGCAAGCTGGACGGCGAAATTGACCTGATTGAGGTTGAGAAGCGCATCCGTGGCCGCGTCAAGAAGCAGATGGAGCGTAGCCAGCGCGAGTACTACCTGAACGAGCAGATGAAGGCTATCCAGAAGGAGATGGGTAACCTGGGCGAAGGCAACAACGACTTCGAGGAGCTCGAGCAGAAGCTCGAGGAAGCCGGTTTGCCGGAAGAGGCCCGCAAGAAGACCGAAACCGAACTGAACAAGCTCAAGATGATGTCGCCGATGTCCGCCGAGGCGACTGTTGTGCGTGGCTATATTGACTGGATGCTGGCCATTCCCTGGAAGAAGCGCAGCCGTGTCCGTCACGACATCGAGAAAGCTCGTGAAATCCTCGACAGGGATCACTACGGCCTGGATGAGGTCAAGAAGCGTATTCTGGAGTACCTTGCGGTTCAGAGCCGTGTGAAGAAGGTCAAAGGACCGGTGCTTTGCCTGGTTGGCCCTCCCGGCGTTGGTAAAACGTCCCTCGGGCAGTCCATCGCCCGTGCTACCAACCGGAAATACACCCGCATGGCCCTGGGTGGCGTCCGGGATGAAGCCGAGATTCGTGGCCACCGGAAAACCTACATTGGCGCGCTTCCCGGCAAGCTTCTGCAGAAGTTGTCCAAGGTGGGCGTGAAAAACCCGCTGTTCCTGTTCGATGAGATCGACAAGATGGGTATGGATCACCGCGGTGATCCGGCATCAGCGCTGCTTGAGGTTCTGGACCCGGAGCAGAATCACACGTTCAACGATCACTATCTGGAAGTGGATTACGATCTCTCCGATGTGATGTTCGTGTGCACGTCCAACTCCATGGATATTCCGCCGGCGCTGCTGGACCGGATGGAAATCATCCGGATCCCGGGGTATACCGAAGACGAGAAGGTCAACATCGCCCTGCGGTATCTGTTGCCCAAGCAGATCAAGGCGAACGGGCTGCGCAAGGACGAGTTGAAGCTGCCCGAGGATACTCTCCGCGACCTGATCCGCTACTACACCCGTGAAGCCGGCGTGCGCGGCCTGGAGCGTGAGATCGCGAAAATCTGCCGCAAGGTGGTACGCGACCATGTGGAGAGTGGTGAAAAGGCCTCTGTGACCCTGACTCAGGACATGCTCGAGGACTACTCGGGGGTCAAGAAATTCAAGTACGGCCTCGCCGAGGAAAAGAACGAGATTGGTCAGGTGACCGGTCTGGCGTGGACCCAGGTGGGCGGCGAACTGCTGCACATTGAATGCGCGCTTACGCCTGGCAAGGGCCGGGTGGTCAAGACCGGTTCCCTGGGAGATGTGATGCAGGAGTCCATCCAGACAGCCTTGACGGTGGTACGCAGTCGCGCGCCCGGTCTGGGTATCGCGGATGATTTCCACGAGAAACACGATCTGCACGTCCACGTACCGGAGGGTGCTACACCGAAAGACGGTCCGAGCGCCGGTATCGGTATGTGCACGGCGCTGGTTTCTTCACTGACCAAGATTCCGGTTCGCGCCGACGTTGCGATGACCGGTGAGATCACTCTGCGCGGTCGTGTACTGGCCATCGGCGGTCTGAAGGAAAAGCTGTTGGCGGCGCATCGGGGTGGCATCAAGACAGTGATTATTCCTGATGAAAATGTAAGGGATCTCAAAGAGATACCGGAGAACATCAAGGAATCGCTGGAGATCCGCCCGGTGAAGTGGATTGACGAAGTGCTGGATATTGCGCTGGCTTATCCACCCGAGCCCAGGGCCGAGGATTCGTCCCCGGAAACCGGGTCTGGTAAGCCGCGTGACGAAGACGGTGACGCGTCAGAACGCATAAATACACATTAAAGCCTTGATGAGTTGTTGACATGCCTGAGAGCCCATTGGTATAACTGTTTCGCCGTGAAGCAGCCAATACCAAGGGCTCCCGCGCAGTTAGTGCCTATTCCGAATGCCGGTATTAAGCCGAAAGGAATAAGAAAACTGAAGAATGGAATTCTCTGACCGCTTATGCGATAGTCGAGAACGTCCGAGAAAAAACAAACCAACCTATAACATCTTCAACCTGAAATCGAAGGGGTTTAGTGTGAACAAGTCCGAACTTATCGATGCAATTGCAGAGTCCGCAGATATCTCCAAAGCCGCCGCTGGCCGTGCTCTGGACGCAATGACCAACTCCATCACCGGTGCCCTGAAAAAAGGCGATCAGGTAACTCTGATCGGTTTTGGTACCTTCTCCGTTAAAGAGCGTGCTGCTCGTACCGGTCGTAACCCGCAGACTGGTGCCGAGATCAAGATTCCGGCCTCCAAAGTGCCTGGGTTCAAAGCAGGCAAGGCCCTGAAAGACGCCGTTAAGTAACGGTTCTTTCTCTGGTGGCTTCTGTCACAGGAAGCCACCCAAGAAGAATTCAAGGCGCATTCCAGACCGGGTGCGCCTTTTTACGTTAGGTCCGCCCATAACGCGCGCTCAAACGAATAACACTGCACGACCTTGAACAGGGATCCGGGAGAAACATGCTTCAAGATATTCGGGAAAATGCCCAGGGCACGATTGCCAAGATCATCATTGGTCTTCTGATTGTGTCGCTATCCATCTGGGGAATGGACGCCATTGTTGGCGGCTTCTCCGGCGAGCCTGAGGTGGCAACGGTGAACGGCGAGGATATTACCGAGCGGGAGTTTCTCCGCGTGGTGCAAATGGAAAGTCAGCGCCGGCTATCCAGAATGGAAACCCCCGATCCTTCCATGCTCAACGAAGACCAGATCCGGACGGACGTGCTGGATTCCCTGATCCAGGAGCAGGTCCTGATCCAGGACGCCAACGCTCAGGGGCTGGAACTCAATGATGCCGATATCGATGCGTTGATTACCCAGATGCCACAGTTTCAGGTGGATGGACAGTTCAACCGTGACCGGTTTGTTTCCACGGTGCGCAACATGGGCATGGGCGTCGGCGAGTTCCGCGAAGCCATGCGCAAGCAGTATGTGGTAAACCAGATCCGGGCCGGCATCGTCCAGAGTGGCCTGGTGGCGGATGAAAACGCCGAGCAGCTGCTTCAGATCCAGAACCAGACCCGCAGTTTCCGGGTGCTCGAAATTCCGGCCAACGCAGTGGCGGATTCCATCTCGGTTACCGAAGCTGATATTGAAGCCTTCTATGAAGAGAACTCAGGGGCATTCCAGCAGCCGGAGCGGGTCGATGCTGCCTATATCACGCTCTCGCTTGGCGCTCTCGCAGAGAACATTGAAATCGACGACGCGGAGCTTCAGGCCTACTATGAGCAGCGGGCGGCGGACCTGGCGAGCGAAGAGCGTCGTGCCTCCCATATCCTGATTGAAGAAGGCAGTGAGGCGGACGAAACCATGGCCACCATCCAGGAGCGTCTGGCGGCCGGTGAGTCCTTTGCCGACCTGGCAAAGGAGTATTCGATTGATACCGTCTCCGCGGAAGAGGGCGGCGATCTCGGTTACGCTGGCCGTGGTATCTACGCCGAGCCTTTCGAGGAGGCTTTGTTCGCCCTCGAGGAAGGGGAAATTTCCGAGCCGGTTCGGACCTCTTTTGGTGTCCACCTGATCCGCCTGGACGATGTGAGGGAGTCAGAGGTGCCATCCCTGGCCGAGCTGGAAGAGCGGCTTCGTCGTGAATTGGCTCGCGAACAGGCCAGGGAGCGTTTTGCGGAAGTTCGCGCCGAGCTTGCCGACTCCGCCTATGCAGCCGATGATCTGGCCGGCCCGGCAGAAGAGCTCGGGCTCGAAGTTCGTGAGGCCACCGGTGTTACCCGCGAAGGTGGCCAGGCTCCGTTTGATCATGCCGGGCTGGTTCGGCAGTTGTTCTCCGAGGATGTCCTGGAAGCCGGCTACAATACCGAGCTGATCGATGTCGGTGACAATGTTTCTGTGGTCGCGAGGGTTCGTGAATACCACGAGGCAGAGCAGCTGCCGCTGGATGAGGTTCGCGATCAGATCCGTGCCAACCTTGAGCAGCGCAGGACACGTGAAGCGCTCTCGGAAAGGGCCGATACCATCATTGCTGACCTTGAGGCGGGCGAAACCCCGGAGGGTATTGGTGAATGGTCAAGCTACGAGGGCGTAGCCAGAAATTCCACGGATGTTGGGCCAGCCATTCTGCAGCAGGTCTTTTCTCTGCCCCGTCCTGCCGACGACACCCGTTTCGGCAAGGCTGTGACGGCCAATTCAGCCGCTGTAATCGCTTTGGATGAGGTTACCGACGGTCAGGTAGCCGAACAAAGCACCGAGCTGAACCAGCTCCGTGAATTCCTGGCGTCGCTGGAAGGCCAGCGTGAGTACGCTGCCTACCAGCAGTTCCTGAGGAACCGGGCGGAAGTCGAGAGACCCTGATTTCTGGTCCATAAAAAGGGCGCCGACTGGCGCCCCGCGAAGGATGAAAAGCCCGGTGCGAATGCCCGGGCTTTTCTGCTATTCGGCCTTCTTGATATAGACCTGAGGCACTTCGCCGGAGGTGTCAAAGTAGAATCCGTAAACCGCCGACTCCGGCGGCGTGAAGCGGAAGTTCTCGAATACGGCGGAACAATTGGCGTTAACCGGTTTGTCGAGTTCAACCACCTTGTCGTCGGCCTCCGAGAGATAGCCGCAATTGGTGCCACTGCTCCAGTTAGCATCCCCAAACTTGAACTCGTAGGGCTGGCCATCTGCTTTCAGTTCCACTTCAGTCCGGTACAGTCCGCTGTCGACTTTCTTTACCTTGTATTCGGGCAGTGCATCCCACCAGGCAAACTGGCCTCGGAGGTACAGAGACTCACTGTAATCCCGCTCGCCCCCGGTCGTAGCGCAGCCGGTGACGGCCAGGACGGAAGCCAGTGCGAGTGTGTGAAGTTTCATGTTCATGGGTATTCTCCTTCTTTTTGTAAAGGCCACCGGGTTCTCCGGTGGCTGTATCGAGGGCTGGTTAGCGGGCAAAAACGCCAACGGAAAGCGCCGGAACGGAGAAGTCACCGTCCGATGCGCTGGCAGTGCCTGTGGGTGATGTGTCCGCCATGACATTAAAGGTGCCGCTCAGCGACGTGTTTAGTGTCTGAGTGGTATTGCTGGCGTTGATGACGACGACGATCTCATCATTGACGGCATCCAGATCGGGCAGGTTGTTACTGGTGTCATCCAGCAGGCTGTAACCGATCACTCCGGGAATCTGCCCGGTGCCGGTATTCAGGAAGCGCAGTCGGTTCTGGATAGCCTCGGCCGTTTGCAGTCGGAACAGCGGGCTGTCCCTGCGCACGGTCAGAAGTTCGCGTACCTGTTCGTTGGTGTAGGCAATCGCTTCAGGCGTAGGCGTCGCACCCGCCCCTGCAGACTGAATCACTTCGGTGATCAGATCCCAGTTCGATCCGTCCTTGTCCTGGCGAGGCAGTCCCCGGTTCCAGGCAGAGCTCTGGTAACTGAAATCCACTTCGTTGTACCAGTCGCCGGAGTCGTAGCTATCCCGTTCCATGGATTTTGAGCGCAGCAACTCCGAACCCATATGCAGGAATGGGATGCCCTGGCTGAGGGTGGGTACGGCCAGGCTGACCACCTGCATCTGTGCCCGCTCCATGGTGGTCGCGGCGTAATCCGCCTTGTACTGGTTGTTGTCCCACAGGGTCTGGTTGTCGTGCTTCGAGACGTAGTTGATGATTTCCTGGGGATCGTCGGTGTAGCCGGCATTCTGCCCGTTGTAGTCGATCTGGGCGCCGCTCAGGATATCTCCGCTGGCAGTCTCAAAGCTGAAATCTTTCAGACTGCCGGCAATACCGATGCGCACCCAGTCGCTGACCTGCAGCAGGCGGTTTTTCTCATCTTCGCTGCCACTGTTGCGATCATTCGGTAAGGTGAAGAGCCCATTGCCAAAGCCCTGGTTGGCGCGGATGGCATCGCCGCCGTCAAACGGGCCACCGCCACGGACGGCATCCCGGAGCCGGTCATTGAAGGAGCCGATGCCGGTGCCTGCCATATTCGACTGGATGGCGTTTTTGCCCCGGGCATTGTTGGCCACTTCGCCGAAGTTCCAGGCTTCCCCGTAGAAGTAGGTGTCAGGATCAACCGCCTTTACCGCTGCGAGGGCTTTTTCCATATTGCTGAGCATATGGTGGCCCATGAGATCAAAGCGGAAACCGGAGATCTTGTACTGGTCCGCCCAGGTTACCAGTGAGTCCACCATGAGCTTTTCCATCATGGCGTGCTCGCTGGCGGTATTCTCGCAGCAGGTGGACTGTTCAACCGCTCCGGTTTCCGGATTCTGGCGGTGGTAATAACCGGGAACCAGCTTGTCCAGGACAGAATTTTCGGCAAGCCCGGATGAGTTGGTGTGGTTGTAGACCACATCCATAACGACGTTCAGACCAAGCCCAGTGGCCGCCTGTACCATTTCCCGGAACTCCACGATGCGCTGGGTGCCGTCTGCGTCGGAGGCATAGCTGCCCTCCGGAACGGTGAAGTGTACCGGGTCGTAACCCCAGTTGAAGCTGTCCAGGTCACGGAAGGTGTTGTAGAGGGCCTGGGCGTCGCCAGTCAGCGGATCGAATTCACCCAGCACCTGACGAATCGTTTTGCCACTGGCGCAGTATGCCTGATAGGCACTGGCAGCCTCCTCGGACAGATCGCAAAGACGGCTGAAGTCATCGTTGATGTCGACAACCCCGGTGGGGTCCTCGTTGACGGTGGCAATGTCGAAAGCGGGGAGCAGATGCAGGTGGGTGACACCGGCATCGGCCAGGGATTTCAGGTGCGCGACACTATCGACGCTGCCGTCTGCGGGCGCGGTGAATGCCCGATACTTGCCTCTGAGTGCCGGATCGAGTGTTTCATCGGTGGCACTGAAATCACGAATGTGGGTTTCATAGACAACCACGTCCTCCGGAGCCAGCATGGCCGGCGTTGACAGCGAATCCCAGCCAGCCGGTTTGTGGTTGCTCTCCAGATCCACAACCTGGGCGTACTGACCGTTGGTTGAGAGGCTGAGCGCGTAGGGATCTGAAACCATCGTGGTCTCGATGGCGCCCGTCCTGGGGTGGTAGACAGTCACCTCGTACTGGTAGAACTGCTGATCCAGTTCCGCAAAACTGCCCTTGTGGGTCCAGACGCCATCGGCCTCAGTCATGCTGACGGGATAGCCCGGAAGCAGCGTGCCTGAATCGTCGAAAACGTGCAGACGCAATGACTGTGCGGTGGGCGCCCAAACGGCGAAGTCCACGTCAGCGCCGTTTATCACGGCACCCAGCTCTCCGTTATAGGCAAACAGATCGTCCAGCACCCCCGGGATCTGGACGCCGGTGGCCATAACCAGATCGTCGCTGCTGTTAAAGCCGGCGGCGACCAGTTGGCCTTTCAGGGCGGTTTGGATGTCAGAGTTGCCTGCCTGAACCTCAAAGGCTGGCCAGTCACTCAGGTGCGGAAATTTCTCCGCAAGGGCAGGGGCAAGAGAGGTTGGAGAGAGTGCCAGGGGCTGTCCGCCGTCAAGCGTTTCGTTTTCGGTAACGGTGATTTGCGCATTCTGGTCATGCCGCAGCTCAACCCGGGCAAGGCTGCCTGCGTCCTTGATCACTACCGTGGTTTCATCGAGCCAGTGAGCCTTGGCTCCGGCGATGGTAACGGCCTCTGCCTCGATCGGGGTTTGGGACAATTCCTGGCTGCCGCTCAGGGTAAAGATGCGATCGCCCAGGGAGCCGAAGTGCCAGCGGTGGTCGAGGCCGCCCAGGTCTTTTTCATCACCTTTGTGCACGATGAAGTTCATGCACTCTCCGGCTTCACGCATCGGGATCAGGTACCAGGCACCGTAGGTGTCGCTGACACCATCGGGCAACCGGGGGCTGCTCCATTCGGTTGGAACTCCTTCGGCAAGGCCGTCACAGCCGTCCGCCGGGTTGTTCCAGAGGTGCAGGCCCCAGCCGCTGTAGTTTTCGTCAGGTCGTTTGTAATAGAGCAGCGCTTCGTTTTCGCCCGGCTCGAGGAGTGCATCGGTCTGGCCGCCACCACCGGTGCCGTCGTCCGGCGCAGGGTTGTCGCTTCCGGAATTGCAGCCGGCCAGCGCCAGCGAAAACGCCAGTGCAAGGCTGCCCGCAACCAGTTTTTGCTCAGGCATGGGAAATCCCCTTTTCCATTGTTTTTGTTTGGCTTTGAACCCTTTTGGGTCAGGTTCATAGTTGCGTGATAAAGCCGGAAGGACATCCTTCGTCGGGCAATTTTTCGGGGCGTAGATGGAATGGTGCCGGGGTAGTAGAAAGGGTTCAGCAGGCAAAAAAAGGGGCCGGCAAAAGCCGGCCCAGAGGAGGTCCAACGAGAGTGTGGGTTTTAGAGCCTTACCACCAGGCTTCGATCTGGGCGCCGATCTGGATATCTCCATCGACACCTTCGCCACCGCGAGCTCCTTCGGCTTCGTCACCAAAGAAGGTTGCGGCGTAGGCACGGATGACCGGGCGCGCCCAGTATCCGGGGCCAGCTTGCCACTGCTGGGCGATTGCGAATTTACCGAGATCCTGGGATTCGGTGAACCAGGGGCGATCGGTATCGCTGTAGCCCACTTCGATTGCGGTGCTCATTACCGGCGACCAGTTGTAGATCGGGCGGGCAACGATGCTTAGCCGTTCGCCGTCTTTGGCGGACGGGTCATGAGACTCCGCCTGCTCGTAGACCACGGAGTGGCCCAGGTCCCAGTCTTTGCCAAGCTTGATCACGCCGTGGTTGAGTACGCGCCAGCTGGATTCGAAGTAGCCGGCCACGTTGCCGTTGTCCACCCGGCCACCACTGGCATTCTCGGCCAGCGCAAAGCCCATGGAATCGGCACCGTACTGAACCGCGAACTTGTTGAAACCGCCCATCACGCCGGAAGAGAACTCGGCGGTGAAGAAATAGCCGTTCTCATCATTAATGCCGGCGTCTTCCTGGGCGTCTGTGAGGTCGGCCATGGCGTAGATGCCGATCAGCTCCAGGTTGTTGCCGCCTGCCAGAGGGAAGGAATAGCGCACGTCGACCTTGTTGTTCTGAACAAAGTTGTCACCGTCGCTGGTATCGGAGTTGGTGTAGGCCAGTGAGAGTTGGCCGGGGCCCGCGGTGATGTTCTCGACACCAGCACCGTAGCCGGCGTTACTGACATAGAACAGATCCAGCTGGTGAATATCCTTCCGCTTGTAGAAGCGCTTACCGGCCCAAAGGGTGGCGCCGGGCAGTGATTCGATCACGTTGTTAGCGGAAACATAAAGCTGACGAAGCGCAATATCACCACCGCCGTAGGGGTCGGAGCTGTTCGACGTGGTTTCCTGGTTGCCAAAATCCACGTTGTTGATGTTGTTGAAGCCGTTCAGGGCCTGGTAATCGTTACCCTGGCGGTTGGCGCTGTAGGCCAGCATGGAATCGAAACGGAAGGTTTTTCCGTCCTGGCTGAACAGTTCATCACCCAGTGCCAGCTCAGAATAGGTGTCGCACTCATCGGCCAGACGACCAACGTAGTGGCCGGTGGAGCCGCTGCCGAAACAGGTTTGCTCGCCACCGCTGCCAATGTTCGTGGACACGCCTGCCCGGGCATAGCCGTGGAAGTCAACGGCAACGGCTGGCGTTGCCAGGACTGCGGCAGTGATTGCAGCAGCCAGGGGAAGCTTGTTTACAGAAAAGCGCTTTTTGTTTTGCATCATCTGTGTCCTGTGCTTTTTATCTTTTTTAAATGTCAGGGAAGCGGAATCTCCGGATGCCGAAATTGGATCGGCAATGGCCGGATCAGGCTTCCGGTTCCCGCGATTGCAGCTTCTGCCAATCAGACATTGGGAAACCGGATTTCATAGTGTTGTAACGTAGGGGTTAGTACATCATCCGCCCCGAAGAATTTGGGGGGTGAGTTTTCAGGGGGAGGAGGGGCGTAGGAGGATGAGCCCCTCTATTATTCGCTTTGGTATCTTTTTTGTGGCCGTTTTCAGTTCGTTGGAAAGCGTGTCGGCTTGAGGCTTTCCTTGATCTTCTTGAGGTGCCCGAGGAAGTCCGCGCCGCGTTTGAGGGTTACGCCGGTTGCCAGGATATCGATAACGCTCAGGTGAATGATGCGTGACGACATTGGCATATAAACCTCGGTGTCCTCCGGAGCGGTCACGCCCAGTACCACCGTGCAGCTTTCTGCCAGGGGAGAGTCCGGGTTGGTGATGCCAATGACGGTAGCACCGTTTGCCCGTGCCAGTTGGGCGATGTCCACGGTTTCCCGGGTGCGGCCTGTGTAGGAGATGAGTACGATGACATCACCCACGTTGGCGCCGGCTGCAACCATGCGCTGCATCAGGGCGTCGTCGTAGGACATGACCGGGATATTAAAGCGGAAAAACTTGTGCTGGGCGTCCATGGCCACGGCAGCAGAACCGCCCATGCCAAAGAAGTTGATCTGCTTGGCCTGGATCAGGTAATCGATTGCGGTGGCCAGGGCTTTTGGGTCGAGCGCCTGCCGGGCCTTGTCCAGGCTGGCAATGGTGCTGAGCATGATCTTGTCGGCGAATTCGGCAACGGTGTCGTCCGGCTCCACATTCTGGCCAATGTAAGGGGTACCAGTAGCAATGCTCTGGGCGAGGCGGATCTTGAAATCCGGAAAGCCCGTGGCCGAGAAGCCCCGGCAGAAACGGTTTACCGTTGGCTCACTGACATCAGCGGCTCTGGCCAGGGCAGCTATGCTGTAACGGGTGGCCGCACTTGGGTCGCGAAGAATGGCCTCGGCCACTTTGCGCTCGGATTTGTTGAGGGACTCCAGCCTGGACTGGATATCCTCAAGCAGATTGTCGTCACGGTGCGCCTGGTTCGCGGCCATCAATGGTACTCCCTGAATCATGGGCGGTCGGTGTCTTGAAAACGCGGTGATTATACCGCTTTTTTACAGGTTTTGGGGTAGTAAAAATATCACGAAACGCAGTTTTTTCTTGGAAATTTGATTTTTGGATGTCATTATTTGTTTAAAATTACTACATTGAGTCCTGTCGTCGAGTTTATGCGACGGACTGCCCACCAGAGAGAAGGAACCAATGGTCAACAAGATCAATACCCGTTGTGACCTGATGCTATTTGGAGCGTTGGGGGACCTTGCCCAGCGTAAACTGTTTCCGGCCCTGTATCAGTTGGAGCGAGCCAATCTTTTGGCCGATGGCAGCCGGGTGCTGGCCATTGCCCGCACCGAGGCCGATACCGAGACCGTGCGCCAGCAGCTGTTCGACAAACTGAAGCAGCACGTAAAGCCGGAAGAGTTCGATGCCGAACTGGCCAAATCCTTTCTCAAGCGGGTTGATTACCAGATTCTGGATTTCAACGAACCGGACGCCTTTGGTGTGCTCAACGAGTGGCGTGATGACGCCAACAATGAGCTCATTGTTTATATGGCAACCCCACCGTCCATGTATGGTGTGATCGCCCGAAATCTCCGCTCCGCCAGTTGCTGTACCGAAAAGACACGTGTAGTGGTAGAGAAACCGATCGGCCACGACCTGGAGTCGTCGAAGGTGATCAACGATGAGTTGGGCGAGGTCTATAACGAGAACCAGCTTTTCCGGATTGACCATTACCTGGGCAAGGAAACCGTCCAGAACCTGATCGCCCTGCGGTTTGCCAACAACCTGTTTGCCTCCCAATGGGACCAGAATCACATATCCCACGTGGAAATCACCGTCGCTGAGAGCGTGGGCATTGAGGGCCGGTGGGGCTATTTCGACAAGGCTGGCCAGATTCGCGACATGATCCAGAACCATCTGTTGCAGCTGCTGTGCCTGATTGCCATGGACCCGCCTTCCGACCTGTCTGCCGACAGCATCCGTGATGAAAAGGTAAAAGTGCTCAAGGCGTTGAAGCAGATAACGCCAGACATGATGGACAGCTATGTTGTTCGCGGGCAGTACACCGCTGGCACCAGCAACGGCAAACCGGTACCCGGCTATCTTGAAGAGGAGGGTGCGAACAAGGGCAGTGCCACCGAAACCTTTGTTGCACTGAAAGCCGAAATCGACAACTGGCGCTGGTCCGGTGTTCCTTTTTACATCCGCACCGGCAAACGCCTGCCCGAAAAGCTGTCGCAGATTATCATCCACTTCAAGCCGGCGCCGCACTACATCTTTGATCCGGACCAGAAGCACCTGGCCAATAACAAGCTGATCATTCGCCTGCAGCCGGATGAGGGCATGGCTCTGAAGATCCTCACCAAGGACCAGGGTCTCGACAAGGGCATGCGCCTGCGCCAGGGCCCGCTGGAACTGACATTCTCCGAGACCTTTGCCACCGACCGGATACCCGACGCCTATGAGCGTCTGTTGTGGGAGGTGATGAAAGGCAACCAGTACTTGTTTGTCCGCCGTGACGAGGTGGAGTTCGCCTGGCGCTGGGTAGACCAGGTTATCCAGAACTGGAAAGACAGCGGCGAACCGCCCAAGCGTTACGCCGCTGGAACCTGGGGCCCGGTTGCCTCCATCGCCATGATTACCCGGGACGGAAGGAGCTGGTATGAAGATGTCTGATCTTCGCTTGCCTGAGGGAGTCAGCGACCGCTCGGGAGAAACGCCCGAGAGCGTCGCCCTGAATCTGGCGGACGCAGTAGCAGAGGTTCTGGCTGCCCGTCTGAGAGAAGCGCCCAGGGCGAGCCTGGTGGTATCCGGCGGCTCCACGCCACTGCCATTTTTCAAGGCACTTTCGGACAAGGAATTGGAATGGAGCAGGGTAGACGTCCTGCTGGCGGATGAGCGTTGGGTGGACGAAAGCGACGACGCCAGCAACACTCGCCTGGTTCGGGAGAATCTGCTGCAGAACAAGGCTGCATCGGCCCGATTCCTGTCGCTCAAAAAGCCTGGTGCCACACCTGCCGAAGGCCTGGAACGGGTCAAGGCCGAGCTGGCCGATTTGGCCCTGCCCATCGACGTGCTGATTCTAGGTATGGGCAACGACGGCCATACGGCATCGCTGTTCCCGGACGCGCCGGAACTACGGGGCGCCATGGATCCGGAGTGTCAGGACATCGTTGCGGCCACCACGCCCCCGTCGCAATCGCAAAAACGCATCACCCTGACCTGGCCGCCCCTGAGGGATGCCCGTTTCACGGCACTGCATCTGAAAGGCGAGGACAAGCTGCAGACACTGGAGCGAGCCCTGTCCGAACCGGATAAGGTTCTCGAAATGCCCATCAGGGCTTTCCTCAAGCCTGGCCTCCAGCTGTTCTGGAGCCCCTGAAACGCCCGACCTTTGTTATGGAGAAAACCATGAACCAACTTTCCGACTACCATCGCGAGCGCGTCAGGGCAGTACTGCAATCCTCACCCCTTGTGCCTGTCATCGCTATTCAGGAGCTTGAGGACGCCGTGCCCCTGTGTCAGGCGCTCGTTGATGGCGGCATCAACGTCCTGGAAATCACCCTGCGCACCGAACACGGCCTCAAGGCCATCGAAGAAGTCCGCAAAGCCATTCCAGACGCCTGGGTGGGCGCGGGCACTGTCACCAGCATTGCCCAATATCGCCAGGTTGAAGCGGCTGGCGCCCAGTTCGTAATCACCCCGGGCGTAACCGAATCCATCCTGGAGTTCGGCGTAACCTCGGAAGCGCCGCTCTTGCCGGGTATTGCCACCATCTCGGAAATGATGGTTGGCTACAATCTAGGCTACCGAGAATTCAAATTCTTCCCCGCCGAAGTCGCCGGCGGCATCCCGGCCCTGAAAGCCTTCAATGGTCCCTTCCCGGATGTCACCTTCTGTCCAACCGGCGGCATCCGCAGAAACACCGCAGCCGACTACCTGGCACTCGGCAACGTCCAGGCTGTTGGTGGTACTTGGTTGACCCCTGCGGATGTGGTGGCGGCCAAAGACTGGGCGCAGATTACGGAGATTGCGCGGGGGAGTCTTGCTGACCTCTGACTGTGGTTAATTGCCCGTGTAGCCTGCTTCTTGGGAGTTTTTGCCCTTTGGGGCGGGGTTCCCGGGAAACGCTACAAGCACCCCTTTGGGGTCCAGCCAGCAATCACAGATTGCTGTCGTTCGTCTGTCGCATGAAGCTTCGCTTCATAAACGCTCCGCCTCACCCATGTGCGCTTGGCGCTGGCCATCCATGGCCAGCGACATTTCCGGGAACCCCGCCCCAAAGGGCTTGCCAACCCTTTCGATAACGCCGGTAGGCACCGTGATTTCGTTGTCTCGTAGGTCGGATTAGCCGCAGGCGTAATCCGACGGACTCGTGGTGGGTTTCCCGGTTTAAAGATTGTTTGTCGGATTACGCCTGCGGCTAATCCGACCTACATGACGCTCTCAATGCTAGAAAAGCTGTCACACAGCGAAGACTGAAAAAACTTCGGGGGAGGGAGTGGGGTTCCCCTTTCCAAAAATGTCTGTGGCCAAGGATGGCCACAGCCAAGCGCACATGGATGTGCTCGTAGCGGTTTTTGGAAAGGGGAACCCCGCTGCCGATTCGCACATCGCCGCAGGCTACGCGGCCATGCACCAATCGACTGAGGGCTGGAAAGAATGCTTGCAGTCAGCGAATATCTGACCCAACCCGAACAATCTTCATGGTATTGGTCCCACCCTGGGCATTCACATAATCACCCTTGGTAATCACCACCAGATCACCCTCCTTGACTGCCCCCCGGTTCACCAGCTCAGACACCGCTAACGCATTCGTCCGCTCATTCGGAATCTTGGCAGAATCGAAAGGCACCGTCTGGACGCCCCGGAACAACACAACGCGGTGCTGGGTAGAGTGATGGCGTGAGAATGCAAAGATCGGCAGGCTCGACTTGATGCGGGACATCAGTCTTGGCGTGGCGCCGGTTTCGGTCATGCAGATAATGGCTGAAACGCCCTCAAGATGGTTGGCCGCGTACATGGCCGACAGGGCAATGGCCTCGTCCACCGCTTCCATGCTCTCATGAATCCGGTGCTTGGATTGGTGCATGGATGGATGCGTTTCTGCACCCAGGCAGATGCGCACCATAGCTTCCACGGCTTCTTTGGGGTAATCACCCACCGCGGTCTCGGCAGAGAGCATCACCGCGTCGGTGTAGTCCATAACCGCGTTGGCAACGTCTGAGACTTCGGCTCGGGTTGGCATTGGGCTGGTGATCATCGACTCCATCATCTGGGTAGCGGTGATCACCGCACGGTTGAGCACGCGGGCGCGGGAAATGATGTGCTTCTGTACGCCAACAAGCTGGGCGTCACCGATTTCCACGGCCAGATCGCCACGGGCGACCATCACCGCATCGGACGCTTCGATGACCGCGTCCAGGGCTTCCACATCGTCGGCGAGTTCCGCTCGCTCGATTTTCGCGACCAGGCCCGCATCAGAGCCTGCCTCTTTCAGCAGGCGGCGGGCTATGTGCATATCCTCGGCGGTGCGAACAAACGAAACCGCCACGTAATCCGCGCCCAGTTTGGCGGCTGTCACGATGTCCTGCTTGTCCTTTTCTGTCAGTGCCTCGGCGGACAGGCCGCCGCCACGCTTGTTCAGACCCTTGTTATTGGAGAGCGGACCGCCGATCAGAACAGTGGAGGTGATGCTGTGCTCACTGACCGACTGAACTTCCATCTCTATGCGACCGTCATCGAGAACCAGAATGTCGCCAGGTTCCACATCTTCAATGAGCTGCTCGTAATCGATCCCGACTCTTTCCTTGGTACCGGCCTCTTTGTCCATGGCAGCGTCCAGGACGAACGTCTGGCCTGCCTGAAGGGTGACCTTGTTCTCCGCAAAGCGGGCGATGCGGAGCTTGGGGCCCTGCAGGTCAGCCAGCAGGGCGACGAACCGGCCTTGCGAAGCTGCCGCCTCGCGAACACGGCGAGCTCGGCCGATGTGCTCCTCGGCGCTGCCGTGGGAAAAGTTCAGTCGGGTAACGTCTACACCGGCGGCAATAATGGCCGCGAGGGATTCCGGCGAGTCAGTGGCGGGGCCGAGGGTGGCGACAATCTTGGTACGCCTGAGCATGGTTGGTGTCCTTTGGTTCTTCAAAATGGTCTCGAACAGGGTAGTGGATTCAGCCGGGCCGGCCAGATTTACTGGCGTGCCTTGATCAGGGCGAGGGCATTATCCAGCATGCGGTTCGAGAAACCCCATTCATTGTCGTACCAGGCCATGACCTTTACGTGACGGCCCAGAACCCGGGTGTGGTTGGCGTCAAAGATGCTGGAGAGTGCGTTGTGATTGAAATCCACGCTCACCAGTTTCTCAACATTATAGCCGAGAACCGGATTCTGCTCGGCGGCTGCTTTGACCGCTTGGTTGACTTCCTCCACGGTTGTCTCTCGGTTGGCAATGAAGCCGAAATCCACCAGTGACACATTGATGGTGGGAACGCGAACCGCCAGGCCATCCAGTTTACCGTCAAGCTCCGGAATGACCTTGCCAATGGCGGCAGCGGCGCCGGTCTTGGTTGGGATCATTGACTGGGTGGCTGAGCGTGCCCGATAGAGGTCGGAATGGTAAACGTCGCTCAGCTTCTGATCGTTGGTGTAGGAGTGGATGGTGGTCATCAGGCCACTCTCGATGCCAATGGTCTTGTGCAGGGCTTCAACCACCGGCGCCAGGCAGTTAGTGGTGCAGGACGCATTGGAGATGATGTCGTGGTCGGCGGTCAGTGTTTCGTGGTTCACGCCGTATACCACCATGGCATCGGCGTCCGGGCTGGGAGCCGAGATGATAACCTTGCGGGCGCCGGCCGTCAGGTGTGCAGCCGCCTTGTCGCGTTTGGTGAAGAGGCCGGTGCACTCGAAAACAACATCAACGCGGTGGTCTTTCCAGGGCAGTTCCTCGGGGTTGCGGAGAGCGGTAATGGCAATCCGGTCCCCGTTAACGGTCAGGGATTCTGCGTCGTGACTGACGTCGGCATCAAATCGACCGTGAACGCTGTCATACTTGAGCAGATGGGCGTTGGTTTCGGCGTCGCCAAGGTCGTTGATGGCGACAACCTGGAGCTGGCTCCGGTAGTTATTTTCATACAATGCTCTGAGAACATTGCGACCGATGCGGCCAAAACCGTTGATTGCGATACGGATTGTCATCGTCTGACTCCTTGGATGGTCGATTTTTGTTCGTTTAACCTCTGCAATGTAGTAAATATAACAACAAAAAAAGAAGAAATGAACGATTCAACGGTGGAAATGCCAAAAAAAGGAAGTAAAATTACGTCTAAAGACGACCACTCTAATAAATTATGCAATGGAGCCCACCATGCACCCGACCGTAGACAAGGTTACCCAGAGAATCATCGAGCGCAGTCGCCCCACGCGGCAGGACTACCTGGACCGCATGAATGCTCTCAAAGCCCAATCCCCGCACCGGAGTTCTCTGTCCTGCGGCAATCTGGCCCACGGTTTTGCGGCCTGTAATCAGGGCGACAAAGACACCCTGAAGTTCATGAACAAGGCCAACGTGGCCATGGTAACGGCCTATAACGATATGCTTTCGGCCCACCAACCCTACGAAAAGTTCCCGGATCTTATTCGGGAGGCAGCCCGGGGCATGGGATCCGTGGCGCAGGTGGCCGGTGGCACGCCCGCCATGTGCGATGGTGTAACCCAGGGCCAGCCAGGTATGGAGCTGAGCCTGTTTTCCCGGGACACCATCGCCATGAGCACCGCCGTGGCCCTGAGTCACAATATGTTCGATGCCACGCTGCTACTGGGCATTTGCGATAAGATTGTGCCCGGCCTGCTTATCGGCTCGCTGAGCTTTGGCTATCTGCCTACCATTCTGGTTCCGGCAGGCCCCATGCCTTCAGGGCTGCCTAACAAGGAAAAGCAGCGGATTCGTCAGCTTTACGCCGAGGGCAAGGTTGGCAAGGAGGAATTGCTGGAGGCCGAGAGCAAGTCCTATCACAGTCCGGGCACCTGTACCTTTTATGGCACCGCCAACAGCAACCAGCTGCTGGTAGAAGTCATGGGGCTGCATTTGCCCGGGTCAGCTTTTGTAAATCCCAATACTCCGCTGCGCGACGAGCTTACCCGGGCCGCGACCGAGCAGGTAATCAGGCTGTCCAAGCCCCACGGTGGCGAGCTCGGTCTCGGCGATATGGTGGATGAGAAGAGTATCGTCAATGCTCTGGTAGCGCTGCTGGTCACAGGTGGTTCCACCAATCACACCATTCACTGGATCGCTATTGCCCGGGCGGCAGGGATCATTATCGACTGGAACGACTACGCCGAGCTTTCCTCCGTGGTCCCCTCCATGACCCGGATTTACCCCAACGGGCAGGAAGATGTGAATGCATTCCACGAGGCTGGCGGTACCCCGTTCCTGATTCGGGAGCTGCTGAGCGGCGGGTACCTGCACAATGACGTGAACACGGTGGTTGGCTATGGCCTTGAGCGCTATACCGAGATGCCGGAGCTGGTGGATGAGAAGCTGGTTTGGAAGCCGGCGCCGGAGAAAAGCCTTCGGCCGGATGTGCTCAGCCCGGTTGCCGAGCCGTTTGCTCCCGATGGGGGGCTGAGGGTGCTCGATGGCAATCTTGGCCGGGGCGTTATCAAGGTCTCTGCCGTTGCCCCGGAGCATCGGAAAGTTGAAGCGCCGGCTGTTGTATTCAATGACCAGAACGAGCTCAAGGCAGCCTTTGAGGCTGGCGACCTGGACAGGGATTGCGTTGTGATCGTGCGTTTCCAGGGGCCCAAGAGTAATGGCATGCCAGAGCTGCACAAGCTTACCCCTTACCTTGGCGTGTTGCAGGATCGCGGGTTCAAGGTGGGCCTGGTGACTGATGGCCGTATGTCCGGCGCGTCGGGCAAGGTGCCCGCGGCGATCCATGTATACCCGGAGGCGCTGGATGGTGGCCCGCTGGCCAAGGTCAAGAATGGCGATACGGTCTGCCTTGATGCCGAAAGCGGTGTGCTTGCCATCCGCGTGGATGAACAGGAGTTCGCCGGCCGGGACTCTGAAAAAGCCGACCTGACCGGGTATCATCATGGCTACGGTCGGGAGTTGTTTGGCTGGATGCGCCGCGCTGCCAGCAATCCCGAGGAAGGGGCCAGCTTTTTCTGGAATCATGAGGCATGACAGCAACACATTACTCACTGGTCGGTGATATCGGCGGGACCAATGCGCGTTTCGCCCTGGTAGAACAGGGCAGCGTGCAACCCGGGGCCATCGAGATTCTGCCCTGCGGGGAATACACCAATCTCGATGAAGCTGTGCGGGATTACCTGGTCCGGGTCGGAGTTTCAGAGGTAGATGGAGCCTGTCTGGCCGTTGCCTCACCGGTTCGCGGTACCCAGGTTCGCATGACCAACAATCACTGGCGCTTTGATATCGAAGAGGTCCGGTCGCAGTTCGGCTGGTCCAGATTCAAGGTGATCAATGACTTTACCGCCATGGCGCTCGGCGTTCCCCATGTTCCGGACGAACACCTGGTGCATGTATGTGGTGGGCCGGGTGACAGCCGTCGACCCCGGCTGGTGATGGGCCCCGGAACCGGGCTCGGCGTTTCAGGTCTGGTGCCCATTGAGCACGGTTGGGTGCCGTTAATGACCGAAGGTGGCCACGTGGATTTCGCCCCCACGGACGATACCGAAATGGCGGTGCTGCGGATTCTCAAGGCCCGATTTGGGCGGGTGTCCGTAGAGCGTATCCTTTGTGGTCAGGGCCTGCTGAATCTGTATCAGGCCCATGCCGAAATTCAGGGCGTGGCCGCCCCATTGGATGCGCCGGAAAAAATCACCGCGGCTGCAGTGGAAAACACCGACAGCCTGGCTCGACACACGCTTCGCCACTTCTGTGAAATCCTCGGTCGTGTAGCCGGTAACGGGGTTCTGACCCTGGGTAGCACTGGCGGCGTCTATCTGTGCGGCGGAATCCTGCCCCGTTTTCTCGATTTCTTTCTGGAAAGTCCCTTTCGGAACGGCTTTGAGGATAAAGGCAGAATGCGACCGCTGCTGGAGTTCACGCCGGTCTTTGTGGTCACCGAGCCCTACACCGGGCTGCTGGGAGCCGCTGAGGCGCTGGGCAATCCGGAGGTATGAAGCCGGATTGCCGTCGCGGGATCAGAGGTAGTGAACCAGCTGGCTCTGATCAAAACGGTATTGCCGGTTGTAAACGCCGTTTTCTGCCCGTCGGCCGGCGGCCAGCACCATGGTCACCAGTCCTTTCTCGGGCAGGTTGAGCAGTTTCTTGACACGATACTCGTCAAAACCCTCCATGGGGCAGGAATCATAGCCGTGGGCCCTGAGTGCAAGCATCAGGTTCTGGGCCGCCAGGGCTGTGGACTTGGTGGCCCAGATTTTCATCTCGCAGGTGGAGTAGGGCCCCCGGGGCACAGGCCGAGTGATTCCCACGGCAAGGCCTGCCGCTTTCTTCGCTAACCCCAGAATCCCGAAGGGGCCCTGGTTGTAGTGGATGGGGGCGACTTTGCGGTAGTACTTTTCAACGATCGGTGGCAGTTTTTCTTCCGGCCAGTCTTCAAGGGCTTGCCGGGCGTGATCTCGCCAGCTATCCGGTCGGGCAACCACCACGATCAGCGCAGCGGCGGTTTTCGCGGCATTCTGTCCAAGGCAGGCGTGGGCAAGCTTTGCCTTCAGCTCCGGCGTGCGGACGACGAAAAATTCCCAGGGCTGGAGGTTGCTGGAATTGGGCGCCAGGGTTGCCAACTCCATACAATCCTCAAGCACCATCTCGGGAATCGGCTCATCGGTGAAGCGCCTGATGGAGCGGCGCGTGCGTACGACTTTCCTGAACTCCTCGACATCAATTTCCGGCAGAGGAAGAGGGCCTGCTTTGGCATTCATGGTGTGTCCTTCGAGACTTGTTGTGTCGTGATTGTGCCTCTATCGTTACGGGAAATGCCCGTATATGCAATCGCCCTTATGACGGAACACCCATGACTGAAGATCTTTCCCGGCTTCCCTTCGACGATCTGGTTCGGCGCGTGCGGGCGTGTACGATTTGTGCGGACGTTCTTCCACGTGGCCCAAGGCCGGTCATCCAGATATCGGAAAGCGCTCGAATTCTGGTGGTCGGGCAGGCGCCGGGCAGGCGAGTGCACGAAACCGGCTTGCCCTTCAATGATCCCAGCGGCGATCGGCTTCGACAATGGATGGGAGTAACCCGGGATACCTTCTACGACGAGCAGAAGCTCGCCATCCTGCCCATGGGGTTTTGCTATCCGGGTACCGGTAAGTCCGGGGATCTTCCGCCGCGTCCGGAGTGCGCGCCGGCCTGGCGCAACCTGTTGCTGGATCGTCTGCGGCATATCGGGTTGACTCTGGTCATCGGCCAATATGCCCATGCCTGGCACCTGGCCGACTGTCGTAAATCCGTCACGGCCAATGTCCAGCATTGGCGGGAATATTGGCCGGAAGTTCTGCCCATGCCTCACCCCAGCCCGAGAAATAACCTCTGGTTGCGTCGGAATCCCTGGTTTGAAAGCGAGGTTGTGCCCGAACTTCAGCGCAGAATTGCCAGGCTTCTTGAGCCCGATTGAGGCCGGGAGCTTGTTCAGTTGCCCGCGATGTCCCACTGCCTGAGCAGGTCCTCGTAACGGATGGTTTTGCCCTGGGGTTTCTCATTGCTCAGGCGAGGTTTGGGCGCACCGGGTTGGGCCAGCCACCAATCCTCGCCCTTTAGCTTTCCTTCATCTGCCATTTTAGGGCCGCAATTACCTGCCAGGAAATTACGCTCAATGACTGACAGCGCCCGGTCCTGTGCTGCAGCCAGGTTATCGAGCGCCTGCTGTGGGCTCATTTTCCCCGTTACCGCATCGGCGATGTTTGGCCACCATAGCTTGGCCAACCTGGGGTAGTCTGGCACGTTCACTCCAGTGGGCGACCAGGCGGTTCTAGCTGGGCTACGGTAGAACTCGACAAGGCCTCCCAGAGTTGGCGCTTTTGCCTGCATTTGCGGCGATTCCAGGTCTGAAAGCCGGATGGGTGTCAGACCGTAGAGGGTCTTCTGGAGTGACACGGTGCGCGAGACGGTGAACTGGGCATAAAGCCACGCTGCTTTCTGCTGGTCCGCCCCCATGGCTCGCGGGATGGTCCAGGCGCCCACGTCCTGATATCCGAGCTTCATACCCTCCTGCCAGTAGGCGCCGCGAGGGGAGGGCGCCATCCGCCATTTCGGAGTGCCGTCTTCGTTCACGACGGGCAACCCCTCTTTTGTCATATCGGAGGTAAAAGCGGTGTACCAGAAAATTTGCTGTGCGACCTGCCCCCGGGCCGGCACGGGACCGGCTTCCGAGAAGGTCATGTTTGCCGCCTCCGGAGGAGCGAAGCGCTGCAACCAGTCTATGTATTTTTCCAGCGCATAGACCGCTGCCGGACTGTTGGTGGCGCCGCCACGACTGACGGAAGAGCCAACAGGATGGCAGCCCTCCATACGAATGCCCCATTCATCGACCGGTAATCCGTTGGGAATCCCCTGATCACCCGCGCCTGCCATGGAGAACCAGGCATCGGTGAAACGCCATCCCAGAGATGGGTCCCGCTTGCCGTAGTCCATGTGCCCGTAGACACGTTCGCCATCGATCTCCTGCACGTGAACCGAGAAAAATTCTGCGATGTCCTCATATGCGGACCAGTTGACGGGCACGCCAAGCTCGTAGCCGTAGCGCTCCCTGAATTGGGCCCTCAGTTCGGGGCGCTGGAACCAGTCGTAACGGAACCAGTACAGGTTGGCGAACTGCTGATCGGGTAGCTGGTAGATCTTGCCGTCGGGGCCAGTGACGAACTCCAGGCCAATGAAATCTTCCAGTGCCAGGGTCGGCAGTGTAAATGCCTTCCCTGCACCTTCCATATAATCGCTCAGCGCCAGAGCCCAGCCGCTGCGGGAATGGGTGCCAATCATGTCCGAGTCATTCACAAATGCGTCGTACCGCCCCTTGGCCGCCATGATGCGCTGAAGGTTGATCTGGCGAATCACCTCGCCTTCGGGCTTCCTGTCATGGATTACCGGAATCCCCGTCAGCATTGAAAACGCGGGTGCCAGTACCTCTGCCTCGTAGTCATGGGTCGGTAATTGTTCGGAGAGAACCGATATCGATGTTCCCTGGAGCTCCGCGGCGGCATGTGTAAACCAGGCGAGTTCTTCAGCCTGTTCGTCTTCCGATAGGGTCGAATCCGGGAAGTGGTCCTGGATCAGTGTGCGGATAAGCGATCGCTTCTCATTGGAAAGTGAGTCGAAGAGAGGGCCCGCGATTACCGGTTGGCTCACCAGTAGTATCAGGCCGACTAGCAACGGGTATTTGTTCATGATCGCCTCTTGTTTTTGTTGCTTTTCGTACAATTTAAGATCATATGGTTCGTTAGAAAGTTCGTCAACGAAAAATTTTATTTAGGGTGAAGGGTGACTTAAGTGCATTAAAAACAGTTGGTTAACCATTTATGCCTATTTCTAAAGCCTTCTTAAGGTGGTCTAAACGAAAATTTTTTCGATCATAAACTTTCCATTTGCAATTTTCAGCGCTAAATTTATTCTGTTTCGAACCGATATGGCGCAATGCGAAAACCAGACGGTTCGTTAACGAAGTCAGTCGCCAGGCGTTTCGCCGCAGCTATGTCCTTGGGCAAAGCGTTTCAGGTGGCTTCGACAGTTCAGCGCTAACAAAAACAGGAAGCTAACATGATCGAAAATAACAATGTCTTTGTGTCGTCCAACAACCGTTCTTTCCGGAAGGCCCCATTGGCAGCCTCCCTGCTGCTGGCGGCAGGGGTCTGCTCGCCAGCCCTGGCGGAGGTGTCCTTTGAATCTGATAACGGGTGGAAAGCGGGCTTTAATGGCCACATTCCGATCTTTGCGGTGTTCGGCAATTATGACCAACCAACGGACGAAGACTCGTTTACCATCACGACCGGTTTCAACCCGGCAACGCTGCAAACCAACATTTATGCACCGACCCAAAATGGTCTGGAAGTGTCCGGCCATTTCCAGATGAACGCCAATATTGCGCCCGGTGATGCCAATGCCGATTTTCGCAGCCGGGTCTCCGAGATTGCCGTGGCCGGCGATTTCGGTAAGGTAAATATTGGTAAGGGCTTCGGGATATATGGGGTGCCTGCTATTGGTGATAACGGCAGTGCTCTGGGCGTTGGTCTGATCGGTGGCCCGGACCAGGTGGCGGCAACGGCCGGGCGCATTGGCAACGGCTACTTCTATGCCAACTTCACACCCCGTGTGATGTACACCTCCAACAGCTTGGGCGGGCTTCAGTTCAAGGTAGGTTTGTTCAGTCCGTCGAAGGTCAGTGAAGCAGATTTTCCGGCGGCGGCAGACGCTGAATACACTATGCCCCGGATCGAAGCGAACGTGGTGTACTCCGGCAACAATTTCTCCCTATGGTCCAGTGGCTTCACCCAGGACGTGGACTCGAAAACCGGTGCTTTTGATAGCTACACCATGTCCGGTATCGACTTCGGCGGTTCCATCTCTTTTGGTGGCCTGTCTGTTCGAGGCAACTACGGCATGACCCAGGGTACAGGCAACGGAGTGTTTGCCGCTCGCCTGGACCCGAACGAGGAAGATGCCAGCCAGTGGTATGTTGAGACGACTTACCAGATCAACCGGACCACATTGGGTGTCAGCTACGGTGAAGGCGAGGATGACTTCATCGCCGGTGACGGTGACGACACCGATCTGACCATGCTCTTCGCTCGCTACGCGGCGACAGACCACCTGACCCTGATGGCGGAATACACAACACTGGGTACCCGTGACGGGCAGGGTGAATACGATGCGATCATCTTTGGTTCGCAACTGACATTCTGATCGTCTCGAACGGAGGCAAGCACCCTCGAAAGTGGGAGCACAAAAGGTTGAGGTTTACCCCTCAACCTTTTTTTGTGGGAGTTGATACACGAAGTTGCCGAGGACAGGGGGAGGGCATTCCCAAAACCGTGCGGAGCCAGGGATGGCGGAGCCGAGCCTACAGGGACGTATTTACAGCGTGTTTTGGGAAAGCCCTCCCCCTGTCCGTGTACTCCGGCGTAAAAAAGCTCCGGGCGGATAGAATCCGGCCGGAGCAAGGATGCCTGAGAGAGCTTCAGGCGCTGTGGTGGAGAGCGGTCTTGCGATTATCGGTACTGACAGCTTTCATCAGAAAACGTTCCAGGGCTTCAACATCCGAGTCGCTGGCGTAAAGCCCCTGTTTGGTCCGGCGCCAGAGAATGTCCTCCGACGTCATGGCCCATTCGTTCTTGATCAGATGCTCGACTTCCCGCTGGTAAAGGGTTCCGGCGAAATGGATGCCCAGATCGTCCATCGAGTGGCAGTCCCGGAGAATGTCATAGCTGGTGGTACCATAGGTACGCACGTAGCGGCTGATCACCTTCTCGGAAAGCCAGGGGAAGTCTCGCCTGAGTTTCTCTTCAAGCGCCTCGTGGTTGGCAAAGTCACCGCCAGGTAAAACTCCGGTTTTGGTCCAGCGCCCGCCGGCCTCGGGAAAGAACTGGCACAGTTTGTCGGTGGCAGCCTCGGCCAGCTTGCGGTAGGTGGTAATCTTGCCTCCAAATACCGAAATCAGTGGCGCCTTGCCTTTCTCACTATTGACCTCGAAGGAGTAGTCCCGAGATGCCTTCTGGGCATTTTCCTGCTCGTCGTCCATTAGAGGGCGCACGCCGGAGTAGGACCAGATCACATCCGAGGGTTCAAGCTGCCGCTTGAAATGGGAGTTCACGATGTTGAGCAGATAGTCGGTTTCTTCTGGTGAAATTTTTGCTTTCTTGGGGTCACCTTCGTAATCGACATCGGTGGTGCCCACCAGCGAGAATTCATCCTCGTAGGGAATAACAAACACGATCCGCTCGTCTTCATTCTGAAGGATGTACGCTTCGGTACCCTTGTTGAGTCTGGGAACCACAATATGGCTGCCTTTGACCATGCGAATCATTTTCGGCGCCGGCATCGACAGGGTTTCACCGAATAACTTGCTTACCCAGGGGCCAGAAGCATTCACAATGGCCTTGGCTGATACCGTCCTTTCGGTTTCATCGGTCATGTCCCGCAGGGTAACTTTCCACTCATGGGTGCCCTGTTCGGCCTTGACGCATTTGGTGCGGGTGCATATTTGCGCGCCAAACTGCTGTGCTTTTTTCGCAGTCAGAACCACCAGGCGAGCATCGTCGACCCAGCCGTCCGAGTACTCGAATCCCTTGGTGATATCCGGTTTCAGCGGATCGTTCTCACCGAACTTGATGGAGCGTGAGCCCGGAAGGATTTCCCGTTTCGCCAGGTGGTCGTAGAGAAAGAGGCCGGTGCGAATCATCCAGGCCGGGCGCAGGTGCGGTCGGTGCGGTAGCCGAAAGCGCATTGGCCACATGATGTGTGGGGAATTGCGAAGCAGTGATTCGCGCTCCGCCAAGGCCTCCCGGACCAGTCGGAATTCATAGTGTTCCAGATAGCGCAGCCCGCCGTGTATCAGCTTGCTGCTGCTGGATGACGTGGCTGACGCGAGGTCATTCATTTCGCAAAGGAGGACTTTCAGGCCTCTCCCGGCTGCATCCATGGCAATGCCGGTGCCGTTGACTCCACCGCCAACGACAATAACGTCAAACTGTTCGTGCTCCAAAGTCATTGTTGGTCATCTCCTGACGCCAATGGAAAAGACGCTTTGTTGTCATGCGCACTTTTCAATGTTCAACATGCGATATGACACTATTATGCGAAAGGCTTTTATATTCGTAAAGGAAAAAATAGAAAAAAAACGAAAAGGAGGAGGCGATCACGTTTTCGGATAGAGAGGGAAGCGAAAAATAATCAGACGATATGAAGCTGTACGTTGTGTTCGGTCAGCAGCTGGCGGATTTCCACGGGAGGTTGCTGGTCGGTGAAGACGTGATCAGCCTGGGAAATGCTTCCCAGACGAACCATGGCATTGCGTCCGAACTTGGAATGGTCGGCTGCCAGAAGAACCTGGTTGGAGTTGGCAATAATTGCCTGGGCCACGCGGACCTCACGGTAATCGAAGTCCAGGAGAGAGCCGTCGTTGTGAATACCGCTTATGCCAATGATGCCGAAGTCCATCTTGAACTGGTTGATGAAATCCCGGGTGGCTTCACCGACAATCCCGCCATCCCGGTTACGGACTTCGCCGCCCGCAATGATTACGTGGAAATCTTCCTTGGCCGAGAGAATGGACGCGACATGGAGGTTGTTGGTAACGATCTGCAGGTTGTTTTTTTCCAGCAGGGCCTTGGCGATGGTCTCGGTGGTGGTGCCGATGTTGATGAACATGGAGGAATTGTCCGGAATCAACTCTACCAGCGCCTCGGCAATTCTTTCCTTGGCTTCCAGATCCATGATCTTGCGGGCCTGGTAAGCGGTATTGACTGTGCTGGAATCAATGCCCGCTCCGCCATGGTGTCTGCGGAGCTTTTTCTGCTTGGCGAGTTCATTCAGATCGCGGCGGATGGTCTGGGGCGTTACCTTGAACTGGTCTACCAGCTGTTCGGTGGTGACGAAACCGTTCTGCTGGATCAGCTCCATAATCAGATCCTGTCGGCGACGCTGTGCCATTAAAATCTCCTCCGCTCTGTCATTTTTCTCATGCGAAATACTGTGCGTCCGAAAACAGTCTTAAAGTTTAGTAGTTTTCAGCGGGTTATGCAGCTTTTTTAAAAGGTTTGGCTGGTAATATGCGCGCTTGCCGTGAAAACCGCTTGGCATTTATGTTCAAAAAGGTAAAAATACGAAAAAATAAGAAACCGAGGTCGAACATTATGAGCCAGTACATACTTTCCATTGATCAGGGGACCACCAGTTCCCGTGCCATACTCTTTGACCTGCAGGGCAACATACACGCCACCCGCCAGCAAGAGTTTCCGCAACATTTCCCGGCCAGTGGCTGGGTTGAGCACAATCCGGAAGACCTATGGTCATCGGTTCAGCAAACGTGCAACGCCGTAATGGCCGAAGAGTGCGGTGATCGCGGTGAAGTGGTTGCTGTAGGTATTACCAACCAACGCGAGACCACCGTAGTCTGGGATCGCAAAACCGGAGAGCCCGTCTACAACGCCATTGTCTGGCAGGATCGGCGGACGGCCTCCTATTGCGAGTCCCTGAAAAGTGAAGGGCTCGAAACCTGGGTCAACAGCAAGACCGGCCTGCTCATTGATCCCTATTTTTCGGCCACCAAGATTCGCTGGATTCTGGAAAATGTCTCCGGAGTGAGGGAGCGGGCGGAGCGCGGGGAGCTCGCGTTCGGTACCGTCGACAGCTTTTTGTTGTGGCGATTGACCGGCGGTCGAGAGCATCGCACAGACGCCACCAATGCCAGCCGCACGATGCTGTTCAACATCCACAACCAGAAATGGGATCCGGAGCTTCTGGAGCTATTTGGTATTCCCGAATCGCTGCTACCGGAGGTGATGGATTCCGCCGATCAGTTCGGGCAGATCACCGAGGGTGGGGCACTCAACGGTGCCTCTGTGCTGGGCGTGGCCGGCGATCAACAGGCGGCCCTGTTTGGCCAGACCTGTTTCGGCATTGGCATGGCGAAGAGCACCTATGGCACTGGCTGCTTCCTGATGCTCAATACCGGCGACAAGGCTCTGCAATCGGAGCACCGCTTGCTTACGACGGTGGCCTACCGGGTTAACGGCAAGCCAACCTACGCCCTGGAGGGTAGTATTTTTATTGCCGGCGCCACCATTCAATGGCTGCGGGACGGCCTTCAGCTTATTCGCGATGCCTGTGAGACAGAACCGCTGGCGGAGGGGACGCCCGTCGACCACGGTGTTTATCTGGTACCGGCTTTTACCGGGTTGGGTGCGCCGTACTGGGACCCCAATGCACGGGGCGCCATCTTCGGTCTTACCCGCGATACCGGCATCAAGGAGATTGTCACGGCGGGCCTGCAATCTGTTTGCTATCAAACCAAGGACCTGCAAAAGGCCATGGAAAAAGACGGGATTCGGCCGGTCAACCTGAGGGTTGATGGCGGCATGGTGGCCAATAACTGGGTACTTCAGTTTCTGGCCGACATTCTCGGCGCCCGCGTGGATCGCCCGTCGCTGGTTGAAACCACGGCATTGGGTGCTGCCTATCTGGCTGGCCTCAAGGCGGGTGTCTATGGCTCTCTCGAAGAGCTTTCCGAACTATGGCGATGTGACCGGAGTTTCGAGCCCGTCATGACGAAAGAGAAGCGGGACGCGCTCTACGATGGCTGGTTCCAGGCGGTTCAAAAGCTCTGACACCAGGCTTCTGCGGGGATGGGTTTTATCGAACCCCAAGTTCCCGCAGACGCTTGTATAGCGTGTTACGGCTGACTGCCAGTTCTCTTGCGGCCTGGGATACATTGCCTGTGCACTTGTGATAGACCCTCAGCGTTCTGGCGAGTGTATCCTCGGGTTCCGCTTCAATGCCCGGTACGGATGGCTGCGGGATATTCTGATCGGATTCCTCGCCCGAGCTGTTCTCGAATTCAGCAAGGAAGTCTTCCGGCAAATGCCACACCTGCACGTCCTCCCCGTCGGCAATGGCGATAGCCACCCGCAGCACGTTGACCAGTTGGCGGATGTTACCCGGCCACGGGTGGTTTTCCAGGGCCGAGAGTACCTTGGGAGACAGCTGTTCTGATTGCCCCGGATCACGGTGACGGGAATAGATGGTTTGTATCAGCAGCAATCTGTCGGCGCGGTCCCGAAGGGCAGGGAGTTCCACGCATAGCCCGTTGATCCGGTAATAGAGGTCTGCCCTGAAATGACCGCTTTCGATCCGTGTGCCCAGTGGTCGGTTGGTCGCCGTGACCAGCAGAATATCAACAGGGACGCTGTCGGTAGAGCCGACCGGAGTAACCAGCCGCTCCTGGAGTACCCGTAGCAGCCTTGATTGGGCCGAAAGGGGCATTTCGCCAATCTCGTCCAGAAACAGAATGCCTTTATGGGCCTTTCGGATAAAACCCAGTGAACCTTGCGCCCGCGCGCCTGTGAAGGCCCCCGCTTCGTAACCGAATAATTCCGATTCGACCAGTTCCGGGGGAATGGCCGCACAGTTAACCGCCACCAGTGGTTGATCCTTGCGCGGCGATGCCCGATGAAGCGCCTTGACCAGAACTTCCTTGCCGACCCCGGTCTCGCCGGTGATGAGTACCGGTAGCCCCCGCTGCAGCACTTTGAGACTCTGTGTCGCACATCGCTTTACGGCTGAATCACCGTATTCGAGATTGTCGATACCCAGCAATTCATCGGTATGCTTGCCCTCGTCAGGGAGTGGCAACGGATCATTTTGGGCGCTGTTGTCGACAACCCGGGTAGGGCGCTTGATCCGGGCGCTCAGTCGCACCTTGCTGCGGGTGGTCAGTTGCAGGTTTTCGGTTTCAGGATGGCCAAGAATGTGATTCCGACGGCCGTTGAAGAGTTCATCCAGACGGGCCTCCACGGTATTGATCCCCAGCAACTGGTCTGCTCGCTGGTTACTCGCAATGACCCGTCCGGAATCATCGCACACCAGAATCCCCGACCAGGGGCTATCGAAGTTATCCGCCGTGGTATTCAGGGTGATCTGGAAATGATCGGGGCCGAACTGACGGTTGATGAGTCGGTTTTCCACGGATTGGGAAAGCAGGCGAACCATGCCCAGGGTGTGGGCCTGGGGCAGGTAGGCATCGCTGAACACGCTGAGAACACCGGCAATCTGCCTGTGGGCATCGAAAATCGGTGCCGCAGAACCAATAATGCTTCGGTTCGTTTTCAGGAAATGTTCGTTTCGCTGAATCTGAACAGGAGCACCGACAGCAATAGAGGTGCCAATGGCGTTGGTGCCGCAGTTCTGCTCCTGCCAGTTTGCGCCGGTCTGGAACCAGGGTTTCAGCCGTGTCTCGGTAATGCGCTCATCGCCCCAGCTGTTCAATACCGTGGCGTGCTGATCGGCGAGCAGAATGAGGCAGCGGCTGTTGGAAAGTACATTCCGGTAGTAGGGCAGAACCTCAGCTTCGGTTACCGAGAGCAATTCGCTGTATTGGCGGTTTATTTCTTCCAGCCTGGCAGACTCCGGCACCAGCGGTGTTGGCTCATGGTCGTGATCAAGGCCCCAGGCAATGCAGCGGTCCCAGGAATCGGCAATAACGCTCCGGTAGTCCGAATATTCGTTTTTTCTCATCAGGCGTCACTCAGTTGTTCGTTTGTTGTTCTTACAGACGACTCGAGCATCTCACGTGGGCAACTGTGTCAAATGTGTTGCTCAATCATCTGTGCAAATCCTGTTCACGTCAATGTTCAATTTGAACAAAGTATTGCTAAACGAACATTTTTATTTTCGCATAAGAAATTACTCGGAAAATAAAAGGCTTTATAAAACAGTGGAGTAAGTAAGATCACCTACGCAAACGTGCAAGCTGGTATAGCCTTTGCGTAAGGAGATTCGAAATCGAATTTCTGTGGCCGATGTAAACCGGCCCGGAGTGCGTTTCCACAAGAACAAAAAGGAAAGCCTATGTCCTTAACACTGGAGAATCTCTCCCGTGAGGTCGACGGTGTCGACTATATCCGGGATGCCAACCTCACCTTTGAGGCAGGTTCCTTTAACGTTCTGCTCGGCCGGACACTGGCCGGTAAGACCTCACTGATGCGATTGATGGCAGGGCTGGACAAGCCTGATAGCGGCCGTCTGATCTACAACGGTGAGGACGTTACGGGGCAGAGCGTGCAGAGCCGAAATATTTCGATGATCTATCAGCAGTTCATCAATTACCCCAACCTGACTGTCTACGAAAATATTGCCTCGCCCCTGCGGCTTGCAAAGATGGCTGAGTCCGAGATTGATCGAAGGGTGAAAGAAACCGCGTCGATGCTTCGGATCGACCCTTTGCTCAAGCGCTACCCGCTGGAGCTGTCCGGTGGCCAGCAGCAACGAACCGCCATGGCCCGGGCGCTGGTGAAGGACGCCACCCTTGTGCTATTCGACGAGCCCCTGGTCAACCTCGATTACAAGCTGCGCGAGGAGCTCAGGGCGGAATTGCGGGACCTGTTCCGCGAGCGTCAGTGTATCGCGGTTTACGCCACCACAGAGGCCAACGAAGCACTGGCGCTCGGTGGCACAACCACACTGTTACACGAGGGCCAGGTGGTCCAGACCGGCCCGGTGATGGATGTCTACCGCGCCCCGGTGAACACCCTCGCTGCACAGTTGTTCAGTGAACCCCCGATGAACATGATTCGCGGACGTGTTTCCGAAACCGAGGTGACCTTCGACGAATATTCGCACCACGCGCTGACACAGGAGCTGGCGAAGCTTCAGCCGGGTGATTACTGGTTCGGGATCCGGCCCAGCCATATCGGCCTGGTGCCCACCAGTGATGATGATCTGGAAATGTCCATGGAGGTGGAGCTCAGCGAAATCAGTGGTTCTGAAACCTTCATGCATGTGGAGAACAGCCACTTCGAAATGGTGTTGCAGTTGATGGGGGTGCATCAGTACCACACAGGCTCACCAATCAAGGTGTACCTGCCGATCAATAAACTGTTCGTGTTCGACAACAACGAGCAACTGGTGCACACACCGTCTCAGGTTTCAGGAGGGTCTGTCTGATGGCCGAAATTCAATTGAAATCACTCGCCCACAGTTACAGTGATATGCCCCAGGGCCCGGACGATTATGCCATTCGTCAGCTCGACCATGTGTGGCACAAGGGTGGGGCCTACGCACTGCTGGGTCCGTCCGGTTGCGGAAAAAGCACCATGCTGAACATCATTTCCGGCCTTGTTCAGCCCTCCGAGGGCGATGTTCTGTTTGATGGAAAGCGGGTTAACGAGCTTTCCCCGCGAGACAGGAATATCGCCCAGGTTTTCCAGTTTCCGGTCATCTACGACTCAATGACCGTTTACGACAACCTGGCGTTTCCGCTCAAGAACAACAAGGTTCCGGCCTCCAAGATCAAGGCCCGTGTTCATGAGATTGCGGAAGTCCTGGAAATCGAGGACAAGCTCTACAAGAAGGCAAAGAACCTGACCGCGGATGAGAAGCAGAAGGTATCCATGGGCCGCGGCCTGGTACGGGAAGACGTTTCGGCGATTCTGTTTGATGAGCCCCTGACCGTGATCGATCCGCAGCTCAAGTGGAAGTTGCGCCGCAAACTCAAGCAGATTCACGAGCAGTTCGACATCACCATGGTGTATGTCACCCACGACCAGCTCGAAGCCTCCACCTTTGCCGACAAGATTGCCGTGATGTATGGCGGACAGATTGTCCAGTTTGGCACCCCGACCGAGCTCTTCGAACAACCCAACCACACGTTCGTGGGTTTCTTTATCGGAAGCCCGGGGATGAATCTCATCGAGGTACAGAGATGCCCCCGCGGCGTGTGTTTCGGTAGCACGGTCGTGGCACTTGAGCCCTGGCAGGTTGATGTCCTGCAGCGGACCAGGTCCACCAACATCAAGATCGGAATACGTCCTGAGTTCGTGGAGGTGTCCTCCATGGCCTCAGACGACACCTTCGAGGCCGAGGTCCTGGATGTCGAAGACCTCGGTACCTACAAGATCGTTACCGTTCAGCTTGACCACGAGAATATGAAAGTCCGGCAGAGCGAGGACTTCGCCGCATCTACCGGCAGCCGGGTTCATCTCTCGTTCCCGAAGCAATGGCTGAAGCTGTATGTGGACGAATTCCTGGTACAGGAGCAACAGTGATGCAAAAGGTACAAAACAACAAAGCCTGGTGGCTGGTGCTGCCAGTATTCCTGCTCGTTGCCTTCTCGGCACTGATTCCCCTGATGACCGTGGTGAACTATTCGGTCCAGGATATTTTCGGACCGGGCCAGGCGTTCTTCGTGGGCACCGAATGGTTTAAGGAGGTATTGACGGATGAGCGTCTTCAGGACTCGCTGATTCGTCAGTTCATCTTCTCCGGTGCGGTCCTGCTGATTCAGATTCCCCTCGGGATCGGAGTGGCGCTGATGATGCCCAAATCCGGGATCAAGGGGTCGCTGTGTCTGATTCTGCTGGCCATTCCCCTGCTGATTCCCTGGAACGTGGTTGGCACCATCTGGCAGATTTTCGCCCGCGGTGACATTGGTCTGTTCGGCTGGGGCATCAACCAACTTGGTATCGATTACAACTACACCGGTGACACTCTTGATGCCTGGTTGACGGTGCTGCTCATGGACGTATGGCACTGGACACCGCTGGTGGCGCTGCTTTGCTATTCCGGGCTGCGGGCGATTCCCGAGGCGTTCTACCAGGCCGCGGAAATCGATCGGGCTTCAAAGTGGGCTGTGTTCCGCTACATCCAGCTGCCCCGCCTCAAGAGCGTGTTGATCATCGCCGTGCTGCTGCGCTTCATGGACAGTTTCATGATCTATATCGAGCCGTTCGTGCTGACCGGCGGCGGGCCTGGCAGCTCGACCACCTTCCTGAGTCAGACGCTGACCACCATGGCGATAGGGCAGTTTGACCTGGGGCGTGCGGCGGCATTCTCGCTGATCTACTTCCTCATCGTGCTGCTGATTTCCTGGCTGTTCTTTACCGCCATTACGCACGCCGACAAAGAAAAATAAGGAGAATGTGATGAGACAGACACGTTCGAAAAATTTTGGGATAACCCTGTTTATCCTGCTGCTGCTGACGCCGATCTACTGGTTGCTGAACATGTCGTTCAAGACCAACCAGGAAATCCTGGGCGGTCTGACACTCTGGCCGCAGAATTTCACCCTGGACAACTATGCGGTGATTTTTACCGACCCGAGCTGGTACAGCGGCTATATCAACTCGATGATCTATGTTTCGATCAACGTGGTGATCACGCTGGTGGTGGCCCTGCCGGCAGCCTACGCATTCAGCCGTTACAAGTTTCTCGGTGACAAGCACCTGTTCTTCTGGCTGCTCAGTAACCGGATGGCACCGCCGGCGGTTTTCCTGTTGCCGTTCTTCCAGTTGTATTCGTCCATCGGGCTGTTCGATACCCACATTGCCGTGGCCCTGGCGCACTGCCTGTTCAACGTGCCGCTGGCGGTCTGGATTCTGGAAGGATTCATGTCCGGCGTGCCGCGCGAGTACGACGAAATGGCCTATATTGATGGCTACAGCTTTCCCAAATTCTTCGTGAAGGTCTTCCTGCCGATGATTCGTTCCGGTATCGGGGTCACGGCATTCTTCGCCTTCATGTTCTCCTGGGTAGAGTTGCTCCTTGCCCGGACCCTGACGTCCGTGGATGCCCAGCCAATCGGGGCGATCATGACCCGAACGATAGGGGCGAGTGGTATCGACTGGGGCGTTCTGGCGGCTGCCGGTTCACTCACCATCATTCCCGGCCTGCTGGTGATCTGGTTCGTTCGTAACCACGTTGCCAAAGGCTTCGCCCTCGGACGCGTGTAAGGAGACGTTCTATGATTGCCTGGATGAACTGGACACCGACTGTCGCCATCTTCTTTGCAGTGATTGCGGGGATTCTGGCGGTGATGACGGTTTACGAAATTGTCTCCCCGTGTAGCGAAAGGAAAGGCTTTCTGCCGATAGCCACGACCCGCGGTGACAGATTGTTTATCGGATTGCTCTCGGCAGCGTATATACACCTGGCTTTCCTGGCTGTAAGCGATATCACGTTATGGGTGGCGCTTGCGGTTTCGGTGGCCTGGCTATTGGTGCTGCTGCGCTGGGGATGAGCCTGAGGTCGGATGTTCGTTATGTTGTTTTTTCGAACATTCGGCTCTAAAAATTCTCTAAAAACACTTGTAATGATTTCGTAAACGAACTATTTTTATTTCAATGATCGGAATCGATCATAGGCGATTCCGGTAAAAGAATAGCGACCAGAGCGCTATAAGTGCGGAAACGAAACCCGGCTGTTTCGTTCCATTCATAAAAAGACGAACGAGGTTGGATATGTTCAACAACAATAAATATCCGAGGACCCTGTTGCTGAGCGCCGCCGTTGGTGTTGCCAGTATGGGGTTAAGCCTGCATGTCAGCGCCGATCAGTACAGTGAGGCGGCTGAAAAGTGGGTGAATGAAGCGTTCAAGAACTCTACTTTGACCAAGGAAGAACAGCTCAAGGAGATGGAGTGGTTCACTCAAGCGGCTGAGCAGTTCCGCGGCATGGACATCAACGTGGTTTCCGAAACCATCGCGACTCACGAGTATGAGTCCAATGTTCTGGCCAAGGCGTTTTCGGAAATTACCGGTATCAACCTGACCCATACGCTGATTCAGGAAGGCGATGTCATCGAGAAACTCCAGACCCAGATGCAGTCGGGACGGAACATCTACGATGGCTACGTGAACGATTCAGACCTGATCGGGACCCACTTCCGGTATGGCAAGGTAGTGGCTGTTGAAGACATCATGAACGGTGCTGGCAAGGATCTTACCCTGCCCACCCTGGATCTTGACGATTTCATCGGGCTCGACTTTACCACCGGGCCTGACGGCAAACTCTACCAGTTGCCTTCCCAGCAGTTCGCCAACCTCTACTGGTTCCGTGCGGACTGGTTCGAACGTGAAGATCTGCAAAAGCAGTTCAAAGAGATCTATGGCTATGACCTGGGTGTACCGGTCAACTGGTCTGCCTATGAAGATATTGCCGAGTTCTTTTCGGTGCACGTGAAGGAAATTGACGGTGAGCGCGTGTACGGTCACATGGACTACGGCAAGAAGGACCCGTCCCTGGGCTGGCGCTTTACCGATGCGTGGTTCTCCATGGCGGGTGCTGGCGACAAAGGCCTTCCGAACGGTTTGCCCGTAGACGAATGGGGTATCCGGGTTGAAGAGTGTCATCCTGTCGGCTCAAGCGTCAGCCGTGGCGGTGCAACCAATGGTCCCGCTGCCGTGTATGCCACCGAGAAATACGTGGATTGGCTGCGCGAGTACGCGCCCCCCGAAGCCCAGGGCATGACTTTCTCCGAGGCCGGCCCGGTGCCTGCCCAGGGTAACGTTGCCCAGCAGATCTTCTGGTATACCGCCTTTACCGCAAGCATGATCAAGGATGGTCTGCCGGTTGTGAACGAGGATGGCACGCCCAAATGGCGGATGGCGCCGTCACCACGCGGTCCCTACTGGGAAGAAGGCATGAAGCTTGGCTATCAGGACGTGGGCTCCTGGACGTTCCTGGATTCAACCCCTGAAAAGCGTCGACTGGCGGCCTGGCTGTACGCCCAGTTCACCGTTTCCAAGACCGTGTCCCTGGAGAAAACCATCGCCGGCCTGACGCCAATTCGCGAGTCTGACATCGAGTCCGAGGTGATGACCGAAATGGCACCGAAACTCGGCGGTCTGGTGGAATTCTACCGTAGCCCGGCCCGGGTTCAGTGGTCGCCCACTGGTACCAACGTGCCGGATTATCCGAAGCTGGCACAGCTGTGGTGGCAGTACATTGCCCAGGCGGCCAGTGGTGAAGCCACTCCGCAGGAAGCACTGGACGGGCTGGCCCAGGCCCAGGATCGGGTTATGGAGCGACTTGAGCGCGCCAATGTTCAACCGACCTGTGGTCCGAAGCTGAACGAGCCCCGGGACCCGCAATACTGGCTGGATCAACCCGGCGCACCCAAGCCGAAGTTGGACAACGAGAAGCCCCAGGGCAAGACCGTTGCCTACGATGAGCTGCTGAAAACCTGGGAAGAAGCCCGCTAAGGCGAACTGATTCCCTGAAGAGCAATGCCTGTCGCAACAGGACCCTTTGGTTGCGGCAGGCAGAGCACCGTTGTCACGGTGGGTTTTGGCCGGTTGCTTATAGTTCCCCCCCTTTCAAGCATTTCAAGGTAGCCCCTCCCGGGGTCAACCCTGCCGGCCCTTTTTCTGCCGTTTAGCCCGTCTTTGCAAGAACATGGCGGGAAGGGTGTGTCCAATGAACAGAATCTCCGTAATTCATCGTTTGTACGCGGGTTTCGGCCTGCTTTGCGTCATTATTGTTTGCTGGGGAGCATTCAACATCAGCATCATGTCCTCGTTCTCTGGCGCAACGGACAGGCTGACGTCGGATGTATTTCCGCTCAGTGGATTGATTCAGGAAATGGAAGCCCATCGATCAGAAACCGCAAGATACTCCGTGGAAGTGGTGGCTGCAGGCGATCAGAAAGTTCTGAGTTCCCAGTCTGCCAGACTTTCCAAGGCACTCAACAAACTTGGCGGTAGCCTGGATGCCTTCGTTGCGTCCGACAGCACGGCCATGTTCCCGGAGCTGGCCGCGGTAAACGAGTCCGCGAACGCCCGGCTGGCTGAGTTGCAGAGATCCGTCAAGGCGATCCTGGCTCTGAAAGGACACCTGCTCTCGGTGTCGGATTCGGTGAATTCCGGGCTGAGTGATTTCCTCGCCAACAACGGGGAGATGAAAAGAACCCTGGTCAGGGAGGGTACAGAGCCGGCGGGACAGGATATCTATATTCGTGACCTGTTCACGACGGTAATGGAAAACCTGACAAACATCGAGTTGCTGATCATGCAGATGGTGAGCACTGAGAACGCGAGTGAACTCAACACCATCGTCGAGAACCTTCGGTTCAATACCAGCACGTTTGAGCAGGACATTTCGGCCCTGGTGAACGAGGTACCTCGCCTGGAGGGCATGCCATCTTTGGTTGAAAGGTTTCTTGCCGCGGTGAACGATGACGCTGGAATCATCAGCCAGTACTCAGACTATCGCCAGAACCGGCTGGAACTGGAGCTCTTGGCCAGGAAGGTAGACGGCTCTTTTTCGGCAATGGCATCCGAGCTGGATGACGCACGAAAAATCGTTGCCGAGAGGGCAAGCGCCTCAGTGTTCGCGCTGGATGATACCGCGCTGAATTCGGAACAGCTGGTTTACTGGCTGCTGCCCCTGGTGGTTCTGATTGCGCTGGCAACTTTGATCAGACTTGGACGGATGATCAGCCGGCCGCTTCAGGCGACTCAGGAACACCTGGCCGCAATGGCCGGGGGCGACTATTCTCAAGCCCTCGAGTTTCCGGCGTGTGGCGAGTTTATGGACCTGAAGCGTTCCGTCAACCGGTTGTCCGAAGCCATGGCAACGGTCCTGGGGAGCCTGCAACAGGCTGGGTCGGACATATCCGTGATCGCCTCGGGTAACGCCAGGTTTGCCAGAGATTTTAACGAACGGATACGAATCCAGTCCGATGAGCTCGGTTCTATTGCTGCTGCGATGACTCAAATGGAGGCGTCTGCCAGGGAGGTAGCCGGTTCGGTTCGGGATACCCATACCCTCGTTGGCGAGGTAAACCGGCAGGTTGAAGACAATCTGTCTGCAGCCGAGCGTGGCATGGACTGTGTTGAAAGCCTCGGGCGCCAGGCGGAGCAGACTGCAAAAAAACTGAAGCAACTTGAGCAGGCATCTTTTGATATCGGCAGGATTACCGAGGCCATTGATGATATTGCCAATCAAACCAATCTGTTGGCCCTGAACGCCGCCATTGAATCGGCGCGCGCCGGTGATGCCGGTCGCGGCTTTGCCGTGGTTGCAGATGAGGTTCGCGGGCTGGCCCGGAAGACCACCGAGAGCACCGACACCATACGGGATCTCGTGGAAGGTCTTCAGCGGGAAGCCTCTGAATCGGTCAGCTCCATGAACTCCAGTTTTGAGCAGCTGGGATCTGTGCGTGATTTGATGGCCAGTGTCTCGGAAGGCGCGGGCAGAATTGGTTCGGCAGTGGGACGGATCCATCAGGGCGCCGAGCATATTCGTCACGGCATGGACGAGCAGGAGAATGTCAGTCAGTCGGTGGCGCGGCAGGTCAGTGAAATCAGCGCCTCGGTGGCTGAAAGCCTTGAGAGTATCAACGAATTGGTCACGACCTGTGACCGCCTGGAGGATTCGGTGACCAGTATTGAATCATTGATGGCTCGATTTCGCATCCACTGAACCCATCGCGTACCAACCAACTTTCGTTTCCATATAACAAATTTGTCTGATTGAAGGGTTTATTTCGCTTGATGATGTTCGTTTACGAATATTAAGATGGTTTTAATGTTCGTTATCCAAAAATAGAATTCGCAAACAATAATGATTGAACAGGAACGACCTTATGGAACAGATAAAATCAGTCACAGCCCGGGAAATTCTGGATTCCCGCGGATTTCCCACAGTGGAAGTGGACGTAGAACTCCGAAATGGCGTGGTCGGGCAGGGCCGGGTGCCATCCGGGGCTTCCACGGGAACCCGGGAGGCGCTGGAAAAGCGCGATGGTGATGACAGTCGCTACAACGGCAAGGGCGTCCTGCAGGCAGTTCGGTGTGTTAACGAACGGATTGCTCCGGCGCTGGAGGGGCGAGTGGTATTTGATCAGCTCGTGATGGATCGCCTCATGTGCGAGATGGATGGCACGCCAAACAAGGCGGAGTTGGGCGCCAATGCGATTCTGGCCGTATCCCTGGCCACAGCCAACGCCGGCGCCAATTACCGGCAACAGCCCCTGTACCGGTATCTTGCCGAGCTCTATGGCTGCAACGGCCCCAGTATCTTGCCAGTGCCCATGATGAACATCATCAATGGTGGCGCTCATGCCGACAACAACGTTGATATCCAGGAATTCATGATCCAACCGGTCGGGGCACCCAGCTACAGCGAGGCGCTGAGGATGGGGGTGGAAACCTTCCATGCCCTCCGGTCGCTTCTACGGAAGAACAGGCTGTCCACGGCGGTGGGCGATGAAGGTGGCTTCGCACCGAATCTGCGTTCCAGTGAGGAGGCACTCGACCTGATTCTGGCCGCCGTTGAAAAGGCAGGGTACCGGCCCGGATCCGATGTGGTCCTTGCCCTTGATTGTGCCGCTTCTGAATTCTATGAAGACGGCCGTTACAACCTCAAGGGTGCCGGTAAAGAGTATACCTCTGAAGAATTCTCGGATTACCTGCTCAACCTGGCCATGAAGTATCCCATCGCTTCCATTGAAGACGGCATGGACGAAAGCGACTGGGACGGCTGGAAACTGCTGACCGAGAAATTGGGCGAACGTGTGCAGCTGGTGGGTGACGACCTTTTCGTGACCAACAGCGCAATCATCACAGAGGGCATCCGTAAGGGAATTGCCAACTCGGTACTGATCAAGTTCAACCAGATCGGAACCCTTACAGAAACCCTGGATGCTATCGGAATGGCCCAGGATGCCGGCTATACCACAGTGATTTCCCACCGCAGTGGCGAGACCGAAGATACCTTCATATCCGATCTGGCCGTGGCCACACGGTCGGGCCAGATCAAAACCGGCTCTCTCTGCCGATCTGACCGGGTCGCCAAGTACAACCGTCTGCTGCGCATTGAGCAGGACCTTGGCGCCCACGCGTTTTACCCCGGTGTCGGCGCAATCCGTTGCGCCCTGGACACCTGAGACTGCTTTTCGGGAGAAACATCATGAGAAAACCCATTCTGATTGGAAACTGGAAGATGAACGGCAGCCTTCAGGCAAACCAGGCCCTGATGGTACGTGTGTTGCCCCGGCTGAGAATGTTCCGGAAGTCCATTGATCTGGCCGTGTGCCCGCCGCACCCCTATCTGTTTCAGGTGCGGGATCTGCTGGGTTACACCGGCATCATGTTGGGTGCCCAGAATGCGTCTGGATTTGTCTCCGGCGCCTACACCGGCGAAGTCAGTGCCACCATGCTGCAGGAGATGGGGTGTCGCTATGTGCTGGTGGGGCACTCTGAGCGCCGGTTACTGTTTGGCGAAAGCAATCAGGAGGTGGCTGCCCGTTACCGGTCGGTTCTTGGAGCCGGGCTCACGCCGGTATTGTGCGTTGGCGAAACACTGGACGACAGGGAGTCTGGACGCACCAATCTGATCATTGAACAGCAGCTTCAGGCGGTGATTGACGAAGTTGGCCTTGCCGCCATGGCGAATGGAGTTATTGCCTATGAGCCGGTGTGGGCTATTGGCACAGGCAAAACGGCCACGCCAGAGCAGGTTTCCCGGGTGCATCAGCAGATCCGTCAATTCATTGGGAAGAGCGCACCTGAGGCATCCGAAGACATCAGCCAGGATCTTCGCGTGATCTACGGCGGCAGCGTCAAGGCGGCTAACGCCTTCGAGCTTTTCAGTCTTGCCGACGTTGATGGCGGCCTGATTGGCGGTGCCTCGCTGCACGCCGACGAATTCGGAATGATTGCCGGTGCCCTGGCCGAGGCTTCCGGCGTTCTGGCCGGCGAATGCGAAACCAATTGATGGAGATGGACATGCAGTCAAAACGCTGGATGCAAACGACGTTTTTCCCAAAAGACAGCGACGTACCTGAAAAATTTCGCGGGGGCGGTGTGGAATTGGCCGAGACACTGGTCGGGGGCGAACTCCGCTGTTGGGACGGTCCCTACGCAGACGTTCGCAGCCCTATCTGCATTATCGGGCATGGCGAGAGCGAACCTCAGCCTCTGGTGATCGGCCGGACGCCGCTGATGGATGAGACCGCTGCCCTGGAAGCTCTGGATGCGGCAGTGCAGGCCTATGGTCAGGGCAACGGAGAGTGGCCCAGCATGTCAGTAGCCAACAGAATCGAACACGTCGAACAGTTCCTCGCGGAGATGCGAAATCATCGGGAGGCCGTGGTAGAGCTTTTGATGTGGGAAATCGGCAAGACCCGGAAAGATGCCTGCAAGGAATTTGACCGAACCTGTGACTACATCAGAGATACGATCCATGAGTTGAAGGTGCTCGACCGACGTTCATCGAGATTCGAGATCGTAGGTGGCGTTGTGGCGCAGACCCGTCGCTTACCGGTGGGCGTTGCCCTGTGCATGGGGCCGTTCAATTATCCGCTTAACGAGACCTTCACAACGCTGATTCCGGCGTTGATCATGGGCAATACCGTGGTGTTCAAACCCGCCAAATACGGTGTGCTCCTGATTGGCCCTCTGATGGACGCATTCCGGAAGTCGTTTCCGCCGGGAGTCATCAATATCATCTTCGGGCGGGGCAGGGACACCGTCGGGCCGTTGATGAAAAGCGGTAAGGTGGACATGTTCGCCTTTATTGGCACTCACCGGGGTGCGTCCGCACTGAAACAGATGCATCCAAAGCCGCACCGGTTGAAGGCTGTGCTGGGCCTTGACGCCAACAATCCGGCCATTGTGCTGCCAGACGCTGACCTTGAGCTTGCCGTCAGCGAGTGCGTCACCGGCGCGTTGTCTTTCAACGGTCAGCGCTGTACCGCCCTGAAACTGCTTTTTGTCCATGATTCCCTTGCGGATCAGTTTGTCAGCCAGCTGTCGGAAGGTGTCAATGAACTGGCTGCGGGAATGCCCTGGGAGCAGGGCGTATCGCTGACGCCATTGCCCGAGCCGGGCAAAATCGGATTCCTCAGGGAGCTGGTGGATGATGCCATTGCCAAAGGCGCATCGGTGGTCAATCCCGGTGGCGGCGAAGTCAACGGCACGTATTTTCACCCTGCCGTGCTATACCCGGTCACCGCTGAAATGCGCATCTACCATGAGGAGCAGTTCGGCCCGGTCATTCCTGTTGTTGCTTTCTCGGATGAACAGGAAGTAATCGACCATGTCCGGGATTCCAGCTACGGCCAGCAGCTCAGTATTTTTGGCACGGATTCCGACACGGTGGGGCGGTTGATTGATCTGCTTGCCAATCAGGTAGGCCGGATTAACCTGAATGCCCAGTGCCAGAGAGGGCCGGATACCTTGCCGTTTAATGGAAGAAAGGATTCTGCGGAGGGCACCCTGTCAGTATCGGACGCACTGAGGGTGTTTTCGATCCGCACAACGGTGGCCACCAAGTCCAGTGACAGCAATCGGGACCTGGTGACCGGTATCGTGCGTGGACGACAATCGAAGATCCTGACGACCGATTACCTGTTCTGATCGCCGGATCTTGTAGTGTGAGCTCAGAGCCGGAGAGGCTTGCCAGCCTCCCGGCGCCGCTCTTCCCATTCTTCCCGGGTCTGGGCTGCCTGGTCGCCGGGCATGGAATCGATGATGCTGAAATAATCGGAACCGTATTCGTCGGCGATGATGGTGTTACGCGGTTTCACCTTGACCACGTACACCGTCTGAACATTCTGGTGATCGAATTCCCGCCAGTACTGTTCGTCCTTCAGGAACGTGTATCTGTGTCCCTCCAGCGCCTGGATGAGGCGGGCGGTGTTGGTGGTGCCGGTACGCTCCACAGCATCCTTGTATTGGTAAACAATGCTGTAGGCAGAGGCCGCAGCGGTGGATGGTCGCATTTCATATCGCGCTGAGAAGGCCTCTACAAATTCCTTGCCTCTCGGATAGTTCAGCTCGTAGGGAGCGTTCCATACCCAGGGCGAACCGCCGATAACGCCTTCCATAATGGTGGGGCCTACCTGGCGTGCCATGCCGAGGGTGAGGTTGGGCACAACGATCTGCATTTTCTTGGTGAGGCCCATTTCGTAGGCAACATTCAGGGCTCGAACCATGTCGTCACCGAAAAGAACCATCATCAGGACTTTGGCATCGCTCGCTTCCGCCTGCTCCAGCGCTTCACGGAAGTCGGTAATCAGTGCTCGGGGGAAAGGCGTTTTCACGCCCTGGTGGCGCTGGGTGTCCTCGGTTCCCGAAAACTTGCGTACGGACTCTTCCACAGACCAGCCCCAGGTGTAGTCAGCGGTGATGTAGAAGTATTCGTCGTCGGCGTGATTGGTGGTGAGATATTGGCTCAACGCCTTGGCCGTCATCCAGGCATTGTAGGGCTCCCGGAACATGTGGGAATGACCTTCGGCGCCGGTGGTGGCGTTCGAATAGGTGAGTGTGCCGAAGTAAATCCGGTCGCGATCCCGGGCGGCTTTGCCAGAGGCAATGGCAACGGCACTGGAGACGCCGCCGAACACCATCTGGACGCCTTCACGGTCAATGAGCTCTGCGGTGTTCTTTGCGCCCTGGGCAGGTTCACCGCGGGTATTTCTGATCACCAGTTCCAGTTGGCGGCCCATGACACCGCCGGCCTTGTTGATTTCGTCAACGGCCAGGAAGGCGCCCAGGCGCTGTTGCAGGCCCTGATCCTTGTAGCGACCGGTTTGCGGATAGTTCAGGCCGATTTTCAGGGTTTCGGCATAGACAGTAGTGCTCGCCAGCAAAAGCAGGCAAGCAGAAAAGAGTACTTTTCTGAGATTCATTCAGGTTGGCCTCCAGAATTGCAGCGCCACTGGTGGAGAGGGCTGCGAATCTTTTTTTGATTATTTGTTAAGCAGAGCTAGTGTCAGCGCTGATTATGGAGCCAACAATGGGACTAAAGTGGAATTTTGGGTAACAAATTGTAGATCAGTGACTTATATCAACTTTGCGATGCCCCTCAGGGCACCGCAGTTTGCCGCATTGCTTCAAGTATTGCGTACCAGAGAGGTCTGGGCAGAGCCGTGCGGGTGCCCTTGAGCGCAGCCTCAATTCTGGCCTCGCGCATGGAGCCAAGAACCGGGATAGGGGCACCCGGAAGCTGACGCAGCCAGGCGATGGCCAGTCCGGTCTCGCACAGCCCGGTTTCTTCCCTTGCGGCTTGCAGCAGGCTCTCAGGAACTGAACCGGGTAGGGCGCCACCGGCGAGCGGTGACCAGGCGAGCCAGCGCAGTCCATCGTTCAGATGGGCCTCATAGGTGCCATCGAACAACGGTTCTGCATTACTGAGTGACAGCTCGCTCTGATTACAAACCAGGGGCAGGCGGGTATTTTTCTGAAGCCAGCGCCACTGCTCCGGCAGGAAATTGGACACTCCGATGTGCCGAATCTTGCCGGCGCTGACGGCCTGTTCCAGGGTTCTCGCCAGCGACTCCGCCTCCATCAGCGGGTCTGGCCGGTGAATAAGGAACGTGTGAATCTGCTCAACCCGGAGCCGGCTGAGCGACCTGTCGATAGCCCCGGAAAAATAGTCTGCTTCAGCCCGATAGTGTTTGGTGGTCCACTGGCTGGGGTCCTGATGGGCCGGCACAATTCCGGCCTTGGAGATAACCTGCACTTTCTGACGCAATTCCGGTGAGGTCGCCAGTGCCTCCCCAAAAACACGCTCGCACTCGCCATCTCCGTAGATGTCGGCATGATCGAAGACAGTCAGTCCTTCATCCAGCCTTCCCTGGATCCAGTCTGCCAGCCGTGCCGGCTGGCAGAGATCGGCATGGTCGAGCAGACGCATCATGCCAAGAACAAGAGGAGTGTCTTCCAGAAATCTCGAATAACTCATGGTCAGGTCACTTTCTTCCGAACGCAATCACCACCCGGTCATCGCCGTTGGTTCTTGAGAAAACATAGGGTTGCTGGCTGATCAACCGGTGCTCGCCTGCGCCAATCACGGGATGACGCTCACGGAACTGCCCCAGCTTCTGCCAGTGCGCAAGGATACCGGACACCTCGCCATTCTCAATGGCATTCCAGTTCATGTCCGAGCGGGTGCCCTGATGCGGATCCGATCCGGTTGGCCCGAACGCCCGGCCGGACTCATCACCATAGAACACCTGAACTGCGCCAGGCGTAAGCATGAGAGCCGCTGCGGCCCGCTTCTGTAGCGAGGGATCATTGCCGGCGATCTGGCTGAACAGTTTGGTGTCGTGGGAGGAGATATAGCTCATCACATTGAAGTTTTCTTCGCCATGCAGTTTGCTGGCGTAATCACTATAGATGGGCTCCATGGCGGGCAGACATTGCGCGCCGGCACGGGCCTCCTCCTGCAGGTCGAAGTTGATCACCGCATCGAAGCCGGCATCGAAATAGGCGGTCTTGCGAACCGAATGGGGGAATACCTCGGCAACCATCCAGAACTCCTCGGCTGGCAGGTCGGCGTCGGGATTGCGGCTGCGGTACTCATCCAGGGCTGCCTGGGCCTCCTGTTTGAGCGCGAGCCAGGCCTCCGGTTCCACATGCTTGGCGGTATCCACCCGGAAGCCGTCCACTCCGAATTCCCGGACCCAGTCGGTCAGCCAGGTGATCAGGTAATCCCGAACGGTGGCATCGTCCAGTTGCTGGCTTCTTGAGCTGGCTTTATTCCGCAGGAACACCGGCAGATCCACGGGCTTTTCGGCCTCTGTCTTGAAATCTGGCAGAAACGCGAGAGAGCCGCGCTGGGCATCCACGGAGGCGTTAGGCGGCGTGTCGTAGTCGGCAATACCGGCCCGGACCCAGTCTTTGCCCCACCAGTTGCGCCAATCCGGATGATCGTAATCAATGAGGGCATGGTAGGCGTGGAAGTTTTCCCAGGATTCCGGTTGCCAGTCGCCCCAGCGCTCGGGCAGATGCTTTTCGAATCCCTCAAACAGCGAACCGAATTCAAAGGTCTGCATATCCTGCAGGGTACTGTAGCCTGGGTGGTTCATAACCACGTCCATGACCACCCGGATGTCTCGTTTATGGGCTTCCTGGACGAGAGTCCGGAATTCTTCCCGGGTACCAAAGTTGGCATCCGGGACCGTGAAGTCCAGGGCGTAATAGCCATGGTACCCGTAGTGCTGGAAATCGCCCCGGTCACCACCGCCTACCCAGCCGTGCATCTGTTCGAACGGAGGCGTGATCCAGAGGGCGCTGACCCCCAGTTCCGACAGGTAATCCAGTTTCTGGGTCAGGCCTACAAAATCACCGCCATGGAAGGTGCCGATTTCATCCTTTCCGTCTGGTTGGCGTCCATAATTCTGGTCGTTGCCGGTCGTGCCATTGGCAAACCGGTCTGTCACGGCGAAATAGACGGTCGCACCGCCCCAGCTAAACTGGCGCGCCTTGGCGTCGACTGATTCCAGTAACACCAACCCCTCGGCGTTGGCACCCGGCGCCATGGTTACCTCACCATCGATAACCCGGGCAGTGTTTCCCGTGTAGAAATCCCGGACGAGCGTCCCGTCCGGGAATGCGGAACCGACCGGAATCGTCATTTCGGCTGACGCCGCTTCGCAAAAGACATTGGTATCATTGGCTGAGGGTGGCCCGGCCACAACTGCGGGTTTGCCCGGGCCGGAGGCACAACCGGCTGTAATCAGGGCTGAGGCGATACAAGCTGAGAGTTTCAGGTGTCTGGCGCGAGGGCTCATGGCAATTGCTCCGTTTCGGTTTTCATTCTTGTGGATGCCATCAAACCAGACTCCACCCCGGGGTGGTAGAAGGAATTTTCTACGCCTGTCTACTCCCCTCTACTACGCCTCGGGGAATGAAATAAGGGGTGATGCTTATTACCCGGAATTGCCACACAGTGCCAATACTCGCAAAAGAAAGTTTGCGTTCAGTCCGGCCCGACAACCTCGTGAATGGCCGGAAAACAAGAATAAGGCAAGAACATACAGAGGAATCACCTGATGAATCGTCGAACTTTTATCCGCAGCACTCTCGCAGCCTCCATTGTTGCCGCTACCTTCGGCGTCTCCGCGCCGGCCCATGCCGAGATCGAAGAAGGCAAGCTTCTGGTCTGGATCAACGGTGACAAAGGCTATGACGGCTTGCAGGAAGTGGGGGACTGGTTCACTCAAGAAACCGGTATCCCGGTTGAAGTCGCCCACCCGGACAGCGCCACCGACAAGTTCCAGCAATCTGCTGCCACGGGCAATGGCCCGGATATCTTCATCTGGGCCCACGACCGTTTCGGTGAATGGGCCCAGAGCGGCATTATTTCCGAGATCAAACCTTCCCAGAGCGTGATTGACGCCAACTATGACTTTACCTGGGATGCGGTCACGGTGGACGGCAAGATGTACGGCTATCCGATGGCGGTCGAGTCTATTGGTCTGATCTACAACAAGGATCTGTTGCCAGAGCCTCCCAGCGCGTTCGAAGACATTCCTGCCGTTCACCAAAAGCTGGCGGAAGACGGCAAGCGCGCCATTCTGTGGGACTACAACAACACCTACTTTACCTGGCCGATGCTGGCTGCAGCCGGGGGATATATCTTCGGTGAAAACGCCGATGGTTCGGTCGATGTGAAGGATACCGGCGTGAACACCGAAGGGGCCATCAAAGGTGCCAAAGCGTTGACCCGGTTGATCGAGGAGGGTGTGATGCCCCGCGGAGCCGACTATAGCGCCATGGAGTCCAGCTTCAACAAGGGCGAGACGGCCATGATGATCAACGGCCCCTGGGCCTGGGGCAACCTTGAGAAAAGCGGCATCAACTTCGGTGTAACCACCATTCCGACGGTGGACGGGCAGCCCAGCAAACCGATGGTGGGCGTCATGGCCGCGACCCTCAACTCTGCCAGTCCCAACAAGGATCTGGCGGTTGAGTTCCTGGAGAACTACGCGCTCTCCGTCAAGGGCCTGAAAATGGTGAATAACGACGTTCCCCTGGGTGCCGTGGCCAACAAGGAATTCATGGACGAGCTCTCATCCGATCCCAATATCAAGGCCACCTTCGAGAATGCCCAGTTGGGCGAACCCATGCCGAACGTACCGGCCATGGGTGCCTTCTGGTCGTCCATGGGCCCGGCCCTGCAGAACATCACGTCCGGACGTCAGTCCGTTGAAGATGCCCTGAACGCGGCAGCACAGCGAATTACCCGGTAACCATAGGGTAATCCGGTGTCGGACGGTTTTGCTCCCGTCCGACACCGTCCCGCTGAGACGTGCATGAAAATTCGCCGTTGCCGAGGTGCGACGGTAATCAACGGGCTGACTACAATGATAACGGAAACCCTGTCCTCTCCCGGTATTGAAAGCAGACACTCCATGACCCGAGTATTTCTTAAATGGGGCGCGCTGACGGCGTTGGTCGGTGCCGCGCTCTACCTCATTCTGGCACTCTACGCCCAGCGTGAGTTTGTCTTCGCCATGCTGTTTCTGGTGCTCACCGCGTCGGCTGTTGCGGTGTTTGTCAGCAAGAAGCTGTACGCGCACCGGTACATTTTTCCGGCCATTGCCGGCATGGGGCTGTTCGTCATTTTCCCCCTGATGTACACCGTTGGCATCGGCTTCACCAATTACAGCGCCAGCAACCTGCTGAGTTTCGAGCAGGTGCAGGAAAACCTCCTGAGCCGGACCTATCAGTCTGAGGCGGTTCGCTACGACTACCAGCTGTACAAAACCGATGAAGGCTATGTGTTCTGGCTCGAGGGAGAGCATCAGAACCTGACTTCAACACCGGTAAACCTGGAGGCGGGCGAGCGCTCGGCACCGGTGTTGCCGGTGTCTGGCAAACCGCAAGGTGAGCCCCTGTCCATTCGCGAGATCATCCAGCTCAGGGGCCAACTCTCGGAGCTAACCCTGATCACCGAAGACGGGCGCGAGTTGAGTCAGGCCAGCCTGCGCTCTTTCGCCGCGATTCATCCCCAGTTTACCCTGCATGACAATGGCAGCCTGACCAATAACCAGACCGGCGTCACCTATTTCCCGGACCAGGAAACCGGCTTCTACCGGGACGGCGATGGCAATGCCCTGTCGCCTGGCTGGACGGTCAATATCGGCTGGGACAACTATCTCAAGGTGGTGACCGACCCTTCCATTCGCGGGCCATTCTTCGAGATTTTCGTGTGGACGCTCTCGTTTGCAGTCGCCACGGTTGTCTTTACCCTGGCGCTGGGCCTGTTGCTGGCCAACCTGCTGCAGTGGGACCAGATTCGCGGCAAGGGCTTTTACCGCACCATGCTGATTCTGCCATACGCAGTGCCGGCGTTTATCTCGATTCTGGTGTTCAAGGGCTTGTTCAATCAGAACTTCGGTGAGATCAACCTGGTTCTGGAGGGCCTGTTCGGCATTCGTCCGGACTGGTTCAGTGACCCTGCGCTGGCCCGAACCATGATTCTGATCGTGAATACCTGGCTTGGCTATCCCTACATGATGCTGTTGTGCATGGGTCTTCTGCAGGCTATCCCCCGGGACCTGTATGAAGCCTCGGCCATGGACGGGGCAGGGCCAGTGAACAATCTGTTCAATATCACCCTGCCGTTGATCATCAAGCCGCTGATGCCGCTGCTGATCGCCAGCTTCGCATTCAACTTCAACAACTTTGTCCTGATTGCACTGCTGACCGGGGGTGCCCCGGATATCATCGGTGCCAGCACGCCTGCAGGTACCACCGATCTTCTGGTGAGCTACACCTACCGCATTGCGTTCCAGGACTCCGGACAGAACTTTGGTCTGGCCGCCGCTATTGCCACTGCGATTTTCCTGGTGGTGGGCGCGTTGTCACTGATCAATCTCAAGCTGTCCAAGATCAAGGTGTAAGGAGCTTCTTATGGCCATGGTTGAACCCCGCTCCACCAAATACCGCGTGCTGGCATCCCACCTGGGGATGCTGGCGTTCATCGCGATCATTCTGTTCCCGCTGTTGATGGTTATTTCCATTTCGTTCCGCAGCGGTAATTTTGCATCCGGCAGCTTGCTGCCGGAGAACCCTTCCCTGGAACACTGGTATCTGGCGCTGGGTATTCCCTACACCGGAGAAGATGGTGTGACCACTCAGCCGCCGTTCCCGGTCCTGCTGTGGCTCTGGAATTCGATCAAGATTGCTGTTGTTTCGGCGGTGCTGATCCTGGCGCTTTCCACAACCAGTGCCTACGCCTTTGCCCGCATGCGTTTTGCCGGCAAGGGATTTGTCCTGAAATCGATGCTGATCTTCCAGATGTTCCCGCCGGTGCTATCTCTGGTGGCTTTGTACGCCCTGTTCGATCAGATTGGCAATCACGTCAGCTGGCTCGGGCTGAATACCCATGGCGCGGTCATCGTGGCCTCCCTGGGTGGCATGGCGCTGCATATCTGGACCATCAAGGGTTACTTCGACTCCATTGACCGCTCCCTGGAGGAGGCCGCTATCGTGGATGGCGCCACCACCTGGCAGGCGTTCCGTTACATCCTGCTGCCCTTGTCGGTTCCGATTCTGGTGGTGGTATTCATCCTGGCATTCATCATGACGATCATGGAGTACCCGATGGCGTCGGTGCTTCTGGTGGACACCGATAAGCTGACCCTGGCGGTCGGTGCCCAACAGTACCTCTATGAACAGAACTACCTGTGGGGTGATTTCGCGGCAGCGGCGGTACTCTCCGGCCTGCCGATTACCGTGATCTTCCTCTACTGCCAGAAGTGGATTGTCGGCGGCCTCACCGCTGGTGGTGTGAAAGGGTAGGCGACTTCTCTTTACGCGATCCCAGCGTCTTCCAGCGTTAACTTTCGCGACCCGGTCAGGTTAATTCCCCCCTGCTGACCGGGCTTTTTTGTGTCTGTCGATCCTGATGTTGCCAAGACTTGGACGCATGACTTGCCGCACATCGGCCGGGAGGTGGTTTTCAATCAAAGGAGCTTCGATTCTTATGGATCGACAGAGTTGATGTGGTTTCTAACGCGGCAGAAAAAAGGGGCCCGTCTGGGCCCCTGAGGAAGTCAGTGGGAATCAGAAATCGATGCAGGGCTCTCGGTAGAGGCGGGGGCAGGCGTTACCGTCCTGGCGGAACAGGTGGCATTTGTTGGCGTTCATGCCCAGGGTCATTCGGGCGCCTTCCTGAATCGGGTTGGAGCCGTCCGTGCGCATGGTGATGACGCCTTCGACGTTATTGACGTCCAGGTGCACCAGGGTCTGGTAGCCCAGGCGTTCAACCACGTGCACTTCCCCTTGCAGATACATGTCGGCTTCCTGATCTTCGCTCAGGTGTTCCGGGCGAATGCCAAGGGTGACGGATTCGCCCTCAGAGAGCTCGGCACCGTTTACCGGCAGTTCCAGTCGGTGGTCACCCGGCATGACGATGGTGACGGACTGGCTGCTGGCGGAAGCAACGGTGCAGTCAATGAAGTTCATCTTCGGGGAGCCGATAAAGCCGGCGACAAAACGGGTAGCCGGGTAGTGGTACAGCTCCATGGGCTTGCCCACCTGGGCGATGGAACCATTGTCCAGGGCAACGATTTTGTCGGCCATGGTCATGGCTTCTACCTGGTCGTGGGTCACGTACACCATGGTGGCGCCCAGACGTTTGTGCAGGCGGGAGATTTCGATGCGCATCTGGACCCGCAGGGAAGCGTCGAGGTTTGACAGAGGTTCGTCAAACAGGAAAACCTCCGGTTCCCGGACAATGGTCCGGCCAATGGCCACGCGCTGGCGCTGGCCGCCGGAGAGGTCCTTGGGCTTGCGCTCCAGGAGCTTGTCCAGTTGCAGCAGGTTGGCGGCGTCCTGGACCCGACGGTTGATTTCGGTCTTGTTGGTCTTGGCCAGTTTGAGGCCAAACGCCATGTTCTCTGCCACGTCCATGTGGGGGTAGAGGGCATAGGACTGGAACACCATGCCTACTTCCCGTTCCTTGGGCGGCAGGTTGTTTACCCGGTCGTTTCCGATGTACATGTCGCCGGAGGTAATGTCCTCCAGACCTGCGATCATACGCAGCAGGGTGGACTTGCCGCAGCCGGAAGGCCCGACAAAGACCACGAATTCTCCGTCCTGAATGTCCAGGTTCACGTCTCGGGTAACCTGGACTTCGTCATAGCTCTTGCAGATATTGCGTAAAGTGACGCTGGCCATATCTCGTGTCTTCTTGTTAGGTCATTGAATGTCAGAGCCGGGCAATGTCGATGCCCCAGGGCCCGAGTGTCAGATCCTTGCCGTGCCACTGGCCGCCCACGAAATCCGGGGTATCCGGTTCAGGCGTGCCGGCGCCGGGCATTGGAATGGTGACGGCGCTTTCACTCAGGTTCAGTGCCACCATCACGGTTTCATCACCCAGACTGCGTGTGTAAACCAGGGTATGCTTCGGGCTCTTGCTGAACTCGATGTCCCCTTTGAGCAAGATGGGTTGGTCTTTTCTCCAGCCCAGGAATGCCCGGTAAGCGGCGAGCACGGAATTGTCCTCAGCGTGCTGGACAGCGACAGCGGCGTTGTAATGATCATCATAAACCGGCAGCCAGGGGCGTGCATCGGAGAATCCCGCGTGGGATTCCTCGTGGTGCCAGACCATGGGCGTGCGACAACCATCCCGTCCCTTGTATTCCGGCCAGAAGGTAATGCCGTAGGGATCGACAAGATCTTCGTATTGCAACTCGGCCTCGGTCAGGCCCAGTTCTTCACCCTGGTAGATGCAAACGCTGCCGCGCAGGGTCAACAGCATGGCCATGTAGGCCTTGAGCTGTTGCTCCGAGGTTGCGTTCCAGCGAGTGGCCACACGGGCTACATCGTGGTTGCCGATGGCCCAGCAGGGCCATCCATCGGTCAGCTTGCCTTCGATGGTGTTCACGGTTTTGTGGAAGAAATCCGCCCCGTGCTGCTCGGTCAGCAGATCGAAGGAGTAGGCCATGTGCAGCTTGTCGCCACCGCTGGTGTAATCGGCCATGGTCTGAAGGGAATTGTCGTCGCCGATTTCGCCCACAGTCGTGGTGCCCGGGTACTGGTCCAGCAGGGCACGAAGACGCTTCAGGAAGTCGATGTTCTCAGGTTGGGTCTTGTCGAACTTGTGGAACTGGTAGGCGTAAGGGTTTTCCTTGCGGACACCAATGGAGCCTTCGGCGACGGCCTTGCTTGCCGGGTTGTCCCGCAGCTTGGGATCGTGGAAGCAGAAGTTGATGGCATCCAGACGGAACCCATCAACGCCGCGGTCGAGCCAGAACTTAACATCCGACAGAACCTGCTTCTGAACTTCCGGATTGTGGAAGTTCAGGTCCGGTTGGCTGGTCAGGAAGTTGTGCAGGTAATACTGCTTTCGGCGGCTGTCCCAGGCCCACGCCGAGCCACCAAAGACCGACAGCCAGTTGTTCGGCGGCGTACCGTCGGCTTTCGGGTCGGCCCACACGTACCAGTCTGCCCTGGGGTTATCACGGCTGGCACGGCTTTCGACAAACCAGGGGTGCTGATCCGAGGAATGGCTCAGCACCTGATCGATCATGATTTTCAGATCCCGCTTGTGGGCCTCGGCAATCAGCTCGTCGAAGTCGTCGAGTGTGCCGAAAATAGGGTCCACGTTCCGGTAATCGGAGACATCATAGCCGAAGTCTTTCATCGGAGAGGTAAAGAACGGAGACAGCCAGATAGCGTCCACGTTAAGGCTGGCGATATAGTCCAGCTTGGCGGTGACCCCGGGCAGGTCTCCGATACCATCGCCATTGGAGTCGTAAAAACTTCGTGGATAAACTTGGTAAATGACGGCGCCACGCCACCAGTCCGGGTTCTTGATCATGTAGCCTCGCTTGTACTTCTGGCGGTGAGAAGTTGTTATTGTTGAAAGTGGTAATCGGATTCCACCCAAATTGACTCGATCCATACTGCGTCTGGCGCGCATTCCCTTCATCCTCCTGCGCCACTTTTTGTTGGCGTAGACGGGGGGATGAGGGGGGAGTAGGAGGGGAGGCAGCATTTACCGGGGTGTAACCACTTCGAAATACTGGGATCGGGAAAACCTTCTGCGCGGAAATGGTGCGATGGCCGGCGAGCCCTGAGCGCTCTGCCTCAAAACAGTGCAATGCTTTCGTGAGAGATTACGCTACCTCGTTGCCTGGTCTTTGTCGGCGCTGGTCTCGGATAGGCTCCCAAATGCCGGCCTGAATTTTGCTACTACTCTGTTTTCGGTCCGTTCGCATGCTAACTCTTGTGTGCGCTCGGGAAGTACCGTCCCCAGGAGTACCTCAATGACACTCAAAAGCAACTCAATGAACCTCACTCCCACGGAACGTCGCTGGCTGCCGGTTTTCGGTGCTGGCGGCAAGTTGGCAATGGGGTGGTCCTGTTTTTTGAACAGGGATATGTACGAAACCAACGAACAGATTTTCGAGAGCATTGCCAGAACCCGTCGAGACGCGTTGATTAGTTGGGCAGAGCACAAGTGGGCGTTCATGGAATCCATGGCAAGCCGAATAACGGACCAGGACGAGGCGACGACCCGGGACATCATTTCGGCCTCGAAAGACCGGTTGCGGGAAATTTCTGAACTGTTCGTGATAGATGAAAACGGAAGAGTGATTGAATCAAGCGCCTCTGGCCGCAAGGGTACGAGCGATCTCCCTCAAGCCGCAGTCGCCGAAGGTCTACGGAACCGACTTTTGCACGGACCCTACAAAGATCCGGTGACACTTCGCCTAGGAGCGACAACATCCCGCTTCCATGATGCGGTCACTCTAATGTTCTATCAGCCAATCCGTCTCGCCGGTGGCGCCCCGGGAGCCCTGTGCGCGAGAATACCAAACGATGTCATGAGTGATCTCATCCAGCGCGAGGCGGGGCATGTTTTTGAGGAATCGGGTGACAACTACATCTTCATGAAGGAGAGTCACTTTGACCGATCTATTCTGCCAGGAACGGCCTTATCGCGGTCAAGGTTCGAGGACGCTACTTTTAGTCATGGGGATAATTTGAAAGATGGTATCCGCACCGGTTTTGGAACTGTCGGTGTCCGTGAACATACTGAATTCGAAATCCGCTTTACGGATCCGGCCACCGGTGAATTACACCCCGGGGTTCGCGAGACCATCGCCAAGGGCGAGAACCTGTATATCAAATATCCCGGCTATTCCGACTATCGCCACATTCCGGTCATTGGGAAAGGGCTCACCTTCCGTTTGCCCGGTTCCCCCGATCAGTGGGGGATGATGTGTGAGGGCGACCTTGAAGAAGTGTATCGCCGTCGTTCGCTGTCCTTCAGACTGTCTATGAGGTTTGCGCTGTTTGTTGCCGCACTGTGGGCGGTTAACTTTACGATGGCGTGGGCAGGTCTGCCGCTCTGGATTGAGGGGCTTGCCAATGGAGTCGTCGCTATCTCCCTGGTTTGGTTATTCAGAGTCATGGCTGTGCGTCCAGTCTCGGACAAACTGAGAGCTATGGCGGAGGTTATTCGCAACATCGCCGAGGGCGGAGGAAACCTCAGACAACGTATGGATCTTTCCGAAATGCGCAGGGACGAAACCGGCGATCTGGCGCGTTGGATCAATAGTTTCATAGACAGCCTGGATGGAATGGTAGGGCAGGTCATTACGCTGGCTTCAGATTCCCGCCAGGCGAGTGATCAACTCATGGAGCAGAACCGCGCCGCTGACAAGAGAATCCGGCATGTGCTCGCACACATGGAGGACATGCTAAAGGGGGCCAAGCAACAGGAGAATGAGATCCGTAATGCCTCAACCACCGCCCACGAAATGCGCTCGGGGATGGACGAAGTCGTTGAACGTGCAAGGGCTCAGTTCGAGCGTGTAAGTCATGAAACACAGAGCATTCGGGCAGTTATTAACCGTTCGGCAGAAGGGATTCGCGCAGCCAATGAAAGGACCGACGAGATTGCGAAAACGGCCTCAGTCATTAACGATATTGCCGCGCAGACCAACCTGCTTGCGCTGAACGCAGCAATTGAGGCAGCTCGCGCGGGAGAGTCCGGCAAGGGGTTTGCGGTAGTGGCGGATGAGGTCAGGAAACTTGCGAGCAGAACCGCCCAGGCCACGAGTGAAATAGGGGAGCGCCTTGATCGGGTGCAGGAGGAGACGCGTCGAGCGGTGATTACCATGGAAGACGGAATGACAGAAATGGAGGATCGTCTTCGAAAAGCCGAAGCTGCGGTTGACGATAATTCCGCTCTTCATCACATGGTTGAAAAACTTTTCAAGGCCATCGATGGAATCGAGGAAACCAATCAGCGTCAGAGCTCTCAGACCTCGGGTGTCGCGGAAAGCGCTTCGGCCATGAGCAGTGTCATCGACCAGCTGGTGCTCAGTTCAGAGCGTACCCAAGCCTCCGCTAACAAGTTGCAGAGGCTAACGGGGCAGTTCCAGGTAACCCAAGAGGTGGCGTAAAACAGGGTGTTTGGTTTCCGGTCCTGGACCGGATAGACTTCTTGTCGGGTGGCCGTGCAGGCTACTGTTTCGGTGAGAAGTCTGATGTATCCGGCGGCGGGAAAATGAATAACCTCGTGGTTTTGAAGTGCCGATTCACACTGTTGCTGCTGACAGGAGTCGTTCTCTGGCCGACGATGGCCTGCGCGGATTGGTACCGGTTCTCTGACACCGCCATGACGACGCCCATCGAACTGGAATTCTGGGCAGACGATGAGGATCTGGCGAAAAAGGTCGGGGAAGAGGTGCTGGCGGTTTTTCATCAGGTTGATGAGCAGATGAGTCGCTACCGGGAGGACTCGGAAGTTTCCCGACTGAACCGCAACGCCGCCAATGGTCCCGTAACCGTCAGTGACGACTTGTTCGCGGTGTTTAAGAAAGCGCGGGAGGTGTCGGTGCTCAGTGATGGAGCCTTCGATATCACCTTCGGCTCAGTCGGTTACCTGTACGACTTCAGAGCCGGCAAGAAGCCAACGGAGGACGAGCTTCGATCAGGCTTGCCCCGGGTGAACTTCCGGGATGTGATTCTTGACCAGGATGCGCAAACCGTTGAATTTCGCCAAGAGGGGATCCTGGTGGATCTGGGCGGTATTGCCAAGGGCTATGCCGTTGATCTGGGCATCGAGCGCCTGGTCAGCTCTGGCATTCGCCATGCGCGGCTCAGTGCAGGCGGTGATATGCGGCTACTCGGAGACAAGCGGGGGCGGCCCTGGTACGTGGGTATCCGGGATCCCCGCTCAGAGGGGCGCAATGCTGTGGTTCTGCCGCTGCAGGACGTGGCGGTGTCCACCTCCGGCGACTACGAGCGGTTTTTCTTGGACGAAGCAGGCGATCGGGTCCATCACATTCTGTCTCCCGAAACCGGTAAATCGGTTCAGGGTTTGCAGAGCGTGACCATTATTGGCGCGGACACTTTGACGACCGATGGCCTCTCCACGGCGGTATTTGTTCTGGGACCTGCGAAGGGGTTGGAAATGATTGAGCGACTGGCGGGTATCGATGTGGTGGTTATTGATGATCAGCGCATGATGCACGTGTCAGAGGGCCTCGTTCCGCCCGAAACAGAATAGGGGCGGAACGAGATTGATCAGCCGGTAATCGTACCGTTTACAACATTCGAGAAGGCTATCAGGCTGTCCTGAGAGGTGCTATTGCCCAACCCATGGCCGTTGAATCGGCTGCCGAAATCAGCCTGTTCCCCGTGTAATGCCATGTAGTTGAGCAACACGGCCTGGACCAGCTGGTTGACGTTGTTGGCCGCTGGGCTGGAAGCGGTTTCCACCGACGCATCAGAGCGCATGAAGCCGATCTGCCTGCGAATCGGGGTGGGGCGGCCAGCAGGGTTATAAACCAGGAAGAAGGAGGCAGCCGTCTGCTGGTTGTCGCCGGTCCATTCGCCCTTGCCACGTCCGTCCATGGAATCGTCGATCCGGCCGTTGCTCGATACCGAACCGTCACTGAACACATAGAGCATCAATGGCATATTCTGGCGAGCTGCGTATTCCAGACAAGCGCCCATACAGCGGCCTGCCAGTTCGTCACGACGTTCGCCGGTTCCGCGCTCACCGGTGTGGTAGTCGTAGCCGCCCATGGTGATTGTGCCGGCACCGGCGTAGCCGCTCAGAACCAGCTTCATCACAGAGGCGGTTTTACGGAATTCGCGGTTACTGTTGAACTCATCGCGGCTGAAGATGCCGGTGGGGCCAACGATTTCGAGATCCAGCTCGGGATCCAGGTCCGCCGGGTTGCCGAATCGGTCGGCGAGATCGGCGCTTTTTACATAGCCACAGCGAACGAGGTCCTTGACGACTTCATCCGTAGAAATGCCCGTATTGACCTGGTTCATCTTGGCGTCGCTGATGCGCTGGATGGATTCCATAACGGCGACTGCATCTTGCTGGTCCAGAATGCCGATCAGATCACCCACGTCCACCAGGCCGGTAACGTCCGACGGCCGGTCGATCTTGGTGGGGCGAACCTCCGGGTTAATCAGGTTCATCGGTGCCAGAGAGTTGCCACCGGATTCCGAACTCTGGGAGCCAACAAGCGAGAGCAGAGAGCCATCAGCACCTGCGCGATGAATGCCATACATCGGATTGTGCGGGTTATTGCCGGTGTCGTTTTCCGAGCGGGCTGCAATAATGGCGCCGTCGGTTGCGGCTCGGGTTCCAGCACTGGTGCTTTGAAGAATGCCACGCAGGAAACCACTGTCCGAATGGAAAGCCAGGCCCAGCTCGGTATTCACGAACGCCGGGTCGTTGGGCAGCATGTCACCGGGTAAACCAAGCTTGTTGTAGCCCGCGGTGCTCAGAAAGTCCATTTGCCCACCGGATTTGCCCATCAGTACGTTGGAGCCGGCAATGTTGGCGCCGCCTGCCAGGTCGAAACAGATGAACGGGATCTTGCCTGCGCCCTGAACCGCTATGCCACAGCTTTGCTTCAAGGTTTCCAGATCGGAAGAGAGCGCTGCGGACGCCATTCTGGGATTACCGAACAGACTGAACAAAGACGCACCGAACACAGTTGCCGAGCCAGCCATAAGGCCCTGGGCGATGAACTCTCGTCGGGTTCTCGGCTTGCCGTGATCGTCATGGAGCAGAGGGCTGCCATTGGCCAGAGGCTTTTTACGTGATTTGCGTATAAACATGATCGGCTTCCTCTACTGAACCAGGGTGGTGGCGCTGCCAAGCACGGCGGCACAGCTTGCTTTTACGACCGTTTCTGTGCGGTCAGGCTCGCAACCCGCGCCACAGCTGGTCAGTCTATCCATGAGCGAACTGAGCTCAGTTTCGATTGTGCTATCACCAGGCTGGGATGCCAGGTTGCTGCCGACAAAGCGGGACAGCAGCGGTCCGGTTACCAGGCTCTTGCCGCTGTGATCGAATGCTGTGCTGGCCGGGGCGGAGAAATCGAACCCGGGGAACATCTGGTCCCGAAGCTGCGCATTAGAGACCAGGGCATCGCAATACTGGATGGCCATTTGGGTAACCGCCATCTGATGAGAGGACAGGAAACCCTGGATCGTCTCTACTGTGGGCAATTGCTGCTTCACGGTGGTGTAAGTGTTGAATACAGCCTGATTGGTTGTGGGAACGCCGGTCATCCGTGACATGGACTCGTTGATCTCGTCAAACGTCTTCAAGCCAATCTCCGATGACGGAGGCAGGTCAGCGGGTTCCGGCTGAGGCGGAAGCGAGGGTTCGGAGCGGGCAAAGCTGTTTCCGCCAAGCTGGTCGAACGTCAGGAAGAACTCATCGTTACCGGGGCCATTCTCCAGAGCAATGATGGTACCCAGGGAGGATAGAGGTTGCCCGGTGCCGGGTTCATAGCTGCTACTGTCCAGGACAACGTCCAGGTTGGCCCAGGCCTGTCCGACAGTCGCTTCTTTGCCATTGATGCCCAGTCGCATGCCACGCAGCGGGATGTTTGATGGCTCGGCGGAGTCATCAAGGCTGATGAAGAAGGGGCTGGTGAACCGGTAGGCGTAACTGTCGAATTGGCTGACTTCGAACACGATGAAACTCTCGGGCACGTCGATCAGGTGAGAGACGCCGAACAGAAGATAGAACTTCTGGCCCACGCCCACCTCAAAGTTGGCCTGGACCTGTTCCGGTGTCAGCGCCCGATTGTGGATGGCGACCATCCGGATCGCGCCCTGCCAGGGCGAGTTGCCATCGGTCTCGTTGCCAAGGACCAGGGCAAAACTGTCGTCCCATTCGGTCAACAGTCCACCGTCGTCCGGATCAACATCGCCGGTTGGAACGCCATTCACAAAGATCTGACGCCCGGTCGCCGGGGTGTAGTTCACCACAACGTGCTGCAGGGTTGCCTGCAGAAGCATGTCGGCGTCCTGGGTCGCGAAAGGCGTATTTTCGTCACTGGTGGTGCTGCGGTGCAGTACCTCGTAACGCTGGAGCGACTGGCTGAGGGTAACGTTTCGCGTGGTGGATGAACCCGAGTAGGTCACGATGCGAGCGTCTTCCTGAGTAATATTCCCCGGGGCGACCCAGGCCTCGATGCTGTATTCACCGGAGGCGGTCAGCAAAGTGTGAAGCTTACGACTCGCGGTGGTGCTGCCCTGGGCCTTGCCGGCCGGCACCATAAAGCCCTGTTCGTTTTCGCCCGCCGGGCCAAGGTCGATGCCCCAGCCGCCAACCCAGTCGACATTGCCGCTGAGGGTCAGGTCCAGCGCCGGCGATACGCCGCTGGTGTCAAAGGCTGTCTGGCCTTCGCCAAACTTGAATTCGTATAGGGCAATCACGTTGTCCTCAAAGCGGCCGCCGGAGTTGGCAAGCAGGCCGTCTGCCTCAAGGTTGAGTGCCTTGCTCGCTACCATCGCCGGGTCGACGGGTTGGGCGCTCAGGTCCTTGACCATTTCAAGAATCTTCAGTTCCATCAAATCGGCGGAAGCTTCGCAGTCGTCGTCCCAGCAGTTGTGGAAGTCATAGCGCAGGCGCTCAACCAGGCGAGATGCGCCCGGGTTCATCGGATCAATACGGCTTTTTGCCTGATCATAGGCAGTGGTGACATCGGCACTGGCAATGTAAGGGGTCTGGCCACCATCAGCATGGCAGTCGCTGCAATACTGCCGGAGTTCGGGGTATACCGTGGTGGAAAACAGGCCAGTGTCGCTGGGCAGGGCAACCGTGGCGCCCGGTTCCTTGATTGCTGGAGCGCGAAGTTCCACGGTTTTGGCCGAGCCTTCCGAGCCGCCTGCCCAGTTGGAAATATAGGTGGTGAGAATGTCTACACAGGCTGACGTGCTCTGCAGCCAGCAATTGTGGCCACCCGCTACCTTGGTCACCATCGCAGACTGTGATGGATCAGACAGATTCACAATGGAGTTTACCTGAGCGTACGCCAGGTTAACGTCCTGCTCGTTGACGAACGTGGGTGCCTGACCATTGGAGCCGTGGCACGCACCGCATTTATCCTGGGTGACGAGATTGTCCCAAACGATGCGTTTGAAGTTGGCAACGTCATCCGTCGCGGGAGCAGGCCCATTGTAGGTAACCGTACCGGAATTCTGAGAGGTATTCGGCAGTTGTTCCGTGGATTCGCCACCGCAGGCCGACAGCAGCAAAGCCAGGGCGGTAACTGAAAGAATCGATCTGAGGGAGCTCTTGGTAATTCCTTTAAGTGTTTTCATAGCGTCCTCACTCCCCCATGCAGTACACAGCGGATTCTGCGAATACCTGCTTCAGGTCGTAACCCTGGCTTGCGAAGCTGGCAACCATACTGCTCACCTGGGAACGGTCTGCGCTGTTCGAGGGCGGTCGCAGACAGACATTCTCGAACACCTTCTTGACCTGACACTCGGCGAACGCCTCGGAGTGGGCGAACTCCATACCCAGGCTCTTGGCACCGCTACCGGACCCCGGGAGTGACTGATCCCAACCCAACCGGCGGTTGGCGCCCTGGCGCCAATAGTTATCCCAGCTGTCGTCCGGGGTGACATAGCCTTGCTCGAAGGTTGCAGCATTGATGTGGTACTTGGCCTGAACCCTGGAACCGGTTTCCGGGTCCATTTCGCCCATGGCGTTGTAGACCAGCCTGCCCAGCTCTCCATCGGGATCGGCATTGGCGTCATATTCGTAGTCGTAGTAGGCAAAGGCCTGGGCCATGGGATCCATGCCGCTGTGGCATCCGACGCAATTGTTCAGGAATACCCGGCTGTCACCACCGGGACTGCGGGAAACATCCTGGCGAATTCGGTCGGGCGGCAGAGTTACGTCTGCAACCTGCTCCAGGTCGTTGCACATATGATTGATCAGCGTGAACCTGAACATCGCCCGGTTGGTGCCGGCGCTGAAGAATGCCCGGGCTGACGCTCTGGACGTCATCACGCCCGCGGTGGCAGCGGGGGGAAGGCCTGTGTACGTCGACTGGTTTACCCGCTCCAGATTGTCCCTGAGGCTCGCCCCGCTGTTCTCCAGGGATTCGTAATGATTGTTGTTGCTGGTGGAGTAATTGGGCAGGTTCAGGGAAGCATCTCCGATGTACAGCACATCGTCGTAAAGGACTTTTCGGAAGTCTTGCCCGTCCCGCACCAGACCGATCACCGTGGCGATATAATCATTGAGGGGCACGAACTTTGACATCGCCTCGTTGGTCCAGGGAGCCGCAAAATTCTTCAGGGTAACGTCGTAGAAGGCGCTGTCATCCATGGCAGTGAACGCTGCGTCAATGGCGTTGCCCGAGGCAATGTCACTTTCCATGGCATCAAGTATGGCGGCGGAAGGGGGCACTCCGGCAATCCGGTCGTGGATTCGTTTGGCCTGTTCCCTGGCGCCTGCCTGAGCGAGGCCTGCGTGCCCAAACACCAATGCAACGAGAACTGCGGTACTGCAAGCCTTGCTGATCAGGCTTCTGATCCTGTTCCGGCCGGTCATGTCCTTTCCCTCGGTGATCATTAGCAATCGCACATTAATGCGTTTTGACATTTGTTAAAAGTTTACGGCTTGCTATATCCTCCGTTTTGAGTTGTAGGCCACGTTATTACATTAGGTTACGTAAAAGCCTTGGAGCCTGCCCTCGGAACCGACTTAATTTATGTCATGGAATGTCATCCAGAACAGGGTTTGTCACGTTGGAAATTAAGTCACCAATTCTCCCTATCCCGCTCACTGCTCGCGTTGCGATTGCGCTCGGCTCGCTGGCGCTGCTATCTGGCTGTCTTTCGAGTAGCGACAGCCAACAGGCGGACCCTGTCGTTGTCGAGAACCCGGTGGCTTATGTTGAACGGGCTCTTCTTTTTGACGAAAACACCGGCGCCCTGGTAGAGGACAATCTTGCCGACCCGAGCGCCTTTCGTCCCGGCGCCAGGCTGATCCTGAAAGCCAGCGCAACCCCCGATGCCGAAACACAGGATATTGCCTCCCGGGCGTTTACCGGTCCGCAATTTCTCGATGAGAACGGCCAGTTGCGGTACGACGTGAAGGATCTCCACGTATCCCACGATGGCTCCCGATTACTGTTCGCCATGCGCGCCCCGGAAATCGAGGACGCAGACGACGAGGATCAGCCAACCTGGAATATCTGGGAATACGACGTTAGTTCCGACGCTTTGCGCCGGGTAATTGATTCGGATGTCACTGCCCGGGCAGGCCAGGACGTTGCGCCTGCCTATCTGCCCGATGGCAGAATCGTTTTTTCCTCCACTCGTCAGCGTATCTCCAAGGCGATACTGCTTGATGAAGGCAAGCCCCAATACTCGGGTTTGGACGAGGAACTCGATACCGAGAGCTTTGTTCTGCATGTGATGGACGATGATGGCCAGAACATTGAGCAGATTACGTTCAACCAGAGCCATGACCTGGACCCTATGGTGGCCGATGACGGCACCATCGTATTCAGCCGCTGGGACAATGCGGGCCAGACCCGCAACAACGGGGTCAACCTCTATCGCGTGAACCCCGACGGAACCGGCCTGAGCTATCTGTATGGTCGTCATTCCCACGATTCGGTGCCTGAAGCGAACGATATTCAGTATCTCCAGCCCAGGAAGTCTGATAGCGGCAACCTGCTGGTGCAGCTGAGGCCTTTCGAGACTGATGATTATGCGTCCGTGTTGGCGGAAGTCGATGTTGAGCAATTTGTCGAGGCCAATCTGCGCATCGATGGGACTGAAGGATCCGGTCAGCGCGCGCTTGTACCCGGTGTGGGTCTGGACGGGCAGCTGTCGCTGAAAGGCAGTTATGCGTCGGTTTCACCGCTGCTCGACGGGACCAACCGCTATCTGGTGAGCTGGACACCCTGCCGGTTGCGGGAAACAGCAACGGACCGGATTGTTAATTGCACGGAAGATCGTCTGCAATCGGAAGATTATCAACCTGCAGAGCCTGCTTACGGTCTGTGGCTTCTTGATATCAGTAGCGAAACACAGCGACCGGTGGTCCCGCCGGTAGAAGGTGTCCAGTTTGATGAAGCGGTCCTGATGAAGGAGCGTGCTCTGGAGGGGTTTATTCCGGAATCCCAGTTTACGGGGGATGAGGGAACCCTTGGTGATGCCGGTTACGGGCTCCTGCACATTCGCAGCGTCTACGATATAGATGGGGTAGACACCACTCCGGCCGGTATCGCTGCAATGGCCGATCCGCTGCAAACTCCGCCGGAGGATCGCCCGGCCAGGTTCCTGCGCCTGGAGAAGCCCGTGGCCATTCCCGATGAGAATGTCCGGGACTTTGACAACAGCGCCTTTGGCCGTAGCCGGGCTCAGTTAATGCGTGAAATATTGGGGTACGTGCCCATTGAGCCGGACGGCTCAGTGAAGGTGGCGGTACCGGCGAACGTTGCATTCGCTATCAGCGTCCTCGATGAGCAGGGTCAACGAATCGGTGACAGGCATCAGAACTGGCTGACAGTGCGTCCCGGCGAGACCCTCGAGTGTTCAGGCTGCCATAACCCGAACAGCCCGACACCACATGGCAGAGCGGATGCCGGCCCGGAACCTGTGTGGAGTGGGGCGGCGACCACCAGCCTTCCTTTCCCGAATACTGACCCGGCTCTGTTTGCCGACATGGGTGAAACCATGGCCGAGGTCTTTGCCCGCATCAACGAGGTTCGCCGGCCGACGCCGGATGTGGTTTATGCCGATGAGTGGTCCGGTGATGTCGTTGATCCCAAACCTGACAGCTTTTCCTATGCCTATGCCGACCTGCAGACCCCACAACCCATATCTGGCGTTTGCGCGAGCGAATGGGCGCCGAATTGTCGGATTGTAATTAACTACGAGGAGCATATTCATCCGCTCTGGAGCCTGAACCGGGAGGTACTTGATCCGGACACCATGGCGGTGCTCGATGATGCCACCTGTACCAGTTGCCACAGTAATAGTGATGCAGCAGGCATGGCCCGGATCTCCGACGCACAATTGGATCTAAGTGATGGTCCGTCACCGGACGAACCTTTGCACTTCAAGGCCTACAGGGAGTTGCTGTTCCCTGACAACGAAGAGGAGTTGGTCGGGGGAGCTATTTTGGACAGGCGAGTAGATTCCGGAGAGGTGCTTAGGGACGAAGAGGGCAACCCCATTCTGGATGCCAATGGCAATGAGCAACCCATCCTCGTGACAGTGCCGGTACAAGCTTCAATGTCCGTCAACGGTGCCCGTGCCAGTAATTTCTTCGATGTGTTTGCCGAGGGGGGTACGCACCACGATTTCCTGACACCATCGGAGCTTAGACTGATCGCTGAATGGCTGGATATTGGCGGCCAGTATTTCAACAACCCGTTCGATGCCCCGGAAGACTGATTCAAGGACTGAAATTCGCGCCATGCCCATTGCCATTCTCGTGTTTCTGTTGATTCTTCCCGCCCAGAGCTGGGCAGGCTGGCTGTGGGGGCAGGGTGACGAGGACGTTGCCCGGGTTCAGGTGACCGAGCCCTACGTTGCCTGGCGGACCGGCCCGGCAACTGGCTACCCGGTTTTTCACACCAGCGAGCAAGGGGAATGGCTGACTATTCTTCAACGCAAGACCAGTTGGATTAAGGTAACCGACTCCCGGGGTCGGGAAGGCTGGGTCGCTGTTGCAGACATTGCCCGGACCGTGGATGCCACAGGAAACCCGGTGGATCTTCAGGTACCGGATTTTGCTTCCTTCAGTAACCGGCGGGTAGAAGCTGGTTTGATGATGGGCGAGTTTGATGGTGCCGCTGTTACGGCAGGCTACGGCGGTTTCTGGATGACGCAGAACCTGTCTGCCGAGCTCTGGGCCTCACAGATTTTGGGCAGTGCGTCGGAAATTCGAATGATCAATGCGAATCTGGTGCATCAGCCATTTCCGCACTGGCGGGTTTCACCCTTTTTTACCCTCGGGGTCGGGCATATCTGGGTTGATCCCAAGGCGACCCTGGCTCAGCCCGAAGAGCGGGATAACAGTATTGGCCATGCAGGCCTGGGCGTCCGCGCCTACATCACCGATCGATATTTCATCCGTGCCGAAGTGAAGGACTACAAAGTATTCACTACCCGGTCCACCAACGAAGAAGCGACAGAATGGAAAATCGGACTCAGCATCTTTTTCTGAAACCAATGTGCCTCGCGGCAGGGTTAAGTGTAGCCGCTGCCGCCCAGGCCCAGGATGATCGGCCATTGATCGAGCCGGATGTTACCCCGGTGCCGGTCACCGAGGCGCTGATTGACACCGAGAACTTTGAAATCGGCGCGTTTGTGGGCGTGCTCAATATCGAGGACTTCGAATCGTCACTGCTGTACGGCGGCAAGCTCACCTATCACCTCAGTGAGTCCTTCTTTTTCGAGGCCCGAGTTGGCTTCGCGGAGGGCGGGGAAACCAGCTTCGAAAAGTTGGCCGGTAACGTGGAGGTGCTTACCGACAGCGAGCGGGATTACAGCTACTACAACATTAACCTGGGCTACAACGTACTCCCGGGCGAGGCCTTCCTCACCGAGAACTATGCGTTCAACACCAATTTCTACCTGATCGCAGGGGCCGGAGCCACCGATTTTGCAGGTGATACCCGGTTTACCCTTAACCTCGGTGCGGGCTACCAGGTGCTGTTGACGGACAGCGTTGCCGTTCACATTGGCGTGCGGCAGCACTATTACCGGATAGATGTTCTGGGGGCCGAGAAAACCTCTATGAATACCGAGGTCAGCACTGGCCTGTCGGTCTTTTTCTGAGAACAGGAGCAATGGTTATGAAAGCATCCATTAAATCACTGGCAGCGGCGGGCATTCTGGCCTGCCTCAGCTCCCTGGCAGGCGCCGAAGCCATCAATGTCCCGGCTCCGGATTTCACCCTGGAAAGCCGTTCAGGTGAGAACCTGAGGTTGGAGGACCATCGCGGGGAAGTGGTGATGCTGAACTTCTGGGCCTCCTGGTGTGGGCCCTGCCGGCAGGAGATGCCCCTGATGGATGAGCTTTACAGCCAGTACAAGGATCTCGGTTTTACGATTCTGGCGGTCAATGTGGATGAAAATCGGGAGGAGGCACACCGTTTCCTGGACAAGGTGCCCGTGGATTATCCGATCCTTTACGATCCGGAGAGCTCGGTGAGTGAACTGTATGAAGTGCAGGCCATGCCGACGACCGTGATGATCGATCGCGATGGTAATGCCCGCTATATCCACTACGGATACCAGCCGGGTTATGAGGATGAGTACGAGCAGCAGATTCGCGAACTGGTGCGCGAGTAATTTTCGGACGGGACGTTTATGCGTAGTTTGTCGATCTTCACTGTCTCCGCTCTCCTGGTTGCCATGGTCTCGGTTTCTGGATGCAGTTCAGTCAAGCCATGGGTAAAGCCCTACGAGCGCGATAATCTGGCGGATCCGGTCATGAGTCTCAGTCGTCATGGCAAAGCGGATTCCTACATGCACCACGTCTATCAGGCCCGGGAATCTGCACGGGGAGCAGAAGGCGGCTCCGGAGGTGGTTGTGGCTGCAACTGACAGACGATGGTTGGTGCGGTCCGGGTTCCTTTTGCTGGCGCTGGTGCTGTTTGGGCATCAAGCCATGGCAGCAACCCTTCCGGTCGATAACGTGGATGTTCTTTACCATCGCTACGATGGCGGTGGCATGGTCATCGACGGACCGTCGGTTCTGGTGCGAAAGGGTATCGGCCCCCAGGTTTCCGTGTCTGGACAGTACTATGTCGATTCGGTCTCGGCTGCCTCGGTAGACGTTCTCGCCACAGCCAGCCCCTACGAGGAAGAGCGAAACGAGTACACCTTTGGTATCGATTACCTGCACGACAAATCCATTCTGAGTCTCGGTTTTACCAACAGTACCGAAAACGATTACGAGGCCAATACCCTCTATTTTTCGGTCAGTCAGGAGTTCTTCGGGGGCATGTCCACGGTGACCATGGGCTATGCCAGCGGCTGGGACGAAGTAGGCCGGGTTGGCAACGATTCCTTCAGTGAGGAAGCCGATCGTCGCAACTATCAGCTGGGACTAAGCCAGGTTATCACCCGCAATAGCCTGGTAGGTCTGGATCTTGAGGTGGTCACCGATGAGGGTTTCCTACAGAACCCGTATCGTCAGAATCGCTATATCGATCCCAACGATTCAACTTCGTTCCTGTACCAGCCGGAACGGTATCCGGAAACCAGAACGAGCACCTCGGTGGCCTTGAGAGCGCTTTATTACCTGCCTTACCGGGCCTCGATCCGGGGTGAATACCGCTATTTTTCGGATACCTGGGGGATCAACGCGCACACCATTGAACTGGGATACGTTCACGGGTTGAACCAGCACTGGACCCTTGAAGGTTCCGTTCGTTACTACGCCCAGAGCGAGGCGGACTTCTACAGCGACCTTTTCCCGTTCGAGAACTCCCAGACACACCTGGCCCGGGACAAGGAGCTCAGCTCACTTTCCGGAACAACTCTGGCGGTGGGCGCGGTGTACGAATGGAAACAGACGTCTCTGCCGGGCATTGATCGCCTGCAGTTCAGCCTCCTGCTGGACTGGCTGAATTTTGATTACGACAACTTCCGGGATGTGACCGCTGCCGGCGACTACCTCCCCGGCGAAGAACCCCTTTATTCCTTCGACGCGCTGGTCACCCGGGCGTCGCTGATTCTTGAATACTGAGCATGCAGGAAGAACGACCATGGCCACTTGCTTGAACTCACGATTTCCGGCGCTTTTAGCGGCATTGACCCTCGCCCTGACAGCCCCTGCATTCGCCCAGACCAATCCTGGTGGGGAAAAGGATGCCACAGCCGTTGCCGAACAGGTCGAGGCCCTCAAGAAAAAGGTAATCCGGCTCAACCGGGATCTGTTTATCCTCGAGGAGGATTTGCTGTTCCCCGCCAACACCCAGGTTGCGGTGTTTCTCAGTGTGGATACCGGGAAGTTTCTGAAGCTGGAAGCGGTGAAGCTGAAGGTCGATGACGAGATCGTTGCCTCTCACCTCTATACCGAACGTCAGGCAAAAGCACTTGAGCGCGGCGGCATGCAGCGGCTGTACGTGGGTAACCTGAAGACCGGAGCCCATCAGATGACGGCGTTCGTTGAGGGTATCGGGCCGGATCAGCGGCCGTACAAGCAGGCTGCGTCCCTGGAATTTGAAAAGGGCACTGGCACAGCCGCTCTGGAGATTCGTGTTGAGGATCGCTCTTCCAATTATCAGCCCTCAGTTTCCATCGTGGAGTGGGAGTAAGCCGCACCGTGGGATTGACAGTGTTCAAGCCGTTTCAAGCGCGCCCGGTGCTTTTCACCGGTGCTTTGCTATGGCTGACGATGATTGCTTTTGCCCAGACCCAGGCCCAGGCGGATGAACTGCAACCCGAGCGTGTGCAGGACCTTCGGTATGGTTGGGCGCTCTATGAATACCATCAGGGCAACGCTTTTGAGGCTCTGACTCAGCTGGCTGTTGCCCGGGAGCAGGGCGGCATCGACGGACATGGTGATCATCCGGCTCTGGTAGAAGGCGGGCTCATGCTGTCCTGGGGGATGACCCGCGAGGCCAGCCGATTGTTCACGCAATTGCTGGGCGATGACGGTTCTGGCAGCACGCTTTCGCCAGATGTTCGCAACCAGGCCTGGTTCTACCTGGGCAAGGTGTTCTACCTCGAAGGTGATCGCGAGCTGGCCGGCGAGAATCTGGGTCGCGTGGATGGTGACATCCTGGCTGAGGCCAACCATAACCTTTTTCGAGAGTGGATTTATCTTCGAGCGCGACTGGCCATGATGTCTTCGAGGCTCGGAGAAGAATCGGAGCTGGCGTTGCTCCAGGCGCAACTGGAAGACACGGATATCTGGTCCCTTTACCTCCAATACAATTCGGCCGTTTCCGCCCTGGCTGGAGGAGACGCCGTAACGGCCGAAGCGAAGCTGCAGGCACTCATTGCCATCATCGAACAGGCTACCGACTCTGTCGAGCCAGAGGCCGAACGCGAGGGCCTGTTGGACAGGGCCCGGCTGTCGCTTGCCCGATTGCATCTCAGGGATAACCAGTTCGACGCGGCCCTGGAGGTACTCGGGAACATGCCCCTGAATGGGGTGTTCGCCGATCAGGCCCTTTTTGACTACGCGGTGGCTGCTGCCGGTCAGGGCAGGCCGGAGCGGGCACTCGATGCTCTCGATACGCTCTCGAACCGGGATCTGTTTTTGCCGTGGCGCCAGCAGGTTCCGTTTGCTAGGGCCTATGTGCTGGAGCAGATGGACAAACCACAGCAAGCTTTGCCCGCGTTTAAACGGGCCGCCAACCATTACCAGACACGTATCGAGGAACTCGGTGACATCCGGAATCGGCTCAGTGAAGAGAGTTTGATGGCGCAGCTCGATTTCAGCCGAGATAGCGATGGGATTCTCACCGATTCCTACGGACGGCTGAGGGTTAAGCCGGTTGATTTCGGCATGGCCGAAGTTCTGGCTTCGGAAACCTTCCAGCAGGCGCTTGCGGAATTGAATGAACTCTACCGGATGCAGTCCTTCATCGCCGAGCGGCAGTCCCGGTTCGAATCCTTCCGGATCATGCTGGAGACCCGTGAGCAGCAGCGTCAGGTGCGTATCGCACAGACCCGCCAGGCACTGGAAAACCAGCAGGCGGACCAGTGGCAGCAATCGCACCGGGAATTCAGGAGGGCGATTTCTGCTGCGCTGGCGGATCAAGACGCCGGATTCTTCATGACCTCGGAACAGAAGGCTCTGAGAGACAAGCTCAACGAGGTTGAAGAAACGCTGGCAGGCTTGCCTGACGACGCCACCACGGCCAGCCAGCGTGCGACCTATCAGAGAATGCGTGCCTACTTCGACTGGTGGATTGCGGATGACTATGGCGTGAATCGCTGGGCGGCGCAAAAGCAGTTACGGGAGCTGGATCGCGAAATGGAGCGCTTTCAGGCCCAGCGACAGCGGGTTGAAAACCTCATGGGTGACGACGCCCGCCATGCGGAACTGGCGCGACGCATCGCTGCCAGTGAACGGGAACTCGCGACCCTTGGGGAAGAAGTTGCTGATGCATTGGGCAATGCCCGGCAAGCCCTTCTGCGCCAGGTAGACGAAATGCTTGCTGCCCAGCAGGAAGAGCTTAACGGCTACCTCCTGGCTTCCCGTCATGCCCAGGCGAGATTGGCGGACCAACTGTTCCGTGCATCGCAACGCGCAGGAGCCGGTGATGAATAACCGGGCGCCTGGAAATATCGTGAAAGGAATAGTCATCGCGGTGGCCTTTGTCATGATCAGTGGCTGCCAGATGCTGCAGTCGATGATGCCCGCCGGCGATGAGGAAATGCCACGGGTCCGTGAGGGGACCCTGGCGGCGCTTCCGGCTACCGAAGCCCGGCAAGCCAGAGACATTGGTGAGGCTGGCAGCGAATCGGCGAGCGATGTTTCCATCGAAGCGGTGATGGACAGCTACAAGGCACTCTTGCCCCTGGTGGACGATCCACGCAAGCAGGTTACTATCCGGCATCGACTGGCCGATCTGGAGTTCCAGCGGGCTGAGCGGAAAATGGCCGATACCGCCGTGGATGAGCTTTCCGGTGCGATTGAAGCTTACCAGCGCCTTCTGTCGGAATATCCGGAACGCGAAGGCAATGATCAGATTTACTATCAGCTCGCCAGGGCCTGGGAGCTTCGGGGTGCCACGCCCCAGCAACTTGATACCCTGAATACACTGGTCCAGCGGTACCCCGATTCGGATTACTGGATCGAAGCCCAGTTCCGGCGCGGCGACCTGCTGTTTATTGATGGCCGGTACGGGGATGCTGAACAGGCGTTCGACGAGGTTACCCTGGCCAGCCAGGAACGCATGGCCGATGCCTCGTTTCTTGTGAATGCCTATTACATGAAAGGCTGGAGTCTGTTCAAACAGGCGCAATACCAGGAGGCCCTGTTCAGCTATGTAGAGGTGCTTGATCTGTTGATGCCCGATGGGCGCCCGGTTGCGGACGTGGATCAGCGGAGCCAGACCCTGATAGAGGACTTATTCAGGGTGGTCGGGCTGTCACTGTCTTACCTTGACGGCGCGGAGACCCTTCAGGCGCTGTTCCGCCAGACCGGCGGGCGTCCCTATGAAATACTGGTCTACGACCGCTACAGCGAACTCTTGCTCGAGAGAGAACAGTACAGTGACGCGATCGATGTCTTTGAGGCCTATATCGAAGACCATCCGGCCAGCCCCTGGGCGCCGCGCTATCACATCCGGATCATCGATACCCTGGAGCTCGCCGGCTTCACCCGTACTATCCCGGAGCGAAAGGCCGGGTTTGTCAGTCTTTACGGGCTCTATAGCGATTACTGGCAGTCAGCGGACCCGGAGGCGATCGGTTTTATCGAACGGCAGCTGGAACAGCTGCTGCCTGAACTGGCAGACCGTCAGTACCTGTTGGCCGGCGAGGCCAAGGATGATCAGGAGGCCGACGAGCACTACCGCAAAGCCGCCAGTTATTACGCCGAGTTTGCGGCCACCTTCCCGGATCACCCCCGCACACCGGAGCGTCTCTTTCTCCTGGGTGAGACCTATCTGGAGCTGGAAGACTGGCCGGCGGCCATCGCCGCTTTTGAGCGGGTGGCCTATGATTATCCCGAGGACCCGATGCCCGGGCGAGCAGCAGAGGCGGGCTACGCTTCGGTACTGGCCTTTCGGGAGTACGCAAAGTCATGGGACAACCAACCCGTTTCGGAGCAGGTGGCCTATCGGGAACTGCAGCAGTTGAATCGACTGCGGTTTGCAAACGCATTTCCGGGCGACCCCCGGGCACCGGCCGTGTACTACATTGCGCTGCAGCGGGAATTTGACCAGAACAACTGGGAAGAGGCGGTCAACATGGCGGCCCGCCTTGTTGCCTGGCAGCCCGCGCCTCCGACTGAATTGACGACCGAAGCCTTGTTGTTGTCTGGCCACAGTCTGTCCGAACTGGCGCGGTACGCAGAGGCGGAACAGGCTTATCGCGATGCCCTGGCGATAATGACTGCAGACGATGAACGCAGGAGCGGGGTTCGCGAAAATCTGGCCGCAGCGGTTTATCGGCAGGCAGAGCAGTTGGCTGACGCCGGTAATGTGGAGGCCGCGGTCAGCGAGTTCCTTCGAGTCGGCACGGCCGTTCCCGAATCCGTCCTGCGGGCAAATGCAGAATACGATGCTGCCTCCCTTCTGATTACCGCCAACCTCTGGGATCAGGCCATCGGGGTACTGACCAGTTTCCGCAGGGCTTTCCCGGGTCACGAACTGATTGATACGGTCCCGGCAAAACTGGCGCTGGCCTACCGTGAAACCGGGCAGTGGGAACGGGCGGCTGACGAACTCCAGAAAATGGTGGCCCTGGCGAGAACGCCAGAAGAGCGAAGGGAAAACCTGTTAATTGCAGCAGAATTGTACGATCAGGCTGGCAATCGGGAAAAGGCAATCGACACCTGGCGCAATTACGCCAACACGCATCCGGAGCCGGCGGATGTCTACATGGAAGCAGCTAATCGACTGTCCGAGCTCTATCAGGAAGAGGGAGATACCGAAAAACGGGATTACTGGCTGCGCAAGCAGATGGAAACGGTGGACGAGGACCCAGCGGCGGCGGACGATCGTATGCGCTACCTTGCGGCCTCAGCCTCTGCAATGCTGGCCCGCGAGGCCCTTGCCCGGTATGACAGCATTCGCCTCACGCTCCCTCTGAACGAGAGCATGGTTGCAAAAACCAAAGCGCTGGAAAAGGCGGTGAATGCCTATCAAAAAACCGCCAGTTACGGACTCTCATCGTTTTCGACCGAGGCAGGCTACCAGATTGCCCATATCTACGGTCGCCTGGGCGCAGATCTGATGGATTCCGAGCGGCCCACCGGATTGAGCGAGCTTGAGCTGGCCCAGTACGAGCTGTTGCTGGAAGAACAGGCCTACCCGTTTGAGGACAACGCCATCGATATCCACGAGCAGAATATCCGGCGGGCCCGGGAGGGCATTTTCGATGAGTGGGTCAAGCGCAGCTACGAGGCCCTGAAAGTGCTGTTGCCGGGGCGTTACCGGAAAGAAGAAGTGACCTCGGGGGTTGTCTATGAACTCAATTAAGGTCGGTGGGCTCTGTCTTGTGGTAATCGTTGCGTTGGCTGGGTGCGTGACAGCCCCGACTCCGCCAGAGTCCGAGGGGCAAGACGAACAGGCGGTCCTTGAAGCCTCATTCAGCGAGGCAGTTCAGGCCATGGAGCAGGACAACCTGGCCGAAGCCCGTACCCGTTTTGAGCAATTGGCCCGCGACTACCCGGACAAGGCCGGCCCCATGGCCAACCTTGGCATCATTGCGTTTCAGGAAGGGGATACCGAGGCTGCGACACAATGGTTTGAGCGGGCACTGGCGGCAAATCCCGGACAGGTCCAGGCGCTGAATCATCTGGGCGTGATTGCCCGAAACGCCGGAGAATTCGATGAAGCAGAGCGATATTACCGCGCCGCGTTGGCCGCGGATCAAGACTACGCACCCGTGATTCTTAATCTGGCTTTCCTGCTTGATATCTACCTGGGTAAACCTGCGGATGCGGTTGAACTCTATGAGCGTTATCAATCGGCTGCCAGCGAGCCGCACCCGAGACTGGAAGACTGGATCTTCGATGCGAAAAACAGAATCTGATGTGGAAAACGTGATATGAAACGTCCCGCCCTGATCGCCCTGGCAGTTTCCGCCCTTATGATCCCGGCGCCGATACTGTACGCCCAGGACACCCCGAGTGTGGTTACCATTGAGGGCACGCGAATCCGTGGCGATCAGGAAGTGCCCACGGTGATGTATCTGGTGCCCTGGCAGCCACCGGAAGTGGACGAGTTGCGTGGGCCGGAGGAACGGCTGATGGTCGATCAGGGCCTTCGCCCCCTGGAGCGCTACGAGTTTCAGCGTTTTATCAGGTACCACGAATCGTTTATCGGCGAGACCCAATCATCGGACGGGGAATAGACTGTGACGATTGTCGCATCCTGAGTGTGTCCCTGCGCAAGATTAAACAAACCCTCACACAGACTTTCGCGAACTTACCCGCACACGGTCAGGTCGCGCATAGACTGATCTGAAAACCGGACCATGGAGTGCCCAGAAAATGATCGATACCGCCGTTCGCTTCTTTCAGGAAGGTGGCTTTTTTATGTTTCCGATCGCCGTTGTGCTGATCATCGGACTCATTGTTGCCATTGAACGTTATGTCTACCTTTCCGCCCAGAAACTGACCAATCGTCGGGACTTCAATCGCCTGCACCAGATGATTGCCAAGCGCGATCTCAAGGGCGCCCTGAATTATACCCAGGAGTCCGGTAGTGCCATGTCGACCATGATCGGGTTTGGTCTTCAGCGTCTGGCCCGGCGGCAGGGTCGGGAAGAAATTGAATACGCCATGGAAGAGGGGCTACTGGATGTCATGCCCCGTCTGGAGAAGCGCACTCAGTACCTGGCAACACTGGCCAATATCGCCACGCTGCTGGGTCTGCTTGGCACCATTATCGGTCTGATTGCCGCGTTCACAGCGGTGGCCGCTGCGGATCCGGCCCAGAAGGCGAGCCTGTTGTCCCAGAGTATCTCGGTCGCCATGAACACCACTGCCTTCGGCCTGATGTCTGCCATTCCGATGCTGCTGATTCACTCCCTGCTGCAGACCAAAACCAACGAGATTGTTGATAGCTTCGAGATGGCTGGCATCAAGGTTCTGAACCTCCTAAGCGACGGCTCCGGCAACAAGCCTGGCGCCCAACCACAGGCCCAGAATGCCGCTGCGCCGGCACAGGTAGCGACTCCGGCCGGTAGCCCGGCCTGATAACCAGCCAGAAGGATGTCAGGCCATGAGACGGAAACATCGTCGCCTACAAAGTGAGGCCGATCTCGACATTACGCCCTTCATGAACCTCATGATTGTGCTGGTGCCGGTACTGCTGCTGAACATGGTGTTTGCCCATACCAGCGTTTTGGAACTGAACTTTCCAACCGGTGAGAGCCTGTCGGCGGAGCAGGCGGAAGAGCTGCAGATCCAGGTGGTGATCTATGATGATCGGCTGGTTGTTGCTGATAACCAGGGCGGCGTCATCAAGAGCATTCCCCAGCGTGAGGGGGAGTATGATTTCTCTCTGCTCAAGGATGTCATGAAGGAAATCAAGAGCCGTGTGCCGGACAAGAAGGACGTGATCATCATGCCGTCCCGGCAGACGTCCTATCAGTCCCTGGTTTCCGTGATGGACACAGTGCGCTCATATGAAGCCGTTGTGGCGGGGAGTGTTGTTGAGGCAGAACTCTTCCCGGAGATCTCGCTCGGTGATGCGCCAGTTCCGACCTCGGGATCCGCGGAGGTGAGGTCATGAAAGAATCCGCCAAGGCCCGTCGTCTGAAACGCCACTACCGACGCAATAAGAGCCAGGGAAAGATGAACCTGGTGTCGCTGATGGATATCTTCACCATCCTCGTGTTCTTCCTGATGGTGAACTCTTCTTCGGACGTACAGGTACTGAACCAGAACAGTACCATCAAACTGCCGGATTCTACTGCCCAGCAACCCCCGGGCGATGTCCTGGCCCTGACCGTGACTGACAGGGATATCCTGGTTAACGGTCGGTTGGTGGTGAAACGCGATGCCTTTCAGACCTTCGACGGCCAGGTTGAGCCTTCCCTGAAACAGGAGTTGGACTACCAGGCCAGCCGTTCGTCGGCGCCTGCACCGGAAGCGGGCCGATCGATTACCATTCTTGCGGATCGGGAACTGCCTTACGAGCTGCTCAAGAAAATCATGTCCACCTGTGTGGACGCCGGTTATGCCAGCATTTCTCTGGCGGTTAATCAGCGTGCGGAACAGGGGGCCTGACCATGATGGATTATCGGTACGGATTACCCTGGAACCAGGAACGCGGCGAGCGCAAGCGGTTATTCGCTGCAGCCGTTGTGGTGGTGCCGTTGTTCCTCGCTTTCTCAGGCTATGTCAGCTGGATTGAGCTGCCAGAACGTGACAGGCAGGAACAGGAAGCCCTGCCGCCCCAGTTGGCCAAGCTGATCATCGAGAAAAAGGAGTCACCAAAACCCGTGATGCCGGAGCCCGAGCCGCCGAAGCCCGAGGAGAAGCCGGTGGAACAAGCCAAACCTGAGCCCAAGCCGGAGCCGATTCCTGAACCGGTAATGCCTGAAACCGGGCCGGAACCTCAGGTAGCAGAAAAACCGGAGCCCAAACCGGAGCCCAAGCCGGAACCCCAGCCAGAAGAGGTCGCCAAGGCGCGGGAAAAGGCAAAGAATACCGGTATTCTGGCAATGGGGAACGAACTGAAGAAACTCAGTTCCCTGGCAGAGTCGGTCAAACTCGATGGGCCGGTTGCCAATACCGCAGAACCGATTGCCCGCAAAACCGGTGACACCCTGGCCTCCCGCGCTACCTCGAGCGCGAAGAGCAGTGGCGTGAATGAGGAAGTGCTCAATCGGGAGGCTGGTCAGGTCGCGCTTGCTGAGCGCCAGCGCGCAGAAGTTGCGGAAGCCGAGCGGGTTGCTGCAGTTAAAGAGGCTGCCCGCAAGGAGCAGCAGGAAACCGCGGCCAGAACCCGGAGCAAGGAAGAGTTGCGCCGGACCATGGATGCCAACAAATCCGCGATTTACAGCATCTACAACCGGGAGCTGAGACGGAAGCCTTCGCTTCAGGGCAGTATTACGCCGGAGCTGGTTATTGAGCCGAATGGTGCGGTATCGAGTTGCTCGGTGGTGGAGTCCACACTGAATGAGCCGGCACTGGAGAGCAAGATCTGCAATCGTCTGAGATTGGTGGATTTCGGGGCCCGGCCGGGAGTCGATCAAACCAAGATCAGATACCCGATCGAATTGCTGTCCAGTTAAACAACTGGACAGCAACGCGTAATATTAGCGTTTCGGGGCCGCAACCGCGATCGCGAGACTGACCAAACCAGAGCCCGCAAGGGCGCCTACGAATGGCATCAGCGTTGGAATGCTGCCGGGGAAACTCGCAGCTTCCAGACCGGCCATCAGAGTGCCGCCCGACATCCAGCCGGGCAGAATCGACCCGACGAGCCCTGCCAGACAGCCCAGAATCGCTGCCCGTGTGGACATTTTTCCCCACAACCCCATCAGTACAGGCAGAACCGCCGTGGCGCACAAAAGGTCGGCTATCAGAAACAGCCGCAACACGGAAACGCCCTGAAGCGCTATGAGAACCACCGGAATCATCAGCAGCACGGTAAACCACCGGGCACTGACGATGGACAGGCCCTGTTTCTCGGTAACGGCCAGTGATGCAAGCGCATTCTGCAGGGTATCCACCGACGAGGCCACGAGCGTGATGGCCAGAATCAGGGCCGGTAAAGCAAGCCAGGCCGGTGCATCAGCAAGCAACGCAAAGAAGGGTATTGGTGGGCTACCAAGGTCGGCGCCGCTCATGGCTGCGAGTATTCCAAGCCCGCCAACCACGGCGACGACGCCGATGGTAACCACGCCACCAAGCAATGCGCCGCGGCTGAGGGCATCCGTATCCCGGGCTGACCATAAACGCTGCCAGTACCCCTGATGGAACAGGTTGGCGGCGGTGACGGCGATCACCAGTGTCAGCGCCACACTCAGGGCCGCCGACGCAGGGACGTCCGGCAGGGCCGAGGGTGCGGCGTCTGGAAGTTTGCCCAGGGCAACAAAACTGACGATAGCCAGCAGACCGATAAGTAACAACGCCTGCCATTGATCGGTGACGATGCTCGCCCGGAGGCCCCCGACAGCTGTGTATATCAGGGTGGTAACTGCCACGCCAATAACCACAATGCCGCCGTCAACGCCGGAGAGCAGCGAGGTAATGGCGCCGATGGCGGTGAGCTCGGCAGTCAGGAAACAGAGCATGTAGAGAACGGAGATCATTGAGACATAGCGCCTTACGCCATTGCCATAGCAGGCATTGGCGAACTCCCCGATGCTGCGACCCTCGGGCAGGAAGCGGCGTATAGCGGGGCCACAGAAGGCGAACACGATAAACGGCAACGCGGCACCCAGGGCATAGCCTGCCAGTGCCAGGGGGCCGACCAGCGCCCCCACTTCGGGCGGGGCAAACAGAATCCATCCGCCCATGCCGGAGGCGAGGAAAGAAAGCCCCAGGGCACGGGCGCCCTGACTGTTCCTTGCCGTTACATAGTCATCCAGGCCGCCGTCCGCGAGACGGGCCCTGAGCCCCAGCCAGGCAAACAGAATCATGGCGACTACAATCGCCGCGAGGGTGGTATAAAACATCGAGAGCTTCTCCGCTGGTCATCGAGCGGGCCATAGTGCCACAACGGCGAAAGCGGGGCGAGATCAGGCGCCCTCAGCAACCTCGGGCGTGAATAAGCGGAACAGATTCCGCCCGTCCTGCTTGGCCCGATACATGGCGATATCGGCACCTTGCAGAAGCTCAGATGCCGTGGTGCCGTCCTGGGGATAAAGGCTTATGCCAATACTGGATCCGACGCTCAGCGCATTACCATCAATGAAGTAGGGTTCCTGGTTTTTGGCAATCAGGCGCTCTGCAACCTGATAGGCATCTTCAACCCGCTCCAGGTCGGGCAGCAGGACAATAAACTCGTCCCCGCCCAGCCGGGCGAGGGTATCGTCCTCACGCAGGCAGTTCTGGACACGACTCGTGAACTGCAGAAGCAATTCATCGCCTGCTGCGTGGCCAAACCGGTCGTTCACGCTTTTGAAGTGGTCAAGATCCATGAACATAACGGCCAGAAGTGAAGACCGCCGATGGGCATGTCGTACCGCGTGCTCGAGGCGATCTTCCAGTAAGCGACGGTTCGGAATACCGGTAAGCGCATCGTAGTAAGCCAGTTGGCGTATTTGCTCTTCGTTTTTCCGGTTCTGAGTGATGTCAGTGAACAGGCCCGCGTAGTGGGTGGTCTCGCCGTCGTTGTCGGTAATGGCGGTGATCGTCAATAACTCCAGGTAGAGTTCCCCGGTTTTGCGACGGTTCCATATTTCACCCCGCCAATAGCCATGGTTGGCCAGGGAGTTCCACATCCGCTGGTAAAACTCGCTGTCGTGGCGTCCAGACGAGAGAATCTGCGGCGTTTTGCCAATAACCTCGTCCTGGCTGTAGCCGGTAAGATGCGTGAATGCTGGGTTAACGAACTCAATGTTCACGTTCTTGTCTGTCACCATGATGCCCTCGAAAGAGGACTCGATCACTCGTTCTGCCAACTGGAGGGTCTGGCGCGATTGGGCAAGGGCCCGATCTCTTTGCTCAAGGGCTTCACGCAAATCGTCCAGATACATCTGTTCGGCGCCAGCGAGCATATCGTTGTAGCCAATCAGGCCGGTAACCTCATCCTTGCTATTGATCACCGCCAGATGGCGAATCCGATGGTTGATCAGCAGGTCCCTGGCGTGAATCAATGGGTCGGACTCTCCGACGGTTAACAGCGGCCGGGTGGCGAGGTCGGAAGCCAGGGCGTTGCCAGTGTTGCGAGCAATCAGGCGCACGATATCTCGTTCGGTGAGGATGCCCAGACCCTCTTCCTGGCAATCCACGACAACAGCATCTGCCTGATGGCGGTGCATGATGGCCGCAACCTCAGAGAGCGGCAGCCTGCCATCGGTGACCAGCGGGGGGTGGGGGATCGCGGTACTGACTTCCCGCAGACGCAGGTAGGGTTCCAGCCCCTGATTCAGGGCAAGGTCGGTCTGGGAAAGAATTCCTGTGGGTGTGCCGCAATCGTCAACAATCAGAAAGTGACGCTTTCCGGTTTCCCTGAAACGCAGCGCCGCTTCCCCGGCATCCATGTCGCAGGGCAGCGTCAGCACCGGGGAACTCATCACCGAACTGACCGGCCGCTCGAAGCTTTCTGGCCGGGAAAAATCGATGGTCAGAGCATCCCGCTCGGTCCAGATTCCAATAACAGTGTCTTCTTCTGTGACCAGAATTGAACTGACTGAATTTTCAGCCATCCGCGCGGCGGCATCAGCGATTGATGTCTGCGGCGGGCAGCGCAGCAGTACACCGCTGTGCATAATGCGCGATATCGGTAGCGGCCGCCCCATGAAGTCTCCCGATTGTTCTCTTGTTCTTTGTTGGGTGCTTTTCTCGTGCACCTGACGTGCAGCGCCAAGTCTAATTTTTTGCAGCATCTGCTGCTTTGACCTTCACGTAGCTACCCGGTGCGTTTTCAATGGCAGGCAGTTTTCCTTCGCCCGGGATGCGAGCCGGTACTTTACCGTCTGAGAAGCGTGCAATCCATTCAAGCCAGTGGGGCCACCAGGATCCTGGATGGTGTTCGGACTTCTCGAACCAGGCGTCGGCATCCGGTACCAGTGTGTCGTTGGTCCAGTAACCGTACTTTTCCTTGTAGGGCGGGTTGATCACGCCGGCGATGTGGCCCGAGCCGGAGAGTACAAAACGGACATCACCGCCATGGGCCAGGGCGCCTTTATAGGTGGTTTTCCATTTGGCGATGTGATCCTGTCTGGCGGACAGGAAGAAAGAGGGTACATCGATTTCGGAAAGATTGATGGACTCGCCAAGCAGGCTAAGGGAATCTGGCTGCACCAGACGATTGTTCAGGTACATCTGGCGCAGGTAAAAACTGTGCATCCGGGCCGGCAGGTTGGTGCCGTCGGTGTTCCAGTACAGCAGGTCAAAAGCCGCCGGTTTCTGGCCTTTCAGGTAGTTATTGGTCCAGAACGACCAGAACAGCTCGTTTTCCCTCAGCAAGTTAAACGTGAACGCCATGGCGCGACCGTCCAGGTAGCCTTTGCGTTCAAGCATTCTCTCAATGCCCCGGATCGAATGATCGTTGATAAACACCCCGATTCCGCCCGGGTCCGAGAAATCCAGCAGGGTGGTCAGGTACGTGGCGGTCGTTACCGGCTTGCGGCCTTTTTTCTTCAGCCAGGCCAGCGTCGAGCCCAGAAGAGTGCCACCGATGCAGTAACCGATCAGATTCATCTGTTCTTCGCCGGTAGCTTCGGTAACGGCATCCATGGCAGCCAGCGGTCCCAGCTCCATGTAGTCTTCCCAGCCTTTGTCCCGTTGGGAGGGGCCAGGATTGCGCCAGGAAATAATGAAAACGGTCTGTCCCTGGTTTACCAGCCACTGGATAAAGGAGTTTCTGGCGGTCAGGTCCAGAATGTAGTACTTGTTGATCCACGGCGGAACAATCAGCAAGGGGCGTTTGCTGACGGTGTCAGTTGTTGGCGAGTACTGAATCAACTGCATCAACTCGTTCTGGTACACCACCTTGCCCGGCGTGGTTGCCAGGTTGCGTCCCACCTCGAAGGCGGAGCGATCGGTCATCCCAACATTGAACAGGGATGGATTCTGGCGCAGGTCTTCGATCAGCTGTCGACCACCGTCCACCAGATTCATCCCCTTACGTTCCCAGGTAATCCGGAGTACTTCCGGATTCGTCGCAGGGAAGTTCGACGGTGACAGCGCACTGGTCAATTGCCGGGCGTAGAACAGCATCTGGTCCCGTCCGGCCTGGGGCATCCCCTCCATGCCGGCTACCCAGTTCAGGAACGTGCGGGAGTTGATCAGATAAGCCTGGTGGAGAACATCAAAAGGCAGATGCTTGTGCCAGTCCTCGGCCTGGAAACGCCGGTCGTCGGGTTCTGGCTCGACAACAGGCTGTTTGTCCTTGCCCACCAGCCGGGCGAGGGTGTAGTACCCCAGCGCAGCATGCTTGCGAGCCAGATCCAGCTCCGCACCGGCGAACCGGAGCGGGTGGAGTAGCAGGTCCTCTGCCATGGTCCGATAGGCATCGGACATTTCCGCTATCGTGGAGAGGGTTGCATCATCCAGGACACCAGCATCCCCCAGAAATGTCTCCAGTTGCTGCTGCCCCTGACGGACGTTGGTTTCAAAGCCTTTGACGAGCTGACCAACCGCTTTCCCGAGCGTATCCAGACCGAACATCGTAATCCCTTATTTGGCGGCTTTCGGGCCGGACTTGGCGGTTTCTTCCGGGGCTTTTTCGAACACCTTCTGAATCTGTTCCCGGCTCTCGTTGAAGTAGTCCTGCCAGGCTTTCCAGTCTGCCGTGAACTGCTCGCTCAGGGATTTTAGGGTTTCCGCCTGATCACCGGTAAGGCTTTTCAGGCCTTCAAGATCGCGGACTTCAGACACCTTTTTGGCCTGCTCCATGGTGACATCGGCGTAACGGCGGAAGGCATTCATCTGCATTTCCGCAGCTTTGCCAAACTGCTCAAACAGGGTCTCGTTCAGACGTGTCGCTTTCTCGAAAAGCTCAGTGTTCATGGCCACAACTCCTTTGCATACAAGTTTGATGAACTTCTATTCTGCCTCACCCGGCATGACGCAATTTTGACAAGCATCAATCCCGGGTTCAGCTTATGCTTTACTGTAGGAACATGTTTTCCCGGCAAGGCAGGAGGCGCCACATGACTGACCGGAAATCCGAACTGGAAACACTGAGGGCAGACCTGACGGCCAGGCTTTCCCGTTATGAAGCGCATCAGCACCGGGAGGGTGGTGCACTGGACAAGGATTTCGAGGAGCAGGCCACCCAGACCCAGAATGACGAGGTGGTCGACTCGCTTGAAACGGAAACCCGTGCCGAACTCGCCCAGATTGAACACGCGCTCACGCGGATTGAGAACGGTGTTGGCGACGAATGCGAATCCTGCGGCGAGGCCATAGATCCCCGCCGTTTGCAGGTGTTGCCCTACACCACGGTTTGCGTGGACTGTGCCGAAGACTGACCGACACCATGGAGCCAGGAAAGGCAACCAGTACCGGCCCCGTGGTATTCCAGACCCGGGGCCTCACGAAAACCTATGATCAGGGAGAGGTTCAGGTTCATGCGCTCCGTGGGGTGGACCTGGAGCTTTATGAGGGCGAAATGGTCGTCATGCTGGGCGCTTCCGGTTCAGGCAAATCCACACTTCTGAACATTCTTGGCGGGCTGGATGTGCCATCGTCCGGCGAGGTCCGGTATCGGGCTATTGATCTCAGTGCAGCCGGAGACCGCGAGCTTACCGGTTATCGACGTGAGCATGTTGGTTTTGTATTCCAGTTCTACAATCTCATTCCAAGCCTGACCGCGCGGGAAAATGTTGCGGCAGTCACCGAGATCGCGTCCAACCCTATGTCTCCTGAAGAAGCCCTTGAGCTGGTTGGGTTGAAGAGCCGCATCGACCATTTTCCCGCGCAGCTGTCCGGGGGCGAACAGCAACGGGTTGCTATCGCCAGGGCCATTGCCAAACGTCCGGACGTACTTCTTTGCGATGAGCCGACCGGAGCCCTGGATTCGGCCACGGGTGTTCTGGTTCTTGAAGCTCTGGAAAAAGCCAATCGGGAAACGCATACCACCACCGTTATCATCACCCACAATGCCTCCATCGCTGGCATGGGGGATCGCGTCATTACTCTTTCCGACGGCAATATCAGCGGTGAGCGTCATAACGAATGTCGCCAGGATCCCCGGACACTGTCCTGGTAACGGCGCCAAATAGTGGAAATCATGGCCACGAAAGGTCTGAACACGGTTCTGAATATCAAGCTACGACGGGAGCTCTGGCAGATGCGGGGCCAGGTGCTGGCCATCGCACTGGTGATCGCCGGTGGTGTGGGTGTCTGCGTCATGTCACTGGTGAATTATTCATCGCTATTGGCGACAAGAGCCCAGTACTACGACCAGCACGAGTTTGCCGATGTCTTTGCCCCCGTTAAACGTGCGCCACGCCATACCCTGCAGGAAATAGCCACACTGCCTGGTGTGGCAAGGTACGAGGGGAGAGTCGAGGGAGCTGCAAAACTGGAAATGCCGGGGTTCCCGGACCCGGTGTCGGCCCGATTGGTGTCTGTTCCGCCGGAGGGGCAGCCTGAGGTCAATCGTCTGTTTATTCGTCAGGGGCGGCTTCCGGGGACAGGGCGCAGCCAGGAAGTCGCGGTCATCGGAAGTTTTGCCGAAGCGCACGAATTGGCACTGGGTGATCAGTTCCAGGCAATTATCAATGGACGGAGGCAGGAGCTTACCGTAACCGGCATTGTTGAGTCACCGGAATTCATATACGTCATTCCACCTGGCGGTATGCTACCCGATTATCAACGCTATGGTGTGCTGTGGATGAACAGGGAAGCCCTGGAGTCCGCCATGGACATGCGGGGCGCATTTAACAGCCTGGTGTTGACACTCAGACCGGGGCATTCCGTTGCCTCTGCGGTCGATGCCTTGGATCGGCTGTTGGACCGCTATGGGGCAACGGGAGCCTTTGGCCGGGATGATCAGTTCTCTCATCGCTTCCTGAGTGACGAGCTGAACCAGCTGAAAACCATGGCGACGGTTTTTCCGCTCATTTTCATGAGCGTGGCCATGTTTCTGCTGAATGTGGTGATCGGTCGCCTGATCAGTACTCAAAGGGATATCGTTGCCGTGCTCAAGGCCTTTGGCTACAGCAATCGTCAGATCGCCTGGCACTACAGCAAACTGGTCATTGTGATTGCCGTTATCGGGTTGCTGGCCGGGCTTGCTCTGGGCCTGTGGCTTGGGCGGTCACTGGGTGAACTCTATATGGATTACTACCGGTTCCCGGGTTTGTTATTCCGTATCGACCCTTCATGGTTGCTGTTATTGGCTGTGTTGACGATCACGGTTGCCTGGCTCGGTGCCTGGCGGGCTATCAGGCAGGCGGCCTCTCTGCCGCCCGCCGAAGCCATGAGGCCTGAAGGTCCCGCCAGATACCGGGTAACTGTTGTGGAAAAGCTGCTCTCGGGAATCCGTTTTTCCCAACCTTCGCGAATGATCGTGCGTCAGCTCTCCCGCCGTCCGGTTCGCACACTGCTATCCATGAGTGGGGTCGCCATGGCCACGGCCATCGTGATGGTGGGTAACTTCCAGTTTGATTCGGTATCGTTGATGGTGCACACCCAGTTTGCACGGGTTCAGCAACAGGATCTGACCGCCACCTTTATTGAACCGGTGAACAGCGCGGCATTGTTCGGCTTGCAGAGGCAGGCCGGGATCCGGTATGCGGAAGGGCGCCGCTCAGTGCCCGCACGTCTGGTTTCCGGTCACCGTGAGTGGCGCAGTGCGGTCACCGGAATACCCTCCGATGCGCGGCTGCAATTTGTCATCGACAGCGATCTGCAACCGGTCACGCTTCCCCGGGAGGGGCTGCTGTTGACCGACTATCTCGCCGATGAGCTGGGTGTCGGTCCTGGTGATGTCCTGCAGATGGAACTCCTCGAAGGTGACAGGCGAACAGTTAATGTGCCAGTCGCTGGTATCACCAGCGAGTTTCTCGGGGTAGGCGCCTATATGGATCTGGAGGCTCTGAACCGTGCACTGGGTGAGGGCCCGCTGATCAACCAGGCCATGATCAACCTGGAGCCTGACAAGGCTTCGGAAATCTATAACAGGCTTCGTGAAACGCCCCGGGTGCTCGGCCTGAGCATCCGTCAGGCCATGCTGGACAGCTTCTATGACACCCTGGCCAGAACCTTCCTGACATTCACTTTTTTCAACAGCCTGATGGGCGGAATCATTGCCTTCGGGGTGGTTTACAACACCATCCGGATTTCCCTGGCTGAGAAAGGTCGGGAACTGGCCAGCTTGAGGGTACTCGGGTACACCCATAATGAAGTTGCGCATATATTGTTGGGAGAAGTTGCGCTGCTGTTGTTGCTGGGTATTCCGCTGGGTTGGCTGATTGGTCAGGGCCTGGCACTCATGATCGTTACCGCCATGCAAACGGAGCTGTACCGGGTGCCCCTGACGATAACCACCCAGACACTTGGCATGTCTGCGCTGGTCGTGGTGGTGTCGGCAATCGCTTCCGGGATGATTGCCTGGTGGCGACTGAAAGAACTGGATCTGGTAGCCGTGTTGAAAACGCGGGAATAGGTGTGGATGCAATCAGGGAGTGAGCTGAGGGTATGGCGAAAAAACGGTTTGCCGGAAAATGGCTGTTCTGGGGCGTGTTTGTTCTGCTTGCCGGTGCGGCCGTCGTAATCACGATCCGGCCGGATCCGGTTTGGGTGGATCTGGCACCGGTAACCCGTGGCCCCATGGAAATCACTATCAAGGAAGAGGGAAAAACCCGGGTACGGGACCGCTATGTGGTGTCTTCCCCGGTTGCCGGTTATTTGCACAGGGTATTACTGGAGGTGGGGGACCCGGTGATTCCGGGAGAGCTGCTGACAGAGGTGGATCCGATGCCAGCCAGTACCCTGGACGCTCGCAGCCGGGCAGAAGCCGAGGCCAAGGTACAATCGGCCCGCTCAGCGCTCAATTCTACCCGTCAAAAAGTCGCAGCTGCTGAGGCGGAAGCAGACCTGGCCGTCCGGGAACTGGCCCGCCTGCAGGCTCTGAGTGGGGACCACTTCGTTTCCGACGAGCGGTTGCAGCAGGCCAGGGCGGCTGCGGACAGGGCAAAGGCCATTCTGCGTTCTGCCCGCTTCGACGAGGAAGTCATGGCCCATGAACTGGCAGCGGCCAGAACCCGACTTGAGGTGTCTGCCGCGCGGGCTAATGGCGACGGCGCGGTCGAACGTGTGCCGGTAAGGTCTCCGGTAAACGGTTCGGTCCTCGGAATCGTCCGCAAAAGTGAGGGCGTCATCCAGGCCGGTGAGGCCATTCTGGAACTGGGAGATCCCGGGGCGCTTGAAGTGGTTGTCGATGTGTTGAGTTTTGATGCCGTGAACCTCCGGCCCGGTATGGAGGCACGCCTCACTGGATGGGGCGGCGGCACCCTGGATGCAGTTGTCCGCCGGGTTGAACCGGTGGGCTTCGAGGATGTGTCGGCCCTTGGAGTGGAGGAAAGACGGGTACAGGTCGTTGCGGACATCACGAGTCCCCCGGATGCATGGCAGAGCCTGGGAGATGGCTACCGGGTGGACGCCGAGTTTCTGCTCTGGCGGTCGGACGATGTTCTGCAGGTGCCGGAATCGGCCATCTTTGTCAGGGGCGGCCAGCATCAGGTCTTCCGCGTTGTCGATGACAGGGCGGTTCTTGCAAATGTGTCGGTCGGCCGTACAAACGGTTTTCACACAGTAATCCAGGATGGATTGAATGAGGCGGACAGTGTCGTCCGGCACCCGGATCGTCAGTTGGAAGATGGCAGCCGGATCAGGATTCGGTAATGGCCTGCATTGCCAGGTTCGAGCGCTAAAATGAGAGGACATATCACGTTTCGCTGGCTAGACTGACGGCAGAAAACAACAAAAAAAGGAGTCTTGCACGGTGGACCAGTTCGACACTCTCATCACCGGTGGCCGCTATTTTGACGGCACTGGCGGCCCCTCACGCATCGCCCATGTTGGCGTCAAAGATGGGCGGGTTGCTGCGGTATTTGATGAACAGCCCGACACCAGCCTTGCGACGCGCACGATCGACGCCAGCGGTTGCTGGGTGACGCCGGGATTTCTTGACACCCATACCCACTACGATGCCGAGTTGCTGGTAGCCCCCTCCCTGTCAGAATCCGTGCGTCATGGCGTTACCACTGTCCTGATTGGCAGCTGTTCCCTGAGCATGGTCTGTTCCGATCCGGAGGATGCCTCGGATATTTTTACCCGGGTGGAAACTGTCCCGAGGGAAAAGGTGCTGCCCATCCTTAAACAGTACAAGACCTGGCGGACACCCAAAGAGTGGGTAGCGTTCATGGACCAGCACCCACTGGGACCGAATGTCATCAGCTTTCTTGGCCACAGTGATCTCAGGACCGCGGTCATGGGGCTGCATCGCGCCACCGACCGGAGCGTGACTCCGACCGCACAAGAGCAACGACAAATGGAAGTCCTGCTCGAGGAGGCTCTGCAAGAGGGGTTTCTCGGTCTTTCGACCATGTGCCTGAAATGGGACAAGGTAGATGGTGACAGGGAGTGGTCCAAGAGTCTGCCGAGCACCTACGCACGATGGCGTGAGGTAAGCCGTCTGAATTCCCTTTTGCGCTGTTACGGACGGGTACACCAGGGCGCTCCCAACGCAGCCAATCCGCTTCAGGTCACCCAATACCTGAAAGAGACGCTGGGTTGGTTGAGAAGGCCCCTGAAAACCACCCTGATTGCCATGATTGATCTGAAAGGCAACCCCACGGTCAAACCCATGGCGAGCCTGGTGGGGTGGCTGGCCAACAGCTTTGGCGGCAACTTTCGCTGGCAACTGCTGCCAACGCCGTTCACGGTTTATGCCGATGGCATGGATATCGTGCTGTTTGAGGAATTCGGCGCCGGTGAAATGGCCCTCGATATCCGCGATCAACTCGAGCGCAACGAACTTCTGAAGGACGAGCAGTACCGCCGGAAATTCCGGAAATTCTACAAGGAAAAGCTCTCGCCCCGGGTTTGGCAGAGGGATTTCGGCGATGCGGTAATTCTCGACTGCCCGGATAAAACCGTGGTCGGGCGCAACTTTGCTGAGCTCGCCGCTGACCGTGGCATCCATGTGGTCGATTTCTTCCTCGACATGGTGGTTGCCCATGGCCGTTCGCTACGCTGGTTTACAACGGTAGGCAACCACAGAAAGGATCGGCTCCGGAAAATGGTTACCAACCCCGGCGCCCTGATCACCTTTTCCGATGCCGGTGCCCACATCCGGAATATGGCTTTCTATAACCTGCCGTTACGGTTTCTCAAGCTGGTTCACGATAGCCATGGCGAGGGTGAGCCAGTCATGTCGCTGGAACGTGCCGTACATCGGCTGACAGGCGAACAGGCAGATTGGCTTGGCGTTGATGCAGGTCATATCAGGGTAGGGGATCGGGCCGATATAACGGTACTTGACCCCCGGGGCCTTGATCAGGATCTGGAACAGGTTGAGTGGGCCGAAATGGAAAACTTCGGACTGGAGCGAATGGTGAACCGGGTACCTGGCTGTGTCAGAGAAGTGCTGATCAATGGCCGACCCGCCGTAACCGATGGTGAAGTGGTACCTGCACTGGGCAGGGAACCCGGATATGGGCACTTCCTGCGCGCCGGGGCGTCAGGACAATAGCGGACAAAAGGGAAGCTATGAACCAGCGATTTGCACCGGCAGTCTGGGTGGTGGTGTTTCTTGCAGTATTTATCTGGTCTGCCATAGGACCCAGGGATCGGGCCACATGGGTGCTTGAGGTTCTGCCTGCGGCTATCGGTTTTGTGCTCGTCGTCTGGTGTTTCTTCCGTTATCCGCTGACGCCACTGGTTTATTTCCTGATTCTGATCCACGCCGTCATCCTGATGGTTGGAGGGCACTACACCTATGCGGAGGTGCCTCTGTTCGACTGGTTCCGGGACTGGTTTGGTTGGGAGCGCAACAACTACGACAAGCTGGGCCACCTGGCGCAGGGATTCATACCCGCAATGGTCGCCAGGGAAGTGGTCATTCGCAGGGACGTGTTCGCCAGCCGCCCCTGGGCGGCGTTCTTCATTGTCTGTTTCTGTCTGGCATTGAGCGCCTTCTATGAGCTGATCGAATGGTGGGTGGCCTTGCTCAGTGACGAAGCCGCCGAGGCTTTTCTGGGCACCCAGGGTTATGTCTGGGATACCCAGTCGGATATGGCCTGGGCGTTGTCCGGCGCCATTCTGGCTCTGGTCCTGCTCGGGCGGTTGCATGATCGTCAGCTTAATGCGCTCTGACATCTCACTCGCCTGCTGATGTTGAACGTCTGAATTACGGAACTGAATTGTATGCTCGAAGAGCCCAACGCTGACAAACAAACGGAGGGGCTGCCCCGCAGCCAGATGATCGGACTGATCCTGGGGGCTGCGTTTCTGCTGGCAACCATCATACTCCCACCTCCGGAAACCATGGCGGCGGAAGCCTGGGCAGCCCTGGGCCTGATGCTGCTCATGGCGACCTGGTGGTCTACCGAAGCCATTCCAATTCCCGCCACGGCCTTGTTGCCGATCGTGCTGGTTCCCGCCCTCGGGCTGGGGACGGTGGGTGACGCGACAGAGCCCTATGCCAATCCAATCATTTTCCTGTTTCTGGGTGGCTTCACCCTTGGGCTTGCGATGCAACGATGGAACCTGCATCGCCGGATCGCTCTTATGACCCTGAAGGCTGTCGGCAGCAAACCCAGGCGGCAGATTGCGGGATTCATGCTGGCAACCGCCTTTTTGAGCATGTGGGTCAGTAACACCGCAACGGCCATCATGATGTTGCCGATTGGTCTGTCGGTGGTGGCAATGATGGATAGCAATGACAATCCCGAGGGCATTCGGCGCTATGCCACGGCTCTACTGTTGGCCATTGCCTATTCGGCCAGTATCGGTGGCATAGCCACACTTATCGGCACACCGCCAAATGCCTTGTTGGCGGCCTACCTGAGCGAGAACCAGGGTATTTCTGTGGGCTTTGCCCAGTGGATGTTGCTGGGAGTTCCAGTGACGGTTGTGATGCTGGCTCTGGCCTGGTGGTGGCTGACGCGGCACGACTTTTGGCTGGATAGCACTGCAGGCGGTGGTAAGGCGATACGCGAGGAGCTTGACGCCCTGGGGCCGCTGGGCAAGGGCGAAAAGCTGGTGGCCCTGGTGTTCCTGATCACTGCCGCCGCCTGGATCTTCAGGCCTCTGCTATCCGAGAACCTGATGCCCTGGTTGAGCGACACCGGCATTGCCATCGCGGCGGCCATTGCTATGTTCCTCCTGCCCGTCAATACCCGGTCCCGAGAATTCGTGCTCGACTGGGAGACCGTGAAGGGCATTCCCTGGGGTGTGCTGCTGCTTTTCGGTGGCGGGCTGGCCATGGCTGGCGTGATCAGCAGTTCCGGTCTTGCTGAATGGATCGCCCAGAGTCTGGGTGTGGCCGGCGCTCTGCCAACCCTTGTCATGATTGTGCTGGTGGCGGGCATCATCATTTTTCTGACGGAAGTGACCAGCAATACGGCAACTGCAGCGGCGTTTCTGCCCTTACTGGGGGCGCTTGCCATAAGTCAGGGGGTGTCACCATTACTATTGACAGTGCCTGCCGCCATCGCGGCCAGCTGCGCCTTCATGATGCCTGTGGCCACGCCACCCAATGCCATCGTGTTCTCCAGTGGCCACATGCAGATCAGCGATATGATCAGAGCCGGATTTGCACTCAACCTGATGGGCATTGTGGTGGTGACACTGGTCAGTTATCTGCTTCTCGGTCTGGTGTTCTCCATGTAAGCAGAGGCACGCTAGTCCCCCTGGATCTTGCTCAGCAGATCTTTGGCCAGTTCGATGGCTTCTGAACGGTGGCTGATGTTCTGTTTCTGATAAAGGCTGCGGATATGTGTCTTGACCGTTGTCGAGGCCACTTTCAGGTGCTCCGCAATCTGGTCATTGGAGAGACCGGCGTGTATCAGACTGAGGATCTGCCATTCCCGGCGAGTGAGCGGTGATGTGCGGATCAGTTCCGGTACATCCGGTCGGTCGATGATGTCCTGGATGATGGCCTCATCCAGCGAGATCCGGATGGCGCGGCTGAAATCCCGTTGTTGCTGGGCCAGTTGAATCAGGCGCTCCGCCCTCTGGAGTTCCATGCCCTCGATGGCTTCGTCGTTGATCAGCGCCTTGAGCAGAACAATCAGCTCCTTGCCCAACCGCAGGAAGCTACCGACCGCACCGGTGGTGCTCGCCAGTTCCAGTGCCGTTTTCATATGATCGAGAGCCAGGTCGCGCTCATCCAGTTGCCAGTAAAGGTAGGCGAGGGCGATGTGGTTACGGTTCAGATCGGTTTTCAGGCCAAATTCCCGCGCTACCGCCGTCAGTTCTTCCAGGAGCGGTCGGGCCAGTTCGTACTGGCCCAGGCTGATCAGCGCCCGGGCCTGGTTACGGCCATTGCACTGATTAAAATGGTTGGTGGCCTTTGCCGGCTCACAGGGCGGTGCAATGGTGAGCCAGCGCTGGATCGAGTCGTGATCCCGGACCGCATCCCAGTAGGACAGCATGGTGGCCTGGGCATTGGCTACCCAGTCCAGGTGGTAGTCCTCGGCTGCCAGCATCTTCTGTATCTTGGCAATGTAATCCGCACACAGGCTCTGCCGGCCGCGGGCCTGGGCGACCTTGGCCAGCGATGTGTAGCTCTGCACATACCAGCGCTCCCCCTGCGCCTCGAGTATCTCGATACCCTGCAGCGCGCAACGCTCGGCACTTTCCAGGTGGTGCCACTCCCACATGATCTGGCTACGGATGCGGAACAGGAACTCCAGGATTGGCAGATGGTTCAGCTGGTTTTCTTCCGCGTACTGGAACGCACGTTCCTGAATGTTGTAAGCCTTTTGCAGCAGGCCCATGGCGACACTGATTTCGCTTTGCTGACAAAGTGCCCAGATAACGTTCTGGTGGGCCTGATGGGCCCGGGCCAGATGCTCGGTGTCCTGCATGCGAGCCAGGGCTTCCTCGAGTTCTCCGCGTACAAACAGGGCTTCACCGATAACCGAGGCGGCGGCCACCCGGGATGTAGGCAGGTAACGTGCCTCCTGTTCGATGGCTTCCCGTGCAAGAATCAGGGCGCGGTCGCCGTCGCCATAGTTCATGGCCACCTGGGCGCGGATGGCACTGAATTCGCCATGAACGGCCCGCTGGGTGTCTTCGTTCATGGAGGCCTGCAGACGGGCTTCCGCTGCCGACAACCAGTTTTCCACTTCATCAAACTTGTACTGGCCCTGGGCAACCCATGCCCTGAGCAGTGTCAGCGTAGGATCTTCGGCAATGATTTCCTGGGGCAGCGTATCGAGGCAGCGCTGCAACAGATGAAACTGACCTTCGGTGAAGAATTTTCGCCCGTGAATGGTGAGCACCCGGGTTATGCGTTCCGGGTCTTCCGCGGCAATGGCGTGTTTGGCTGCCTCTTCGGCATGGTCCAGCTCGAGCCAGGCGTCCGCGGCCCGTTGATTCAGGTCTCTCTGGTTTTCGCGAGTGGTGCAGGTCAGCAGATGGCGCAGATACACCGAGAACAACGGGTGGTAGCGGAACCAGAGGGCAGAATTGTCCACGGGCGTTATGAACAGCCCCATGGAAAGCAGGCTGCTTAGCAGCGCCTGGCCGTCGGTATCGTCCATGACACGCATAACCATGCCCGCGTTGAAACGGTCCAGAATGCTGGTGCGCATGAGAAACCGCATTTGCTGTTCGCTCAGATCATTACCCACCAGCTCATCGAAATAATCAAAGATGTTCTGGTTACCATGTTCCAACTGATCGACAAACTCGCTGAATTCGACACTGGTTGCGGATGAAGCAGACAGCAGCTGGAGGGCGGAAATCCAGCCTTCGACCCGGCGGACAGCCCGCTCAATGTCTTCGCGCGCAATCTCGAAAGGGAGCCGGCTCTGTAGGTATTGCTGGGCTTCATCCGCTTCAAAGCCCAGGTCACGGCTGGTGATTTCGCTCAGGCGCCCCTGCATGCGGAGCTGCGCGACGCCAACAGGTGGCATGGTTCTGCTGATGAGAACCAGTGTCAGATACCCTGGCAGATGCCGCAGAAGAAAGCGCAGCGCTTCGTGGATTTCACCGTTAGTGATCAGGTGATAGTCATCAAGTACCAGACAAAGTGGCTCATCATCCTGGGGCAGACCGGCGAGCAGCTCGGTCATGAAGGTTTCAAGGCTGTCATAGCCTTCGGTCTGGAGTCTCTCCAGTGACGGTTGGCAACTGCCCCCTGTGGCGCTGGCCAGGGCATTGGCGAGATACCCGGCAAAGCGGCCCGGGATATTGTCACTGGTTTCCAGGCGGAACCATGCAGAACGGGCTTCAAGGCTCGTCAGTCGTTCGGCAATGGTGGTGGTTTTGCCATACCCGGCCGGTGCGTGAACCAGAAGCAGACTCACCGGCTCAAGGCCATGCAGCAGATCGTTGAACTTTTCTCTTGGCAATAGCGCGGGGGGTGGCACCGGGCTCTGGTTCTTTGCAGTGATAAAGGTGATCTGTCCCGGATTCAGTGTTGTTGTCATCAGGATCTACATCGGAAAATTGGGTGTCTGGACTGGTGTTGATACCGGCTTTGCGCCGTTGCGTCAACTCCCGAGGCCTTCTCGGGCGGCGCCTTGAACCAGTTCTCAAATCCACCCAGCAAGGCCCCTCCTGCAGCGACAGATTTGAGGCACAGTTATCTTTAAGGGCGCAGGCTTTTCGGTATCTTACCGTAACAACATGTAACCCGATTAATACTGTGGCCAATAAAAACAGGGACTTCGTCTGACATGCTGCTGGTGCTCGCTGGATCCATTCTTACATTCACCATGGTGCAGGAAGCGACCGTGGTGGAGCCTTTTGAGAAGGGCCAGATCGTTATCGAACAGGACGTGGATTCAAGCCCTGTTGAAATACGCTCTGATGTCCGGGTCGAGCCGCTGGTTGAGCAAAAATTCCGGAATATCGTACGGCAGGCCTATGACTACAGCTGCGGAAGCGCGGCACTGACTACGGTCTTGAACTTCTACCTCGGGCGGACCTTGTCCGAACGTCAGGTCATGGAGGGCTTACTCCACTACGGGGAAAGTGAGCGCATTGTTGAGCGCCGGGCGTTTTCAATGCTCGATATGAAGCGGCTGGTTACGGCGCTCGGCTACCCATCAGGTGGCTTCCGGGCCACGATTGATGACCTCAAGGACCTGGACCACCCGGCAATCGTGCCCATCCATCATGCGGGCTTCAAGCATTTCGTGGTGTTACGGACGATCCGCGACGGGCGCGCCTATGTAGCCGATCCTTCCGTAGGCAATATTTCCTTTACTCTGGCGCAGTTCGAGGAAAAGTGGGACGACAACGTGCTTTTCATCGTCTTTCCAGGCAGTGACAAGCCCCTGGACAACCTCGAGCTGAAGGAGGAAGACCTTCGCTTTGTGGATGACCAGACAATGACCCTTCTGGCGCTGGAACGGATACCGGCGTTTCACGAGTCCACCCAGAGGCGGATCCAGAATCTGCTGGAACGCCAGAAAAACAATCCCGACGGCAGTGTCGAGAACACAAGAAAGCAGTTGCATTACCGTCGTAACTAATTCACCGGGCAATCCCCGGGTCAGGAACACTACAAATAAAATAAGGGAGTCAGGATGAATCGTTGGTTTGTGCGAGGTTTTATCCTTGTTTCCACGGCAGGTCTGCTTCCGGGCATGGCCCTGGCGCAGGAAGGAAGTGTGGATCAGGCGCGGGAAGCGCTGGCCAAGCAGGAGGGAGACGAGGACGCTTCACAGCAGCTTGAAGAAGTGTTCCAGGCGGCGGAGAAGAACTATTCGTTGCAGAAGAAGGGCTCCCATTCCCTGAACTATTCTTTCGACTATTCCTACACGGCGGACCAGCGGCTGGACCTGGCCATTACCAATGGATCGGTGAGAAATCTGGACGTGGTGCCATCAGCAACACACAGCTTCACCAACGCTTTTTCCTACGATTATGGCCTTCTGGACAACCTGACGGTAGGGACCCGTATTCCCCTGGTAGTCAAATACGATACCCAGGACGAGCTCAATATTTACGACTTTGGCGACATTTCCTTTACCGGGCGCTGGCAGCCGTTCGCCTATGTTCCGGGCAAGATGTCGACCACACTGTTCGGAACCCTGTCCACCAAGACCGGTGTCAGCCCCTACGAGATAGACATCAACGAACAGCTGTCCACTGGCAGCGGATACTATTCGGTTGGTGGGGGCGCGAGCCTGTCGAAAGTTCTCGATCCGGTGGTGGTTTTTGGTTCGGTAAGTGCTACCTATAACCTCCCGGCTGAAAATCTGCAGCAGGTACGAGGTGCACGCCTTCTGGAAGAGGTGGACCCCGGCTTTGGGCTATCCGGCTCGGCCGGTTTTGCCTATTCCCTGTCGTACGACATCTCCCTGAGTATCTCGGCTCAGCTCAGCTACAGCGATGAAACCATTCTCACCTTCTCCAATGGCGACCAGGCCGTCGCCCAGGACCAGATGACAGGTTTCCTGAGCATGTCGCTCGGTACCCGCGTCAGCGACACCACCATTGTCAACACCAGCCTGGGTATTGGCCTGACCGAAGATGCTCCGGACTTCTCCCTGGGGGTCTCCCTGCCCATTAACTTCTCCGGTCTTAAAGAGTGATTGGTGTCGTTGACGATCTACGGGAAGGGAAGGACTTCATGGGACAAAAAAGCCACAACCGTCGGATTCTCGCGGCCCTGATCGCCACGACCATCTCCTGTGGCGCACAGGCCCAGCTGGCGCAGAATTTGACCATTCATCCCAAGGCACTGGCGCTCGGTAACGCCGTGACTGCTGATCCGCCGGGGATCATGGCGATTCACTATAACCCTGCGGGTCTGACCAAGCTGGACGGCCGGCAACTGGAAGTGAACCTGATGAGCGTCTATCTGGACATTGACGCGGACTTCACGGCACCGGACGGCTATGAGATTTTCGGTATTGACGGGCTGGAGATTGATCCTCAGACGGGAAAACAACGGGACCCGGTTGCCAATACCCACAGCCACACCAACAACGTGGCGCTGTATTTACCCGGATACGGAATTCTGCGTGCGCCTCCGGGACCGGCCCTGGCACCTTCAGCTGGGATCAGCATCAACCCGCCGGGCTCAAAGCTGACCTTCGGTAATGCCTTCTACCTGCCGCTCGCGGCTGGCTTCTACCGTGACAAGGATGACCCCGGCCGTTATCAACCCCAGGCCACGGCGTTGCAGCGCACCACCTATCTGTCACCAACGGTGGGTTACGAGATAAATGACGATTGGTCGGTGGGAGCCGGCATACACCTCTCCCATATGGGGATCGCGGCAGATCAGTACATGCGTGCGCCCAACCTGCTGCTGGGGGTGGCGGAAGTACTGCAGGACGCCTTCAACTGCGAGAGTGGCGATGAGCCCCTTCAGCCCTGGCTGGCGCTGTGTGGTGGTAACGTTGGACCCTGGGATGACATCGGCGCGCTGAACATCAACGTTCAGGAAACGCTGTCCCCCACCTATGCTCTGGGTGTTATGTGGGAGCCGACGGACTGGTTCAGCTGGGGCGCAAGCTACACCTCCGAAGCTGAAATGAATATGAAGGGCACGTTCGAGATCCAGTACACCGACGACTGGTCCGGCTTCTGGCAAAGCGTGAACGGATCCGTGCTTGGTGCTATTACCTCGGCGATTCTGAGCCTGCCGTCCGGTGCCCCCAAGGAGTCCGGCAACGTCAGTATGGATCTGGTTTACCCCCAGCACTTCCAGACCGGTATCAGTGTTGACGTGCATCCGAAACTGACCCTGAACGCTGATATTGGCTGGACCGATTACAAACAGTGGGATGCCTTTGTTTTCCGGTTTGATCGCAACCTGGAGTTTCTCAATGCGGCCCGGATCCTGTCACCGGACAATGCCACGCCGAATACCCTGAGGCTGCCCCTGGGTTTCAAGAGTCAGTGGAACTGGGCGTTTGGCATGGAGTTTCACGCGTCTTCCCGTCTGGACCTGCGTGCCGGGGTGGAGATACGGGATTCCGTTATCCCGGATGATCAGCGACAGGTAATGGCACCGTTTGGCGGGGCCAACCTTTATAGTATTGGTATGGGGTACCAGTGGGACAAGGATACCGAGATTGACATGAATCTCAGCTATCTACATTCGGTGGAGTCGATTCCCGCGGATACCAGCTGTAACGTAAACTGCGACAACATCACCAACATTATCTACAACCCTTATGCCGGGCTCGATATCAAGACATCGCTGAGGGTTGTCATGGCAGGCCTCAGTTTCCGGACCAGGTTCTGAGTGGTGCCATTGAACAAAGGGTAGTCATTCGCAGTGATCAGTGGCTCTGTAGGAAAACCAGCCTTGTGCCTTTTTCTGGCAGCACTTCTCGGAGGTTGTCAGATTGGCGGATCGACAGTGTCGGAACGGGACGGCTATTTTACCTGGGTGGACGAGCAGGGCCGTGTGCGGTATTCGCCCATCGCCAGAGCCGACAGTACAGACTCTGAAAAAGACGCTGAAGAGCGGGACAATGCGGGGCCCGGGGTAGAAACAGCACAGTCGGGCAATGGGGCGAGTGCTGAATCAGGGCTGCAGGAGGAAACCGAGTACACGCTTGAGAATTACCCCGATGCCGGCGAGCTCGAAAAAAATGGCTACATTCGGCCCGGTGAGCCGCAACCCTATTTCACGTGGCGAGACGCCGAAGGTAATGTACGGGTCAGCTATTATCGGCCGGACACCCGCTCTGACATTGAGAAAGGGCTGGTTGAGCCACCGGTTCAGATCACCGAAGCCAGCGTCTACCATGCGGGGCCCGATGGAGCAAAACAGACGCCGGTAGAGGGTTATGACCCGGACGCCTTTGCCATTTTGGGTGTTGAGGCTCCAGCCGATGACTTTTTTACCCGGTTTTCAGCTACCTGTTGCGAGTCAATGGATGGTGCCGATCCGAAAAAGTGGCAATCGGGGCGCGAGTTCGGCGTTACCCTCTCGGACGATTCAGCAACCCACCCGTTTCTCTCCGGAACCAGCCCTTACCAATTGATTGCGCTCCCGGGCGCGGACGAGCATGCCAGTCTGGTCATCCGCCTGCGCTCCTATGCCAAAAACGGGGTGTTCGTGCCTTCCCTGGCGTTCCTGGATGAAACGATGGCACCCTTAAGATTGGTGACCGACCTGGTGATGGACTTCACCCCGGAAAACTGGCACCGGCGCGGCTACTTGGAAGCGTGGGTTCCCGCGTTCCCGGGTCAGGGAGAGCGTTGGCTGGTCGTTTTTACCCGGGAGGAAGATCTGAAGGGCCAAACCGTTACAGAAACCAGTACCGGCCCCCGTAAAATCCCCCACATCAGGCGCGGTGAGATCGGCCTGATGCAGGTGGAGGAATGAGGCTTCAGTCCTCCGGCTTACTCAGATCCAGCCATTGCTGGGACAACCAATAGTAGCTGCCATCACCGGCAGGGTGCGTGCAGTTGTAACGGAATCGCCGGCTGTTGAAGGCCTCTGGTGCCTCCACTTCCACATTGCCGTCAATGACGTCAAAGTCAATTCGCCCCTGACCGGAGGCAAAGCAGGTCAGTCGATTGGCATCAATGGGGGCCACGAGTGGGAAAACCAGTTTAGGCGGATTCTGCGAGATCACGCCGTCTGGCAGCTTATCGGTATCGACAGGGAAGGCTTTGCTGCGAAGCTTGTTCTCAAGGCTCCCGAGTTGGCCATAGGCGTTCGCCATCGGAAAGCGAGGCAGTCGGGTTTTGCCGGTTTTCTCGCCAATGGCCCCTGACTGCTGGCCAAAGCCGTACCAGCCACGCTCGGCAACTTTGCGCTCCAGTGCCTTGTCAAACTCTCCGTAGGGATACGCGAACATGGGCGCCGGTGCGTCCAGTTCCCGGTTGAGGGCCTGCTGGGCCGAATCAAGGCTGTTGGTGGCCCGGGCCTGCCAGTCACTTTCGCTTTCGTTTGGCTTCCTGGCCAGGTGACCATGGTCTGCGCTGTGGTTGGCAATGGTTACGCCCGGGCGCTCGGCCAGCTCCCGAATTTGATCCCAGGTCATGTAGCCGTTGCGGCCAACGGCTTCGGTGTTTACAAAAATCGTGTAGGGGTAGGCCTTGTCAGCCAGCATTGGCGCCGCGGTATGGTAGACGGAGTCATAAGCGTCATCGAAGGTAATGGCGATGCGATTACCTTGTTCATCGTTGCCGGCCAGGCTTGTCTCGGTGCCTTTCTGAAGATCCACAACTTTCAGCTCCAGATCAGCGATCATGTCCAGTTGGCCTTCAAACAGAGAGACTGACGTGCTGGTGGCGGGCGGCGTTGAATCACTGACGTGATGATATTGCAGGACAACAAGATCTGCGCGCGCTGAGATGGCTGTCGCCATAAAAGCGACGATCATGGAAATCTTAAGGAATGCATTGAACGGCATATCGTCTCCTGTGGTTCTGTTCCCCGGCCAGCCCGAACAGGCCGGTCAAATGCTGTGGCGGAAATGGGCTTTCAGTACGGCGAAGGCCTGATTGAGATGCTGAATGGTTTCGGTCTTGCCGCCGCGGTCCGGGTGGGCATGCATCACTGCGCGGCGGAAACGTTTCTTGACCGTAGGAAAATCGGCGGGAACCGCATTGAAGCCCAGTGCTTCCGCCGCCTCCCTTGTTTCGGACTGTGCAGGTGCCTGGCCAGGGGCGCCTGCCCAGAAGTCATTCATTATCTGCTGGATGGCTTCCTCTGGCAGACGGTACTGGGAGAGGTCCAGATAGAAATGGCGAAGTGTGTCGACACTGTCGGGCATCCCTTCGCCACTGACCACAGTCTGCGCTTCGATGCGGATACTGAGAGGCGAAATCCGAAGGCTCTCGCCGGCCTCGGACAACTGGTCCCGCAGGCGGTAAAGCACATGGAACAGGAGAAAATGAACCGGGTATAGCTTTTCCGGTTCGCTGAAAATAACGTTACCGAGCAGCTCCCAGGGCGGCTTCTGAAGTGCCTTGATCAGGGATAATTCATTCATGCCTGCCGGTGCTGACCGCAGTTCGTGCTCAACGGCCACCAGCAGGTGTTGAATCTGCTGTTCCAGGCAGTCATCTTCATTTGCTGCTCCAGGGTAGGAGGCATTTATCGGAGAATGGCGCTCTGTCATAGGGCCCATGTTAGGCCACTCCCGGCTATCAGGGAAGTGCAGACAGCCCGGGAAGGCCGCCCATGAACAGAGCGCTTGAAAACCGGGTTGCGGCCAGGGCTTCAGCATCCGCTGATTCCGGGTTCCTGTGGGCGCGCCTTGCGAGCGTCAGGCTGATCTCGTAGGCGACGCCGAAAAATGCGGCGCACAGATATTCATGATCGAGCCGGGGGAGCAGCCCTCGCTCCATTGCCTCGCGGACGTCGTCTTCCAGGGAGAGCATGGTCAGACCGAGAATATCGGAACCGAACAGTTCCCGAAGCGCGCGATCATTGCGATGCGCCAGCTCGTAAACCAATGGATCCCTCGCTGTTGCGGTGAAAAGGGCCAGATAGGCGTAATGGAGGAAATCCTCGGTGGTATTTGCCGAGCGCCGATGACGGATAAGATTGTCGTTCAGGTGGGTGAGGAAGTCGGTGAGCAGGGCGGCAAATATGTCTTGTTTGCTGGAAAAATAATTGTAAAAAGTACCGGCGGCAAGCCCCGTGCGACGTACGATGTCGCGGATCGTGGAGTTTTCGTAACCGCGTTCCCGAAAACACTCCCGGGCGGCATGCAGGATAGCCCTTCGGTTCCGTATGCGGTTCTGTTCCCGTTTGCCTGCGGCCTCTTCACTCGATTGCAACATATCCATGTCGGTATCCTGTCCCTGAATCCATGTGACGCGTATAATCCCACGTCCACTTGCCTTATGAACGTAGTTGGTATGTCCGAAGCAATGATCGCCAGTTCCGAACAGTCCCTCAACCCAGAGCGGGAGCGCCGCCAGAAACTGGAGTTGAACAAGCTGCAGAAACGTCTGCGCCGCGAAGTCGGGCAGGCGATTGCCGATTTCTCGATGATTGAAGCCGGCGACAAAGTCATGTGCTGCCTCAGCGGTGGCAAAGACTCTTACGCCATGCTTGATATTCTGCTCAACCTGCAGAAAAGTGCCCCGGTTTCGTTCGAGCTGATTGCCGTCAACCTCGATCAGAAGCAACCCGGCTTCCCGGAACATGTATTGCCCGAATACCTGTCCTCCATGGGTATCGAGTATCACATCATCGAAAAAGACACCTACAGTATTGTTAAGGAAAAAGTGCCGGAAGGGAAGACTACCTGCGGTCTGTGTAGCCGGCTACGACGCGGAATTCTCTATAATTTTGCAGAGGAGCACGGGGTTACCAAGATAGCCCTGGGCCACCACAGGGACGACCTGCTGGAAACCCTGTTTCTGAACATGTTCTACGGCGGCAAGCTGAAGTCCATGCCTCCGGTTCTGCACAGTGACGATGGCCGCAACACGGTTATCCGGCCGCTGGCCTACAGCCGGGAAAAAGATATCGCCCGCTATGCGGGGCTTCGGGACTTCCCCATCATCCCGTGTAACCTGTGTGGTTCCCAGGAGAATCTTCAGCGCCAGGTGATAAAGGACATGTTCCAGACCTGGGATAAACAGCACCCGGGTCGGCTCGAAACCATGTTCCGCGCCATGTGCAATGTGGAACCCTCGCACCTGGCGGATACCAATCTCTACGATTTCAAGGAAGGCAAGCGCCTTGGTGGTAAGCGCCAGGCCGTTCAGACGGCGGAACCTGAGGCACAAACGGACTTCGGGCGTTTGGATGTTCTGAATATCTAGCCGGTTAGTGTCCGGCCAGAGGCAGGAAAGGAAGCGTCCACAGGCCGAACAGGATAAGCAGGCCGCCAGTGACCTTGCGGAACACCTGGTGGCTCTGCAAGCCGCGAATCCAGTTGGCCGCGAAACCCGTGGCCAGCATCGACGGCAGGGTGCCAAGCCCGAAAAACAGCATGGTGAGCGCAGCCGAGCCCACGGTCGGCTGTAATGCCGCCCATCCCAGAGTGCTGTAGATCAGCCCGCACGGCAGCCAGCCCCATAGTGCTCCGAGGGCCAGAGCCTGTCCTCCGTGATTCACTGGCAGCAAGCGACGGGTCAGGGGTGAAAGGCGTGCCCAGATTGGCGCACCGATCCGTTCCACATAGCGGATTCCCTGCCACCATTGCCCCATGGACAGTCCCATGAAAATCAGAAGAAGCCCCGCCAGAGTTCGTAGTACAAGGCCGGCAGTCGCCCATTGGCTGGCGGCCGAGGTACTGGCAAGCGCGACCAGTGTGGCAATTAGAACATAGCTGCCGATTCGCCCGAAGTTAAAGGCCAGAAGCATTAGCGTCTGCCGGAGCCGGAAACCCCGACCCACTGGCAGGGCCATTGAGAGGGAAGCACTGATACCGCCGCACATGCCGAGGCAGTGGGCACTGCCGAGCAATCCGATCAGGAAGGCGCTGGGGTAACTGAGGTAGAGTTCCGGATTCATCCTTTCTGGGACTTGTCCTCATCCGGATTGGCGGTCTTTCCGAGTTCGGCTTCGTGCTCCGGGGTTTGTTTCTCTGCGGCCGGTTTATCGGTACGGGCGTCGTCGGGGATCATGTCCTTGTCGTCATCGTAAAGTATCCGATGGGCGGGGCCTTCGAGATCATCGTACTGACCGTTCTTGACCGCCCAGGAAAACAGAACGATGCCCAGGGCCACCAGGATGAGCATCACCGGTACCAGGAACATTACAATTTGCACGGTGAAACCTCGCCGAGAATGAGTATAGGGTTACGGTATCAGGACACAGCCTGGGCGCCAACCGCCGGATTGTGCTGACTCCGTTGCTTCGGGGCCTTGCCAAGTCTCAGCGCATTTAACACAACCACCAGTGAGCTGAGGGACATGCCAATTGCCGCCAGCCAGGGAGGGACCATACCAGCCGCCGCCAGAGGTAGGGCGCAGACATTGTAGGCAAGTGCCCACCAGAGATTCTGCCGGATGATGCGCCGGGTCTGTCGGCTGGCCTTCAGGGCCTCGACCAGCTGCAATAGCTGGCCGTTCAACAGAACCGCATCGGCTTTCAGTTGGGTCAGGTCAGCGGCTGTGCCCATGGCAACGGAGATTCCGGCGCCGGCCATGGAGGGCAGATCGTTCAGTCCGTCGCCGACCATCATGATGTGCCGGCCTTCCGATTCCAGCTTCTGCAGTACTGACAGTTTTTCTTCCGGAGAGGCCTGTCCAATCGCTTCGTCAATGCCGAGCATTCCGGCAACCTGCTCAACATGCCCGGAGCGGTCCCCGCTCAGCAGTATTGTGCGAATGCCGGCTTCCTGAAGTGACTCGATGGCTGCTCGGGCGTCATCCCGGGGTTGATCGTCGAGCCTGAAGCAGGCCAGCCATTCTCGGTCCGAGGCAAGCCAGATCTCCATGCCCTGATGATGCTCTGCCTGCGGGACTGGTGCAGCTGTATGCGATTCTACGAATCCGCGGTGGCCGATGAAGAGTCGCATGTCTCCCAACTGCCCGGAGAGTCCGCCGCCAACATGATTTTCCACATGTTCAACCGCAGCAGTGGTTCGCCGATGGAATACCTTGGCGATTGGATGTTCGGAATATTTCTCCAGGCCGGCTGCGAGCTTCAGGCAGCTCTTTTCATCCATGCTTCCGACAACCTCTGTTGCCGTGAGACTGAGTTCTCCGCGAGTCAGTGTTCCGGTTTTGTCGAACACCACAGTATCGATGGTGTTCATGGATTCCAGGGTATGGCCCCGAGTAGGCAGGAATCCAAGGCGACGGAGCCTGACGGTTGCCGAGGTAATAGCGGTGGGGGTGGCCAGAGACAGTGCGCAGGGACAGGTGACCACCAGTACCGACAGGGTAATGTCGAAGGCATTGTCGGCGCCGGCCAGCCACCAGCCAATCCAGACCACCGGGGCCAGTATCAGCACCCGCCCGACAAATTTCCCCGCCATCCGGTCGGCCATCATCGCGACCTGGGGCTTTTCGGATTGCACCCGGTCCAACACCCGGAGAATGCCTGAAAGCCGGGTTTGCGCACCAGCCTTCACTACCCTGACATCGAGCGGGTTTTCGCCGTTGACACTGCCGGCGTGTACGGAGTCCCCGGGGTATCGGGTTTCGGGCAGATATTCGCCCGTCAGCGCCGCCTCGTTCAGGGTGGACTCTCCCCGAACGATCTCTCCGTCCACCGGCAGAGTCTCACCAGGCCGAACCCGAACGATATCGCCGGGCCGAATCTGGTGGGCCGGAACAATGTCCGTTTCCTCACCCTTCACCAGAGTGGCAACGGTCGGCTGGAACCCCGCAAGGGCGTTACCGGTGAGCCCGGCACGATAACGGGCCTGCACTTCAATATAACGACCAAGCAGCAGGAAGAAGGTAAACATGCACACGGACTCGAAGTACACTTCCTCGCCGCCAACTATGGTTACCCAGGCGCTAGCGAGGTAGGCCAGCCCTATGGCAATGGCAACCGGCACATCCATGGTCAGGTGCCGGCTCTGGATGTCCCGGCGGGCATTACGAAAAAACGGGGCAGCGCTATACAGAACCACCGGGGTGGCTACCAGCAAGCTGAACCAGCGGAAAAAGCTGACGAATTCCGGGGACAGATCGTTGACCAGTTCAAAGTAAAGGGGAAATGCCAGCATCATGCTCTGGAACGAGCCTATGCCCGCAATGGCAACCCTGATCAGCATGGAACGATGCTCGGCTTTCAGCGCCTGTTCTGCTTCGTCTGCCTGGTAGGGGCGGGCGGTGTAGCCAAGTTCGTGAATGGCTATCAGAAGGTCACTCAGCGGTGCCTGGTCCTGGGACCAAACCAGCCGGGCCCGCTGTGTGGTGTGATTCACCGAAAAGGACACGACACCCGGCTGCTGTTTCATGTGGTTTTCAAGCAGCCAGATACAGGCCGCGCAGGTGATACCACCAATCAGCAACTGAGCTTCCTGCGCGCCTTTGACCGGGACAACAAAGGTTTCCTGGACCAGGGGGTGGTCAAGCTCCCGCAGGCGATTCACTTCGGCAGTCGTCAGTTGCTTCGGTGTGACAGCCGGTCTGGTGCGGAAATCGTAGAAACCGGTCAGCCCCTCACTACGGATGGTCTGACAAACCGACTTGCAGCCCTGGCAGCAGAAGTGACGGGTTTTCCCGTCGAGCTCAAGGGTAATGGGCGGATCACCGTCTGCTGGTTCACCGCAGTGGAAGCAATCCAGGGTGGTCAACCTTGGGCAGACTCCCCGGCCTTGACCGTTATGCCGCTTTCAGAGGGTAGCCAGGCTTCGCCCTTTAGACGCCATTCGTTGGCCGGGCCCCGAAGGTCATAGTACCAGCGGCCGTCGATGTCGTTGTGGAGCTTGCCAGCGAAGCGTCCCGGGGCGACCTGCTGGAACTGGATGGTACGGTCTTTGTCGGACAGCGTCGGATGGAACAGATTGAGAACCAGATAGGGGAAATCGGCCGGACCGTCAACGGTATTCAGGTCCACGGTCACGTTCCGGTTCTGGAAATCGATCTGGGCTACCATTCCCAGGTCCACTGCTTTCTGGTCGCGGGCGATGGACATATTGATACCCCGTCCTTCCTTGGACCAGTCGTCTGTCACCATCGCATTTTCAGTGTTGATTGCGATGGTGATTGCGACGGCGCAGTAAATGATGGATGCGCCCGGAAATATCAGCAGGAACCAGAACCAGGGCTGGCGGTACCAGGGTGCTACGGGTGTTTCAGTTGTCATAACTCAGTGTCTCGTAAAAACGGTCAGATCTGTGCGATCGAAAATCAGCGCGTTGGACCGACAAATCGGCTTTCAGTTTCAAGGCTCAGCGAAGAATCTGTCTCGGACTGTGCTCGGAACAGGATCTCGTTGTTGGATTCGGTAATGGATTCCGGAGGCACGTCGACAACCGTCGGTAGTGAGCGGTTCTCACCACTTTCAACAGTTACCGAGGTATCGGTCAGGATCCGGATCCCCTCCAGGCCGGTCACTGCGACGGTGAAGGTCTGGGGCACCTCTGTCATATTGGCAATTTTCAGCGTGTAGCTGTTCTCAACCCGCCCCTCGCCATTGAAGCTGTAAAGGGCTCCGCGATCTCGAAGGGCGTCCATCTGGGCCGGCACTCGTGTGGCGATTGTGAAAATAATTGCCGCAATCATCAATGACAGGACTGCACCATAGCCAAAGGTTCTTGGGCGCAGGAGCTTCGAGGTCTTGCCTTCCAGTTCATTCTCTGTGGTGTAACGGATCAGCCCCCGCGGGTAATTCATCTTGTCCATGATCTCGTCACAGGCATCAATACACAGGGCGCAGCCAATACATTCGTACTGAAGGCCGTCCCTGATATCGATGCCCGTTGGGCATACCTGGACACACTGGCCGCAATCGATGCAGTCACCCAGCCCGGCCTCCGCCGGATCCACGCCTTTCTTGCGGCCACCCCGTGGCTCGCCCCGGTTGGGGTCATAGGAGACCACTCGGGTGTTGGGATCAAACATAACCGACTGGAAGCGGGCATAGGGGCACATGTACAGACAAACCTGCTCGCGCATCCAGCCCGCGTTGAGATAGGTGGCGACGGTAAAGAAGGCAACCCAGAAATAGGCCCAGCCATTGGCTTGCAAGGTGAAGAGGTCGGCAATCAATTCGCGGATAGGGTAGAAGTAGCCGACAAAGGTGAGGCCTGTGGCAAGCGCGATCAGAAGCCAGACTGCATGTTTGGCGGATTTTTTGACCACCTTTTCTGTCGACCGAGGCGCCTTATCGAGCTTCATACGCTTGTTTCGGCTTCCTTCGATCCGCTCCTCAACCCACATGAAAATGAAGGTCCATACCGTCTGGGGGCAGGTGTAGCCGCACCAGACCCGGCCAAACAGTGTGGTAATGAAGAACAGGCCAAAGGCGCAGATAATCAGCATGCCCGAGAGCAGGATGAAATCTTTCGGGTAAAAGGTGGCGCCGTACAAATGAAACTCACGGGCAGGGAGGTCAAAGTGAATCAGTGGCTGTCCGTCCAGGGTGAACCAGACAAAGGCAAAGTACATGCCCATCAGCAGTGTCAGGCTGACATTACGAATGCGCTGAAAGAAGCCTTTCACTTCCTTGACGTAAATCTTCTTACGGCTCGCGTATAGCTCGACGGTTCCGGATTTATTGTTGTTGTCGGAGGGGCCAGAAGATGGGTCAACCTGTTTGACCGGAATCTCACTGCTCATCGTTACCTCCAGGAAAAGGGTAATGCGGGGCAACAGGCCTTGGGGCTGCTGATCTTTTCAAGCCTGTGCCCGCGTCGCAGACACAGGGTTGAAAAGACCGGGCCGGGGCTTACCCCGGCCGGTCGACTCAGTTCGAGAGGCTGTAGACGTAAGCCGCGAGAATCTGAATCTGATCGTCTGAAAGCAGGCGATCCTGGGCAGGCATCTGGTTCTGGCGACCGTTCATGACGGTTTCCTTGATCCATTCGTAGGTCGAACCATAGAGCCAGGTATTGTCGGTCAGGTTGGGCGCGCCCATAGCCTGCATACCCTTGCCCTCAGGGCCATGACAGGCCACACAAGCCTGTGCGAAGACCTGTTCGCCAGCCTTGGCAGCTTCGGCGTCTTTTTCCCGACCACTGAAGCTCAGAACATAGTTCACAACCTGGTCGACCTGCTCGTTGGTCATGCCGGGCATGGTGCCTTTGGCGGGCATGTTACCCATACGACCATTGTGCAGGGTTTCCAGGATGGCTTCCGGTGTTCCGCCCCAGAGCCAGTCGTCGTCGGTCAGGTTGGGGAAGCCAACCTGGCCACGAGCGGCAGAGCCATGGCAGACCGCACAGTTGTTGGCAAACAGACGCTGACCAATTTTCATGGCGTCGTCGTTCTCGGCCAATTCGGGAACCGGGGTCTGGCCGTACTGGGCGTAAATTTCACCGTACTTTTCTTCGGCTTCTGCAACTTCGGCTTCCCACTGGTTGACCGCGGTCCAGCCAAGGAGGCCTTTCCAGTTGCCAAGACCCGGGTACAGCGCGAGATAGCCTAGTGCGAAAACACAGGTAGCCAGGAACAGATAGAACCACCACTTGGGCAGTGGGTTATCGTATTCCTCAATGCCATCGAAGGAATGGCCCATGGTGCGGTCGGTTTCGGTATCGGTCGTCTGGCTCTTGCGGGTTGCCCACAGCAGCCACCAGCAGCCGAACACGGTACCGAGCACGATCACACTGATCCAGATGCTCCAAAAGGTACTCATTCTTTTTTCTCCGTTTTTTCCTGTTCGAGCGTACGCTTTTCCACGTCGTCATCGTCGAAGGGCAGGTGAGCTGCCTCGTCGTTGGCCTTCTTGCGGTGGGCGCTGTAGGCCCACCAGACGATTCCCAGGAAAACCGCCATTACCAGAAGTGTGTGAATGCCGCGTAACTCATTAATATCCATGGGTTCACCGTTTGTCTGAAATCACTGTACCCAGCTGTTGCAGGTAAGCGACCAGAGCCTCGATTTCAAATTTGCCTTCCACCTGCGCAGAAGCCTCTGCAATCTGCTCGTCGGTGTATGGCACGCCCAGCGTCTGGAGAGTCTCCATCTTTGCGGCGGTCTTGGTGTGGTCTACCCGGTCTTCAAACAGCCAGGGGAAAGCCGGCATGTTTGATTCAGGTACAACGCTGCGCGGATCATAAAGGTGCTGGCGCTGCCAGGCGTCGGAATAACGACCGCCTACACGAGCCAGATCCGGACCGGTACGCTTGGAACCCCACAGGAACGGACGGTCGTATACGAACTCGCCCGCGACGGAGTAGTGACCATACCGCTCGGTCTCTGCCCGGAACGGGCGGATCTGCTGGGTATGGCACACATGGCAGCCCTCACGGATGTAAATGTCCCGTCCTTCAAGTTCCAGTGCCGACAGGGGCTCAAGGCCCTCTACCGGCTCATTGGTTTCCTTCAGGAAGAACAGGGGCACCACTTCGGCAAGAAAGCCACCGCTGATGGTCAGGACGATCAGCACGATCATCAGACCAAGGTTTTTTTCAACTATTTCGTGTTTCATCTGATCTCTCTCCCGTTACGCCGGCTGGGTCGCCGCGTTGTCCTGCGCGATCGCATCTTTCTGGCGAACGGTCATGTACACGTTGTAAGCCATGATGAACATGCCGGTCAGGAAGATAGCGCCGCCAAGGAAGCGCACGAAGTAGCCGGGGTAGGAGGCTTCCAGTGCTTCAACAAAGCTGTAGGTCAGGGTGCCGTCCTGGTTGACCGCACGCCACATCAGGCCTTGCATGATGCCGTTGACCCACATGGCAACGATGTACAGCACGGTGCCGACGGTCGCGAGCCAGAAGTGAGCGTTGATCAGGGCCGTACTGTACATGGCCTGCACACCCCAGAGTTTCGGGATCAGGTGATAAACCGCGCCGATACTGATCATGGCAACCCATCCAAGGGCGCCGGAGTGTACGTGGCCGATGGTCCAGTCAGTATTGTGCGAAAGTGCGTTCACGGTCTTGATAGACATCATGGGACCTTCGAAGGTGGACATGCCGTAGAACGACAGGGAAACCACCAGGAAGCGCAGAATCGGGTCAGTGCGCAGCTTGTGCCATGCGCCCGAGAGAGTCATCATGCCGTTGATCATGCCGCCCCAGGAGGGTGCGAGCAGAATCAGGGACATCACCATGCCTGCGGTCTGTGCCCAGTCTGGCAGTGCAGAGTAGTGCAGGTGGTGACCACCGGCCCATACGTAGGTTGCGATCAGGGCCCAGAAGTGGACGATCGACAGGCGATAGGAGTAGACAGGACGGTTGGCCTGCTTGGGAACGAAGTAGTACATCATGCCCAGGAAGCCGGCGGTCAGGAAGAAGCCTACCGCGTTGTGGCCGTACCACCATTGCATCATGGCGTCAGTGACGCCAGCGTAGGCGGAGTAGGACTTGAAAGCACTGGCGGGCAGCGCCATGTTGTTACCGATGTGCAGGCAGGCAACCGTAATGATGAAAGCGCCGTAGAACCAGTTTGCCACGTAGATGTGGGGAGTGCTGCGCTTCATGACGGTTCCGAAGAACACCAGCGCATAAGTCACCCAGACAATGGCGATGGCAATATCGATTGGCCATTCGAGTTCGGCATATTCCTTGGAAGAGGTAAGGCCGAGCGGCAGAGTAATAGCTGCCGAGACAATGATCGCCTGCCAGCCCCAGAAGGTGAACGACGCAAGGCCATCGGAAATCAGACGGGCCTGGCAGGTACGCTGCACCACGTAGTAGGAGGTAGCGAACAAGGCACTTCCACCAAAGCCGAAGATTACGGCATTGGTATGCAGCGGCCTGAGACGGCCGAAGTGGGTAAAGGGCAGGTCGAGGTTGAGGGACGGCCAGACCAGCTGTGCTGCAATCAGCACACCCAGCGCCATACCTACAATACCCCATACCACTGTCATGATGGCGAATTGTCTCACCACCTTGTAGTTGTATGTCAGGTTTGCATTTACTGTGCTCATAGCCTTACCAATGGGTTTAGAGTGGGGAATTATGCGGGCGCAAGTATGGAGAAACGATTAGCTGTTTGCAATGACTCAGGTCAACTCCTGACATCCGTCAAATGCGCCGAAATCAGCAACATGGCTTCCTTTTCAGTGCCGTTTCTGTAGTTGTTTCAGCGCAGGGAATGAGTGTTGCCTGAATGCAATGATAGTCGCTTAACCGGATGAGGTGAATTCTGTGGAGTTGATTAAGACCAAAGGCTATGAAAGTCCTTCTAAAGTCGTGCTGATTCTGGCGCACGGTGCGGGTGCGCCGGCCGACTCGCCCTTTATGGAAGAGCTCTCTGCGGCGCTTGAGCGTGAGGGTATCGAAACGGTTCGTTTCGAGTTCCCTTATATGCAGAAACGACGCCAGGATGGAAAAAAGCGTCCCCCTGACCGCGAGCCGGTCTTACTGGAGTATTTCTCCAGGGTGATAGACCAGGTGCGGGCAGAGCAGGGAAGCGGAAGTTTGATCCTGGTGGGAGGCAAGTCCATGGGCGGCCGGATGGCAAGTATTCTTGCCAGCCGCAGGGAAGGCATTGATGGTGTTGTCTGTTTTGGCTATCCGTTTCACCCGCCGGGAAAACCGGACCGTTGGCGGACTGCTCATTTCCAGGATCTCCACTGCCCCATGCTGGTGCTTCAGGGAACCAGGGATCCTTTCGGCAAGCCCGCCGAAATGGACGGCCACGAGAAGGAGCTGGAAACCATCAGTCTGCGCTGGCTGGAAGGCGGCAATCACGACTTCCAGCCACTGAAAAGTCAGGCGCTGACACAAAGTGAATTGATTGCGTTGGCTGCCAGGGAAACCAGGATCTTCGCGGATGAGCGACTATCGGCCTGATCTTCACTCCACCTCAATAGCTTCGGATAACCGGGCACGGTTGCGGCCCTCGCTTTTTGCCCGGTAAAGGGCTTCATCCGCTCGCTCGAACAGCTGGTTTTGAGTCTCGTCAGGCTTCAGTGACGCGATGCCAGCGCTCAGAGTCAGTCGTACCCTGGTGCCGTCCGGCGACGAGAGCGGGGTGTTGGCGATATCACTCAGCAATGCGGCGCAGACGTTCATGGCACCGGCCGCATCGGTTCCGGGCAGCAGCAGGGCAAATTCCTCACCGCCGAAACGGATAGCTACATCCCTTGGACGCTTTACATGCCGGGTGAGCATTTCGGCTATGAATTGCAGACAGGTATCTCCGAATCCGTGGCCCCAGGTGTCATTGATAGTCTTGAAATGGTCGGCGTCCACCAGGGCCAGGGTCAATGGTTGGGAGTTACGACGGGCTTCGGCGCAAAGTTCAGGGAATATGTTGTTAAGGTGTCTTCGGTTGTACAGCCCGGTGAGAGCGTCGTTCAGGCTCATCGTCGATAATTTACGGTTGGCCTTTTCCAGCTCTCTCATGGTGTTTCTGAGCTGCGCAGTGCGCTCGTGCACCTTGAATTCCAGTTCTGTCCTTGCGCCGTGTTCCACGTCCAGCAGTTTCTGGTTGAGCAGGCGCCATCGTTGCACCATGGCGTAGTTCAGCAGGATCACCTGTCCACCCACCGCTGACTGCATCAGTGCTTCCCTCGCCAGGAAATCCGTGAGATAGCCGAAGGCCGCCAGGGCGTAAATGAGGCCACCAACGAGCATGATCAGCCACGCCAGAAGATACCAGATTGCAGGTTGATAGCCTTGCTTCCAGCGGACGGCTGCAATAATGAACAGGCTGGAGATGACCGTCATCGCCAGAACCGTGTTGAGCAGGATGGTCTTGTTGTAAGGCAGGATCAAAGTCAGCACTAGGAATCCGATACAGAACCAGGCCTGACCCTTGAGCACGGTATCCGGGATGGTTCCTCTCTCAACTTCCAGGAACGACCGGCCAAAAAGTATCATGGCCAGGGCGCACAGCGACAACGAAAGAGGAATGGAGGTATTGGCAAAGCTGGCGTTGTCCGGCCAGAAGTACTGGTTGGCAAATCCGCCCATGGCGAACAGAAAGAGCCCCAGCGCCGCCAGATAGAACGCGTTATAGAAGTAATAGCCGGTTCCGGAGCTGAAAAAAAGCAACAGGTTGAATACTGCGAACACCAGGAGGGCGCCATAGAAAAGCCCGTGGGTCAGGGTAAGGTGGTTGCTTCGTGCAATGACTTCTGCCGCAGTTTCAAAGCTGAGCGGCACATTGAGCGCGCCATTACTATGGATCCGGATCGTTAGGGAACGGGTTTCACCGCCATCCAGGGTGACGGGGAGCAGAAAATACCGGTAGTCTACCGCCCGGGATGCGAAGGGGCGTTGATCACCGGTAACAAGTGTCTCTGTAGTATCCTCTCCGGTTTGCCAGAATGTAACTTCGTCCAGCAGGGGATAGTTGAGCTTCAGGAACCAGCTGGCGCGCTCAGCCCCGGAGTTCCTGACCAGCAGATGGACCCAGTAAACGGATTTGGTGTGGCTGAAAACCAGGTCCCGCCCGTTTGCCGGCGTCCACTCCAGATCTTCCGGAAGCCCTGCCGGATCCTTGGCTGTATGGCCGGGCGCGTCCGGCGGAGCACTGTAATAGCAGATATATTGCATCAGGGAAGCGCGCGCAGCAGGATCGGTTGCCTCCAGTGTGGGGCAGCCGGACGGGAAGGATCCTGTGTCTGGCAGCGCCAGTGCAGGGATCAGCAAAAGGCTGAGAATGGCAATCAAGCGCAAAACGGACGTCATTCATGGCTTCCCGCGGTTATCAGAGCGGGAAGTGTAGCCAGAGAGGACAATCTGCGCTGTTAAACAGATTCAACTTTTGCGGGTTGGTCTTCAACCCTCATTCAGGAAACGCATGGAACAGATTCTCGTATTTTGCCGGCCTGGTTTCGAAACTGAAGCCGGCCGTGAAGTGACCGACTCGGCCGCGGAGCGGGGTATTTTCGGGTATTTCGAGCCCCTGAAAGACCAGGGGCTGGTGCGGTTCTATCCGGCTGCTCCGGAAATCGCGGATGATGTGATGGCCCGTCTGCCGCTCGCGGAGCTCGTCTTCGTGCGCGACTGGATCGTCGTTTTGGGGCAATTCCGCCTGCCGGAGACGGACAGGGTCGGCGCCGTTATCGAGGGAATCCGCGGGCTTGGGCGCGGTTTCCCGGGGTGTGCGCGGCTGGAAGTCCGGCTACCGGAAAACAACGCGGACGGAGACCTTGGAAACTTTGGCCGGAAGTGGGTGTCGCCCTTATCCCGAGGCTTGCGTGGAGCCGGCCTGCTTAAGCCCGACCAGAATGCCTCCGCTCCGGCCCGGCTAGAGGTTTTCCTGCCGGACTTCGCTTCGGTGGTAGTGGGGTACAGCCTCGCGGATAACCGGGCCAGGTTCGTCGGCGGCATTCCGCGACTGCGGCTGCCGGCATCGGCGCCCAGTCGTTCCGCGCTCAAGCTGGAGGAGGCCTGGAAAGTGTTCCTGCCTCCGGAACAGGAACTGGACTACCTCGGCGGTGGCAAGAAGGCTGCAGATCTTGGTGCCGCGCCCGGCGGCTGGACCTGGCAGCTTGTTCGCCAGGGGATGAACGTAACTGCAGTCGACAACGGCCCGATGAACGATGAATTGATGGCATCGGGGCAGGTGGAGCATGTGGAAGCGGATGGCTATGGTTGGCGTCCGAAACGGGGAATTGACTGGATGGTCTGCGACATCGTGGATCAGCCCCGGAAAACCGCGAAGCTGGCGGTGACATGGGTTGGTGAGGGTCTTTGCCGTTATACGGTGTTCAATCTCAAGTTGCCGATGAAAAAGCGGTACGACGAGTGGTTGATCTGCCGGGACATACTGGTCAGCGGTCTGAGAGCGGCGGGCATTGGCTTTCGTCTCAAGGCCCGCCACTTGTATCATGACAGGGAGGAGATCACCTGTTTCATTGAGCGGACAGGTTAAAAGGCGCTTTGCTCCAGGACCGTGATGTGCTCCTCTTCGTCCATCATGGGGACAAGCTCCAGCATGAGCTCACGGCGTTCATCGGAGTGAAACCAGCGGTCCCAGTCTGCTTCTGACCGCCAGTTTGCCAGTGTTATGCGGTGATTGGGGTCATGGCTGTCGACCAGGGTCTCGCCGGATATAAAGCCGGGGGCACTGACAGCCTGCTGGAGAACCTTGCGGGAGCGTTCTTCGTATGCTGTTTCAAGTGTTTCAGCAATATGGCGTTCAATGAGAACCCTGATCATGGCAAACCTCCACGTGTTTTAACTGTTATAAACAATAATTTAGCAGGTTTTTACGAAAAATCAGGTTCATTGACAGGAGAGTTAGTGTGAAGGCAACCGAATACGATCTGGAGCTGGACGCCCGCGGGCTTTTTTGCCCGGAGCCGGTCATGATGCTTCATAACCGGATCAACGATGTTCAACCCGGTGGGGTGCTGCGGGTTGTAGCCACTGATCCTTCCACTACCCGTGACATACCCAGGTTCTGTCAGTTCCTTGGTCACGAGCTGATAAACCAGGTTGAGGATGATGACCTGTTTATCTACCTGATACGCCGAGGGTAACTGACGCCCCCATTGCTAAACCTCCGGGCGCAGGGTCCGGAGGTGACCAAGAAATTCCTCCCGATCCATTTCGCCCAGCACCCTTCCCTGTGAAAGCTCTTCGCCATTGCTGCCATAGAACAGAATGGCGGGCGGTCCGAACAGGCCAAGTTCGTCCAGCATGGCCTGTTGTTCCGGCGTGTTGTCGGTCATGTCGATCTGTAGCAACGTGTAGGGGGCAAGCGCCTGTATGACATCCGGCTTGCTGAACACATTGCGCTCCATGACCTTGCAGGAAATACACCAGTCAGCATAGAAATCCAGCATAACGGGCCGGCCCTGTTGCCGGGCCTGTTGCATCATTGCCCGGATTTCAGAAGGTTGTTCCACGCGCACAAAATCCGCGTGCTGGAGACTTCCAGTGCCCGCTGCGCCGGACGATGCAGATGCTACTGTAAAGGGCGCCAGAGGTTTCAGGGGGTCATTGGCCCCGCCCACCGCGCCCGCCAGCAAAGCGAGGCCGTAGGCGAAAAGTACCAGGCCAAGGCCTTTACGGGTTCGCTCCCAACCTGCCTTGGCCGCATCAAAGGCGCCCAACTGGACGCCGGTGATGGCAACGAGAAGGCCCCAGAGTGTCAGTGCCAGCCACCCCGGGACCAGGCGCTCAACCAGCCAGATGGCCACCGCCAGCAACATCACACCATAGAAGTGTTTTACCGCAGTCATCCAGTGGCCGGTGGTTGGCAGCAGTTTCCGACCTCCCACCGCCACTAGAATCAAAGGAATGCCCATGCCGAGGCCGAGTGAAAAAAGGGCGACACCGCCGATGACCGCATCTTGGGTGGTGGATATATACAAAAGGCTGCCGGCCAGCGGAGCAGATACACAGGGGGACACAATCAGGGCAGACAGGGCGCCAATTCCGAAGATGCTGACAACCCGGCTTCCGGTGAGCCGGTGGCTGGCGTCATTGAGTGGTTCACGAATGAAGCGCGGTAGCTGGATTTCGAACAGATCGAACATGGATAGCGCAAAAACCACGAACAGCAGCGCAAAGATGCTTAAAACCCAGGGTGATTGCAGCTGCGCCTGAAGATTGAAGCTGGCACCCAGAAGACCAGTCAGCACGCCGGCTGCGGCATAGGTCAGTGCCATACCCAGAACGTAACTGCCGGACAGGAGCAGGGCGTGCCCGGTGGTTCTTGTGTTCCTGCCGGAAACCAGGGATGAAATAATCGGTACCATGGGCAAAACGCACGGGGTGAAGGTCAATCCAAGCCCCAGCAACAAAAACACGCCTGCGATCACGAGGGTAGATTGCTGGGCGAGAAAGCCTGCAAGCCCGGTGGCGGTTTCGGTGTTGACGGGAGTGCTGCCGCTGCCCGGAATGCCGGCAGTCGACGCAGCGGGAGAGCCTGAGCCGCCGTTGCCCTGGTAGAAAAGTACATCCCGTGTCTGGGGCGGATAACACAGCCCCGCCTTGGCGCAGCCCTGATAGGTTACCTGCAGTTGGGCTTCCCGGACGCCGGCCGGAAGCGAAACAGGAACTCGGGCTTCAATGGGGTCGAAAAACACTTCGGTTCTGCCGAAGAATTCGTCTTCAGTCACCGTACCTGGCGCCGAAAACACCGGCTCGCCGAGTTCTACATCGGGATTGGTGGCGCTAATGCTTACCCGTTCGCGATAAAGATAGTGTCCGGGTGTGATATTCCAGGACAAAACGACGGCGTCAGCGTCAGTGGTGAAGCTGAAAGGCAATGCTTCGTCCACAGGGAGAAACTCGTTACCCTGGCCGCCAAACAGGGAGCCCCCGTTGCTACCAAGAGCCCAGGTTGAAGGGGAGGCAAGAAGCGCAAGGGTGAGTGCAAGAAACAGGCGCAGTGGATTCGCCCGTTGGCGTTTCATCTTCGATACTGCAGTGAAAGCCATCATTGATTGTACAATTTCCCGGTTAGTGTCTCTTTGAACAGACTCTCTTGGAGTCGGACTGTTACAGCGCAATCGCTGCCGGCTCACGCCAGCAATGGACACCAGGGGCCTGTCAAAGTTCCCTCTGGTATTGGGGGCGGTAAAGTCGCACAATAGCCACCCAATGAATCCGAGCCCAAATGATCTTATCATGCTGTTTAATGACCTTTTCCGGGAAGCATACCGGACAGTTCTGGTCAAAGGCAGCGGTGAACCTGAATACCTGCCTGCCAGCGGGCCCGAAGGCCTTGCTCAGGTAGTTTTTGCCCATGGCTATTATGCCAGTGCTTTGCATGAAATAAGCCACTGGTGTATTGCTGGTGAGTACCGGCGCACACTTCATGACTATGGTTACTGGTACTGTCCGGATGGCCGTACACTGCAGCAGCAACAGGCGTTTGAGCGTGTTGAGGTCAAGCCTCAGGCCATCGAATGGTTGTTTTCTGTGGCTGCAGGGTCCCGTTTTCACATCAGTGTGGACAACCTTTCGGGCGTTGGCGCTGCCAATGAAGGGCGTTTCCGGCACAACGTTCGGAATCAGGCAGGCGAGTATCTGGTACGGGGGTTGCCACCCCGAGCCCAGACATTTCTTGATGCGCTGGCAACGTTTTATGGCACCGGAGAAGCCCTTGAAGAGCGCTGGCACGAGGATGCCCGGCGTATTGCTCCGTTATATTCTGAATCAGGACATTCCCAGGAAAACTGAGACTTTATGACATCTGACCCAAAACACACCGGCGACCTGAGATTCAGTGACCTGAACCTCGACAAGCGTTTGCTGGATGCCATTACGGCCATTGGTTTTGAATACTGCACACCCATACAGGCAGAAACGCTGCCCTGGACACTGGCCTGCGAAGACCTGATTGGTCAGGCGCAAACCGGTACTGGTAAAACCGCCGCGTTTCTGATTACAGCCATCCAGAGTCTGCTGGAAACTCCGGTTCCCGAGAAAGACCGTTTCGCTTCGGAGCCCCGGGTACTTGCCCTGGCTCCCACGCGGGAGCTGGCGATGCAGATCGCGAAGGATGCAGAACAGTTATGCAAGCACACCGGGCACAATGTGGTGACGGTTGTAGGCGGCATGAACTATGACAAGCAACGGGACCAGTTGCAGAACGAGATTGTCGACATCCTCGTTGCCACTCCGGGGCGCCTCATCGATTTTCTCGGATCCCAGGACGTGTTCCTGGATCAGCTCGATATCCTGATTCTGGACGAAGCGGATCGGATGCTCGACATGGGCTTCATCCCGGATGTGAAGCGGATCATCCGCAAGTGCACACCCAAGGAGGAGCGCCAGACGCTGCTGTTCAGTGCCACCTTCAACCAGGATGTGCTCAATCTCGCCTCCATGTGGACGAGCAACGCCGAGTTCGTGGAAATAGAGCCGGAGCAGAAAACGGCGGAACGGGTTGAGCAGACGGTGTATCTGGTGGGCGAGGATGAGAAGCTTCCGGTTCTGGTGAATTTCCTGAAACGTCCGGAAGTGGAAAAGGCGCTGGTATTTGCCAATCGTCGGGATCAGTGCCGCGATCTGGAGGAAGATTTGAGGAACCAGGGTGTCAAGGTGGCTTTGATGTCTGGTGAGATCGCCCAGAACAAACGCCTGAAAACCCTGGATCAGTTCAAGAAGGGCAGTATCCAGGTGCTGGTGGCAACCGATGTGGCCGGCCGTGGCATTCACGTCAACGGCGTCACCCACGTTTTCAACTACAATCTGCCGGATAATGCCGAAGATTATGTGCATCGTATCGGGCGCACGGGCAGGGCTGGCAAGCATGGGGTTTCCATCAGTTTTGCCGGTGAGGATGATTCTTTCGCGCTGCCGGCCATCGAAACCTACATCAGCCAGAAGCTGAAGACCGCAGTGCCCGATGAATCGCTCATGGCGCCGATGGAAAACCCGCCGATTACCCGCAAACGTGGCCGACGTCCCCAGGGTTCGGGTGGTCGTGGTCAGGGTGGGCGTAATCAGCGTCAGCGCAGGAACTGACAGGGCCGGACATCATCATGTTGATCGTAGCAGACGAAAACATTCCCCTACTGGACTCCTTCTTTGGAGACATCGGTGAAATCCGGCGAGTGTCCGGTCGAACCCTGTCGAACGAGGATGTCCGGGACGCCGACATACTGCTGGTTCGTTCCGTCACCAGGGTAAACCGCAAGCTCCTGGAGGGCAGCCGGGTCCGCTTTGTCGGCACATCCACCATCGGTACCGATCATGTCGATCTGGACTGGCTGGAACAAGCGGGAATCCGGTTTTCTGCGGCGCCCGGCTGCAACGCCAACAGTGTGGCGGAGTATGTGCTGTCTGTGCTGTCACTGCATGCTGAACGGCGCGGGCTTGTAGACTGGTCCCAGCTCAGTGTCGGCATCGTGGGTGTCGGCAATGTTGGAGGTGAGCTGGCGCACAAGCTGGAGCGGCTGGGGTTTGATGTCCGCCTTTGCGATCCACCCAGGGCAGACAGAGAAGAAGACGATCAGGAGTTCGTGGCGCTTGAAGAAGCGATGAAATGTGACGTGGTGTCCCTGCATACACCGCTGACCCGCGAGGGAGATCATCCCACCCTGGGCATGATCGGCCGTGCCGAACTTGAGAGCCTGGGTTCGGATCAGCTTCTTATTAATGCGGGTAGGGGAGAGGTCATCGAGTCTTCAGCGTTGCTGGCCCGCCTTGAGCAGGCCAATGCGCCCACGGTGGCCCTGGATGTCTGGGAGCAGGAACCCAGGATTCATCCCGAGCTGGTTGACCGGGTCTGGCTGGCGACACCGCACATTGCTGGGTACAGCCTGGAAGGCAAGGTACAGGGAACCGAAATGATCTATCAGGCCCTGAGCCACTTCCTGGGCCTGCCGGTTCGCAAAAAAGCGGGCCAGTTTCTGCCGGAGCCAGCGTTGAGCAAGATTTCCTTTACCAGCTCCGCCGATGAAGAGGATGCTATTCGCATCGCTTTGAGAGCCTGTTATGACCCGCGTCGAGATGATGCAAGGCTTCGTAATGCCATGACAGGCTCGCCGGAAGAGCGAGGTGTCGCGTTTGACAGACTGCGCCGGGATTATCCGGTGCGTCGGGAATGCTCCAGCCTCAAGATTCAGCTCAAGGGCACAAGCAAATCCCTGCAGGACAGTTTCAGGGCAATCGGGTTCAAGCTGAAAATCTGATCGAAGGCTCTGAGGCCTCGCTGGGAACAAAGAAAAAGCCGGCGCCCCGGGGCGCCGGCTTTTCTATTACAGCTTGGCGCTCTGCAACGCCTGTATCCGGTCTTCCAAGGGTGGGTGGGTCATGAACAGGGCGCTCAGCCCACCCCGGGCGCCCCGGTTAATGCCGAATGCCTGGAGGCTGTCGGGCATCTGGTCCGGCACCTCGCTTTCCTGCCTCAGCCTCGCCAGGGCGCTGATCATTGCCGCACGACCGGCCAGCTGTGCACCGGCAATATCCGCCCGGAACTCCCGGCGGCGGGAGAACCAGAACACAATGGTGCTGGCAAGAATACCCAGAACGATTTCGGCAACGATGCTGACGGCGAAAAAACCGAGCCCATGACCGCTTTCATTCTTGAATATTACCCGGTCGACAAAGGAGCCGATGACCCGGGATGCGAAGATGACAAACGTATTCACCACCCCCTGAATCAAGGCCAGTGTCACCATGTCGCCATTGGCAACGTGGCCGATTTCGTGGCCGAGAACCGCCCTGATCTCATCCTTGTTGAAACGATGCAGAAGGCCCTCGCTGACCGCTACCAGCGCATCGTTCTTGTTCCAGCCTGTTGCGAAGGCATTGGATTGGGACGCCGGGAAAATAGCGACCTCCGGCATGCCGATGCCGGCGTTTTTCGCCAACTCTGCCACAGTATCCACCAGCCAGCGTTCGGCGGGCGTTCTCGGAGAATCAATGACCCGGGCTTTGGTGCTCCATTTCGCCATTCGCTTGGATATCAGCAGAGACACGATGGCGCCGGCGAATCCGAAGACCGCTGCGAAGGCCAGCAATGAGCCATACTGGATACCATTCTGGGCGAGATAGCTGTCCACGCCCAGCAATCGCAGCGTAAAGCTGGCGACAAGGATTACAGCAAGGTTGGTTGCCAGAAACAGCAGAATACGCATGTTGGTTCCCTGATCAGTTTGTCACAGAAAATAAAGCCGTTATTCAGACCGTTATATGCGGCCGCGGTTCAATCAATCAACGAGCTTACGGTGATTTAATAATCGCCGCGATCCGCGAAGAAGGTCGTCTGCATGATCTGGCTGATTCGGGCGGAGTTACCGCTGCGCAGCGCAGTTCGAATCAGGTGAATATGGGTGGAGAGATCATCTTTCACGGAAGGGGGCAGGGAACTGGCCGAGCCTTCTTCGGGAATGCCGAACTCCCTGGCCAAAGCCTGCGGGGCGGGAGAACTCAGACGGATAAATGCGTCCCGGGTCAGCACAGCCTGATCCAGTGCCTCCTGGCGAATAGTATCGATATACCTGAGCAGGCCTTCCTCTGAAAGCCAGAGCAGGGCGCCGAAACAGGCCATATGTCGCTTGCTGTGAAGCCCGAACTCGTCCGGCTCATCCGGACCGGCTATGTCCTCGACGAACAGGTTTATCCGGCGCGGGAACGCGCCGTACAACTGTACCAGAGCAATTGCCGCATCCTTGTAGAATTCTTCAACATGGATATCTGCCATGGTTTGCCCCGTTATTGCTGGTATTGGCCAAGGAAGTTCCCGAGCCGGCCCATGGCGTCCTCCAGGGTGTCTTCCCGTGGCAGGAAAACCACTCTCAGGTGCTGTTTGTCATCAATGTTGAAGGCCGATCCCTGTACAAGCAGGATTTTCTCCTGCAGCAGGAGGTCCAGAACCAGTTTTTCATCATTGACGATGGGAAAACGCTTCGGATCCAGTTTCGGGAAAAGGTATAACGCGCCCTGAGGTTTAACGCAGCTGACCCCGGGGATGTCGTTGAGCATTCGCCAGGCGGTTTCCCGTTGCTCATACAGGCGCCCGTTTGGTGCAACCAGATCGTTGATGGACTGATAGCCACCAAGCGCTGTCTGGATGGCCAGTTGAGCGGGAACATTGGCGCAGAGTCGCATGTTGGAGAGCATTTCAATGCCCTCAATCAGATCCTTTGCCCGATGCTTGGCACCACTGACAATCATCCAGCCGGAGCGGTAACCCGCTGCCCGATAGTTCTTGGACAGACCGTTGTAGGTGAAGAAAAGCACATCGTCTGCCAATGAGGCGGTGGAAATGTGCTGGGTGCCGTCGTAAAGAATCTTGTCGTAAATCTCGTCGGACAGGACGATCAGATTGTGCTTGCGGGCCAGCTCGATGACCTGTTCCAGAAGCTCTTTCGAATACACGGCCCCGGTCGGATTGTTGGGGTTGATCAGCACAATGGCCCGGGTACGACGGGTAATTTTCTTGCGGATATCGTCGATATCTGGAAACCAGTCCTGCTGCTCGTCACAGCGATAGTGCACGGGCTTGCCGCTGGAAAGTGTAACGGCAGCGGTCCAGAGCGGGTAGTCAGGGGCCGGGATCAACACCTCGTCACCGGTGTTCAACATAGCCTGCATGGTCATGACAATCAGCTCGCTGACACCATTGCCCAGAAAGATGTCGTCAATATCGACCTTGTCGATGCCTCGTTGCTGGCAGTAGTGCATGACCGCCTTGCGGGCTGAGAACAGCCCTTTCGATTCCACATAGCCCTGGGCCAGGTGCATGTTGTAGATGACGTCCTGCTGAATCTCTTCCGGGACATCCAGCTCGAAGGCGGCGGGGTTGCCTATGTTGAGCTTGAGTACCCGATGCCCCTCCTCTTCGAGTCGACGCGCTTCCCGCAGAACTACGCCACGGATTTCATAACACACGTTATCCAGCTTGGCGGATTTGTAGTAGTTCTGCATAAGACCCGGACGTCCTTCTTTTGAGATCGGTAAATGGCACCTGCCGACACGACAGGCCTTTATTCTAGCGGAGCGAGGGCCAGCGGCAACAGGGGAATTATGATGAATTGTGTCGTGATAAGGCAGATTTAGCTCACAAACCTGAACCGGTTTTTAAAAATGATCCCCGTACAGCCTGCCTTGCCATGGTTTTTTCTTCCGTGTTGTGAACAATGGTTCCAGAAGAACGCAAAACACCAAATGGAGAGGTTTATGGCAGGCGAGACGATCTACGATTTCACGGTCCAGGATATCAAGGGTAACGAGAGAAGCATGGCAGAGTACCAGGGCAAGGTGCTTCTGATCGTGAATACCGCCAGCAAATGCGGTTTTACGCCACAGTTCGAGGGCCTGCAGTCCCTTCACACGGAGTTGGGCGATAAGGGTTTTGAGGTACTGGGCTTTCCCTGCAACCAGTTCCTGAACCAGGATCCGGGCGACGAGGATGCAATTAGCCAGTTCTGCAGCCTGAACTACGGTGTCGATTTCCCCATGTTCTCCAAGATTGACGTCAATGGCGATGGCGCTCATCCGCTATTCCGTTTTCTCAAGCGGGAAGCCAAAGGGCTTATGGGGTCTGAAAAGGTGAAGTGGAACTTCACCAAATTTCTGGTCGGGCCCGATGGCAAGGTTGTTCGCCGCTATCCGCCCACCACAAAACCTGAAGATATCCGGGCCGACATCGAAAAGCTGCTAACGGCTTGAACCCTCGGGAGGGGCAGAGGGGCGCCAGCGTTCAATCACTGACCGTAGTTCGTCTCGCTTGTACGGCTTGGTTATGTAGTCGTTCATGCCCGAGGCAAGGCAGTCTTCGCGATCGCCCTGCATCACATTGGCCGTAACCGCAATGATGGGCAGGTGTTTCCATTCCGGGTTCTGGCGGATCCTCTGCGTTGCCTCATAGCCATCCATCACAGGCATCTGGCAATCCATCAGCACCAGGTCGTAGTGATTCTGTTCCAGGGCCTGTATGGCTTTAAGGCCGTTCTCGGCATGGTCCGTACGGTGCCCCAGTCTTTTTAACAGGCTACTGGCTACCAGTTGGTTTACCTGATTATCCTCAACCAGAAGGATCGAGAGGGCTGGTTCCGTAACGGTCGGCTCCGTTGTTTCAGTGGCCGGGGCCAACTGGTCTTGGGAGGAAACCAGGCCTGCAGCGCGGCCAAGGCAGCGAAGCAATTCGTCCCGTCGCAATGGCAGTGACAGTAGCTGATGATGCCCCTTGCCCGGTGGCAGGGTCCCGGTAGAGTCGGCAAGAATAACGCCGGCGCCTTGCCAATCGGCAGCAAATTCCAGGGTTTCCTTATCCTCGGCGCCGGCCAGCGCCAGGAGAATTCCCTCCGGATGCCGGCTCGCTCCACGGATCGGAATGCCCCACTTGCGAAGCTGGGCCTCGATCGCGGAGCGATAGGGGTTATCCGCCGGGATGGCCATGGCAATGCCAACGTCTTTTAGCCGGGAGTCTACTTTCGGAAGCTCCTGCTCTGCGTCAGTCTGTTGAATTGGCAAGGGCAGGGTAACGGTGAAGTGAGTCCCGCTGCCCTCCCGGGAGTCCACCAGGATCTGGCCATGCATTCGTTCCACCAGTTGACGGCAAAGGGTCAGGCCAAGGCCCGTGCCGCCATACAGGCGGGTGGTATCCGCGTCCGCCTGGGAAAAAGGCGAGAATATCCGGTGCAGTCCTTCATTGGACATCCCGATCCCGGTGTCTACCACGTCGATTCGCAAGCTGCCCCCGGAATAGGCTGCCCGAATCCTGACGCTGCCCTCATCGGTGAATTTGATGGCGTTGCTCAGCAGGTTGTTGAGCACCTGGCGCACCCGTGTCGGATCTCCGAGGAATTTCTCAGGCAGATCAGGATCGACCTCGGTAATCAGGTGAATATGCTTCCGGCGCGCCTGCTGGGCGTGGAGTGTTGCGCATTCCTCTATCAGATGCCGAACGCTGAACGGGATGTTCTCCAGACTGAGTTTGCCGGCTTCCACTTTGGAAATGTCCAGAATGTCGTTGAGTAGCCCGAGGAGGCTCTCGCCGGCATTGAGGGCAATTTCCATGCGATTGCGTTGGGCCGGGTCCAGTTCACCCTCCAGTGCCAGGCCGAGCATGCCCAGAACGCCATTGAGAGGGGTGCGGATTTCATGGCTCATGCTGGCCAGAAAGTTGGCTCTTGCCCGTGCCCGGCGAACTGCATCTTCCTTGGCTTTCACCAGGGCGCGGTTACCCCGTTGCAGGGCCTCGTTCTTTTCGGAGATTTCCCGGGTACGATCCTCCACTTCCTGTTCAAGATGAGTGGAATAGTTCTTCATGGCGCTTTCGGCGTGCCGTAGCTGGGCCAGGCTCGAATCAATGGTCTCGAGATGCTGGTTGATAATGCCAACCATGGTTCCGATCTCATCCTCCCGGTGGTTTGCCGGGATTGGAAGTCTGACTTTTTCCGGAGAGCTGGCCCGAACCTGGCTAAGAGCGCTGATCACGTTGAGCATGGGACGGGTAAGAACGAAATAGAAGATGGCCAGCAATGCCGCAGACAGGATCAGACTTTTCAGCAGGCCGCTGATCAGCGTGTAGCCGGCCCTCTGAAGAAACAGTGCACCATAGTGATAGGTATCAATGGTGACGATCAGGTGCCCGAGTGGCAGATCCTCTAACTGGGGAACCTGTAATTCCTGACGGAAAACACGGTCGGAGCCAAACAGCAGATCACTGACCCATCGGTAGGGCGACACCGGGCTGCTTTTGCTGGCTGCAGCCATGGTTTCGTCGTCGTTGTCCGTGATCCGAGCGTCGATGGTGGCGGGATGGCGAAGCAGGCCATCGAGTAATTCCTCCGCCAGGCGGACATCAATGTTATAGGCAATCTGGGATGCAGGGCTGTTGCTGATATCGATCAGCGCGTGGATTTCCTTTTCCATGGACTCTTTCGCGCTGAAGTAGTCCAGGGTGATCTGGACAACATTCAGCACCAGCCCGAGGGCCATGGCAACCAGTACCGTGTCCCGGGTCAGTCGATAGGAAAGTCGTTGTTTGAAGCCCTTGCTCACGGGTTTGAACTGTCCCTGTTGGCGGGTCCGCAATGGTGACCCGCTTTGTGCCTTCAGTCGTCGTAATCGGCTTTTTTCTTCCACTCATCGTCGTGGAGAAAAGTATCCCATTCCCTGTCCAGCTTGGATTCACCCTGCGGGCTTTCCTTGCCCTCTGCGCTCAGCGCCTCCAGTTCCTTGATACGGGTGCGAAAACTCTTGACCGCTTTCATGGCGAGAGGATTGTCTCGGGATTTGCCCATTTCAGTACTGGCAAGGTGGTAAGCATGGATGGCCTTGCGAAACTGGTTCTGGCGCACGTAGTCGCGGGCCTGAAACACATGCAGGTCGGCGTGGGTCTTGTGGACCAGGAAGAGCACATACTTGAGGTTTTTCTTGGCCGTGGCCGCGTCAATCCGGCCACTCTTGTGCATGGCTTCGATCATCTTGAACAGATTCTGAAGCAATTCCTTGACGTAATTGGATTTTTCGGCGGAATCAATCTTCACCGGAGTGGTGGTGTCGCGCTTCTCGATGATCTGGGTTTTCAGCTCGGCAGCAGCATTCTGCCAATCCTTGACCGGCAGGTTGGATTTAAGGCCGGCAAGCTCGGCACAGGCTTCTTCCATGCGTTTGATCAGGAGCAGTTTCAGGTCGGCCGTCAGGTATTGGCCGGGAATTTCGGTCAGCAGCCGATTGGCCCTGTTGTAGGCGTCTTCCTGGGCTGTAATCTTGCGTGCCCGTTCTATACGGGCACGCTCGCGCATCTGGCTGAGCACAATAATGACAATCGAGACGGTAACGATGGCCGCCAACAGAAGGACGATCGTAGTGGTATCCATTTTGTCAGTAACGACTCCGGCTTCAGGATCAAATGATGGCGGGTCTGTGAACCGGCCTCAAAATACCGATATTATTCAGCAAGTATCCGGAAGACTAGCAGAAATCCCGCCCGAGATCCGTTTTCAAATGTGAAAGTTCGTGTCCCGGATTGATTACGTGAATCCTTTGTATCCTGTATATTGTTTTAATGAATGAGCCCGGTTTTTCCCGTTTTTCTGGCGTTTCGGAGTTTTTGTGGATATTTCCCGTGTTGACTTGAATCTGCTCGTTTACCTGGATGTGTTGTTGCGCGAGCGGAACGTTACCAAGGCCGCCAACCACCTGGGTATCACCCAGCCCGCCATGAGTAACGGCCTTAAGCGGTTGCGCGACCTGTTCAGTGACCCGCTGCTGGTGCGAACCAGTGAAGGCATGACGGCCACTGAGCGTGCCCGGGAACTGCAGCCGCTGGTACGGGGAATTCTGTCGGATATTGAACAGGCAGTGCAGGAGAAGACACCGTTTTCGGCGTTGGAAAGCCAGCGTGTGTTCCGGATTATGGCCAGTGATTACGCCGAATCCTGTCTGATGCCCCGGGTTCTGCGACGGATTCGTCAGGAAGCGCCCCATGTCACCCTGGACGTGCTCACCCCCAGCGATGTCAGCTTTCTGGATGTGGAACAGGGCCGGCTCGACATGGCCATCAACCGGTTCGACAAGATCCCCCAGTCTTTTCACCAGAAGACCCTCTGGACCGAGTATTTTGCCTGTCTTATGAATGCCCGGAACCCGGTGCTGAAAGAGCCCTTTACCCTGGATACCTATCTGGATGCCAGCCATATCTGGGTCAGCAAGACCGGGTTTGGTGTTGGTGTGGGTGTGAACCCCAAGGATGTCCAGCGTCTGGGCTGGGTAGACGAAGCGCTGTCGAGAATGGGCCGTAAACGCCAGATTTCGGTATTTACCCGGCATTACCAGGTGGCGATGTTGCTGGCCGAGCAGCACGATCTGATTGCCACCCTGCCATCCCGGGCTGCCTGGCTTCAGAAAGACAATCCGAATCTGGTCGTGAAGGTGCCTCCTTTCGAGATTCCTCCGTTCGAACTGAAAATGGCCTGGAGCCCGTTGCTGCAGCACAACGCCGACCACCAGTGGCTACGTAAACTGATCGCCGAGGTGGCGACTGAGGTGGATGCCGAGTTTGCTCCTTTCGGAGCCAGGTTTGAAGCGCCGGACTCGCCCCAGGCGCATCACTCAGAGCGGTAGGTCCCGGAGTTCCAGGGAAGGGCGCGCCGCATCCCACATACGCTGGAAACTTTCAGACAGCAGTTTTACCCGACCGCCATCCGAGAACTTGGCAAAACCTTCAGGTTTGTAGAAGTCGTGCCGGTAAACCACGCCTTCGCGGTCAGCGATAATGAACGGCTGATCTTCAACCGGATAGTCCTCGTTTACCAGTCGAAGCTCCATGCGGCTCGGCAGTCGGCGCATAAGCTCGACAAGCGCGTGGCGACGTTTCACCAGGGGTTTGTCGTCATGGATGAGCAACCTGACCTCACTGAGCCGGTGCCGACGGGCAAGGGAGGAGATCAGCTCCCGGAATCGGTGCCTGTCGTAAAGGTCATGTTCAAGTAGCCGGTCATACAGCCAGATGCGCTGGCCAGCCTGCCCAACCACCGAATCCATCAGCCCCAGAAGTCTGGCCTCGGTATCAAACAGCCAGGAGCCCGTGTCGCTGCCCAGAATCATCGGCTGGTCTTTGTCTTTGAGGCGCTCGGCGGCAAGGTCCGGTGCCAGGCAGCGCATGTCAAAGTGGGGAATGCCGGCGTCGTCATAAACGCCCGAACAGACATGGAAGCCTGAACGCTGGTAGAAGGGAATGGCATGCTCCTGGGCAGACAGCCTGAGCTCGGAAAACCGGTCGGCGGATTCTGCAATCAGGTGCCTCAGCAGTGCTTCGCCGATACCCTGTCCACGATACTGGGGCAGTATCGCCATGCGGCCAATGTGGCCCGTTTCTTCCAGGGTTGAAAACAGGCGGGCGACGCCTGCGGGGGTGTTGTCCGGTAGCACTGCGAGGTAATGGTCGGCAATTTCGTCGGTTTCATCCCATTCCAGTTCCGGCGGGACTCTCTGTTCCTCAATGAACACCCGCTCGCGAATATCGCGGATGGATCCCGGAGCCAGCTGCCAGCTGTATTTGCGAAACCGAATGCTCATAAGACTTAGTCGAAGTAAACCGAACCCTGATTGTAGAGCGTGGTCAGAAGCCCCAGCAACGCTTCATCTTCAGCAAATCGGGCCAGGGCAGTCATATCCACCCGAGCCGCGGAGCACAGTAACGGAGCGAGTGGTCGCGCGTCGCCCTTGAGCAGAAACTGCTCGCCATCAACAAACAGTGCGGTTTCACTGGGGAAATCGTAGTAGGCGAAACGGGAGCCTTCGTTCCAACGCAACTGCTCGCCGGCGTGAATCGCTTCGGCAACGTCCTCATTGGACGCTGGCTCGTCGGCGGGAACAACAATGTCCATACTCTTGGGCGCTGTCGAGAACTGGCCAAACCAGAGCGCCAGTTGCCGGCGATCGCCAAGCTTTTCCCGGATCACACTCTCCAGGCGATCAACCACGTCGGGCTGGATCGTGCCGGGATTGTTCTGGACCTTCAGGTCCGGATCATTCAGGTGGTCCCCTGCGTCTGACTGACTGCAGAGGAAGTCGGTAAATCCGGTAAGAATGTCGTCGACGGTCGGCGCCCGGAAACCCACCGACAGTGTGATGCAGTCATCTTCCGCAACTCCGTGGTGGCCAATACCCGGGGGAAGGTACAGCATGTCGCCGGGTGCCAGGGTAACGGTTTCTTCGCCATCCCAACTGCTCAGAATGCGGAGCGGGGTGCCTTCGACCCGGGGCGAGGTGTGGTCGCAGTGGCCTCCAAACGTCCACCGGCGGTGACCCTGGGCCTGGAGCAGGAATACATCGTACTGGTCGTAATGGGGCCCAACACTGCCGCCTTTCGGGGCAAAGCTGGCCATGATGTCATCCAGGCGCCAGTTGGGAATGAACCGGAAATGCTCCAGTAGATCGGCAATATCGGGCACCCAGTGGTCCAGACCCTGAACCAGGAGCGTCCAGTCCTGTTCCGGGAGTGAGCTGAACCGGTCCGGCGAGAAGGGGCCGTTATGGAGCTGCCAGGGCTTGCCATCATCGTTTTCGATGACAATCCGGGACTCCACGCCTTCCTCGCAGGCGAGGCCAGCCAGTTCATCGGCGCTGACGGGGCACTGGAAGTCGGGAAATGCCTGACGGATGACCAGCGGCTTTTTCTGCCAGTAGTCCCGCAGAAATTCAGAGGGTGTCAGTCCGCCAAGCATGTCCATGGGTGCTACTCCCGGTTTCAGATGTTTTGTGCCTGATCGACCGCGTTACCGATATAACGGCCCGGAGTCAGGGCCATCAGCTCGGCCTTGGCCTGTTCCGGAATGTCGAGGCTCTCTACGAAATTCTTGATCACTTCCGGAGTCATTGCCTTGCCGCGGGTCAACGCCTTGAGCTTTTCGTAGGGCTTTTCAATGTTGTAACGGCGCATCACCGTCTGGATCGGCTCGGCAAGCACTTCCCAGGCATGGTCCAGGTCTTCATCCAGGCGAGCCGGGTTAATTTCCAGTTTGCCAAGGCCCTTCAATGTGGCTTCGTAAGCAATCAGGCTGTGGGCGAAGCCAACGCCCAGATTGCGCAGTACGGTGGAGTCGGTCAGATCCCGCTGCCAGCGTGAAATGGGCAGCTTGGCGGAGAGATGGCTGAACAGTGCGTTGGCGATGCCCAGGTTGCCCTCGGAGTTCTCGAAATCGATGGGGTTGACCTTGTGGGGCATGGTCGAGGAACCCACTTCGCCTTCCACCGTTTTCTGCTTGAAGTAGCCAAGAGAGATATAGCCCCAGATGTCACGATCCAGGTCGATCAGGATCGTGTTGAAGCGGGCGATGGCATCGTACAGTTCGGCGATGTAATCGTGGGGCTCGATCTGGGTGGTATACGGGTTCCAGTCGAGGCCAAGGCTCTCGATGAATTCCTGGGCATTCAGGGCCCAGTCGATTTCCGGGTAGGCGGACAGGTGAGCGTTGTAGTTGCCCACGGCGCCGTTGATCTTGCCCAACAGTTCGGTGTCACGGATCTGTTTTACCTGGCGACGCAGCCGATGAACCACGTTAGCCAGCTCTTTGCCCACGGTGGTGGGGGAGGCAGTCTGGCCGTGGGTGCGCGACAGCATCGGCTGTTGGGCGTGGTCATGAGCCAGTTGCGCCAGCTTGTTGACCACACGGTCCATGGCCGGCAGCAGGCCATGGTCCAGGCCTTCCCGCAGCATCAGGCCATGGGAGAGGTTGTTGATGTCTTCGGAGGTGCAGGCAAAGTGAACAAATTCCGTCACGGCGTGCAGTTCCGGAACGCAGGCAATCTTCTCCTTGATGAAATACTCTACAGCTTTCACATCGTGATTGGTGGTGCGTTCGATGTCCTTGATGCGCTCTGCGTCTTCCAGGCTGAATTCGCTCACCAAACGGTTCAGGAACCCGTTGGCATCGGCTGAAAACGCGGGAACCTCGGCCACGCCAGGGTGAGCGGCCAGTTTCTGCAACCAGCGGATCTCGACGGTTACCCGGTTCCTGATCAGGCCATATTCACTGAAAATTTCACGGAAGACGCTAACCTTGCTGCCATAGCGTCCATCGACCGGGGAAATGGCGGTCAGGGCGGTGAGTTCCATCGAAAACCTCTCAAGTCATCAAAGATTCGGATCAAAAGAAAATAAGGGGTGCATATCATACACCACCGGGCGCACTGAATCAGCGCCGTCAGTGGTACAGGGAGCGATTGGCTTCCTCGGCCAACTCGCCGGCAAGCCGGATGACTTTTTTCCGGGCAAAGATCAGTTGCCAGCGACGCCCGCCAGTCTGACGCCAGAGGACGGCGGAACGAATGCCCGCAAGCAGCAGGGCACGTACTTTTGCAGCGTTCTCCTCCCGCTGCAGAATGGAGGGGTTGCCACTGACCTGGATACGCAGCCGGAAGGTGCTGATGGTATCTGCATAGACCGATGCCAGATTGCTGATCAGGTTGGGGTGGGTATATCCGAAGTGGCTAGCGGTGTGTCTGGCCTGGTCAATTCGGCTGCCAATAACATCCAGCATGTCAGAGCGGCGATTCAGTTTGGATTCGAGCTGGACCAAGTTGAGGGCATAGCGCAATACTTCAATGTCCTGCTGCCGGGATTGCTGGCTAAGAACCGACGACAGGGTCACAAGGCCTTCGCGGATGTCGCGAAGTTCGCCACCGTACACGTCCAGGGTGTTCTCCGGATTGGTGGCAAACAGCGAGCGGATGGACGTTTCCAGGCTGGCTTCGTTGCACTGACCGTTGTGGGCAATCTGCTGGACCAGATTGGCGGCCTGGAAAACCCCGGCCAGGGCCAGGGTTTGATCCTTGAGAGAGCGACTCATGCAGTTTCTTCCTGGGGCCGGGTTCCTGTCAGGCGGGCGGGCAAGGGTTCGCCGTCGCGCCAGGTCTGCTCAATGACTCCCCCGCCGAGGCACACATCGCCATCGTAGAAAACGACAGATTGCCCGGGGGTGACGGCGCGCTGGGCGTCGTCAAAATCTACCCGGACACCGCCCTCGATCACGACAACATGGCAATCCTGGTCCGGCTGCCGGTAACGGGTTTTAGCCTTGCACCGGAAGCTAACGGCAGGGGGTGCTCCGGCCACCCAGTCAATCGGCCCGGATACCAGGCCCCGGGAAAAGAGCAGGGGATGGTGCTTGCCCTGCACCGCGATAAGAACATTGCGGCTGAGATCTTTCTCCGCTACATACCAGGGGTCGTCTCCGAATTCGCTGAGACCACCAATGCCCAGGCCCTGTCTCTGACCAATGGTGTGATACATCAGGCCCTGGTGCCGGCCAATTTTCTGGCCATCCGGTGTTTCAATATCACCGGGCTGGGCTGGAAGATACTGCTTCAGGAAATCCTTGAACTTGCGCTCGCCAATAAAACAGATGCCGGTGGAGTCTTTTTTGTCATGGGTGACGAAACCCTGCTGCTCGGCAATACGGCGGACTTCCGGTTTTTCCAGCTCGCCCACAGGGAACAGCGTCCGCGCAATGCGGTCGCCGGAGACGGCATGCAGGAAATAGCTCTGATCCTTGTTGGCATCAAGGCCCTTGAGGAGCTGAGCCTTGCCGGGAGCGTCGGCTATGGGACGCTGGCGGGCATAGTGGCCGGTGGCAATGTAGTCAGCACCAAGGGTGATGGCATAATCCAGAAACGCCCGGAATTTTACTTCCTTGTTGCACAGGATGTCTGGATTGGGGGTACGCCCGGCCTGGTACTCGGACAGGAAGTGTTCAAAGACCCGGTCCCAGTATTCGGCCGCGAAGCTGGCGGTGTGCAGCTTGATGCCGATGGCATCGGCCACGGCCTGGGCGTCGGCCAGATCCGTCATGGCGGTGCAGTACTCGGTGCCGTCGTCCTCATCCCAGTTCTTCATGAACAGGCCTTCAACCTGGTAGCCCTGGTCCTTGAGCAGCCACGCGGCCACGGAAGAATCCACGCCGCCGGACATGCCGACAATCACGCGGGTGTTGGCTATGCTGTTTGAAAACTGGGCTTCGGGTGCGTTGGTCATGACAGCTTCGTTACCGGCTAAAAAACCGAAAGTTTATCATCTTTCCCGAGGCGCCGTCTGCGCATCCACCACCACGTCCAGCGGGTAATGCCGGCCGTTTCGGTAATCTTCTATGCATCGGAGCACAAGCGGGCTGCGCAATTTATCGCCCAACCCGCGAATTTCATCCAGGGTCAGCCAGTGGGCGGCAATGATGCCATCGTCCAGCTGATCGGTAAGGCGGGTGCGAGCCCGGGCTGCATAACAGAAGCGATAGTAGGTAACTCCGTTGGCCGGGGCTTTGTAGGTGTAGATGCCAAGAAAGTGCAGCGGCTCGATGTCCCAGCCCGTCTCTTCCAGGGCTTCCCTGCGAACGGCATCCAGAATGGCTTCGTCTTCCTCCACGTGGCCTGCGGGCTGGTTGAAAACAACTTTGCCGCCGCTGACTTCTTCAACCATGAGATAGCGGCCGGCGCCGTTTTCTACGATGACGGCCACGGTGGCGTGGGGTGTCCAGGTCATGATTTCCGGTGTCTCCCGGGTCGGGCGCCGCCGGCTTTGGGGCGACGGGTTGATTTTGCCGAGGCTGGAAGATTAACGGTAATGGCCCGGTGGGCTCCCGAATCCAGGCCCTCCAGCGTCCAGTCTCCAATCCGGTATCGGATCAGCCTGAGTGTTGGAAAGCCTACGGCGGCGGTCATTCGTCGCACCTGCCGGTTCTTGCCTTCGGTGATGGTCAGCTCAATCCAGCTGGTGGGAACTGTTTCTCGATGGCGAACCGGCGGCACCCTGGGCCAGACGGCAGGAGCGGCCATTCTGGCGGCTTTCGCCGGCCGGGTCAGGCCATCTTTCAGCTGAACTCCGGTCGCCAGGTGTTTTAACGCGTCTTCCGTAATGTCGCCTTCCACCTGCACCCAGTAGGTTTTCGGCATCTTCAGCGAGGGGGAAGCAATCCGGTGTTGCAGTGAGCCTTCGGAGGTAAGAAGAAGCAGGCCCTCGGAATCATAGTCGAGACGACCGGCCGGGTAGATACCAGGGATCCGCAGATAGTCCGCCAGGGTTGCTCTCGGTGAGTTGCCACCGGAGACGCCATCGTCAGTAAACTGGCTCAAAACCTGGAAGGGTTTGTTGAAAAGCACGAGTTCTGCCATGCGCTGCCGGGTTCCCGAAATTCGGAGGTGTTGGTTGGGGCAGGGTACTGCAAAGAGAGGCAGTGGCAAAGTAATGCCGGTGTCGGTCAGAAGGAAGTGGTTTTAAACGGCACGAGAAATTGGGCCCACCAGCACGCCACCGGTGGGTGTGGTTGCTTGATTGTCACAATCGTTCAGGCGTTTACTGCGCGGGGCGGATAGCCGTCCCGGCCAGACTCCTGCTGCCCCGACTTTCCGGAAGATTCGCTCCCGGTGCCAGCTTGCGCTTTGCTGGCGGGCAATTCGTCAGGGACGATATTGACTGCGTGAATGCCCTTGTCGCTGGGCTTTTTGTCGAAGGTTACGGCCTGGCCGGCTTTCAGGGTCTTATAGCCGTCCATTTGCACCGAAGAGAAGTGCGCAAACAGGTCGTCACTGCAGCCATCCTCGATGATGAATCCGTACCCTTTGGCATTGTTGAACCACTTGACCTTGCCTCTTGGCATGATGAACTCCCCTGTTCTTTTGCTGTCTCTATTCTTGTTGATTCTTTGTTTGCCTATCGGTGCCGTCGCACGGTCGGTCCGAATCCTGTTACACAATCCTTGCATGGATTTACATTATTTTACAATGCAACTTAACTTTCGGCCAATCGTGACGGCGAGTCAATAGTTTGTGTGCCGGGAATGTGTGGTTGAACGCAGTCTGGAAACGGTATCATGTCCGTATTGATAAATATCTCATGCCCCGCTTGAAAACCCGGGGGCGGACATCCACATTTAACAGGAGCACCGATAAACCGGTAAGGAATGATGCGGACTATCGAAAATTCTCTACTAATATTCAATCAGGGGGAGGACGAACAACCGGGGCGACAGGATGACCTCAGCGTTGCTCCCGAGAAGCCTGCTCTCAAGCGTCCGGCGCGATACAGGGTGGTGCTTCTGAATGACGATTACACGCCCATGGATTTTGTCGTGGATGTGTTGATGAAGTTCTTCGGAATGAACGAGGAAAAGGCGACGCAGGTGATGCTGCTCGTCCATACGCAGGGAAAAGCTGTATGCGGGGTATATACCCGGGACATCGCGGAAACAAAGGCGGCACAGGTGAACCAGTATTCCTCGGAATGCGAACATCCGCTCCTTTGCGAGATTGAACGTGCGGACTGAAAGACGTTGGGGTGGCCCATGCTGAGCAAAGATCTAGAAATTACGCTGAATACGGCCTTCAAGAATGCCCGGGATAAGCGTCATGAGTTCATGACTGTGGAGCATCTGTTGCTGGCCCTACTGGATAATGAATCGGCAGTGGGCGTTCTGAAAGCTTGCGGCGCAGACCTCAAGCGGCTTCAGGAAGAGCTGGTCGAATTCGTGGATTCAACCACACCATTGATTCCCAGCAGTGACAGTGAGCGGGAGACCCAGCCCACGCTGGGGTTCCAGCGCGTGTTGCAGCGGGCGGTTTTTCATGTGCAGTCCTCGGGCAAGAAAGAGGTGACCGGTGCCAACGTGCTGGTAGCCATTTTCAGCGAACAGGAGAGCCAGGCGGTCTATGTACTGAAAAAACAGAGCATTGCCCGCATTGATGTGGTGAACTTTGTGTCCCACGGTATCTCCCGCGTCCAGGGTGCGGAAGATCAGGAGAGCCACGACCAAGCATCCCATGATGAAGCTGGCGAGGAAGGCGGACAGTCCAAGCCGCTGGAAAGCTACGCCACCAATCTGAATGAGCAGGCCCGTCAGGGCCGTATTGATCCGCTGATCGGGCGTGAGCATGAAGTCGAGCGGGTCGTCCAGATCCTGGTTCGTCGTCGCAAGAACAACCCGCTGCTGGTCGGGGAGGCCGGTGTCGGCAAAACCGCCATCGCAGAAGGCCTGGCCAAACGTATTGTCGATGGTCAGGTTCCTGACATCATTTCCGATGCGGTGGTCTACTCGTTGGACCTGGGGGCTCTGCTCGCCGGGACCAAGTATCGCGGCGACTTCGAGAAGCGTCTGAAAGGATTGCTTGCCGAGCTCAAGAAAGAAAACCATGCGATTCTGTTCATCGACGAGATTCACACCATCATCGGAGCGGGTTCTGCCTCCGGTGGTGTGATGGACGCCTCCAACCTGCTCAAGCCCATGCTCAGCTCCGGGGAAATCCGGTGCATTGGTTCAACCACGTTCCAGGAATTCCGGGGCATCTTCGAGAAAGACAGTGCCCTGGCGCGCCGTTTCCAGAAAATTGATGTAAACGAGCCCAGCGTTGAAGATACCTATCAGATCCTCAAGGGCCTCAAGCCCAGCTTCGAGAAACACCACGATCTGAAATACACCGACAAGGCGCTGCGTGTGGCCGCCGAGTTGTCGGATCGCTACATCACCGATCGTCATCTGCCGGACAAGGCCATCGACGTAATTGATGAGGCCGGTGCCCGCCAGAGGCTGCAGCCTGAAGGCAAGCGCAAGAAGACCGTTGATGTCACCGAGATCGAGGATGTGGTTGCGAATATTGCACGCATTCCGCCGAAGAACGTGTCTACCAGCGACAAGGATCTGCTGCGGAACCTGGAGCGGGATCTGAAGATGACCGTCTTTGGGCAGGATCCGGCAATCGAATCGCTGTCCACCGCCATCAAGCTGGCCCGTGCCGGACTGAAGGCGCCGGAGAAGCCGGAGGGTGCCTTCCTGTTCGCAGGGCCGACCGGTGTCGGTAAAACCGAGGTTACCAAGCAGTTGGCCAAGGTTCTGGGCATCGAGCTGGTGCGGTTTGACATGTCCGAGTACATGGAGCGCCATACAGTGTCACGGCTGATTGGTGCGCCTCCGGGCTACGTCGGCTACGATCAGGGCGGCCTGCTGACCGAATCTGTCAACAAGCATCCGCACTGTGTGCTCCTGCTGGATGAGATCGAGAAAGCCCATCCGGAAGTGTTCAACCTGCTGCTGCAGGTCATGGACCATGGCACGCTGACCGATAACAACGGCCGCAAGGCAGATTTCCGCCACGTGATTCTGGTGATGACCACCAACGCCGGCGCCGAAAGCATGGCCCGCCGGTCCATTGGCTTCAGCGAGCAGGATCACAGCACCGACGGCATGGAAATCATCAGCAAAACTTTCACGCCGGAGTTCCGCAACCGTCTGGACGGTATCATCCAGTTCGGTGACCTGCAGATGGACACCATTACCCATGTGGTGGACAAGTTCCTCACGGAACTGCAGGCGCAGCTGGACGAGAAGCGTGTGGTTCTGCATGTGGATGATGATGCCAAGGCCTGGCTCGCCGAGAAGGGCTATGACATCACCATGGGCGCCCGTCCCATGTCCCGTCTGATCCAGGACAAGATCAAGCGGCCACTGGCCGAGCAGATTCTGTTCGGGCGTTTGTCAGAGAAGGGCGGGGATGTCTTCATTCACCTTCGTGATGATGAGCTGGTATTCGAGTACGAGGACGAGCCTGCCGAGGCCGTCTGACCTTCTCGAGAAAGGGAAAACCGCTGTCCGGGTGACCGGCAGCGGTTTTTTTATGTGCTAACGAAAAAAGCCCCCGAAGGGGCTTTCAGATGTCACGGGAGCATCAACGGGCGCGGTATACGATGCGGCCCTTGCTCAGGTCGTAGGGAGTCAGCTCAACCTTGACCTTGTCACCTGTCAGGATGCGGATGTAGTTCTTGCGCATCTTGCCGGAGATGTGAGCTGTCACAACATGACCGTTGCTGAGCTCAACGCGGAACATGGTGTTTGGAAGGGTGTCGATGATAACGCCTTCCATTTCAATGGCATCTGATTTCGGCATTCAGTAGAAACCTCGCTTGGATATGCTTCTCGTAATTTTAAATTGCGCAATTCTGCCTGATTTATCGGCGTTTGGCAAAGTTAGCCTGGGTCCAGTTCACGCCAGTGGCCGTCTCGAAGCGCCTCGATCGGGCGAAACCGGGTTTTGTAGTTCATCTTCCGGCACTGTTTGATCCAGTAACCGAGATACAGATGGGGCAAACCCCTGCGGCGGGCTTCTTCGATTTGCCAGAGGATCGCGTAGGTGCCCAGGCTCCTGTCCTCCATGTCAGGGTCAAACACCGTGTAAATGGCCGAAAGCCCGTCGTCCAGCAGGTCCACGGCTGCCAGTCCTACGAGTCGATCATCCTTGTGGATCTCCAGGAACCAGGAGTCGGTTGCACCCTCTACCAGGAACGACGTGAACTGTTCCCGGGTGGGTGGGTACATATCGCCATCCTGGTGTCGCTGCTCAATGTAGTTGGCGTAGAGCTGGTAGTACCTTTCCGCGAAGGTGGCCGGCACCATGGTGCACTTCAGGTCGGAGTTCTTCTTGAGTACTCGCCGCTGACTTCTGTCCGGGCTGAAATCGTCGACCTTCAGTCTGACCGGGATACAGGCATTGCACTGTTCGCAGTGAGGGCGGTAATAATGCGATCCGCTGCGGCGGAAACCAAGGGCGGTGAGCTGACTGTAAAGCCTTTTATCGATATGGGCCCGCGGATCCACAAACATGGTGGTTGCCTCGCGGTCTGGCAGGTAGCTGCAATCGTGGGGCGGCGTCGCGAAGAACACCAGGGTTCTGAGATTGCTCATTCACTCCTCCGGCCCGGGCCAACGCCATCGGAAGGTCCAGTCGGTCTGATCCGGTTTCTGGTCGATGCTCATCCTGAGTATAGATAAAAACTCTTCCCGTGGAATAGTCCGTGCGCCCATGGTCAGAAGGTGCCGGCTTTCCACCTGGCAATCCATGATCCGGTAACCCCAGAGCTGTAACTGGTGCGCCAGGTGCACCATGAGAACCTTGGACGCGTTGGTTTCCAGGGAAAACATGGATTCTCCGAAAAAGCACCGGCCAATCGCCAGTCCGTACATGCCACCGGCCAGTTCGCCACGCTGGTTCCAGATCTCGATGGAGTGGGCGACACCCATGCGGTGGAGCTCTGAGTAGCTGGCGATCATCTCTTCGGTAATCCAGGTGCCTTCGGCCCGGGTTGAGGCGCAAAGGCGGATAATCCGTCCGAAGTGTTTGTCGGCGGTTACCTGGAAACGCTGCTGGTTCAGGGTGCGGCGCAGGCTGCGGGACACGTGGATTTCGTCTGGAAAGAGGACGCATCTCGGGTTTGGCGACCACCACAGGATGGGTTGGTCGTCGCTGTACCAGGGGAAGATGCCGTTCCGGTAGGCCAGGATGAGGCGCTCTGTGGACAGGTCTCCGCCGAGGGCAAGTAGGCCGTCCGGGTCGTCCAGGGCTTCGTTGGCGGGGGGGAACCAGAGTTGGTCCGGGTCTAGCCAGGGTAGTGAGGTCATCCTTCTCCGGCAATTACTGCAATGTTTCGGTTCTATTCTACAGAGTACCGGCCGGTGAGAGCCGCCTTCTGAAACACGCTGTGAATACGTCCTTGTACGCTTGGCTCCGCCATCCATGGCTCCGCACAGTTTCAGAAGGCGGCTCCCACCGGCCTTCGCAAACTTTTGAGTTCGCGTTCCTTTTCTTTACTCAAGCACAATCAGTCTTGCTGATCCAGAAACTTTTCCGCATCCAGGGCGGCCATGCAGCCGAAGCCGGCAGAGGTGACGGCCTGGCGGTAGACGTGGTCGGCTACGTCGCCGGCGGCGAAGACGCCGGGAATGCTGCTTTGGGTGGCCATGCCTTCGAGGCCGGAGCGGATGCGGATGTAGCCGTTCTCCATGTCCAGTTGGCCCTGGAACAGGTCGGTGTTGGGTTTGTGGCCGATGGCGATGAATACGCCGGCCAGGTCCATTTCCTGGGTGGAGCCGTCTTTGGTGCTCTTGATGCGCATGCCGGTCACGCCGGTGCCGTCGCCCAGGACTTCGTCGAGGGTGTGGTCCCAGACGATCTTGACGTTGCCGTTTTCGGCTTTTTCAAACAGTTTGTCCTGGAGGATCTTTTCGGCGCGGAGGCTGTCGCGGCGGTGTACCAGGGTGACCTCGTCGGCGATGTTGGAGAGGTACAGGGCCTCTTCGACGGCGGTGTTGCCGCCGCCGATAACGGCGACTTTCTGTTTCTTGTAGAAGAAACCGTCGCAGGTGGCGCAGGCGGAGACGCCCTGGCCTTTGAATTTTTCTTCAGATTCCAGGCCCAGGTACATGGCGGAGGCGCCGGTGGCGATGATCAGGGCGTCGCAGGTGTATTCACCGCCGTCGCCCTTGAGGCGGAAGGGGCGGTTGCGCAGGTCGGCTTCGTTGATGGTGTCATAGACGATGCTGGTTTCGAAGCGTTCGGCGTGTTTGAGCATGCGCTGCATGAGCTCCGGGCCCTGAACGCCGTCGTTGTCGCCGGGCCAGTTGTCGACGTCGGTGGTGGTGGTGAGCTGGCCGCCGACTTCAATACCGGTAATCAGGGTCGGGTTCAGGTTGGCGCGGGCTGCGTAGACAGCAGCGGTATAGCCAGCAGGGCCGGAACCGAGGATGATCAGTCGGGAATGTTTGGTGTCGCTCATTGAAGATTCTCTCACTGAAAAAACCGTACGTTGCCGGGCCCGGTTTCAGGGCCAGACGCTTCGGGGAAAGGAGCAAAGGCTAACATGAAAGGCGCGGTCTGCCATTCGTTTTGGCCAATTCCGCTTATAAAACCTTGCTATTTACTCAAGCACGGAAACGGTTGCCAGCAACTGGCGAACCCTTTCAGCACTTTTGCCGGATTCTCCCTGTTCGAGGCGGTGGGCTGCCACGGCGGGAAAGACCGCCTGGATGTCATCCGGTAGCACGTGATGACGGCCCTCCATCAGGGCCCAGGCCTTGGCGGCCCGTACCAGCCCCAGTCCCGCCCGGGGTGAAAGCCCGTATAGAAGGCCGGGCATTCTCCGGCTCTGTTCCAGCAATCTTTGTACGTAATCAAGAAGCGCCGGGCTGGCGGTAATCCGGGTTACGCCTTCCTGCAAGGTTTTCAGATCGGCCTGGGAGAGCAGCGTGGGGAGTTTTTCCGTCATGGTGCGACGGTCTTCGCCCTCCAGCAGTTCCCTTTCGGCCCGTGGGTCCGGATAGCCCAGCCGAAGGCGCATAAGGAACCTGTCCAGCTGGGATTCGGGCAGGGGGTAGGTACCACCCTGTTCGATGGGATTCTGGGTGGCAATTACAAAGAAGGGGTGGGGCAGTGGCCGGGTCTCTCCCTCGATGGACACCTGCCGCTCTTCCATGGCTTCGAGCAGGGCGCTTTGCGTGCGCGGTGATGCCCGGTTTATTTCATCTGCCAGCACCACCTGGGCAAAAATCGGCCCCGGATGAAATACCAGGCTGCCCGCCTGTTTATCGTACATGGAGTAACCAAGCACATCCGCGGGAAGCAGGTCGTTGGTGAACTGGATACGCTGGTAGCTGAGTCCCATGACTTTGGCCAGGGCATGGGAGAGGGTGGTCTTGCCCATGCCGGGAATGTCTTCGATCAGCAGGTGGCCCCTGGCCAGGAGCCCGCAGAGGGCCAGGCGCACCTGCTGGTCTTTGCCCAGGAGTATCTGGTTCAGTTCACTGACTACGGTATCGACCAGTTTTTTCATTCCGGGCTCAGTCCCTTACGCGTTTGAGAATGTCGCCGTAGGCGTCTATTCGGCGGTCTCTCAAATACGGCCAGATACGGCGAACCGATTCACTGCGGTTGCGATCCAGGGTGACAGCCAGAATGCACTCGGAGTTGTCATCGCCACGGGCCAGAAACTCGCCCTGGGGGCCACAGATAAAACTGTTGCCCCAGAAACGAATGCCATCGCTGTGTCCGGAGGGGTCCGGTTCGGTGCCGACCCGGTTGGGTGCCACTACCGGTAGGTTATTGGCAACCGCATGGCCCCGCTGTACGGTGACCCAGGCGTCCAGTTGGCGTGCCTGCTCGTCCGGGTCATCCGTTACATCCCAGCCGATAGCAGTGGGGTATATGAGCATCTCCGCGCCGGCGAGTGCCATCAGCCGGGCGGCTTCGGGGTACCACTGGTCCCAGCATACCAGCACGCCGAGTCTGCCAACGGATGTGTCAATGGGCGTGAAACCGCTGTGGCCGTCATTGAACTGGGCGTCGCCGGGCGTAAAGTAGAATTTTTCGTAGAAACCTGGGTCGTCCGGAATGTGCATCTTCCGGTAAAGGCCTGCGATGGAGCCGTCTGTTTCTAAGACGACGGCGGTATTGTGATACACGCCATTCATGCGCCGCTCAAAAATGGAACCAACCAGCACTATGCCCAGTTCGCGGGCCAGATCCGACAGGCGCTGGCTGGTGGGGCCGGGAATCGGCTCGGCCAGGTCGAAAACCGAGGTGTCTTCGGTCTGGCAGAAATACAGAGTGGCGTGGAGTTCCTGGAGAATAACCAGATCTGCACCGCCGGCCGCGGCTTCGCGGACCAGTTTCTCGGTAACGGCGAGGCTGGCGGTCTTATCACTGCTGCAGGCCTGCTGTATGGCGGCTATGTTGATCTGGTTTTTGCGCGATTCACTGCTCATCAACTGACTACTCCGGCTGGGATTTGCATGGTCACACAGTGGAGGCTGCCATGCTGGTAAATCAAGGGCCGGCAATCAATGGGCACTATCTCCCGGCTCGGGAAAATGTCTTTCATGACAAGGATGGCGTCTTCATCCTGTGGCACGCCATACACGGGCAGCAACACCGCATCGTTGATGATCAGGAAGTTTGCGTAGGTGGCGGGCAGGCGCTCACCGTCCTGGTCGTAGATGGCGTCTGGCCAGGGCAGAGGCGTCAGTTTGTAAGGGGAGCCGTCGGCCTGACGGAATTCCTGGAGCTCTTCTTCCATTGCCGCAAGCGCACTGTAGTGTTCATCGGCCACATTGGGACAAGCCACATAACAGATATGATCCGGCGCGCAGAATCGGGCCAGGGTATCAATATGGCTGTCGGTGTCGTCTCCGGCAAGGTAGCCATGATTGAGCCAGAGAATCCGGCTCACGCCCAATACCTCTGAGAGCAGCTGCTCAATGGCTGTCCGATCCATGGCCGGGTTTCGGGTCGGCGTCAGCAGACATTCAGAGGTGGTCAGCAGGGTGCCCCGGCCATCCGATTCAAAGGAACCGCCCTCCAGCACGAAGTCCACCTGTTGCATCGCGGTGGTGCCAAAGACACCGGCATTGAGCAGATGATTGTTCAATGCGTCGTCTTTTTCCGAGGGGAACTTTCCGCCCCAGGCGTTGAACCGGAAATCCAGAAGTGTGGGCTTGTCGTCACTCAGTATAGTGATCGGCCCATGGTCCCTTGCCCAGGTATCGTTTGCTGGCGCAGGAACCGCCTTCACACGGCCAGGGAAACCGCTTTGCTCGGCGAAGCGGTTCAGGTCCCGTTCCAGCTCCTGCAGACGGGCGACGTGTTCACAACTGATAACCACATGTTCGTATCGGAGAACGGCTTTCGCGATGTTCTCGAAGACTGGCTCCACCTCCTTGATCAGGCCTGCCCAGTCGGTTCCCGGATGGGGCCAGGTCAGCATTACGGCGCTTTGGGGGGCCCATTCCGGGGGCAACACTCGTTTGGTTGTCACTACGTCACCTTGAATCATAAAAGACGCCATTCTAACCAACGATTGGTTGAACGTCAGGACATGAGAAGGGAATTTCCGACCTGGAAAGGCCCCTCGGGCCTTCAGCGATTATGCTTGAGAACGGTATGGATAACCCGGTCGCCTTCGAAATAAACGACAAAGTTCTGGTAATGCCATTGGGTGATCGGTGGCTGGCCTACCGGGCCCTGAATCTCCATGGGCGCGCCCCAGGATGCGCGGACTGAGGACTGGCTCATACCGGAGCCCGGAAAGCTGGCCTGATCGCGATCGGCCTGGGCACCAACCGGCACCCGAACTTCTTCAGCTACCGCGGACGTCATCTGGAAAAAGGCCAGTGTGGCAGTCACTGCCAGTGCACCGAACAGGGTAGATTGTTTTCTCATTGATGGGTCTCCGTGAAAACTGGCGTCCTCGGAAGGACATGGATAAAGCGTAATATCCGAAAAAGACTAGCAAAAGTCACCCGTTTTTCCCCAGTCTACTCTTTTTGTCGCTGTCGAATCTGCCACCGCATCACATGCCGTGCGATTTGTTGGCGATCTCCGTCATCAATCCTGGCAAATTCCGTGTGAACCCTTGCTCCGCCTGAGGAATCAGGGTGTACCTCGAGAACCCGGGCAATCGCCTGTGGTTGGAAAAGTTCGGGCGGGAGGGTCATCCGGACAGCGGCCCGGTCTCCGGGTTGCCAGGCGGGGGTGCTGCTGGAGAAGGAGAGGCCGCCTTCGCTGAGGGTTACTTCCTGCCAGTCCTCAGGTTGCAACGGATTTTGCTCAAAGGCCATAATGCGCGCAAGCGTGTCCAGCTTGCCGTTCAGGGACTTGATCAGCCCGGTTAGCAGCCGGTCTCTCTCGGCTAGGCTGGCAAGCTGGGATTTTACGTCCTGGTCCAACCGCCTGAATTCAGCTTTCAGGCTTTCAAGGTGGTCACCATCGAAGGCATTCCCGTCCATTGGGGTGTCGGGTGCCAGCTTGCGGATCTCCAGGCCGATCCGGTCTTCAATGCGGTAAAAGTCCCGGCGTTCGGGTGAATAGTCCACCGGTTCGTTTGGGATGTCGGACGACTGCATCGCGGCTCCGGAAAGCTGAATTTTTATTGGTACAGAACAGTTTAGCAGTTTCCCTCCGTGCTGGAAGGTAGAAGGTACTCGGGAAAACCAGACCACGACAGACCTGAAGGTAGCAACAGGCACCTCTTCATGTTCAGACCCTTATCGTTTTACATTGGCTTGCGATACACGGCCGCCAAGCGCCGCAATCACTTCATTTCCTTCATATCCCTGACCTCGATGATCGGGCTGATGCTGGGCGTGGCGGTACTGATCATCGTACTGTCCGTCATGAACGGCTTCGACCGGGAACTCAAGCAGAGGATTCTCGGGATGGTGCCCCACGCCACAATACAGGGCGCGGGGCCCCTGGACGATTGGCAATCGGTTGATGCACGGGTGCAGGAGCATCCACGTGTGCTGGCTGCGGCTCCTTTCATTCAGGGGCAGGGTATGGTCACCGGCGGCGGGAATGTTCGTGGCGTTATGCTTAACGGCATTCTGCCGGAAGAAGAACGCACGGTTTCGATCATCGAGAATCATATGATCGAAGGTGGGTTGGATGATCTGGTGTCCGGCGAGTTTGGCATCATTATCGGTCGCCTGATGGCGGCCAGCCTGCGTCTGCAGGTGGGTGACAAGGTGACCGTGGTGCTGCCTGAAGCCTCGGTGACGCCAGCAGGGGTGCTCCCGAGGCTCAAGCGTTTCACCGTCAAGGGCATATTCAGTGTCGGGGCTGAACTGGATGGCAACTACACCCTGATCCACATGGATGATGCCGCCAAGCTCATGCGCACCGGGGGTAAGGCTGAAGGCGTCCGCCTGCTCGTGGATGACCTGTTCGCCGCACCCAAGGTGTCGCAGCAGGCCGCTGAGGCCCTGGGCGGGCGCTACTACGTATCCGACTGGACCCGCACCCACGGCAATCTGTTCCAGGCCATCCGCATGGAGAAAACCATGATCGGCCTGCTTCTGATGTTTATCGTCGCTGTGGCGGCCTTTAATATCGTTTCCACTCTGGTGATGGTTGTCACTGATAAAACCGGTGACATCGCGATCCTTAGAACCATGGGAGCGACGCCGGGGCGGATCATGCGCATCTTTATCGTTCAGGGGGCGGTTATTGGTATCTTCGGAACCATCGTCGGCACCGCGCTGGGTGTCTTCGGAGCACTCAATATCAGTGCCTTTATCTCCTGGCTTGAGGGTGCGCTTGGGCATCAGTTCCTCAGCGCAGATGTCTACTTTATCAGCTACCTGCCGTCCCAGCTGCAATGGCAGGACGTTTTCATAATCAGCGGCGCCGGCCTTGCCATGAGCTTGTTGGCAACCATTTACCCGGCCTGGCGGGCCTCCAGGGTAGATCCGGCGGAGGCGCTTCGCTATGAGTAAGGAATATTCGGCTATGGCGCATTCTGCCCCGGTGATCGACTGTCGCCAGGTGACCCGGACCTACAATGAGGGCCCCGGAAAGCTGACCATTTTTTCAGACATCTCACTGGAAGTTGCCCAGGGTGAGACCGTTGCCATCGTTGGCAGCAGCGGTGCGGGGAAAACCACCTTGCTGAACCTTCTGGGCGGGCTCGACAAGCCGTCGTCCGGCCAGATCTCTATCTGCGGTGAGGACATTCATCGGCTCTCTGAAGCTCGGCGGGCGCGGTTCCGCAACGCCCATCTGGGCTTTGTCTATCAGTTTCACCACCTGTTGCCGGAATTTACCGCGCTTGAGAACGTCATGATGCCCTGTGCCCTGGGTGGTATGGCGGTATCCAAATCGCGAGACAAGGCAAGCAGTTTGCTGGAACGAGTGGGTCTTGCCGAACGGCTGGATCACAAGCCTGGCGAGCTCTCTGGCGGTGAGCGTCAGCGGGTGGCTATAGCGCGTGCGTTGGTCAATGAGCCGGACTGCGTGCTGATGGATGAGCCGACCGGAAACCTGGATGAGCACACCGGCGAAGGCGTCCAGGCACTCATCGAGTCCCTCAGGGATCAGTTGGGCATTGCCTTTGTGATGGTAACCCATGATATGAAAATGGCCCGAAGCCTGGGGCGGGTCATGCGGCTTGAGCAGGGCCGGTTGATTCAGGAAGTCTGATCAGCCGCCCGACGGCGCCTGAGTCTTGCAGTGCGCCGCACCTGCCAGTCGGAGCGGATTTTCCTGCGCCAGAGATACTGGATGATCAGATAGGCCAGGCAAGCGGACACGGTGGCAACCACCAGGGACCCGAGATAGAGGGGAATACCGATATCCAGCAGCCGCTCGCTGATCCAGGACCAGGACAGTTCAAATTCAAAACTCAGGACAGGGCGGTCCAGGACCCAGGCGCCGATCTTGTAGTTGAAATAGAACATTGGCGGCATGGTTACCGGGTTACTGATCCAGACCAGAACAACCGACAGTGGCAAATTGGCATTGAACCAGATAGCAAAAAAAGCTGCTGCGAGCATCTGGAAAGGCATGGGAATAAAGCAGAACCAGATGCCGACGAGAAAGGCCCTGGCGACACAGTGACGGTTGATGTGCCAGAGGTTTGGCTCATGAAGAATATCGCCCAGAAAGCTCAGCGACTGCATCGCTTGCACCTTCTCTGGTGAGGGCAGATAGCGTTTCATGAACTTCTTTGGCATTGGAAGTTCTGCCTTTAAGCGGAGTTAGTAAACCGGCTCATCGGATGGCGCCGGTGTTTATTACAAACAGGAGGACAAGGATTGTCCGGAAGTATCAACCGCCCGGCATGCTCTCACGGCAAGTCCGGTTTTGCAGTAGTGGGCATTATCGCCTTCTCTTGTGGCGTCATCTTACTGTATTGGCTGCCGATACTGCCACCTCCTGAGTGGTTGATCGCCGCGATATTGCTGCCCGTTCTTGCCCTGTCCTGTGCTTTATCGCCCCTTGCCTCCCGGCTCACCGTGTTCGGCCTGGGCCTTGTTGTCGGGCTGTCCTGGGCCTCCTGGCATGCCGGAGACCGTCTCTCGGCCGTCCTTCCGGCCAGTCTCGAAAGGGAGCGACTCTCAGTCTCGGGATACCTGTGCGACATACCGTCTCCCGGAAGCTTCAACAGCTTACGTTTCAGCTTCTGTGTCACCCAGTGGCACAACCTTCCCATCGAAGCCGGACGCGAATCAAGGATGCCGGACCTGCTCAGATTGGCCTGGTACGGTCACGGGGATGCACACCTTCCCGCCCAACGCCTGCGGCTGGAGGTGATGCTCAAGCGGCCCCATGGCACCTTGAATCCTGCCGGTTTCCGCTACGAGGACTGGCTCTTTCGTAAGGGGTACCGGGCCACGGGAAGCGTGCGTAGTGTTCGGGTTGACCCGACGGTAATGTGTTCGCTGTATTGCCAGTACCGGAGTCTCCATCTATCACTCAAAACCTGGACCACGGAGCGGTTTGGTGATGCCAGGCATTTTCCACTGGTGTCCTCGCTGTTAATTGGCCATCGCGGCCACATGGAACAGAGGCACTGGGATGTCCTCAAGGCGACCGGCACCATTCACCTGGTGGCGATATCGGGGCTGCATCTGGGGCTGGTTGCGTTGGGTGCCGGCTTTTTATGCAGGCGACTGTTGCTGGCGTTGCCGGCCCGAACGGTAAGTGATCAGGCAAGACGTTGGATTGTCTTCACATCGGTTCTGAGTTGCTGCCTGGTTTACGCCCTGGCGGCCGGCTTTACCGTGCCGACACGTCGGGCTCTGGTCATGGTGGTTGCAGGCGGTTGGCTGATTCTTATGAGTCGTCAGGCGCCGGTTTGGCAGGCCTTCCTGGCTGCACTGGCGGCTGTTCTTCTGCTGGATCCCTTTGCGCCCCTGGACCAGGGTTTCTGGCTGTCCTTCACGGCTGTCGCCGTGCTGATTGCGGTGTTCTCGGCGCGGCTTGCGGGAACCGGCTCGTTGACCGGGCTGGTGCTTGCGCAGTTCGCCGTCTTCGGGGGGTTATGGCCAATTCTGGAGGTGTTTGGGCAAGGACAGCCCCTGGTTGGTTTGTTGGCCAATGTCGCGGCGATTCCGTGGGTGTCCTTCGTTGTCATGCCATTGCTGGTCACAGGCGGGTTGATTGTGGCCGTCGCTCCGGCGTCTGCCGAGCTGTTTGTGCCGCTGTTCGATTGGGCACTGGGCGTGCTCTGGTACGTGCTTGCATGGTTAGCGGAGTGGCAGGCGCCGGGCATAGAAGCGAGTGTTCCGGAGATTGTTGGTTGGGCGTTACTGACTGTGGTCCTGGTGTTTATGCCGTTTGCGAGATTTCGCCTTGTTGCGGCCCTGTTGGCGGTGTTGTGGCTGATGTACCCGGGCCCGACGTCGGTGAAAAATCCCTATTTGCGCGCGCCGGAAATACGGGTCTGGGATGTTGGTCAGGGCCTGTCGGTACTGGTCCGTCATGGGCATGAGGTGTTGGTCTACGACACAGGGCCTGCCGTTCCGGGTGTATTCTCCGCTGTTGAATCGACCCTCCTGCCCAACCTTAAGGCTGAGGGCATCAGGCGGATCGATACCCTGGTGATCAGTCACGCCGACAGCGATCATGCCGGCGGTGTATCCGAACTGACCCGGCAGATCGAAGTCGGAAAAGTCATTTCTGGCGAGCCGGCTTCCGTCAGACAGCAGGTTGCTGATCGGACTGTCTCGGGCTGCAAGCGCTTAACCCAGCAACTGGGCGGTTTGGTTCTGGAGTTTTGGCAGGGGGAGGGTGCGAAAGAAGGTAACGATGCGTCCTGTGTTCTGCGGATTTACCATCCCGAATCAGGCACCGAATGGCTGTTGCCGGGGGATATCACCGACCACATGGAAGCCCGGTATCTGGTTTATCTCGCTGATCGAGAGGAGCATCAAGTGCCGGTTACCCGAGTGCTTGTCGCGCCCCACCATGGCAGCAAAACGTCCTCCTCTGAGGCCTGGGTCAAGGCGTTGAAGCCGGACCAGGTGATCTTTACCGCCGGCTATCGACACCGGTATGGCCATCCCCATCCAACGGTTACCGCCCGCTACGACGGAATCGGGGCCGTTTCCCTGAATACAGCCTGTTCCGGCAGCATCGTGATGACTATTGTCGATAACCAATTGGCGTTAAAGGAAATGCGCCATCAGTCGCCATTCTGGATTGGCGGCCCGGGGCTTGCCCGTGCTCAATGTAAAATACCGTGACATTGCAGGTGTGGCCTCCACCGGTAGCTATGCTAAAGTAGCGCGGCTTGTAAACAATGAGGGAGACCAAGCGTGTTCGAGCTGTTGAAAGCCGGTGGCATTCTGATGGTGCCAATTGTTGCCTGTTCCATTCTGGCGCTGGCCATCATTCTGGAGCGTTTCTGGACCCTTCGCGCCTCCAGGGTAGCGCCTCCCCAGACCATTAACGAGTTATGGCGCTGGATCAAGAAAAAAGAGCTCAATGGCCGGAAGCTGAAAGCCCTGCAGGGTTCCTCCCCCCTCGGTCGTATTCTGGCCGGTGGCCTGCTTAACGCGAAGCATGGCCGGGAGATCATGAAAGAGAGCATCGAGCACGAAGCGAGCCAGGTCATTCATGATCTCGAGCGCTTCCTGAACCCCTTGGGCACCGTAGCGACCATTACCCCACTGCTGGGTCTGCTGGGCACGGTTATCGGCATGATCAAGGTATTTGCCGAGATCCAGCTGGCCGGGGTTGGCAACGCGGGCAATCTGGCGGGCGGCATCTCTGAAGCGCTGATTACCACGGCCGCCGGTCTGAGCGTGGCCATTCCGGCGCTGATCTGCCACCGCTACTTCATCCGTCGGGTGGATGAGCTGGTTGTCAGTATGGAGCAGGAAGCCATCAAGCTGGTTGAGGTAGTGCACGGAGACCGCGAAATCGACGTGGAAGGAGCCTGAACGCCGTGAAGTTCAAGCGCCAGAGAAGCCAGGAAGTCGGGGTAGACCTGACACCACTGATCGACGTGGTGTTCCTGCTGCTGATTTTCTTTATGGTTTCCACAACCTTTACCCGGGAAAGCCATCTGCAGATCGAGCTTCCCGAGTCCAGTGGTGAGCCTGCGCCGGCATCGGAAGTGCAGCAGATTGACGTGGTGATCAATGCCGAAGGGCAGTACATCCTGAACGACCGGACCCTGGTCAACAACCGGCGAGAGACGCTGGAGCGGGGTGTGCGAGAGCTGGCTGAGGGCAACAATTCACTGCCGTTTATTATTACCGCCGACGCCCGTACGCCCCACGAGTTTGTGGTTCGTGCCATGGACGTCGCAGGCCGTCTGGGATTTGCCAAGCTCAGCATTACTACCGAGCGGGAGGCTGAAAGCCAGTGAAGGTAAGCGAGCCTTTGCCTGATCCTTCGGCGGGGTTGCCAGCGGGCAGTTGGGAAACCTACAAACGCCTCCTCGCTTATGTGAAGCCCTTTCTGCTGGCTTTTTCCCTGGCGGTGCTCGGGAACATCATCTATGCCGCCGCCTCGACCGGTATGGCGGCTGCGATGGAATACGTCATTGCAGCCATTGAGAACCCGACCGACCAGAACCGCCTGATGCTTACCCTGGTCATCGTGGGGGTGTTCGCATTCCGCGGGCTGGGCACCTTCCTGAGCCAGTATTTCATCAGTTATGTCGGCCGCCAGGTCATCAATGCACTACGCAATGATGTTTTCGATCGACTGATGACTTTGCCCTCCCGTTATTTTGATGACAATGCGGCGGGTCGTCTGGTTTCCAAGCTCACATTCAACGTTGAGCAGGTGGCGGAGGCTACAACCAACGCTGTAACCATTACGCTACGGGAAGGCCTGACCATCGTCGGCTTGCTGGGCTACATGTTCTACACCAACTGGAAGCTCACGCTGATCTTCCTGGCGGTAGGGCCGCTCATCGCGGCGGTCGTAAGTTATGCCAGCAAACGCTTCCGCAAGATCAGCAAGCGTATCCAGGGATCCATGGGCGACATAACTCACGTGGCCTCCGAATCAATTACCGGCTACCGCGTTGTTCGCACCTTTGGTGGGGAAGACTATGAACGCCAACGTTTTCAGGAAGTTAATAATAAGAACCTCAAGCAAAGTCTGAAGATGGCGTCTACCCAGGCCATCAGTGTTCCGGTGATTCAGGTGCTCGTGGCCATCGCCATTGCGGGCTTGGTCTGGATGATGCTCGCGCCAGAAATCCGTGGTGAAATGACCACGGGGCAGCTTGTTGCCTTCATCACTGCTGCAACCACCATGGCAAAGCCAATCCGCCAGGTTACGTCGGTCCACGCCAAGATCCAGAAGGGTGTCGCTGCGGCCTATGATGTCTTCGAAACCATTGATGAGTCCCCGGAGCAGGATCCGGGGACTTATTCTCCAGATCGCGTTGAAGGCGACATCGAATTTGATGACGTGGCGTTCCGGTACCGCGACCAGTTGGACAACGTGCTTGAGGGTATTTCACTCAACATTCCGGCCGGGCAGAGCGTGGCTCTGGTCGGTCGCTCCGGGAGCGGAAAATCCACGCTGGTGAGCCTGTTGCCGAGGTTCTACGAGTACACCGGCGGCGATATACGGATCGACGGCCATTCGCTGCGTGATTTTTCCCTGAAAGCCTTGCGGAAACAGATCGCTCTGGTAACCCAGAATGTTGTCCTGTTCAACGACACCATCGCTGCCAATATTGCCTACGGTTCGTTGAGGGACTGCACACCGGAGGAAATCCGGGAGGCCGCCGCCAAGGCCCATGCGCTGGAGTTTATCGACCGAATGCCGGAAGGCCTGGACACGATGATCGGCGATAACGGTGTGATGCTCTCGGGTGGACAGCGGCAGAGGCTCGCCATCGCCCGGGCACTGCTCAAGAATGCACCGATCCTGATTCTCGATGAGGCCACCTCGGCGCTGGATACCGAATCTGAACGGCACATCCAGGAGGCCCTGGAAACAGTCATGAGAGGACGTACCACATTGGTTATCGCGCATCGCCTCTCCACTATCGAGAAAGCCGACAGGATTCTGGTGATGGAAAATGGACGAATTGCAGAATCCGGCCGCCATGATGAGCTTCTTGCTGCTGGCGGCGCATATGCCCAGCTGCACCAGATGCAGTTCAGCGATCAGCCATGAACGCGTTGCAATCTGCCATGAGCGCGCTGGTTGAGCGTCTCTGGTATGGCAGCAAGCGCCCGCTGGCTTTTCTTGCACCGCTGTCGTGGCTGTACCGAAGCATCGCGGAAGCCCGGCGGCGCGCTGCCTGGGACGCGCGGGATGCCTCTCTCCCGGTTCCGGTCATTGTGGTTGGCAACATCACCGCTGGTGGAACCGGGAAGTCGCCACTCACCGCCTGGCTAGTCTCTGAACTGGTATCGGCTGGCTGGCGGCCGGTCATTCTCAGCAGGGGGTATGGCGGTGATGCGGGCCAATACCCGCTGGCTGTCGCGGCGGACACCAGTCCAGACGAGGCCGGTGACGAGCCGGTGATGCTGGCGCTCAGCACCGGGTGCCCGGTGGTTGTTGATCCCCGGCGTCGACGCGCCGCAGATTATGCTCTCGAGAATAACCTCGGTGATTTGCTGATCTGTGACGACGGTCTACAGCATTACAAACTGCCCAGGGATCTCGAGCTATCGGTATTTGATGGGCGGCGGGGCATCGGCAACGGCGCCCTGATTCCCGTCGGCCCCCTGCGAGAGCCGATTTCGCGGCTTGCTTCTGTGGATTTTGTTATCGTAAACGGTAAGGAATTTTCGGAGCAGGCGCTTGAGACTTTTGCTGGCGTCGACCATCCGGCCGTCTATTCCATGGATCTTGAGCCCGCTTCCCTTGTTCACCTGAAGACGGGTGTTTCCAGGCCGGTTGGAGATCTCGATGGGAAGACTGTGACGGCGGTGGCCGGGATCGGCAATCCGGCCCGCTTTTTCGATACACTCAGAGCCTTGGGTGCAGATGTTACCGAGAGGGCTCTCCCGGATCACCATCGGTTCCGCCCTGAGGATCTGACGACCGACAATGGAGAGTTGATTGTCATGACGGCCAAGGACGCGGTGAAATGCCGGGACTTCGCGCCCGAAAATGCCTGGAGCCTGGTGGTTGAGGCCAGATTGCCGGAGCAGTTCCGGGATGCCTTTCTGGCCCGGGTTAGCCAGTGTGCCGAACCGTTAACTTCGTGATATCAAGTGAGTAAGCAACATGGATAAGAAACTGTTGGCGATGCTGGCCTGCCCGGTCTGCAAGGGCGATCTCAAGCTCAACGAGGACAGAACCGAGTTGGTCTGTTATCAGGATGCCATGGCATTCCCGATCCGGGAGGGAATCCCGGTGATGCTGGCTACAGAGGCCAGGACCCTGTCCACCGATGAGCGCCTGCACAAGCGCTGAACCCAAGTCCACCAGGGTAGATACTTCATGTCTTTTACCGTTGTGATCCCGGCGCGCTATGCCTCCAGTCGCCTACCAGGTAAGCCGCTGGCGGACATTGCCGGAAAGCCCATGATCCAGCATGTTTGTGAGCGTGCTTCAGAAAGCCGGGCAGACCGGGTGGTTGTAGCCACTGACGACGACCGGATTCGCACCGCCTGCGAGAGCTTTGGTGCCGAGGTGGTCATGACGTCTCCGAATCACGCCAGTGGCACCGACCGACTCGAGGAAGTCGCCCGGGCGCTTGGATTCGACGCCGACCACCGGGTAGTCAACGTGCAGGGCGATGAACCCCTGATTCCGCCAGAGCTGATCAATCAGGTGGCAGACAACCTTGAGTTTTACCCGGAAGCCGCCATTGCCACCCTGTGCGAACGAATTCATGACCCGGAGCAGGTCTTCAACCCCAATGTGGTCAAGGTGGTGTTTGATCACCAGGGGATGGCCCATTACTTCAGCCGGGCACCCATTCCATGGGCCCGGGACCAATGGCAGGAGGGTACGCCGCTGACGGGCGTCGACATATCCTTGCCACACAATATGGGTTACTTCAGGCATATCGGAATTTATGGTTACCGTGCTTCGGTGCTTGCACAGTTTGTCAGTTGGGCGCCTGCCCCCACAGAGGTTAGCGAATCCCTGGAACAGTTGCGGGCGCTATACAACGGTGCCCGGATCCATGTGGATGTGGCTGCCGTGAACCCGCAAGGTGGCATTGACACCGAAGCTGATCTGCAACGGGTCCGCAGCTGGCTGGAAAGGAGAGACATCGACCATGGCTGAACCGGTAAAGGTACTTTTTGTCTGTCTGGGCAACATCTGTCGCTCGCCCAGTGCCGAAGGTGTGTTTCGCTCCCTGGTGCAGCAGGCGGGCCTCGCGGATAGGGTTCACATCGACTCCTGCGGCACCGGCCACTGGCATATTGGCAAGAGCCCTGATACGCGTGCCCAGGAGGCTGCTCGGCGCCGGGGTATCGATATCAGCGGATTGCGGGCACGCCAGTTCAGTCCAGAGGATCTGGATAGCTTCGATTACGTGCTGGTGATGGATCGACAGAACCTGGCTGATATAAAGGATGTCTGGCATCAGAATGGCGGCACTCGGCCGGCACTTTTTCTTGAGTATGGTCGATCGTCACATCAGGAAGTGCCAGACCCGTATTACGGCGGTGACGAAGGTTTCGAAACCGTGCTTGATCTGATTCACGATGCGGGCGAGGGGCTGCTGGCGGATATCCGGGGGCGCCTGGCTTGAGTCAGCGGCCTGAGATCCGTGAGAACGTCGAGCTGAGGGCGCTAAACACCCTGCACGTTCCGGCCAGGGCCCGCTTTTATGTGGAGGCTCATAGCGCGGACGAGCTGGTCTCGTCATTGGACTGGGCTGCGTCCGAGGGCCTGGAAGTGCTGATTCTCGGTGGTGGCAGCAATCTGGTATTGGCCGGAGATTTTATCGGCCTGGTGCTCCGTGTGGCCATTCGTGGACGCCGCTGGGAGCATATCGAAGATCACATGGCCACGCTGGTACTTGGCGCCGGAGAGAACTGGCATGAGGCGGTCGTGTACGCGGCCCGTGCCGGTTACCGCGGCATCGAGAATCTGGCGTTGATTCCCGGAACCGCGGGTGCGGCTCCGGTTCAGAATATTGGTGCCTACGGCGTCGAACTCTGCGATTGCCTGGAATCGGTTACGGCGCTGGACCGCAACACTGGCGAGCTGGTGGTTCTGGAAAACGCAGAGTGCCGGTTTGCGTACCGCGATAGCCTGTTCAAGCAGACACCGGGCCGTTACGTGATCATCGAAGTCCGCCTGGCCCTTTCGCGCTCCAGGCCCCTGGTGCTCGGGTATCGGGATCTTCAGGAATACCTCGGTGACACGAAGGACTCCGATCTTGATCCCCTGCATGTGGCAGAGGCCGTTATGGCCATCCGGCGCCGAAAGCTGCCGGACCCGGATATCATTCCGAACGCCGGGAGTTTCTTCAAGAACCCGGTGGTGGACACCGCCACGTTTGAGTCTCTCCGGGAACGCGACCCCGATATCGTGGCGTATCCTCAAGAGCACGGCGTTAAACTGGCCGCGGCCTGGCTGATTGACCAATGTGGCTGGAAAGGGTTTCGTAACGCCAGGGTGGGCGTTCATAACCGTCAGGCACTGGTTTTGATTAATCACTCCGGCGGCACAGGTGCTGACATACTCGAGCTTGCGGAAACGATCCGCCAATCGGTGGGAGAGCGGTTCGGAGTGACGCTGGAAATGGAGCCGGGGATTGTGGGCGGTACCGAAAAACATAATCGCTGACGGCAACCTTTTGACAGGTTGCCGTCAGAACCAGGTCTGCCCGAGGCGGGCAGGGTTTTAAAGCCCTTTGCGGGGCGAAGCATTGATCAGGAAGGGGAGTGCGTCCGCCACCTGGACATCCTGTTTTTCCGCATCCCTACGGCCCTTGTATTCCAGGGTTCCTGCAGCCAGGCCGCGCTCGGACACCACAAACCGGTGCGGAATCCCAATCAGTTCCATGTCAGCAAACTTCACACCCGGACGCTCTTTGCGATCATCCAGAAGCACGTCGTAGCCGGCCTGGCGAAGCTGCTCGTAGAGCTTTTCGCCAGCCTCGGCAACCGTGGGTGACTTGTGGGCGTTAAGGGTGACAATGGCCACCTGGAAAGGCGCGATGGCGTCGGGCCAGATGATGCCGTTCTCGTCGTGGTTCTGTTCAATAGCGGCCGCGACAACCCGGGAGACGCCCAGGCCATAGCACCCCATTTCCATGGTCACAGTTTTGCCGTTCTCATCCAGAACCGTGGCGTTCATGGCGGTGCTGTACTTGTTGCCGAGCTTGAAGATGTGACCGACCTCAATACCCCGCCGGATTTCCAGGGTGCCCTTGCCATCCGGGCTGGGGTCGCCTTCAACCACGTTTCGCAGGTCTTCCACACGGTCAAGCTCTGCGTCCCGCTCCCAGTTTACCCCGGTGAGGTGGAAACCTTCACGGTTGGCGCCGCATACAAAGTCTGCAAGGTGAGCAGCGCTGCGGTCGACAATGACCGGCACATTGAGTTTAACCGGTCCGATAGAGCCTGCCTTGCACCCGACGGCCTGCTCGATTTCCTCGTCGGTGGCCATGGTCAGCGGCTCGGCCACGCCGGACAGATTTTCTGCCTTGATTTCGTTAAGGGTGTGGTCGCCACGCAGGACCAGTGCGACCAGCCCTGCGTTGCCATCTTCGTCTGCTTCTGCTTTCACCAGCAGGGTCTTCACCGTGCGGGTGGCATCAATGCCGAGCAGCTGCGATACCGCTTCAATGGTTTTCTGGTCCGGTGTGGCGACTTCTTTCATTTCCTCGGCCGGAGCAGGGCGGCTTCCAGTGGGTGCCAGCGCTTCTGCCTTTTCAATGTTGGCGGCGTACTCGCTGTCTGTGCTGAATACGATGTCATCTTCGCCGGAGGAGGCGAGTACGTGGAACTCATGGGATGCGCTGCCGCCAATGGCGCCGGAGTCTGCCTGTACGGCACGGTAATCCAGGCCGAACCGGTCGAAGATGGCGCAGTAGGTGCGGTGCATCAGCTCATAGGTTTCGTTCAGGGATTCTGCATTCAGGTGGAAGGAGTAGGCATCCTTCATGAGGAATTCCCGGGCCCGCATGACACCGAACCGGGGGCGACGCTCGTCCCGGAATTTGGTCTGGACCTGGTAAAAGTTGGCCGGCAGTTCCTTGTAGCTGCTGATCTCGTTCCGGATCAGGTCGGTAATGACCTCTTCGTGGGTCGGCCCGAAACAGAAATCCCGGCCGTGGCGGTCTTTCATTCGCAGTAGTTCGCCGCCGTACTGGGTCCAGCGCCCGGATTCCTCCCAGAGTTCGGCCGGCTGAACCGCCGGCATCAATACTTCCTGGGCACCACTCTTATCCATTTCTTCACGAACAATCCGCTCAACCTTGCGCAGGGTGCGCAGGCCCATCGGCAGCCAGGTGTACAGCCCGGCGGCCAGTTTACGGATCATGCCGGCACGCAACATCAACTGATGGCTGATGATCTCGGCGTCGGCGGGGGTCTCTTTCTGGGTGGCAATCAGGTAGCGGCTTGCTCGCATCGTGTCTTCCGTTTGTAATAAATCTGAAGTGTTAGACTAATGGACAGGCGGCGGTTTGCCCGCCGAAGCCTTTATTTGTCGTAAAGTGGCCATTATTGTACGGAGCCTGTTGCACAAGGTACAGATGATGACCGACGAATCTATTGATGTGGCCCCGCGGCGCCAGCCGGTTCAGGCGCGAAGCCGCGAAAGGGTCAACACCATCCTTAGCCATGCCGCCGCCATTTTTCACGAGACCGGCGTCGATGCGGTCAGCATGTCAGCGATTGCCAGGCAGTCGGGAATGTCGCTGGCTTCCCTGTACCGGTATTTTCCCAATAAGGCGGCTATTGTTCATGCCATTGCCGAACAGCATGTGGAGAAGATCGAGCGTGCTTTGAGGGAGCGTTTACAGGAACTGAGTCTGGTTGATGCGGTGGACGTTCTTATCGATCAGTTCTACGAGTTTTACCGTGATGAACCCCCCTATTCGGCGATCTGGAGCGGCGTGGAAGCCATGCCGGAACTCCGTAAACTGGACCTTAGAGAACTTTACACCAACGCCCGTGACCTGGATGAGAAACTCAAAGAGGAGTGCCCCAGGATACCTGAGGACCGCCGTTGGACGGCAAGCCTGCTGCTTCCAAGGTCTGCGGGCACTGTGCTGAGGCTGGCGGTGACCCTGCCAGAGGCACAGGGCCGTCAGTTGGTAGAGGAGCTCAAGTGTATGGCCCGGGCTTACGTTCGCGAGCTTGTAGCGTGAATCACGAAAGATACCCGAGGGGCAGGGCGGTACTGTCGATTACTCTGCGGAGTACAAAGCTGGAATGGACTCCACTGACTCCCTGAATACGGGTAATACGGTTCAACAGGAAATGATGGTAGTGGTCCATGTCCGGAACCACCACTTTCAGCATGTAATCGGCATCCTGGCCGGTGATCAGGTAGCACTCCTGCACCTCTGGGTATTCGGCTACCTGCTCTTCAAAGGCTGCAAAACGCTCTGGCGTGTGGCGGTCCATGCCTATGAGTATGATCGCTGTCAGTGACAGACCGAGCTTCTTGTGGTCCAGAATAGTGACGGTTCTGACAATGATGCCGGCTTCCTCGAGGGCCCTGACTCGCCGCAGGCAAGGTGAGGGAGACAGCCCGACTTTTTCCGCCAGTTCCTGGTTGGTGAGGGAGCCATCCTGCTGGATATGTTCGAGTATCCGACGGTCCATCTTGTCAATTTTGACGAGCGATTTCTGATTTGCGGTCATAAAATTCTACGAATCTCTCATATTCAGCAATTTATAGATTAGAAAATACCCCTTCCCGGTAAAGTTCGCAATCAAATACCAGCTTTATCGCGTTAACCTGTACACACTGAAAATTTCATCCCGGAAACCGCAAGGAATCACACGCATGGCTTTCGATCATCGCAAATACGTTGCGTTCAAACCTGTTGCCAAAACTGACCGGCGCTGGCCGGATAAGGTCATCGAAAAGGCGCCGACCTGGTGTGCCGTAGATCTTCGGGATGGCAATCAGGCTCTTGTGAAGCCTATGTCCGTCGCTCAGAAAACGCGGATGTTCGAGTTGCTGGTCAAGCTGGGATTCAAGGAAATCGAGATTGGCTTCCCCGCTGCCAGCCAGCCGGATTTCGACTTCTGCCGAAAGCTGATCGAAGAAAACCGTATTCCTGAGGATGTGAAGATCCAGGTGTTGACCCAGGCGCGCCCTGAATTGATCGAACGGACCTATGAAGCGTTGGCCGGCGCCCGCAAAGCGATCGTCCACGTGTACAACTCCACCTCCACCGTGCAGCGGGAGCAGGTATTTGGCCTGGATCGCGATGGTATCAGGGACATCGCCGTCAATGGTGCGAAACTGGTTCGTGACATTGCCGCCCGTCACCCGGAAACCGAATGGACGTTCCAATACTCACCGGAGAGCTTTACCGGTACCGAGCTGGATTTCGCCGCGGAGGTGATTGATGCTGTGAGCGAGGTCTGGCGGCCGGAGGAAGGGCAGCCGATGATCATTAACCTGCCTGCCACCGTTGAGATGGCGACACCGAATGTGTTCGCCGACCAGATCGAGTGGATCTGCGACAACATCAAGCGTCGTGAGCACATCAGCATCAGCGTGCACACCCACAACGATCGTGGCTGCGCCGTGGCGGCTGCAGAACTGGCGGTGATGGCGGGAGCCGACCGGGTCGAAGGTACCCTGATGGGCAATGGCGAGCGCACCGGCAACATGGACCTGGTGACCATGGCCATGAACCTCTATTCCCAGGGCATTGATCCAACTCTGGATCTGTCCGGCATGGCGGAGATCACCGAGGTGGTTGAGGCCTGTACCGAGATTTCCACCCATCCGCGGCACCCTTATGCCGGCGAACTGGTCTTTACCGCCTTCTCCGGCAGCCATCAGGACGCCATCCGCAAATGTCTGGCCCGCCGCAAGGATGGTGAGATCTGGAATGTCGCCTATCTGCCCATCGACCCGTTCGATGTCGGCCGCCGCTATGAAGAGGTGGTGCGCATCAACAGTCAGTCTGGAAAAGGTGGTGTTGCCTATGTTCTGGAGCGGGATTACAACATCAGCTTGCCGCGCTGGCTGCAGATCGAGTTCAGCAAGTTGGTCCAGAGAGAAGCGGAAACCAACGGTGGTGAGATCGACTCCCTGACCATTCATCGCCTGTTCGAGGATCGGTATCTGAAAGTCCACGCCGATTGGGCGCTGCGCTCTTACGACCTGCATCGGGACGAAGAGGGTGTTCACGCCGAGGTGTCGGTTGGTCGAGAGGCTTCTCCCATTCGCCTCGATGGTCATGGACTGGGCGCTGTTGAGGCCGTGTCGGAAGCACTGGAGAAGCGTTTTGGCATATCCATCGCAGTAGAAGCTTACGATGAATTCGCCCTCGGTGAGGGCACCAATGCCAACGCCCTTGCCTGCATCCGCTTGACCGCAAGCGATAGGCATTGCAGTGCAGCGGCACTGGCAGAAGACACGACGTCTGCAACCTTGCAGGCACTGTTTTCGGCGGTAGCCCAGGCAGTGGGCGTTGAAATGCCCAGAGAAAAAATGGAGGCGGAAGCGGCGGGCGCGTAAAACCTACCGCCCAGACGACACAAGCCGGCACGAGTGCCGGCTTGTTGATTTTCCGATGCCCGTGAGGGGCAAAGGACGGAGCGTAGACCCTCAGACCGGGGTAACGTTTTCCGCCTGCGGGCCTTTCGGGCCCTGTGTCACGGTGAACTGCACCTGCTGGCCTTCGGTCAGGGTGCGGAAACCGCTTGCGTTGATTGCGCTGTAGTGAACAAACACGTCGCTGCCACCGTCCTGAGCGATAAAGCCGAAGCCTTTTGATTCGTTAAACCACTTTACGTGGCCGGTTTTAGTATCGGACATTGATCTTTCCTGTCTTTCTGTAATTTGCCCTCACGGGACCTTCAAAATTCCACATGGAATCGTTGCTGAGAAATCCAGAGAGTACTGAGGAAGGGGCAACGAAGAGCACTTCGGCAGGACGTTGAAACGCATTCACCAAATACCGCTGTATTTTCACAGCAATTTCAGTATAGACCGACTTTGGGGGGCGTCAACGAAATTTTGCACCTTTCATGCAGGTTTTATTGTGGGCAAAAACAACGGCTTGGGATTTGATTGAACAAAAAATGCCCGCCCCCGGTTCAGTGGGGACAGGCAGGGTTCAGAGCGCCGTTGTCAGTGGCGGAATTGCTCGCTGATTTCTTCCAGTATGGCCGGGTCATCAATGGTGCTGGGCACCGAGTATTCCTCGCCATCAGCGATCTGCCGGATAACCCGTCTCAGGATCTTGCCGGAGCGGGTCTTTGGCAGTCGTTCCACCACCAGTGCCCGGCGGAAGCAGGCAATGGCACCGATCTTGTCACGGACCATCTCGACCAGCTCGTCTTCCAGTTCGTCATGGTCGATGGTTGCGCCATCCTTGATGAGGACCAGGCCGATGGGGATCTGTCCCTTCATGTCATCGTGAGCACCAACGACGCAGCATTCGGCCACCGCGGGATGGGAGGCAACGACTTCTTCCATCTCGCCGGTGGACAGCCGGTGCCCGGCCACATTGATCACATCATCGGTGCGGCCCATGACAAACACATAGCCGTCGTCGTCGATGAAACCGCCATCTCCGGAGCTGTAAAAGCCTGAGATGGGCTCGAGGTAGGTTTTGCGGAAGCGCTCGTCGTCGCCCCAGACGGTCATCATGCAGCCAGGTGGCAGCGGCAGTTTTACAGCAATCTGACCCTGCTCGCCTGCGGGCATCTGGCTGCCGTTCATGTCTACCACCTGAACGTTGTAACCTGGGGAGGGTACGGTTGCCGAGCCCGGCTTGGTGGCCATCAGTTCGATGCCCACCGGGTTGCAGCAAATGGCCCATCCGGTTTCGGTTTGCCACCAGTGGTCAAGCACTGGCAGGCCGGTGTGTTCCTTCAGCCACTCATAGGTGGCTGGATCCAGGCGTTCGCCGGCCAGGAACAGGCGCTTCAGTGAACTTATGTCATAGCGTGACAGCTGATCCGCTTCCGGATCCTCCTTGCGGACGGCGCGGAATGCGGTGGGCGCGGTAAACAGCATGTTCACCTTGTGGTCCTGAACCACCCGCCAGAAGGCACCCGCATCCGGCGTTTTCACCGGCTTGCCTTCGTACAGGATGGTGGTGCAGCCGGCAAACAGCGGGGCGTAAACAATGTAGCTATGGCCAACGACCCAGCCAACGTCGGAAGCTGCCCAATAAACATCACCGGGTTTGGCGTCGTAGACCAGCTTCATGCTGTAGTTCAGCGCAACCGCGTGGCCACCGTTGTCACGAACCACACCCTTGGGCTTACCGGTGGTGCCCGAGGTGTAAAGGATATAGAGAGGGTCGGTAGACTTGACGGGCACCGGGTTGGCCGCCTTGGCCGTTTTCATGAGCTCGTTCCAGTCATGGTCCCGGCCGGCCTGAAGATCGGCTTGCACCTGGGGGCGCTGGTACACGATGCAGGTTTCCGGTTTGTGGCTGGCCTGGTCAATGGCCTTGTTGACCAACGGCTTGTACTCGATCACCCGGGTAACTTCGATGCCGCAGGAGGCGGTAATTACCGCCTTGGGTTTGGCGTCGTCAATGCGAACCGCAAGTTCATGGGCTGCAAAACCGCCAAAGACCACGGAGTGGATGGCACCGATCCGCGCGCAGCCCAGCATTGCGATAACGGCTTCCGGGATCATTGGCATGTAGATGATGACCCGGTCGCCCTTGGTGATACCGCGGTCCTTCAGGGCGCCGGCAAATCGTGCAACTTCATCGGTGAGCTCGTTGTACGTGTAGCTGCGCTGGGTATCGGTAACCGGAGAATCGTAGATCAGGGCTTTCTGCTCACCACGTCCTGCGCGGATGTTGGCATCCAGCGCCACATCGCAGGTGTTCAGGGTGCCGTCAGGGAACCACTGCCCGTGGCCGTTGTCGGTTGGCTGCCAGATGGTTTTCGGCGGTTCGATCCAGTCAATTTTTTCCGCCTGTTCACGCCAGAATTCGTCCGGTTTGTCTATCGACCGCCGGAACTCTGAGTGGTAGTCCATACATTCCACCTCATCGTGCCTGTTGTTGTTTTAGTTCGTTTCCTGACAACTTTAGGCCGTTTGAAATCATGGACTAGTAGACCATTGGCTTAGTCTGAGGGTTCTAGGGGCCAGTTTCTTCTTCAGATTTGACTGAAGTCACCTTCGCAGTCATTTCACCTCTCGAAACACGGGCTGAAATGGTATCGCCCGGTTTAACGCCCGAGGCATCTCGGAGAATGTTCCCGCTCTTGTCGCGTACGATGGAATACCCTCGTCCAAGCGTCGCCAGGGGACTGACCACATTCAGGGTCTTCGCCGCATGTTCCAGGTTGTCGCGACGTTGTTTCAGATCCTGTCGCATTACTGAGGCCAGTCGCTCGCTCACGCGCCGGAGAGCTTCCTGACTCTCCGACAGCTGTCGGCGGGGTGACTGCATGGCCAGCCTCTGGCTCAGGTGATCGTTGTGTACGCCAAGGGTTGTGAGGCGCTGTCGGATGGCTTTCTGAAGCCGCAACTCCAATTCATCCATGCGCTGGGCTTTTTCCAGAAGCTCCCTTCTGGGGTCCCGCAGTCTCGCGCCCAGATGCCCAAGCTGGGTGCCCAGGCGCTTCAGAGCGAGGCCCATGGCAGTGGATAGTCTGAGTTCCCGCTCACGGAGCTGTCTGAGCCAGTCAGACTGATCCGGTGAAATCTTTTCGGCCGCGGCCGAAGGCGTTGGTGCCCGAAGATCGGCCACGAAATCTGCAATGGTGACATCCACCTCATGTCCGACCGCGCTGACTGTGGGAATACTGCAAGCGGCAATGGCGCGTGCAACCGACTCTTCATTGAAGCACCAGAGATCCTCCAGGGAGCCACCGCCACGACCGATAATCAGTACATCGGCAACACCGTGGTTCTGGGCAGCTTCAATGGCTCGTACTATGTCAGCAGTCGCCGCCTTGCCCTGGACGGCCGTGGGGTAGAGCGTTACCGGTATAGCGGGGCACCGCCGCGCCAGAACGGTGAGAATGTCGTGAATCGCGGCGCCGGTGGGTGAGGTGACTACGCCAATGTGTCTGGGCAGTGAGGGCAGAGGTTTCTTGCGGGCCTGTTCAAAAAGCCCCTCGGCGAGCAGTTTGCGTTTGAGTTCCTCGAATGCCTGTTGCAAAGCGCCGAGGCCCGCGGGCTCAATATGCTCGACGATGATCTGGAAGTCGCCCCGGTTTTCGTAGAGGGTCACCCTGCCGCGAATCCGAACCTGGTCGCCCTCCTTGGGAAGCGTCCTGATACGCTGGTTCATCCCCCGGAACATGGCGCATCGCACCTGGCACTTCCGGTCTTTCAGGGAAAAGTACCAGTGACCGGAGGAGGGGCGTGAGAATCCGGAGAGTTCTCCTTCAACCCATACCTGCATGAAGCTGGATTCCAGAAGGTGTCTGGCCTGGTGGTTCAGCTCACTGACACTGAGTGCCCGGGGCCGGGTGTCCTGAAGATGCGGGGTCGCCGGTCCTGATCCGTCGTTATACATACGCAATAGCCGAAAAAAGGGAGGGTAAAAATAGCGAAATTTCAAAAAGATGCAATCGAACCTTAAAAACGGGCCGGTTTACTGTCCCCGAGAGCCCCATTATAATAGATCGATTAAGGATTTTGCTTTGCTGTACCGCCGCGGGTACGGCACGGAAACTCCCAACTTAGCACGATCAAAAGGCGGATCCCAATGCTGCGAATTGCCGAAGAAGCCCTCACATTTGATGATGTTCTGCTGGTTCCCGGATACTCGGAAGTGCTGCCCCACGAGGTCAGCCTGCAGACTCAACTGACCAAGGGTATCACCCTAAACATTCCTCTTCTGTCATCCGCCATGGATACCGTTACCGAGGCGGAATTGGCCATCGCCATGGCCCAGGAAGGCGGTATCGGCATCATGCACAAGAACATGACCGTTGAGCAACAGGCGGCGGCAGTCCGCAAGGTCAAGAAGTTCGAAAGTGGTGTTGTCAAGGATCCGATTACAGTATCGCCAGACACCACGGTACGCGAATTGGTCGATATCACCATGGCAAACAGCATTTCGGGCCTGCCTGTGGTGGATGGTCACGATCTGATCGGTATCGTAACAGGTCGTGATATCCGGTTTGAAAGCCGCATGGATACGCTGGTTCGCGATATCATGACCCCGAAGGACAAGCTGGTAACCGTCAAGGAAGGCGCCTGCCTTGAAGAAGTGAAAGAGCTGCTGCATCGCCACCGGATCGAAAAGGTTCTGGTGGTCAACGACAACTTCGAGCTGCGCGGCCTGATCACCGTCAAGGATATCCAGAAGGCCAAGGATTATCCGCTGGCGTGCAAGGATGATCAGGGACGTCTGCGGGTTGGCGCGGCGGTCAGTACTGGCGGCGACACCGAAGCACGAATTACCGCACTGGCCGAAGCCGGGGTTGATGTGATTGTTGTGGATACGGCCCATGGTCACTCCCGTGGCGTCATCGAGCGTGTTCGCTGGATCAAGAAGAATTTCCCGGATGTGCAGGTCATTGGCGGTAACATTGCCACTTCGCACGCGGCGCTCGCCCTTGCAGAAGCCGGAGCGGATGCGGTGAAGGTGGGTATCGGTCCCGGTTCCATCTGTACCACTCGCATCGTAGCGGGTATTGGCGTTCCCCAGATCTCTGCGGTTTCCAACGTGGCGGCCGCCCTGAAGGAGAAGGGGGTCCCGGTAATCGCAGATGGCGGTATCCGTTTCTCTGGCGATATTGCCAAGGCTATTGCGGCTGGTGCCCACAGCGTCATGATCGGCAGCCTCCTGGCAGGTACCGATGAAGCTCCGGGTGAGGTTGAGCTGTTCCAGGGGCGCAGTTACAAGGCGTATCGGGGTATGGGGTCCATCGGGGCCATGGGTCAGGGCTCCAGCGACCGTTACTTCCAGGACGCCAGCAAAGGCATCGAGAAGCTGGTGCCGGAAGGCATTGAAGGCCGCGTTGCCTGCAAGGGTCCGATGCGTAACATTGTTCACCAATTGGTTGGTGGTCTGCGTGCTGCCATGGGCTACACCGGTAGCGCCACCATGGAAGAAATGCGTACCAAGCCCGAATTCGTGCGCATCACCAACGCCGGTATGCGTGAGAGCCACGTGCACGATGTGACCATCACGAAAGAATCGCCCAACTACCGTATCGGTTAACCATTGCCCTACCAGACGCGGCCCCCAGAGGGCCGCGTTGTTTATTCAGCTCCGAGGACTCCATGGCCCAGAACATTCACGACCACCGCATCCTGATTCTCGATTTCGGTTCCCAGTACACCCAGCTGATTGCCCGCCGTGTGCGGGAAATTGGCGTTTACTGTGAGATCAAAGCGTTCGATATTACCGAGGACGAGCTCAATGAATTCAATCCCAAGGGGATTATTCTTGCGGGTGGGCCGGAGTCGGTAACTCAACTTGGCGGTCCCCGAGCGCCGGAAGGGCTGTTTGATCGTGGCATCCCCATTCTCGGCATCTGCTACGGCATGCAGACCATGGCTGAACAACTTGGTGGCCGCGTTGCCAGCTCCGAGAAACGTGAGTTCGGCTATGCTCAAGTCAAGGTGCGGGCCAAGGGGCCGTTGCTGGCGGATATCACCGACCATCTGACACCGGCCGGTGAGTCGTTGCTGGATGTGTGGATGAGCCACGGTGACAAGGTTGTGGCCATGCCCGAAGGCTTCGAGTTGCTGGCCTCTACCGAAAGCGCGCCGATTTCTGCAATGCAGGATCTCAGTCGGAACCTGTATGGTGTTCAGTTTCATCCCGAGGTCACCCACACCCTCCAGGGCAAACGGATTCTCGAGCATTTCATCCTGAATATCTGTAAATGCGAAGCCCTGTGGACACCTGCAAAGATCGTCGATGACGCCGTTCAGCAGATTCGCGAGCAAGTCGGCAGCGACAAGGTTTTGTTGGGATTGTCTGGTGGCGTCGACTCCTCGGTAACAGCTGCACTGCTGCACCGGGCAATTGGTGATCAGCTTACCTGCGTGTTCGTGGACAACGGCCTCCTGCGTCTTCACGAAGGCGACCAGGTGATGGATATGTTTGCCAGTAACATGGGTGTAAAGGTCATTCGTGTTGATGCCGAAGACCTGTTCCTGTCGAAGCTCAAGGGCGTCAGTGATCCCGAACAGAAACGCAAGATCATCGGCAACACCTTTATCGACGTGTTCGACGATGAGGCGGCCAATATCAAGGATGTGAACTGGCTGGCCCAGGGCACGATCTATCCGGACGTGATCGAATCTGCCGCCTCCAAGACTGGCAAGGCTCACGTTATCAAGTCCCACCACAATGTGGGCGGCCTGCCAGAAACCATGAAAATGAAGCTGGTGGAGCCCCTGCGAGAGCTGTTCAAGGATGAGGTGCGCCGGATCGGTCTGGAGCTCGGCTTGCCTTACGATATGGTTTACCGTCACCCGTTCCCGGGGCCTGGACTGGGCGTGCGTATTCTTGGCGAAGTGAAAAAGGAATACGCCGATATCTTGCGCAAGGCTGACGCCATTTTCCTGGAAGAGCTCCATCGTGCGGACTTCTACCACAAGACCAGTCAGGCCTTTGCGGTATTCCTGCCGGTCAAGTCGGTCGGCGTTGTAGGGGACGCCCGTCGCTATGAATACGTAGTGGCCCTGCGTGCCGTTGAAACCATCGATTTCATGACCGCCCGTTGGGCGCATCTGCCTTACGATCTCCTCGAAACCGTTTCCAACCGGATCATCAATGAGATCACCGGCGTTTCCCGGGTGACCTACGATGTGTCGTCCAAGCCGCCCGCCACTATCGAGTGGGAATAATCTAATCTGCCGGAACAAGGGGGCAGAAGGACGCTTTCTTCTGACCCTGTTTTAGAGGGCCCGGGGGACAACAATGTCAGAGGAGCGCACTGACGAATGCTGGATGAGCCGCGCACTGCAGCTGGCGGGCGAAGCTGCAGCCAAAGGCGAAGTGCCAGTTGGTGCCGTGGTGGTTCTGGATGGCAAGGAAATCGGCGCGGGTTTTAACGCGCCGATTTCCGGTTGCGACCCCACGGCCCATGCCGAAATCCGGGCGCTGCGCGATGCCGCCGCCCGGGTAGGCAATTATCGGCTGCCCGGTGCCACGCTTTACGTTACTCTGGAGCCCTGTACCATGTGCGTGGGCGCCATCGTTCATGGTCGTATCAGTCGGCTCGTTTACGGTGCCAGTGAGCCGAAGGCGGGCGCAATAGAGTCCGCACGTCGAACTCTGGATGAGCCCCATCTGAACTGGGACGTAACGGCTGTTGGCGGTGTGCTTGCAGATCAGTGCGGCCGGGTAATCAGTGAATTTTTCAGTCGGCGGCGGGCAGAGATCCGGCGTCTGCGCAAACAACCTTCAGGGAAGGAGTAGTTCTCGCCTATGAAAGTCCTCGTTACCGGCGGAGCCGGGTATATTGGCAGTCATGTGGTTCGCCAGCTAGGCGAGGCCGGTCACGACATCGTGGTGTTCGATAACCTCTCCACAGGCTACCGCTGGGCGGTGACAGCCGGCGAGCTGGTGGTCGGGGATCTGGCCGACGAAGCGGCAATCGAAGATCTATTCTCCCGTCACCGGTTTGAGGCGGTTCTGCATTTCGCGGCCAATATTGTGGTGCCGGAGTCTGTCGCCAACCCCCTTAAGTATTACAGCAACAATACCCGCAATACCCTGAACCTCCTGAAAGCGGTCGAAAGATACGAAGTGCCCTACATGGTGTTTTCCTCCACTGCGGCCGTATATGGCATGCCGGAGCAAACGGTGCTCACCGAGGATCTGCCGCTGGCTCCGATCAACCCCTACGGTGCGTCCAAGATGATGAGCGAGCGGATGATCATGGATCTGGCCGCAGCTTCCAGCCTCAATTATGTGATTCTCCGTTACTTTAATGTGGCAGGCGCGAATCCGGAAGGGCTGCTGGGGCAGGCCACGCCCGAAGCCACCCATCTGATCAAGGTGGCCTGCGAATGCGTGACCGGGCAGCGCGAGGGTATGAGCGTGTTCGGCACCGACTACGATACCCGGGATGGCACCTGCATTCGCGACTACATCCACGTAGAGGACCTGGCCAAGGCTCATGTGATGGCGCTGGACTATATGTCAGAAGGCGGTCATTCGAAGGTCATGAATTGCGGGTATGGTCGCGGCTTTACGGTCCGGGAAGTGATTGATGTGGTCAAGGCGCAATCCGGCGTTGATTTCCCGGTTACGGAAACCGGTCGCCGCGCCGGCGACCCGTCGGCTTTGATGGCGGACAACACGCTTATCCGCCAGACCCTGGGCTGGCAGCCGGACTACGACAACCTCGAAACGATTGTCGGCACGGCCCTGGCGTGGGAAGCGATCTGGCAGAAGAAAAAAGCCGACAACACCCAATAACTCTTAACTTTTCTGTATTTGTATCGGGATTTAAAGGATGAAAATAACGATTTTCGGGACAGGCTATGTAGGACTAGTGACCGGCGCCTGTCTGGCGGATGTTGGTCATCATGTTCTGTGTATGGATGTTGACCAGGGCAAGATTGAGAAGCTCAAGAATGGCCAGATTCCCATCTATGAGCCTGGCCTGGACAATATCGTAAAACACACTGTGGAAGCCGGACGTCTTTCTTTCACAACAGATACCGAGGAGGCCGTTCGCCACGGCACGCTTCAGTTTATCGCTGTAGGTACGCCTCCGGATGAAGATGGTTCTGCCGACCTCCAGTATGTTACTGCCGTAGCCCGTTCCATTGGTGAACACATGGAGGACTACAAGGTGGTGGTCGACAAGTCCACGGTACCGGTGGGTACCGGCGACAAGGTCCGGGCTGCGGTTCGCGCCCAGTTGGATCGTCGCGGTCTGGAGCTTGATTTTGATGTGGTTTCCAACCCGGAGTTTCTCAAGGAAGGCGCTGCCATCAATGATTTCATGAAGCCTGATCGTATTGTCGTTGGTACCGACAGTGAGCGGGCTGCGGAATTGCTGCGGGAAGTCTACTACCCGTTCAACCGCAATCATGACCGGATGATCTTTATGGATCTTCGGTCTGCGGAGCTCACCAAGTATGCGGCCAACTCGATGCTGGCCACCAAGATCAGCTTCATGAACGAAATCGCCAATCTGGCAGAGCGGTTGGGCGCCGATATCGAAGCCGTACGCCGTGGTATTGGTTCCGATCCGCGGATCGGTTATCACTTCATCTACCCGGGTTGTGGTTATGGTGGCTCCTGTTTCCCGAAGGATGTCCAGGCTCTGGCCCGAACGGCGAGCGATTGCGGCTACGAGGCACGACTGCTGAACGCTGTTGAATCGGTGAACTATGCCCAGAAACACGTGCTGTTCGACAAGATCAGCCATTACTTTGGCGGCGATCTGAATGGCAAGGTCGTTGCGCTCTGGGGACTTGCGTTCAAGCCCAACACCGATGATATGCGTGAAGCTTCCTCCCGCACGTTGATGGAAGATCTCTGGAAGGCGGGTGCCAGGGTGCAGGCCTTTGATCCGGAGGCGATGGAAGAAACCCAGCGTATCTATGGTGACCAGGATGGTCTGACCCTGTGCGGCACGAAAGAACAGGCGCTTAAAGGGGCAGATGTTCTCGCTATCTGCACCGAGTGGAAAGAGTTCCGGTCGCCGGACTTCGAATCCATTGCTGCGACCATTCGTGAGCCTGTGGTCTTCGACGGCCGCAACCTTTACGAGCCGGAAATGCTGGATCGCTACGGCCTGATTTACTACGCCATTGGCCGTGGCCGCACCCAGTTCCACTCCGAGTAAACCCGGAGAATCGGAGGATGAGCATGAGCGAACCGTCAGTTTTCCGGTTACACGAGCGACTGAACGCCGATACGATTGGCCTCGGAAGCAGCTCGCTTTGTGAAATCCGATTGATGAATGACAGCACCTGGCCTTGGGTGCTGTTGGTGCCAGCGGTCGCCGGGATCCGTGAGATCTACCAGTTGTCGGCGGACCAGCAGCACCAGTTGGTCCGCGAGTCCTCCGCGCTCAGCGAAGCCATGATGGATGTCTTCGGCGGCGACAAGATGAACGTCGCGGCCCTTGGCAACATGGTGCCCCAGCTTCATCTTCATCATATCGTACGATTTGAGGGCGATCCGGCGTGGCCGGGCCCGATCTGGGGCAAACAAGCGCCGGTACCCTATACCGATGCCGAGCTGGAGCAGGTTCGGCAAAGACTCGAGCCCGTGCTGGCCGAGCTGGAATCCGGCGTTTAAAGCCAGTTCAGATTACTGGCGCTTCGCCAGAGTCTGGGAGCCGACCAGAATCATCCTGAGCTCGGTTTTCAGCTTGGCCTTCAGCTCCTCACGTTCCCTGGCCGTTGCGTCCAGTGCCTCGGCACCCTGGTTGAACACCAGCGTCACCATGGCTTCGGCCACCAGCCTTGCTTCGGAAAGTGGTCTGCTCTGTTCATCGGCAATCCGCCGAAGATCGTCCGCCAGTTCGGTGACAAAATGATCGATCTCCGCCTTCACCGCCGTCCGGAACGGCTTGGATACCCCGGTTCTTTCCCGAAGCATCAGCCGGAACAGGTTTGCATTGTTGCCCAGGTACTCCATGAAGGTTTCAACGGACGTGGAAATGGCGCTGCCACCGTCCCGGGCAATACGCTTGCGGGCCTGGCGCATCAGTTGCCTCAGGGCAACACCGCCTTCGTCCACCAGAGCCAGCCCCAGCTCATCAAGCTCCGCAAAGTGGCGGTAGAAAGACGTGGGGGCGATGCCCGCCTCTCGGGCAACTTCCCGCAAGCTCAGGCTCCCAAAGCCCCGATCCGCACTCAGTTGCGAAAGCGCCGCATCCATCAGTGCCCGCCGGGTTTTCAGTTTCTGCTCCGCTCTGGTGGCCAAGTTCAGACTCCATCTGCCGGTAAAAAAGAAGCATTCTAGCTGGCTGCCAACCTGCAGTCATCCGACCGCTTGATTTGCGTGCCGGCACGCCTGATTTTCACCGCCATTGTGTTTATAATGGGCGGCTTTTCCGCTATGGTCGCAACATTTTTGAGCGGGCACGAATCAAGGTAGCGCCGGGTGTGGTGGCTCTATACGAAACCTTGCGGAGCCATGGATGGCGGAGCAGAGCTTACAGGGACGTATTCACAGCGTGTTTTGGATAGAGCCACCACAGCCGGTGCTGAACCTATGGCACCAAACATGAACACATCAAAAGTAACGGGAACCGGTATGCGCAGTCATTATTGCGGTGGGATTAACGAATCTCACATCGATCAGGAAGTCACACTTTGCGGATGGGTCCACCGCCGTCGTGACCACGGTGGGGTTATCTTCCTGGATCTGCGGGATCGGGATGGTATGTCTCAGGTGGTTGTCGACCCTGATACCCCTGAGAGCTTTGCGCTCGCGGAAAAAGTCCGTAGCGAGTTCGTGATCAAGGTAACCGGTCGGGTGCGTCGCCGTCCTGCCGGCACCGAGAACAACAACATGCCGACCGGGCAGGTTGAGCTTCTTGGCAAAGAGCTGAGCATTCTGAACGCCGCAGCCACGCCGCCGTTCCCGCTGGATGAGCATGTCGATGTTGGCGAGGATGTGCGCCTGCGCTACCGCTTTGTGGACCTGCGTCGTCCGGAAATGATCAACCGTCTGCGTTTTCGTTCCCGGGTAACCAGCTATATCCGCAACTACCTCGACAGCAAGGGCTTCATGGATGTGGAGACCCCCATCCTGACCCGTGCCACGCCGGAAGGTGCGCGAGATTACCTGGTGCCGAGCCGTACCCACGAAGGCTCCTTCTTCGCGCTTCCGCAGTCTCCCCAGCTGTTCAAGCAACTGCTGATGGTGTCTGGTGTTGACCGTTACTACCAGATTGCCAAGTGTTTCCGGGATGAGGATCTGCGTGCGGATCGTCAGCCAGAGTTCACCCAGGTAGACATTGAGGCCTCTTTTATCGATGAAGAGACTTTGATGAAGCTGAACGAGGATATGATCCGCTCCCTGTTCAAGGACGTGTTGGATGTTGAACTGCCGTCCTTCCCGCAAATGCCGTATGCCGAGGCAATGCAGCGCTACGGCAGCGACAAGCCGGACCTGCGTATCCCGCTGGAGCTGCTGGATGTGAACGATCTGGTTGAAGGCGTGGACTTCAAGGTCTTCGCCGGTCCCGCCAAGGATCCGAAGGGGCGTGTGGCGGCACTGCGTGTGCCGAAAGGCGGCGAGCTGACTCGCAAGCAGATTGACGACTACACCAAGTTTGTTGGCATCTACGGTGCCAAAGGCCTTGCCTATATCAAGGTCAATGACCTGTCCAAGGGCGTTGAAGGTCTGCAATCCCCGATCATCAAGTTCCTCGGTGATGACGTCGCTCTGGCCATTATGGAGCGTGTGGGTGCCGAAGACGGCGACATTGTTTTCTTTGGTGCAGATAAGACCAACGTGGTCAACGAGGCCCTGGGCGCATTGCGGATCAGGATCGGTCACGATCTCAACATGCTGACGTCCGAGTGGGCGCCGCTCTGGGTTGTCGATTTCCCGATGTTCGAAGAAACGCCGGACGGAAGCCTGACCGCGATTCACCACCCGTTCACGGCTCCCTCCTGCAGCCCGGAAGATCTGGCCGCAGACCCCGCCAATGCGTTGTCCCGTGCCTATGACATGGTTCTGAACGGCACCGAGTTGGGTGGCGGTTCCATCCGTATTCACGATGAGAAAATGCAGGAAGCGGTGTTCCGTATCCTGGGTATCGGTGAAGAGGAAGCCCGTGCCAAGTTCGGCTTCCTGCTGGATGCCCTGAAGTTTGGTTGTCCGCCCCATGGTGGTCTGGCATTCGGCCTGGACCGCCTGGTCATGCTGATGACCGGCGCTACGTCCATCCGTGACGTTATCGCATTCCCGAAAACCCAGAGTGCCACCTGTCTGATGACCCAGGCGCCGGGCGAAGTGGATGAGAAGCAGCTACGTGAGTTGCATATTCGTCTGCGCAAGCCGTCAAAGCCGGTTGAAGGCAACAAGGCGGAAGCCGGTGAGGGCAACGCGTAAGTCAATGATTTAAGGGAGGAGCTGTATGGCGGGTCACAGTAAGTGGGCCAACATCAAGCACCGCAAGGCGGCACAGGATGCCAAGCGGGGCAAGATCTTCACCAAAATCATTCGTGAGCTGACCGTGGCCGCGCGCCAGGGCGGGGGTAATCCCGATGACAACCCCCGTCTGCGCGCGGTCATCGACAAGGCGCTCACCGCGAACATGAAAAAAGACACCATCGAGCGCGCGGTAGAACGTGGCACCGGTGGTGGCGATGATGACAACTACGAAGAGCTGACCTACGAAGGCTATGGCCCAGGTGGTGTGGCGATATTCGTGGAAGTCATGACCGATAACAAGAACCGCTCGGTCGCTGAAATCCGTCACGCATTCAACAAGATGGGTGGCAATCTCGGTACCGACGGATCGGTAGCCTACCTGTTCAGCAAGCAGGGCATCATCAGCTACGGTCCGGAGTGGGAAGAAGATAGGCTGGTGGAAGCCGTACTCAGCGCCGGTGCCGAAGACCTTGCGGCCCAGGAAGATGGCTCCTGGGAAATCGTAACCACGCCCGAGCAGTTTCTGGACGTCAAGGAATCTCTGGTCAACGCCGGGCTGGTCCCGGACAATGCCGAAGTAACCATGGTTCCGTCCACGCGGGTTGAGCTGGATCGCGACGGCGCGGAAACCATCCTCAAGCTCATTGATATGCTCGAAGATCTGGACGATGTTCAGAATGTCTACCACAACGCGGATATCTCCGGCGAAATCATGGAATCACTTTGACCAGTCAGGAGCATTGATGTGGCGATAATTCTGGGCGTAGATCCGGGGTCACGAATTACCGGTTACGGCGTCATTCGGGCCGATGGTCGTCACATCGAGTACATCGACAGTGGTTGTATTCGGGTGGGTGAGAAGCCCATGGCGGAGCGCCTGCAGACCATCTTCCAGAGCCTTGCCACCCTGATTGGCGAGTACCGGCCGGAAGAGTTTGCCATCGAGCAGGTGTTCATGGCCCGCAATCCTGACTCCGCCCTGAAGCTCGGCCAGGCCCGTGGTGCGGCCATTGTCAGTGCCGCCAACAGTGGCTTGGCGGTTCATGAGTACTCGGCCCGGCAGGTTAAACAGGCGGTTGTCGGAAAGGGCGGTGCTGACAAGTCCCAGGTGCAGCACATGGTTCAGGCGCTGCTCTCGCTCTCACGCAAACCCCAGGCGGATGCGGCCGATGCTTTGGCCATTGCCCTGTGCCATGCCCACATGAGCCAGAGTATTCTGCGGGTGGCCAGTGGCACCGGAAAGGTCCGAAGCGGTCGGGTGCGACAACAATAAACCGCTTCCAATAGCGACAGGAGATTGAGCTTGATTGGTCGTATCCGAGGTATTCTGGTTGAAAAGGCTCCGGGCCAGGCGTTGGTGGAATGCGCCGGCCTGGGGTACGAAGTCGACATTCCCTACACCACCTTCTTTCACCTGCCGGAAACCGGCGATGAAGTGACCCTGCACACCCATTTTGCCGTCCGCGAAGATGCCCAGAGCCTTTATGGCTTCGCTTCCCGTCTGGACCGGGACCTGTTCCGCCTGCTGATCAAGGTGAATGGCGTTGGCCCGAAACTGGCGGTTGGCATTCTTTCGGGTCTGGATGCCCAGCAGTTCATTCGCTGCGTCGAGAACCGGGACTCCGCCTCACTGGTCAAGCTCCCCGGCGTTGGCAAGAAAACCGCAGAGCGGCTTCTTATTGAAATGGCGGACCGGATAGGGCAACTTGAAGGGCAATTTGTGCCAACGTCGCCCGAGACGACAGGGTTGGGGCAAGTGGACGGACAAGGTCCGGTTGGCGGCCCGGCGGCTACCGAGGAAGCGGAAGCCGCACTGATTGCCCTGGGTTACAAACCCCAGGAGGCCGCCAAGGCCATCAGCAAAGTGGCCGAGGAGGGCATGAGCAGCGAAACCCTCATCCGTCTGGCCCTGCGAAACATGATACCGGCCTGACCGCCAGAACCTGTCGTGAACCTGTAGAGAGCGTAACGTGACACCTGCTAACCCCTTTGTACAATTGGGGCTGCGCTGGAATAGCGGGTAAACGTGAGGCACGATGTTGATTCCCACACTATGGGTGATGCCATGATCGAATCCGACCGGTTGATCTCGGCCCGGGCCGGTGAATACGAGGAAGTACAGGACAGGGCCATTCGCCCGACCTTGCTGGCTGAATATGTTGGCCAGCCCACGGTCCGTGAGCAGATGGATATTTTCATATCCGCCGCCCGTGGCCGCCAGGAAGCGCTGGACCACGTTCTGATCTTTGGCCCGCCCGGTTTGGGTAAGACAACGCTGGCCAATATCATCGCCAACGAGATGGGCGTTTCCATCAAAACAACCTCTGGCCCGGTGCTTGAGAAAGCCGGGGATCTGGCGGCCATGCTGACCAACCTCGAGGAAGGTGACGTTCTCTTCATCGACGAGATTCACCGTCTCAGCGCCGCCGTCGAGGAAGTTCTTTATCCTGCGATGGAAGATTACCAGCTCGACATCATGATTGGTGAGGGCCCGGCGGCCCGATCCATCAAGCTCGATCTGCCACCGTTCACCCTTGTCGGGGCCACTACCCGTGCAGGGTTGCTGACATCGCCCTTGCGGGACCGCTTCGGGATTGTGCAGCGTCTGGAGTTCTACAACACTGAAGATCTCACCAGCATCATTCTGCGCTCCGCACGGCTTTCTTCGGTAGCCGTTGATGAAGCAGGCGCGTTTGAAATCGCGCGTCGGTCGAGGGGCACGCCGCGGATCGCCAACCGGCTTTTGCGTCGGGTCCGGGATTTTGCGGAGGTCCGTTCCGACGGTCGGATCACGTCTGACATTGCCGATCAGGCACTGAATATGCTCAAGGTAGATAATCAGGGCTTCGATCATATGGATCGGCGTCTGCTGCTGGCGATGATCGAGAAATTCGACGGTGGACCAGTGGGTGTTGAGAGCCTTGCCGCCGCCATCAGCGAGGAACGCGGCACCATTGAGGATGTGCTTGAGCCCTTCCTGATCCAGCAGGGTTACATGGTTCGGACCCCGCGGGGACGGATGGTGACCTCCAATGCCTATCAGCATTTTGGTGTTATTCCACCGAAGTCGGGCAGGGAGGATGATCTTTTTGGTTGAACAGGCGCCAGAGGCAAGGTTCGAGCTGCCGATCCGGGTCTACATTGAGGACACCGATGCCGGCGGCATCGTATTTCACGCCAAATACCTCCATTACATGGAGCGGGCGCGAACCGAATGGGTACGCAGTTGCGGCGTTGGCTTGAGGGCAGGGCTGGCAGACAACATCAGTTATGTTGTACAGCGCCTGGACATTCATTATGCGGTAGCCGCAAGGCTGGATGATGAGCTGCTTGTCACAGCCGAACCGGTGGCTTTTGGCCGGGTCTGGATGGACTTTCGCCAGCGTGTCCTGCGGGCCGCCGACCGCAAGGTTTTGAGTGATAGCAATGTCCGGGTTGCCTGTGTTGCGCTCGATACTGGCCGCCCCCGGCGTTTGCCGGAAAACATGCAGGAATTGCTGGCCAGGAATGTCCAGCCGATTGAAACGATAAACAGAACGAGCCAGGAGTAAGAAGTGGATTCAGAACTTTCAGTCTGGTACCTCATTGCAAACGCCGGTGTCCTGGTACAGCTGGTCATGCTTTTGCTGGCCCTGGCGTCGATCATGTCCTGGGCGCTGATTTTCCAGCGTCTGCAGGTATTCCGCAAAGCCAAGCGGGCCCAACTGGCGTTTGAAGAGCGGTTCTGGTCCGGTATGGATCTGGGCCAGCTATACCGGGAAGTGAATGCCGATCCGACGCCGTTCTCCGGCATGGAATCCCTTTTCCGCGCCGGTTTCAAGGAATTTTCCCGGTTGCGTCAGCAAAGCCGGGATGCCGATGCTGTTATGGAGGGTACCCAGCGGGCCATGCGTGTGGCGTTTTCGCGGGAGCACGAGCGGCTTGAGGCAAGCCTCCCGTTTCTGGCTACGGTGGGCTCCACCAGTCCGTATATCGGCCTGTTTGGTACTGTATGGGGCATCATGAATTCGTTCCGCGGACTTGCTCAGGTTCAGCAGGCAACGCTGGCCACGGTAGCGCCCGGTATTTCAGAGGCCCTGATTGCGACCGCCATGGGTCTGTTCGCCGCAATACCGGCGGTTATCGCCTACAACCGTTTCTCGGCCATGTCCGATGCTCTGTTGAAAAACTATGAAACCTTCGCCGATGAGTTTTCCAGCATTCTCCATCGTCGGGTGCACCAGAGCGAAAAGGGTGCCGCATGATGGCACGGAAATTCATGGGCGGGGATCAGCTTAGGAGCGCTGCTTTATGAAAGGCATGGGAATGATGCCGGAGAACAGGCGCAAACCAATGTCGGAGATCAACGTGGTTCCGTACATTGACGTCATGCTGGTGCTCCTGATTATCTTCATGGTCACCGCGCCGATGCTGACCCAGGGGGTCAAGGTTGATTTGCCTCAGACCACCTCGGACCCGATCCAGGCAGATAAGGACGTAGAGTCCATCATTGTTTCCGTGGATGCGAACGGTGCTTACTACGTCGAAATCGGTGATGAAGGCAGTGACCCCATGACCCTGGCGGATTTGCGGGAACAGATCTCCAAGATTCTTTCGCAGCGGGCTTCAAGTGAGATTCTGGTTCGTGGTGATGAGAACGTTCCCTATGGCACCGTTGTCAGATTGATGGCGGAATTACAGGGTGCCGGGGCGAGCAGTATCGGCCTGATCACTGAATCACCCCGGGACGACAATTGATAGTGGTGCGGGCAGGAGTGTTGTGAGAGATCACGAGCGCGAAGTTACCACAACCGGCATGGCACCGTGGAAATCACCGGTGGCGCTCTCGGTAACGCTGCATGCGTTGATTCTGGGTATCGCGCTGGCAGGTTGGTCCTGGACCAGCACCGACCATGAGCCACCTCCCAGAAGCATATCGGCGCGGTTGATTACCCAGCAAGAACCGGAGCCGAGCCCGGTTGTCGAACCGGACGATCAACAGAAACGCGATGAGGAGCGTCGGGCCGAGGAGCAGCGCCGTCGGGAAGAGGCCGAGCGGCAGCGGCAGGAGGAAGAAGCCCGTCGTATTGCCGAGCAGGAGCGCCAGAAAGAGCAAAAGCGGCTGCAGCAACAGAAAGAGCAGGAGCGTCAGGAAGCCGAGGCGAAGGAACGTGCAGCACAGAAAGCGCGTGAAGAAGAAGCGGCGCGTAAAAAGGCGGAAGCGGAGGCCAAGGAGCGGGCTCGCCAGAAGGCGGAGGAAGAGAAACGCCGTCAGGAAGAAGCCAGACGAAAAGCCGAAGAAGAGAAGCGTCGGCAGGAAGAGCAGAGGAAGCGCGAAGAAGCCGAACGCAAGCGACAGGAAGAACTGGCCCGCCAGGAAGCAGAGCGTAAACGTCTTGAGGCGGAGCGGAAGCTGCGTGAACAGCAGTTGGAGGCCCAGGCGGAGGCGGCTCAAAGAGCTCGTGAAGAGGAAGCTCGTCGCCAGCAGGAAGCAGCGGCCGCGAAAGCCCGGGAAGCGCAGATGTTGTCGGAGAGCGAGAAGTACCAGGCATTGATCCGGGAGCGGTTGAGCCAGGCGTGGTATCCGCCATCCTCGGCAACGGAAGATATGACTGCGCGGCTTCAGATTACCCTGTTGCCAACCGGCGAGCTCGCCGGAGTGCGTCTGGTCAGTAGCAGTGGCAACACTGCGTTTGATAACTCCGCTCTGGGGGCCGTGCGTTCACTGAGCCGTTACCCGATACCCAATGATCGGGATACCTTTGAACGGTATTTCCGACAGTTTACGATTGAATTCAACCCACGCCGGTTGAGATAAGGATACGGATAACACCATGACATATCGGATTTGGTATAAACCGTCCAGAATAGTGCTCGCCGCTATCGCCCTGATCTTCGTCGCAGTTTCAGGTGCCCGTGCCGAGCTGTTGATCCGGATTACCGAGGGTGCGGATTCCGCCATTCCTGTGGCAGTGGTGCCCTTCGCTGAATCCGGACAGATGCCCGCTGGAGACAAGGTCGGCAGCATTGTCCAGGCGGATCTGACGATGACGGGGGAGTTTCGGACCCTGCCTCCGGAAAAAATGCTGAGCCTGCCATCGCGGCGGGAAGAAGTGTATTTCCGGGACTGGCGTCTGCTCGGTCAACGCTACGTACTGGTCGGTTCGCTTACCCGAAGTGGTGACCGTGTACAGGCCCGGTATGAACTGTTCGATGTAAACCGCGAAGAAAGGATTCTAGGGGAAACCGCAGCTGCACCGGCTTCCAATATGCGTTCTCTGGCGCACCACATCAGCGACAAGGTTTATGAGGCCATCACCGGCGTACCTGGTGCCTTTTCCACGAAGCTGGCGTATGTAACGCTGGATACCGCTAATGGCAAACCCCGCTACCGCCTGCAGGTGAGCGATGTGGACGGCAAGCGTGCCCGTATTCGTCTCGAAAGCCAGGAGCCCATTCTGTCCCCGGCCTGGTCACCAGACGGAGAAAAATTGGCCTATGTGTCTTTCGAAACTGGAAAGCCGGTTATCTTCGTTCATGAGCTCGCAACCGGCCAGCGCACCAAGGTTGCAGATTTTCCAGGCCTGAATTCGGCACCCGCCTGGTCTGACGATGGCCGATCGCTGCTGATGACCCTCTCGAAGGATGGCAACGCCGAAATCTACCGGATGAATCTGGATAGCCGGCAACTGACCAAACTCACCAACCACTGGGCCATTGATACCGAACCGAGCTACGACGCCAGTGGTGAGGGGATTTTCTTCACCTCGGATCGTTCCGGCGGGCCCCAGATATACCACATGGAAACACCGGGTGCCGAGCCCCGTCGTATCACCTTCGGCAGCCGCTACAACGCTCGGCCCAGGCCGGACAATGACGGCAAATATGTCTATTACGTTCACCAGCGGGATCGGGCATTTCACATTGCCCGTACCGAACTGAAAACCGGGGAGGAGACCATCCTTACCCGCACGGAGTCTGATGAGTCTCCCAGTGTTGCGCCCAACGGCCGGATGCTGATCTACGCTACCCGGCAGAACGGAAGCAACGTGCTTACGGTTATTTCTGCGGATGGCGGGGCAGCCTACAGCTTGCCGGCATCCGAAGGCGATGTCCGTGAGCCGGCCTGGGGACCTTTGGTTCGCTGATCGCCGGATTTAATAGGCGTCGGCAATGGTTCAACTGATCATGTCACTCAACTGAAAGGAAAAAAGTATGAATTTCTCGGCTCAATCAAAAGCGTTTGCACTGTTGCTGTCCGTAGGCCTGGTAGCTGGCTGTAGCTCCACCGGCGGTACCTCCGAGGAAGGCGGTGAGTACGGTTCCGATGTCGCTGCTGTCGATCAGGAAGGCGGTTCCACAGTTTATGGTGGTGATGACCAGGGTGGAGTATCTTCTTCTGCCATGACTGAAGAAGAGCGCATGGCCGCGCGCGAACAGGCGGAGCAGCAGGCGCTGCGCGAAATCACCGTGTTCTACTTTGATTTCGACACTGCTGAAATCAAACAGGAAGCCCGGGACGTGCTGGTCGCCCATGCTCGCTTCCTCGCCAATAACCCGGGTCAGAATGTGCGTATCGAAGGTCACGCTGATGAGCGCGGCACCAAGGAATACAACCTGGCCCTGGGTGAGCGTCGTGCCAACGCTGTTCAGCGTTTCCTGATCGTCAATGGCGCTTCACGCGGCCAGCTTGAAACCGTAAGCTATGGTGAAGAGAAGCCGGCAGTGATGGGCTCCAGCGAGAGTGCCTGGGCCCAGAACCGTCGTGTAGAACTCGTATTTGAGTAATCACACAGGACCGACCATGAGAAAAATCCTCATGGCGACAGTGGTGCTGCCGCTTGCCCTCGGGCAGGCGGGAGTCGCCCTGGCGCAATCAGCCCAGGACTCTCAGCGCAACGCCAATAATAGCCAGGCGACGGCTGAGCTGTTCTACATGATCCAGCAGCTTCAGGGTGAAGTCCGCAGGCTTCAGGGCCAGGTGGAGGAGCAGAGACACCAGATCGAACGCCTGCAGCAGCAGGGGCGCGATCGCTACATAGATCTGGACCAGCGTATTCTGGATCTCTCGGAGAAGGTGGCGTCCCAACCTGCTCCCGCGGCAAGCACAACAGGTAACGACTCGACAGCTTCCGGACCAGCGCCGGCAGCAAGGGAATACCGTCAGCCGGGTGCGGAAGAGCGCAAGGCCTACGAACAGATTCAGGACCTGATCCGAAACCAGAAAAAATACGATGAGGCCATCAGTCGGATATACGAATTTATCGATGAGTATCCGGAGGGTGATCTGACGGTCAATGCCTACTATTGGCTCGGTGAAGTCTATCTGGTCAAGCCGCAGCTCGAGCAGGCAAAACAGGCGTTCACCATTGTTGCCACCCGTTTTGCCGATCACCGCAAGGCACCGGATGCCGTCTACAAGCTGGGCGTTACTCATGACCGTCTGGGGGAAGAAGAGCAGGCACGGCGCAGCATGCAAACCGTGATTGAGGATTACCCGTCCAGCAGCGCTGCGGACCTTGCCAGGAAGTTTCTGGAGTCCCAGAACAGCTGATTGCCGGGCGTGGCAAAAATGTTGAGAAACCTGAGAAAAAGGGGTTGATCAACGGCCAAAAATCATTACTATATGCGCCTCGTTTGGGTCGTTAGCTCAGTTGGTAGAGCAGTTGGCTTTTAACCAATTGGTCGAAGGTTCGAATCCTTCACGACCCACCAAATAACAGAAACCTGCGGGTTTTTGTGAAAAAAGAGCCTCCGGGCTCTTTTTTTTTGCGTATACGTTCCTACCTAGGTAAACAGGTAACAGAAATCGCAATCACAACTTTGTGATAGCACTGTTTCAGAAACATGAAAGCCGGGTATGAGTGCTATAATCTCCCGGTTAACGCAGCACAGAGACGCAGTAATGACATACGCTGAAGATCGTATCCTTGTTCAAGAACACCTGGCCCATGCCGCCGAGCCGAAGCCACTTAGCGAGGACGAAAAGTCCGAGCTGGAGGCTCGGATCAAGTTGGCCCTGCAGGAACAGGATGCGGTGCTTGTGGCCCATTATTACACCGATCCCGATATTCAGCGCCTTGCTGAGGAAACCGGTGGCTGTGTTGCGGATTCACTGGAGATGGCGCGGTTCGGCAACCAGCACCCGGCCTCGACTATCGTGGTTGCAGGCGTGCGCTTCATGGGTGAAACCGCCAAGATCCTGAACCCTGAAAAGCGCGTTCTGATGCCAACCCTTGAGGCAACCTGTTCCCTGGATGTGGGGTGTCCTGCCGACGAATTCGCCGAGTTTTGCGATCAGCACCCGGACCGCACGGTTGTGGTTTACGCCAACACATCGGCGGCAGTGAAGGCGAGGGCAGACTGGGTGGTCACCTCAAGCTGTGCCCAGGCGATTGTTGAAGATCTGGATGCTCGGGGTGAAAAAATTCTCTGGGCGCCAGACAAGCACCTGGGACATTACGTCCAGAAAACCACCGGCGCGGACATGCTGCTCTGGGACGGCTCCTGCATTGTTCATGAGGAGTTCAAATACCGTGGGCTGGAGGATCTGAAGGCCCTGTATCCGGACGCCGCTGTATTGGTCCATCCGGAATCCCCCGACGCGGTAGTTGAGATGGCCGACGTTGTCGGTTCAACCTCGCAGCTGATTCACGCGGTCCAGACCCTGCCCAATGAAAAGTTCATCGTTGCCACCGACAATGGCATCTTTTACAAGATGCAGCAGCTGGCTCCGAACAAAACCCTGATTGAAGCGCCCACTGCCGGCAATGGTGCTACCTGCCGGAGCTGTGCCCATTGCCCCTGGATGGCCATGAATGGCCTTCAGAATTTGCTGCAGGTGCTGGAGGAAGGCAATCAGGAAGTGCTTGTGGATCCAGAGCTGAGGGAGAAGGCCCTGCAGCCGCTGCAACGCATGCTGGATTTTACCGCGAACATGAATCTCAAGGCGGCAGGTAACGCCTGATCAGCTGTTGGCGCGAGCGTGGAGGCGGCTGGTAATTTCTGCCAGCCGCTCAGTCACAATCTGCCGTTGTGGTGCGCCCGCTGGCAGCTTCTCCTGCGCCTGCCTCAGCTGACGCTGAGCAGACTCCAGATCCCCCATCAACACGTCGTACTCTGCCCGTGCGCGATGCACGCCGACGATGTTCCTTGCCATCCCCTCGGCCTCGGCCAGTTTAAGCCATAAGTGTTCCTGCCCTGGTAACTGGCGGGTCAGTTGTTTAAGGTATTCAGCCGCTGCCGCGCCGTTACCGTCGGCTATTTCGGTTCGGGCCAGGGTGTGGGTGATCGGGTAGTTCCCGGGATTTCTCGCCAAAGCGTCTGTCAATATGGCCCGTGCCTCGTCCACGCGATCCTGGGCAAGTCTGACTTCTGCGAGAGTTACCTGGAAAGTGATTCGTCCCGGATTTTTGGTCAGCAGATCATTCAGTATTTCCACTGCCTTGTCGTATTGCCTGTCCTCCAGGTAGGCCACTGACAAACCATACCGGATAGCGTCGTTTCTCTGGGCATCCGGTCGATCCAGGTACGCCTCGAAGGTTTCCACGGCAACATCTGGCGATGGGGCATAGTGCACCTGCAGCCGGCTGCGCATCAGGTGATATTCCTGCCCGTCCCGGATGTTTTCGTCCGGATACTGTTCGGCCCGGCTGCGGGTGTCGGCAACACGGCTCTGCGTAAGCGGGTGCGTGGAGAGATATTCAGGCAGACGGTTACCCTGCATGCGGTTCTGGCGCATCATGATTTCGAACATTTCGGGCATTCCGCGAGGATCCATGCCCGCGCTGGCCAGAATGTCGAGCCCGACCCGGTCGGCTTCCTGTTCATGAGCCCGGCTGTAAGCCAGCATATTCTGGGCCGCGAGAGCCTGGGTTCCGGCAATGGCGGCAAAACCGATGTCCGACTGGGTGACCGCCGACAACACAATGCCGGCAATCATGCCCGCCAGAGTGAGCGGGGCACTGGTTTCCTGCTGCTCCATACGGCGGGCAAAATGCCGCTGGCTGAGGTGGGCAAGCTCGTGGGCCAGAACGGAAGCAAACTGTTGCTCCGTTGCGGCGTTCAGGAACAGGCCGCCATTCACCCCCACAATGCCGCCTGGTACCGCGAACGCGTTGATGGCAGGGCTATCGATCAGTGCGAGGGTCAGGTTTCGGTCCTGCAGAGGCGCAGAGGGAACCAGACGATAGGTAATGGCGCTCAGGTAATCATAGACCAGGGGATCGCTGATCCGGGGTGCCGACCGACGGATAGACACCATCACCTGCTGACCGATATCAGACTCCTGCTGGCCGGCAATAAGACCTCCGCCGCCGCCACCGATGCTTGGTAGCCTGCTTTCCTGGGCATGAACCGGCAGGGAAACAAGCAGAATTGCCAGCAGGGCAGTTATGGCCAGTGCCGGTAGCGTTCGGGAGCGGGTTTGGTTCTCAATCATGTAGTGCCGGGTGCCTGTGGTCTGAATCGCCGGTTTGACAGCGGTTTGCGATAAAAAGTTCGGATCTTCAGCTTGAAGAGTATTGTGATGCAATACATTATCACTGTCGGCATAATGCCCGCTTGTTAAATCCGCTTATTATTTTGTGATGGTGTGTCGCTAGTATGGTTGATCGAACGCTTGATGCCTCTGGGTTGCGCTGCCCGATGCCGCTGCTGAAAACGAAGCTGGAACTGAACAGCATGGCGCCCGGTGAAGAGCTTGAGGTGATTGCCACGGATTCCGGTTCCGCCCGGGACATTCCGGCCTTCCTGGAGCTGTCCGATCACAAGCTGATGAGCAGTTCTGAAGCCGCCGGGGAGTACCGGTTTGTGATAAAGTGCGGCGGTTAAGGATTCGGAGCTGTAAATGATCAGGACACTACGCGGTCTCGCACACAAATACTTCTCGGATGAAGAAGCGGTCATCCTGTTCCTGATACTGGTAACGGGGACCATTTTCGTTATCTGGTTCGGCGCCATGCTTGCGCCCGCCATTGCCTCCCTGATCATAGCCTTTATTTTGCAGGGCCTGGTGACCAAGCTCAACAAGCTGGGGGTGCCGGAGACTGTATCGATCATTGGGGTATTCCTGGTCTTTCTCGGTGTGCTTGTCGGATTCCTGTTTGGACTGTTGCCGCTGATCTGGACACAGCTGAGCAATTTGGCCGGCGAGGCACCACGCATCATCCGGGAGCTGCAATCCTATCTTGAGTTGCTGCCGCAACAATATCCCCATCTGATTTCAGGGGAGGCCGTCAGCACCGTTTACAGCCAGGTGAGTACCGAAGTAGGGCACATGACCCAATGGCTGGTGTCGTTTTCCCTGTCCAGCATTCCGGACCTGGTGGCGCTCCTGATCTACATGGTGCTGGTACCGATTCTGGTGTTCTTCTTCCTGAAAGACAGGGCGGTGCTGCTCAACTCCATTGCCCGGCTTTTACCGCCCCAGCGCCCGATGATGTTGAAGATCTGGCATGAGGTGAACCTTCAGTGTGCCAACTATGTCCGCGGCAAGGCGGTTGAGATCCTGATCGTTGGGGGCACCACCTACGTGTCCTTCAAACTGTTGGGCATGCCTTATGCGGCACTGCTCTCATTGCTGGTCGGGCTAAGCGTTGTTATCCCCTATATTGGTGCGGCTGTTGTGACCATCCCTGTCGCTGTAATTGCCCTGTTTGCCTTCGGGTGGGGCAGCCAGTTTATCTGGGTGATGGTGGTCTATGGTGTTATCCAGGCGCTGGATGGCAACGTACTGGTCCCGATTCTGTTTTCGGAGGTGAACAACCTTCACCCGGTTGCGATTATCGTCGCTGTTCTGTTCTTCGGGGGTATCTGGGGGCTGTGGGGTGTCTTCTTTGCCATTCCACTGGCAACCATGCTCAAGGCTGTGTTTGCTGCGTGGCCGGTAAAGGAATCGGCGCCGTTGGCTGAAACCGGGGATGCCTGAAAGGCGCTTAAAGCGCCTTTACAGCCTCGAGAACCTCGTCCGCGTGGCCTTTGACCTTCACGCCACGCCATTCAGCTCTCAGTACCCCGTCCTTATCGATCAGGAAGGTACTGCGGTCAACGCCCATGTACTCCTTGCCGTAGAGCTTCTTGAGCTTGATCACGTCAAAGAGGTTGCACAGGGCTTCGTCCTTGTCTGAAATCAGGTGGAAGGGAAACTCATGCTTGGCCCGGAAGTTCTCGTGGGCTTTTAGGCCGTCCCTGGATACGCCGAGAATCACGGTATCCAGTTCTTCAAACTGTTTCATCCGGTCCCGGAAGTCCTGGCCTTCGGTGGTGCAGCCGGGTGTGTTGTCTTTCGGATAGAAATAAATCACCACATTGTGACCCTTCAGACTATCGAGCCGAATACTCTGGTCTCCGGTTGCCGGTGCTTCAAAATCCGGAACGGGTTTGTTTAACTCAACGGATGGCATGACATCTCCTTTAATTCCCTTGTGTCAGTTCGTGCCCAACATTACCATATCGGTTTTATTCGGACGGAGCTTTTATGATTACGGGTAGCCTTGTCGCACTGGTCACGCCCATGCATCCAAACGGTGATATCCACTGGGAGGATCTGGACAAGCTGGTAGACTTTCATATTGAAAACGGCACGCACGGCATTGTTGCTGTGGGCACCACCGGCGAATCCGCAACGCTCGACCCGGAAGAGCATTGCCAGACTATTGGCCACATCATCAAACGCGTTAATGGCCGCATCCCCGTCATTGCGGGCACGGGCGGTAACAGCACCCGTGAGGCCATTGAGCTGACTGCGGAAGCCCACAAGCTTGGAGCTGATGCCTGCCTGCTCGTTGTTCCCTACTACAACAAGCCGACCCAGGAAGGCCTGTACCAGCATTTCAAAGCCATCGCCGAAGCCGTCCCCGGCATGAACCAGATGCTGTACAACGTACCGGGTCGAACCGCCTGCGACATGCTGAACGAAACCGTCCTCCGGCTTGCCGATATCCCGAACATCGTGGGTATCAAGGACGCCACCGGCAATATTCACCGTGGTGCTGAACTGATCGAAGCGTTGGATGGCCGTCTGGCGGTCTATTCGGGTGATGATGCCACCGCAGCGGAGTTGATGCTGGCCGGTGCCAAGGGCAACGTCTCTGTGACTGCCAACGTGGCTCCGAAGGCAATGGCCCAGCTTTGCGAGGCGGCCGTGGCTGGAAACCGCGAAGAAACCGAGCGTCTGAATGAGCTGCTCATGCCTCTCAACCGGAAGCTTTTCCTCGAGGCGAACCCGATCCCGGTGAAGTGGGCGTTGTATCGGATGGGGATGATTGGAGAGGGCATTCGCCTGCCGCTGACACCGCTCAGCGAAAAATTCCATAGTGAAGTGGAAGATGCCCTCAAGGCCTCAGGTGTACTCTGAGTTTGCTTAAAACATCCCAGCCCCGGAGTAACCTGATGCAGGTTCGAAAAGGAACCGGTAATACCCTGATGTTCAAACCCGTTGTTATTGTATCCGGGCTGTTGCTTCTGGCAGCAGCTTCGGGATGCAGTCTCGTTGAAGACCGTTCCGAACGCTATGTGAATGCGACGGAAGGGAAGCCACTGGAATTGCCGCCAACCGCTGACGATTCCCGCTTCAGCCAGACCATGCCAATCCGTGATGTCCAGCCGGCCGATGCCAGCAAGATGTATCCGTCCGATATACCGCGCCCGCCGGACATGACCTCGGACATTCTGGACGAGAATTACGTCATTGAAGAGCTTGATGGCCGGCTCTGGCTGTTGGTCAACGATGTGCCGGGCAGAATCTGGCCGGCGGTGAACAGCTATCTGTCCGAGCGTAGCCTGGGTGTTGGCTTCGATAGTCCTCAACTGGGCATCCTGCAGACGGAACTCGCCAACTTCAGCAAACGGGCGAGGGATCTGGTTGAGCTTTCCGACAACCCGTCTGCCGGCGAGCAGAAGGTGGTCCTTCAGTTCCGTATGGCGCCCGGCGTTCGCCGCAAGACCACCGAAGTGCAGGTGCGTAAACTGGAAGTTCCGGATCAGCCGGACGAGCTGATTCCCTGGAGCGGAGTATCCGATCCCTCTGAGCAGCAACTGGAGTTGCAGAGACGGCTGTTGTCCGACCTCGGTGACTTTCTCAGGGCCCGGGAGGAAACCAAATCCTTTTCCCGGGCGGCATCCGGAATGGTCAGCGACCCCCTGGTTCGCCTGATCTCGGAAAATGATGAGGCCGTGGCGATCCGTATGGAGCTCGATTATGGCCGCTCCTGGGCAGAAGTAAGCCGCGCACTGACGGATTCGGGTATTCCCGTTGTTGACCTTAACCGCAGTGAAGGCTGGTTCCACGTCGACTTCCGCACCGAAGATGAGCGGGATCCGGGCTGGTTTAGCTGGTTCAGCGACAAGGACGAGCCGCGGCATACCCACACAGTGAGCCTCAGTCAGCAGAGCGACGCTATTGTCATCTCTGCCGAGGAGGTTCCGGACTACAGCGGCAGCCGTACGACGCCGGATCTGCTCGCGCAACTGTTCGATTACCTATACTGATTCAGGAAGAGGCCGCCCCGGGGCGGCCGCTTTTCGGAGAACCCCAATGGAAAAACGCGAAGAACTTTACGCCGGCAAGGCAAAATCCGTCTATCGCACCGACGATCCCGAGCGGTTCGTTCTGGTGTTCCGTGACGACACATCCGCCTTCGATGGCGAGAAAAAGGAACAGCTCAATCGCAAGGGCATGGTGAACAACAAGTTCAATGCGTTCATTATGGAAAAGCTTGAAGCGGCGGGCGTCCCTACCCATTTCGAGGGACTGCTGTCGTCCACCGAATCGCTCGTGAAGAAACTGGACATGATTCCGGTTGAATGCGTGGTTCGTAATGTCTCCGCCGGCAGCCTCTGCCGCCGTCTTGGCGTAGAAGAAGGGCAGGAGCTGAATCCGCCGACCTACGAACTGTTTTTGAAGAACGACGCGCTCCACGACCCCATGGTCAACGAATCCCTGGCCGTCAGCTTTGGCTGGGCTGCCGCGGATGAGCTGGAGCAGATGAAAAAGCTGACCTACCGGGTAAACGACGTACTCAAGGCACTGTTTGACGACGCCGGCATGCTGCTGGTGGACTACAAACTGGAGTTTGGTCGCAGTGAAGGCAAGATCGTGCTGGGGGACGAATTCAGCCCGGATGGTTGCCGTATCTGGGACAAGGAAACCCGCAAGAAAATGGATAAGGATCGCTTTCGCCAGGGTCTCGGGGAAGTGATTGAAACGTACGAAGAAGTCGGGCGCCGTTTGGGAATCCAGTTCGACTGATCGAAACAGACAACAAATAGAAGGTGTGTCATGCGTAAACTGATGCTTGCTGTAGGTGGTTCACTGATCCTGGTGGCGCCGATGTCACAGGCAGACGTGGTTGGTCTGGGTGCCAGCGTGAGTTATTGGGATTCGGATCTGTCCGGTCAGGCGGCTAACAATGGCGATGTGGTTGATGTAGAAAATGACCTCAACCTCGATAGCGATTCAAATGCCAATGCGTCCCTGTATCTTGAGCACCCGGTGCCAGTGCTTCCCAATGTTCGATTGAATTACACGGTAATCGAACAAAGTGGTCGTGGCCGCGTGGGCGCCTCAGGATTTGTCGGTATTCCGGGCAACGTTGAAGTCCAATCCGATTTGGATCTCGACCAGCTGGATCTGACCCTTTATTACGAAATTCTGGATAACTGGGTGAATTTGGATCTCGGCATTACTGCACGTGATCTGTCGGGCGAATTGGTTGTTCAAGACACAAACGGTCTCTTTAGCCCGAGTGAAACCAAAGTGGACGGTGTGATTCCCATGGGCTACCTGGCAGCACGCTTCGACCTGCCGCTCACAGGTGTTTCCGTGGGTGCTGAGGGCAACTTCATCAGCTTCGACGGCGATTCACTGCACGATTTCAACGCTTACGGTCAGTACGAAATCTCACTGATCCAGTTCCGTGCGGGCTATCGTCAGATGTCCATTGATTATGAAGACGGCAATGACCGCCTGGATGTCGAGATTGGCGGCCCGTTCGTGAGTGCAGGGGTTTCGTTCTAAGGACCGTATTCCGTTCAAGGAGAGGCGCTTGAAGATTCTTGTGACCGGCACCGCCGGGTTTATTGGTTCACACCTGGCCCATCGCCTGCTTGATCGGGGCAATGAAGTCATTGGCGTGGATAACGTTAACGACTACTACGATGTGAACCTGAAGGAAGCGCGGCTCAAGCGCCTAACCGACAAGGCCGGCTTTACCGAAGTCCGCCAGGATGTGTCAGACCGCGCCGCCATGGAAGCACTGTTCGCCGAGCACAAACCGGAGCGGGTGGTGCACCTGGCGGCGCAGGCGGGCGTGCGGTATTCGATTGAGAACCCACATGCCTATGTTGATGCCAACCTTGTCGGCTTCATGAACATCCTCGAAGGTTGCCGGCACAACAAGGTCAAGCACCTGGTGTATGCCTCGAGCAGCTCGGTATACGGCGCCAACGAGACCATGCCGTTCTCGGTGCACGACAACGTCGACCATCCCCTGAGTCTCTACGCAGCCTCCAAGAAGGCGAACGAGCTCATGGCCCACACCTATAGTCATCTGTACAACCTGCCAACAACGGGCCTGCGGTTCTTCACGGTCTATGGTCCCTGGGGCCGGCCGGATATGGCGCTGTTTATCTTTACCAAAAAGATCCTGGCTGGAGAGCCCATCGACGTTTTCAATCATGGCCACCATCGCCGGGATTTCACCTACATTGACGACATCGTCGAGGGCGTGATCCGGACGCTGGACCACGTTGCCGAACCAAACGGTGAGTGGAGCGGAGCAACCCCGGATCCCGGCACCAGCAAAGCGCCTTATCGCCTCTACAACATCGGGAGTAACAACCCGGTTGAGCTGTCCCGCTTCATCGAGATTATCGAGGAGCGAGTCGGGAAGAAAGCCCAGAAAAACCTGCTACCGTTGCAGCCGGGCGACGTGCCGGCCACCTACGCCAATGTTGATGACCTGATCGACGATGTGGGCTACAAGCCAGCTACCCCCGTAGAGGAGGGTATTGCGCGGTTTGTGGATTGGTATCGAGACTTCTACAACGTATAAAAGAGGGCCAGCAACTGCTGGCCCTTCTCGTATCTGGGACTCGAAAATGGAGTACTGGCGATGATAACAGTGTTAAAAAGATGGTTTCTGGTAGCCGCGCTTATCGGCCTGACCGGCTGCACCGGTCTTCCAGAGGGTATTGAGCCAGTCTCCGGTTTTGAGAGTGACCGTTACCTGGGTACCTGGTACGAAATCGCCCGCCTGGACCATTCCTTTGAGCGCGGTCTAACCAATGTTCGTGCGGAATACAGCCGTAACGACGACGGCAGCATCGAGGTAATCAATCGCGGTTATAACGGCGAAAAAGAGACATGGGAGGAAGCTGACGGCCGAGCGGTGTTTGTGGAGGATAAAAGCACAGGCCACCTGAAGGTGTCTTTCTTCGGACCCTTCTACGCTTCTTACGTGGTGTTCGAGCTGGACAGGGAAGAGTATTCCTATGCCTACGTGACCGGCTACAACCGCGACTATCTCTGGTTCCTTTCGCGCACACCGGAGGTTAGCGAAGAAGCGATGGCGGCGTTCAGGGATCGGGCCGCGGCGGAAGGATTCAATCTGAATGAACTGATCCTGGTAGAGCAGGAAAAGAAACGCGAGGAGCCCTAGGGTTGCCCACCTAAAGCGGTCTGAACTCCTCCAGTCGAGCGTACTTGGTAAACCGATGGCCATCCCAGTAGAGCGTATAGTGGCCAGCCTGAACAACGGGTGTCGTTGCCGGTGGTCGGAACAGGGCAATAGCTTCTGCTCCGGGGTTGCGGACCGAATTATACAGAACCCCGAATTCGCCAGCGTTCAAAAGGTCAGCGGCGATTTTCTGTCCGGGTTCATAGTTGGTTTCGTGCATGTATTGAGGCTGGTTTCGAAGGTCAACCAATGGTTTTGCCACATGGCCACTGTAACAACGGACCACCGCCGAAAAATCGTTCCCCACACCAAAACCCCGCCATACACTGCCGGCATGGTAGACCCACTCCCGGATCGCCGTTTCAACGGAGTCTCCAGCATAGTAAGCCCCACGATTTCTGGTATTGAAACGCCCCGTTGCGGGGTAGCAGAAGGACGCCATGACCGGGCTCCAGCCGGGTCCGGCACGGAAATCCGCCTTATCGACGTAACGGGGCCAATGAGCAATGCGGTCGCTGGTGGCGGATTCCAGTTCCGCCAGAACCATGGAGTCCGGGCTTTCAAAGCAGTCGATCGGAGGATGCTTGCTATGGATGACCCGATGATGCTTCCATTCAGGCTTTATACGATTCAACTCAGACTCCCTGTCTTTTCAACTTTTTCAGCCGCGCATCGCGTCCAGGTTCCGGCGAACGTAATAGAGCGCATCCATGGAACCTTGCTCAAGCAGGTAGTCTCGGATCGATGTGCCCTGCAAGCCCATTAGCTCGATCGGTGTCTGGAACCACTCGTACGCCAGTTGCTCATGTCCGGTCGGACTAAGCAATGTCAGGGCCTTGTGAATGCCCAGGAGCAGACTGATTCGATCCATGGTATCCCGGGAAACTTCCACTTGTTCGCCACGATTGATCTTTTGTTGCCAATCTGTGAGCGTCCTGCGACGAATGCCGCCAAGAAGGATCCCCAGTTGATCCATAGTCAGCCCCCAGAGTTCCCGGTGTTCAAATAACCAGCGAAGTCCTGCTGTGCTATGGGTAGCAGTCAGTACAAGCCCGGCATTCGTGGGCGGGTTAATGTCCAATGGTTGGTGGTGTTTCAAGCCAAGCATGGCTGCCTCTCCCGGGCCCTTTGCATTTATAGGCCCATCACTGAATAAGTCTATGGTGAAAGTATAGGCTCTTCACTGAGGCTGAGCAATATTGCTCTCAGGAGAAAGGAGTGCGCGGATATGCGCAAATTCCGAGTGGCGGTTCTCCTTAACGAGGTAAAAGACGCAGGCAACCCGGGCAGAAGAAAATTGCAGGCACAAAAAAAGCCAGTTCTTACAGGAGATGTAAGTAACTGACTTTCTTCGCAGGAGTGGTAGGACCACCCAGATTCGAACTGGGGACCTCTACCATGTCAAGGTAGCGCTCTAACCAACTGAGCTATGGTCCTGTGTCCTGCAACGGGGACGAAATATACTGATTCAGCCGGTGCCGGTCAACCACTTTTATGCGGTTTTCCGGCTCCGGAGTTTATCCTTGATGACTTTGCTCAGAACTGCCCAGCGGTTGACGATCAGTGCTGCGAAGATGAGGCCGCAGCCGGCCAGTTGAATACTGGTCATTGTCTCGCCAAACCAGCCTGCGGCGAACAGGGCGACCCACACCGGTTCCAGTACCAGAATGACTACACCATGGCTGTTTGCAGACAGGCTCTGGGCCAGTGTCTGAAGCAGGAAGCGGCCAGCGGTTCCAATGACGGCACTGGCCACCACCCACCAAACCAGGATTGGCGAGAGGCTATTCAGCGTAGGCAGCCAGGGCTCCATAATCATGGACTCGATCAGGGTCAGCATACCTACCGTGAGCAGCGCAATGGCTGTGAGGGGCAGGGCGGGTACCCTATGCTTTTCCACGGTCTTCCCCAGGCGGTTTGTCACTGTTCTCTGGTTGGCCGCCCGGGTATTGAGGTTGAAATACAGGGCGAAAATCGTCGCTGCCATGACAAAGAAAATCTGGCCGGCTTCCGGGCGGAAGCCGTTTTCCAGGGAGAGCAACGCGAGCCCGGCAACGGCAATGGGAATTGCCAGCCAGGTGCTTGGCGGTTGGGCTTCCTTGAATACCAGGCGGGCAATAATGGGGACAATCACAACGCCCAGGCTGGTCAAAAAGGCGCCTTCGCCAAGGCTGGTCCCATGAACCAGACCCATCACCCAGCAGGTCATGGCCGTGCCGAATACCAGGCCAACACCCACGCTTCGACGAAGTTGATCAAAGCTGAGCTTCATCAGTGCGCGGCGAGCGAAAAAGGCGAGCACCGTTCCGGCAATCAGAAACCGGGCTGCCATGAACATCAGCGGCGGCATTAGAAGTACCGCTTCCTTGGAAAACATCCAGCTGATGGCCGCGAACAGGGTTACAACAACCAGGAGAAGATCGGATTTGTGGGTGTCAGACATCGGTTTTCGCTTGCCGGAAATGAGTGAATAAAACGGGGAAAGCGAACCAATGTATAGTTTGCGAACTAAAAAGGAAAGATGGGTAGAACTACCGAGGTGATAAGTGAGATTGGGGTCAGAAGAAATTTTCTTCTGACCCCCTCTTCTGCATGCTGCGTAAGTGTTCAGTTATTGAGAGTTGTGTAAACCAGATTGGACATGTCGGTCTGATCTGAACCGGGCACCTCGATGTAACGGTCACCGGAACCCCACCACTGCCACCATGCACGCTTGTTGTAAGTGCGGCTGGCGAAATCAACCTGCAGGCCGCCAAGGGTGGTGTTGTTGACCACGGGAACGGAGATGTTGCCTGTCTCAGAACCAAGCACACCACTGTGGGTGACTCCCTCGTTCATCAGCACCGGGTAGTGATTGAAGTAGAGAGCGCCCGGACCATTCTGGCTGGTTACCTTGCCCGCAAGGCTGATGCTGGAAGAGCAGGAATCAATGCCGGCGGCGGAGGTTGCACCACAGGCCGAGTGGGTGGGTACCACGCCGTCGTCAGTGCCGGCAATGAACGGCTTGGTGATCCCGCCATAGGAGGAACCACCAGCGACGAAGCGCAGCCGGGGGATAGAATTCGGGCTCACCGCCAGGTTGCGCGCTGCGTTGGTCTGCAGGTCGTTGACCACACCGAGTTTGCCCGGCTCCGGTTCAATGCCGGTGAAGGCCTCTACTGCAGCCCTGAGGGGCCAGTTGTACCAGCTGTCGTTGTAGGCAAGGCTCAATGCAAGATTCGCCAGTTCAGTGCCACCTCCTGCTCCTGAATAATCCAGGGTTGCCAGGATCTTCAGAGGTTGGAGGCCCTCGGACTGAAGCCACCGAGCCTGGTTCTCGAGCAGATAGCGGGTAACCAGATCACCGGTGGAGTGGGAGACGACAATGCAGTAGTCATTGCACAGCCCTTGCTGACTGATCTGACGCATCTGTTCATAGGCCTGCTGGGCAATGTCACCTTCAACGCGTCCGTCGCTGCCCCAGTCAATACGGGCTTCTGCTCGGGAGAGCCAGAAGGTGCGCCAATAGTCCTCGCCAGCGCTTTTCACTTCCTGGATGTTGGCGGGAGGGTTGGCCAGATCTTCCTGCTGGAACCCGTGTACCAGAATCACATTGTGCCCAGCCAGTTGGGCCTGGGCGGTGCCGGCAAACAAACTGCCGGTGATGGCAACCGCCAGGGCGGTTTTACAGGCACTTCCGATCTTTGTTGTTTTCATAGTTGCTCCGTCCTTGCTGAATTATTGTTGTCACAAGACGTTTCTCCGCCGGCATGGCGGTACAACCCGGCGTCAGCCGGCCCAGAGCAGCAGCTCTGGCATCAGAACTTGTCGGCAAGCTGCCGGAGCAGTGCCGCCCGTTGTTCCGATTCGGGGTTCACCGCCGGCGTATCGGTAAGACTGTCGAGGTCCGGCGGTGTGAATGCGTAGCCCTCGTCGGGGCCGAACGCGTAATTGGTTCTGTCACCTGGCTTGGCGGGGAGCTGGCGAATCTGCAGGTTCTTCAGCTGAAGCTGACCGTCCACAGTCCGGTTTGCCAACACCGTGCCGTGAGCCTTGAGGTTGATGGTGTTTGAAGTGCCGTCCAGCCTTTTTTCCATCTGCAATTGGGCAACCGGGCGCTGCCCCACGAAAAGCTGGGCTGAAAGTGCGTAAAAGCCGGGGGCCTCAGGTGAGAACTTTACGGGGATAATCAGATTGTTGCCGCTGATGCGGGCATCGCCCAGCCCTTCGAAGTCTCCCAGGTAGGGTTCGATGGTCAGGCTCGAGGCATGGCGAACCGGTTTGCCATCAAGTCGGGCTTCCACGATCAGGCGGTACTCTCCCGGTGATTCATCGGCAGACAGAACGCCCTCGAAGTAACCCGGCGACCCTGCTTGTTCCAGTGTGGTGCTGGCGACGGAATCGCGGCTTTCTGGTTTTTCCAGGGTTGCAGACAAAGCGCGATCAACCACCTGTGGGCCCTGTATGGCCGCTGCAACAAGAATTTGCTCGCCCTCGGTAAACCGGTACTTCTCGAGCGTGACAGTGAACTCACCGCCACCCTCCAGCGGCAGGCTGATCGGCTCGTAGTGATTGCCACGATAAGCGCTGGCCTGTTCCGGGCTCAGAGGCACCGACCAGGCAGGGTAGCGGGTGGATTCAGCGTATTGCTCGGCAACGCTGGCCAGCATAAATCCCAGGGCGTTGTCGGACGGTGGCTCGGGTTGCTTAGCGCGCTCCGACGGTTGCCTTGTTGTCGTTGGGCTCTGAGCGGGCCGGGACTCGTTCGCGCCGGGCGGTTCCGCGAGCCAGCTGAAACTGGCGCGATTGTCGGCAGAGAGCATGTACCCTGTGCCGAACACGCCGGCGGTTACCAATGTCAGAATCAGAAAAGCCTTACCGGGCATGCGGCAGGTCCCTTGTTTATTGTTGTTCTTTTAAACATAACGGGATTTGCGCCGCAGCCCAAAAATCCGGCCTGATTGTGTAACAGAATGTGTCCGTGTTGTGCGGCAGGTCACATTCTTGTTGACCTGACGGCATGCCTGGAAATCAGAGCCAGCCGGACTCCCGAATTGCTTCGAATCCGAAGTGCAGTTTCACTTCATCGCCGACCATTGCTTCATCGAGGCCGTAGGTCATTCCCCATTCACTGCGTTTAAGCGTTGTCGAAGCACTGATGCCAAGGGTGTATTCCTCGTGGCCAAAGGGATAAACGTCAGCCTTGTTAAGGGTTACGTCCAGTACCACGGGTCTGGTCTGGCCGAGGAGTTCCAGGTCGCCTGTTACCTTACCGGTATTCTCGCCGGTGGTTTCGAAATCGGTAACGGTGAAGGTGATCTCCGGATGCTCTTCGCTGTCGAGGAAGTCTTCATTTCGAACGTGCTCGTCTCGTTTTTTGTGGTTGGTAAAAACGCTGTCACTCTGGAACACCAGTTTGCCGGATTTCAGTTCCCTGGCTTCCTCGTCATAAACGAACTGACCTTCAACTTCCCGGAACATGCCCATTACCGGGGCATACCCGATGTGCATGATCTCGAAGAACATCGAGAAATGCTCGTCATCGACGACAAAGTTCCTGGGCTCGGCCATCGCCACCGGGCTCAATACAAGGGCCGCAGGAAATGCAATGGCAATGTGGGCAGGGGTTTTCCTGTTATTGAACATCATGGTGATGTCTCCTCTGGTAAAGCCAGTGAATATCGGTAACAAATGACCACACAAGCAGCGCAAGAGCGGTTGCAAGCGTGGTACTGGCAAACAGCGTGTTGACCGGCGGCAGTACTGCCACCAGCAGGGTAACGATCTGCCAGACACAGACTGTCTTTCGTCTGAAGCTGTCCGGCAGGGGAGCGTTCAGCCAACTCAGGATATAGCTGGCAGCGACAAAGGCGTAACGGATGAGGCCCAGAGCAAGCACCCAGATGCCGGCCTTGCCCAGCGTGAGAACAGCGATGCTTAGCCCAAGGATGAACAGGGCATCCAGCTCCATGTCGAACCGGGCGCCGAAGTCACTCTGGGAGCCGGTGGCTCGTGCGACCTTGCCGTCCACTCCGTCCAGAATCAGTGCCAGCAGCGCCATCCAGCCATACAGCCAGAGACTGTCAGTCAACTGGCCGGCGAAGGGCGCCAGGGCCACGAGAACAATCACCAGGCAGGCTCTGAGAAGGGTTGCCCGGTTTGCCCAGCCGAAATCCCGGGCTTCTGGCCAGTAACGAGTAACCAGGCCACAAACGCCAAGGTAAAGCGCTGCGGCCAGCACGTAAAAAAGAGCAGGGGGCGAGGCAAGCCAGCCGGTGGCCAGGCAAAGCAGGGCGGCAAGACCGAAACCCCAGGCAAGGTCGAGCGGCAGGGGAACCTTTTGCGCAACTGAATGGCCGTTAGAATCCATCACTGAACTCCAGCGTATAGGTTTGCAGGCATCAAACACCCCGGATGCGCTGTACACTGACTATAGTTGATGTGTGTGAGTGTGCTTACGAGCATTGACCGCGTTCAGACCTCAAGGTTCAGCTCGTGCAGTTCGGCGGGCAATGTCAAAAGAATCGCTGCCAGGATAGGAGTTCCCTTTGCAACGTGACCCCGAGATTCCCGATACCAAGACAACAGCTCGTGCCTGGTGGGTAACCGGAGCCGGTAAGGGCGAGATTCAGGATACGCCGCTCGAGCCACAAGGTAGCGATGAGGAAGAAGAGCTGGTTACGGTTCAGGCTCTCTATTCGGGCATCAGTCGGGGTACCGAATCCCTGGTTTTCCATGGCCGCGTTCCCAGGAGTGAATACTTGGCAATGCGGGCTCCCTTTCAGGATGGCGATTTCCCCTGGCCGGTGAAGTACGGCTACGCCAGCGTGGGTGAGGTCATCGAAGGGCCTGTAGAACTGGTCGGGCAGAAGGTGTTTTGCCTGTACCCGCACCAGGATCGCTACCGGGTGCCGGCGTCGGCGGTGACGCCCTTGCCGAAAAAACTGCCCGCTGAGCGAGCGATTCTTGCGGCGAACATGGAAACCGCGGTCAACGGGCTATGGGACGGTACACCGGCGGTCGGGGACCGCATTGCCGTGGTTGGACTCGGAGTGGTCGGTCTGCTCGTTGCCTGGCTGGCCAGCCGTATTCCGGGCACCCGTGTAACTGCAATCGATACGAATCCAGAAAGACAGACCATTGCAGAACAATTGGGGCTGGATTTCAGCAGCGAATCCGGCGCTGACGATCACGACCTGGTGATTCATGTCAGTGGCCATCCATCGGGCCTGGAGACGGCCCTTGGACTGGCTGGACAGGAAGCGACCATTGTTGAAATGAGCTGGTATGGAGATCAACCGGTACCCGCACCATTGGGGGCCGCATTCCATCCCCGGCGGCTCACGCTAAAATCCAGCCAGGTGGGCCAGATCGTACCCTCACGAGTTCCGCGGTGGGACTATCGCAAACGTCTGGGCCTGGCCTTGGAATTGCTTCAGGACGAAGCACTGGATGCGCTTATTACCGGCGAGTGCCGGTTCGATGACCTGCCAAAATCCATGGCACGAATTCTGATCGATGGCCGGGAGACGCTCTGCCATCGCGTTGTTTACTGAGAATCCAAAATATTTGCTAAGGAGAGACTATGTTCGGTTTGACGGTCCGGGACCACATGATGATTGCCCACAGCTTCAACGGAGAGATCTTTGGTCCTGCGCAGAAGGTACACGGTGCTACTTACATAGTGGACGTGACTTTTGAGCGTCACCAGCTGGACAAGGACGACCTGATCGTCGACATCGGTATGGCTTCCGAGCTTCTCAATAACATCCTCTCCGAATTCAACATGCAGAACCTGGACGAATTGCCCGAACTGAGAGGCCGCAATACCACCACGGAATTCATGGCCAAACTGATATTCGACCGGATGGCAGCAGCCATTCACGGGGGACGACTGGGGGAGGCGGGTAAAGGCATCGTCAGCCTGAAAGTCACCCTCTCTGAGTCCCACATTGCCTGGGCGAGCTACCATGCCGGAATCTGACAAACCGGGTGTCCTGGAGTTCCTGGTCCCGGGGGATCCGGAGCAGAACACTGGCGGTTACCGGTATGTCCGCAAGCTGGTGGAGGCTCTTTGTTACGCGGGGTGTGAGGCACGGGTCACCGGTCTGGTCGGGCAATTCCCGCGCCCGGATCGGATCGCCCGCACTGCCATGGATGAGGCGCTCTCCAGACTGCCCGATGGCGTCTCGGTGATACTTGACGGGCTTGCCATGGGAGGCCTGCCGGAGATCGTCGAAAAGCATTCCCGGCGTCTGAATCTGATTGCCCTGGTGCACCACCCCCTTGCCGACGAGACCGGCATCAGCGAAGCCGACAGACAGTGGTTTCTTGATTCTGAAAAAAGGTCGCTCGGGTTCGTAAAGGGTGTCATCACCACGAGTCAACACACTGCTGACCGTCTGGCGGATTACGATGTGCCGGCCGGGGCCATCAGGGTTGCCGAACCGGGTGTGGCCAGAACCCAAAACCTGAAATCCCGAATCAAGTCTTCGGAAAATAATGGGCCTCATATTCTGTGCGTCGCCCACCTGTCTCCACGAAAGGCCCAGCACCAGTTGGTGGAGGCGCTGGAAAACCTGAAAGCCTTGCCCTGGCGCTGCACCATGGCAGGTTCTGGCAGTCGCGATCCGGAATACAGCCAACAGGTGCGTGGGGCAATTGCAAAAGCCGGTCTGGACGACAGGGTTGGACTGGTAGGAGAAGTGGAAGAGTCGGGTCTTGCCGATCTTTACCGCGAGGCAGATTTCTTTGTATTGCCTTCGCTGTATGAGGGCTATGGCATGGTGATTGATGAGGCACTGGCTGAGCGGCTGCCCGTTATCTCCTCCGATGGCGGGGCCCTCGCCAACACGTCAGCGAAGCCAGGTGTGGTTCAGTATTGTGCGGGCGATGTCAGAGCGCTTACGGCGCGGCTACGGAGCTGGCTGGAACATCCAAACGAGCTGGACCATGCCCGCAAGCTTGCCGCAAGGGAATCCCGCCGGATCCGTTCATGGGCGGATACCGCCATAGATTTCAGCGAGGCGCTACTTTACTTCAATAACCTTTCCGCCCGTTTGCACCAGCATTCAGAATTTGCAAGCACCTGGCTGGCGGCCCGGGAAGCAGCGGATCATCGGGCCCGCTCAAAAAAGCTGATCGATCAGCTGAATCAGTGGTTTCTGGATCGATATGATGGTGTGGCGTCCGAAAGCCACCATCCGATGCGAATTGTCGACATTGGCACTGGCCGGGGTTCCAACGCCCTGTACCTCGTGCCTGCGCTGCAGGTGCCTCAAACCTGGCTGGCGCTGGACCAGGATTCCGCGTTGTTGCGGGAGGCCAGACAGCGTGTGGACTCCCTGGATGTACCCTTCGAAACCCGCACGGCTCAACTGACGCCAAACAACATGGCGCAACAGCTACCTCCAGAGGCTGACCTGATAACAGCATCGGCGCTGATTGATCTGGTGTCGGAATCATGGCTGGGAGCCCTGGCCCGGTCTGCTGCGCGCAGGAAGTCCGCGATACTGATTGTGCTGAGCTACGCCGGGATGTTCGAGTTGTCACCAGCTCATCCTGATGATGAGCTGGTCAGGACCCTGGTGAATCAGCACCAGCACGGCGATAAGGGAATCGGTGCGGCCCTTGGACCCGAGGCCAGCACCGTACTCAAAGACCTTCTGATTGCCGAGGGTTTCCGGGTTGAACTCGACGAATCCCCCTGGACTTTGGGTAGCGGAGACCAAACCCTGGCCCAAATGCTGATGCAGGGCTGGATCGACGCGGCCACTGAGCAGTCACCGGATGATCGAAACCGGTTGATCCAGTGGCTGGAGACACGGAATCGTCAGTTGTCTGAAGGAAATCTGACGGTGATCGTCAGTCATCTTGACATGCTGGCGCTGCCCCCCGAGGCGTTGCCTTGAGGAAGCGGCGTATAAAGCAGGTACGGCTGGCTGCCCGGTGGCTGTTCACCATTGTGGTTATCGGATTCGTGGTTCGTTCGATCGATGCCAGCGCGCTCTGGCAGGAGCTTGTCCGCTTTTCGCCTTATGTCCTGGTGCCCGCATTGGCGCTTACCGTCTTTCAGGTTGCTTTGTCTGCCTGGCGCTGGCGCTACACGGTGGAGCGGCTTGGGCTGCCCCTGGCCTATGGTGCCGCGGTCCGGGAGTACTACCTGGCCACGTTTCTGAACCAGGTGTTGCCCGGCGGTGTGCTCGGTGACGTCAACCGGGCCTGGCGCCATGGTAGTGGCGCCGGAGAACGGCTCGCCGCCGTGCACGGAGTGGCCATCGAACGACTCTCCGGGCAATTGGTGTTGGCGCTGGTGGTTGTCCTGTCGGTCGGCTGGCTGCTTGGTTCCGGAAAGATCATGGCGGGTCCTTGGAATGGCGGTGTTTGGCTGGCTGTTGGGGTTGTCGCGGTGTTTATTGCATTCTGGTTGGCCCTGAAAACCGGGCTGGCGGTTTATCTGCAGCGGCTTCGACGGGATCTCTTCCGCTCTTTGCTAAACCGGAGGGTGCTGCCCGTTCAGCTTGGCTCCTCTTTACTGGTGCTGGCCAGCTACCTCGGCGTGTTTCTCTGCCTCGCCTGGGGCGCGGGCTATGTGGAAAGCTGGCCATCGGCGGCAATCATTGCCAGTCTGGGAAGCATCCTGCTGCTGAGCATGGTCATCCCGCTGACGGTTGCCGGTTGGGGTATCCGGGAAGGCGCCGCCGCGGTGTTATGGCCCATGGCAGGATTGCCGGCGGAGCAGGGGGTTGCACTCAGCGTGGGGTATGGGGCGTTGGTGCTGGTGTCCAGTTTGCCGGGTGCTGGGTTTTTGTTGGATGGCAGGCCGGCCCAGCGAATGGTAAATCCTGACTGATTGTCGGATTACGCCTTTGGCTAATCCGACCTACCGCGTCGCGGGGAAAATCGAAGGTCCGTAGGTCGGATTAGCGAAGCGTAATCCGACAAATCCTTTCGAGTTGCACCTCCCCTAATCCAACTTCCTGTCGCGTGAGAAATCCAGGTCAAAGAGCATATCGCTCCCAAGGTTCACCAACCGCGCCCGCGGCCGTAAGGCATCATCCAGAAAATCAATCTCCGGAAGCGAGAAGGCGGGTCTGCCACTGCCGATGATCATGGGCGCGACCATCACGTGCAGACGGTCCAGCAAGCCGGCGTTGAGAAACGCGGAGACGGTAACGCCGCCTCCTTCCACGAACACCTTTTTCAATCCGAAATCCGCCAGAACCTCAAGGATGAACTCTGGATCTATGGGGGCCTCTGCGTCCGCATCTCCAAGACAGGGGATCTCGCTGACCCCGGAACCGATGGATGGATTTCTGCTCTTGTCGTAGTGGCCCGCCACTAACCGTAGGGTAGGGGCCTCACCGTCGGTAAACAGGTGATGGCTGTCCGGGACACGATGATGGCGGTCGATGACAACACGGACCGGATTACGCCCGCTGGTTCGGCGAACGGTCAACCGGGGATTGTCGGTAGAGGCCGTGCCGGCACCCACAATTACGGCATCGGATACCGCACGAATCCGATGGAGATGGGTAATGCCATCGTCGCCGTTAATGAAGCGGGAGCGGCCGGTCACCGTCGCGATTCGCCCGTCGAGGCTCTGGCCCAGTTGGCCGATGACCTTGGGTCTGCCGTCTTCTGCAACGGGGCGACAAAGCGGAAGGAACACCGAGAGCAGATCCTTCGCCTCGCCCGTGGCCGGCTGCATCAGGTGCCAGGCACCGTGACCATTGAGTTTCACTGCTTCTTTATCGGTTCCCGGCAACGGCAGCGTCACATTAGTGCGATTAACTGCGCTGAGGACCAGCTCCCATGCCGAGTCGATGTCCAGGGTTCTTGCCGCCATAAATAGCCTGTTCGGTTGTTGCCGAGGAGCTGCCAAGACTCCTTTAGTATAGGCAGATTGTGTGCAAAGCTATATGTACGTTACATTTCCGGATTGATTCACTTCGCAGGGCATTATCGGGACAAGTTTCCCGATCTGGATGACGAGGTAAATGGCCATGCAACATGCGCAACCCATTCAGCACTGGGAACCAGAGAAGCCTGAAGACCACGGGCAACTTGAGCTTCCCGGCATTGCCCTGGACAAGAGTGATGAGCTACTGGAATCGGTAGCTGAGCTGGAGGAGGCGCTTGAAAAAGTTCAGCTGACCGGGGAAGAGGTGGAGCTGCTTCGCCGGTTCCGCAGGACGAGCGCGGAGAACCGGCGAATGATTCTTCAGATCTTGGGCAACTGACTCGCCCGGTATTCCTTACTTGCCTTTCTTGTAGATATTCTCGTAAACGTAGTTGGTGGCTTCCACAAAGCCATCAATGCTGCCGCAATCGAATCGGCGCCCTTTAAACTGGTACGCCAGTACGCACCCGTTCTTCGCCTGCTCGAGAAGGGCATCAGTAATCTGGACCTCTCCGTTCTTGCCCGCCGGCGTCTTTTCAATGATGTCGAAAATGTCCGGTGTCAGAATGTACCGCCCGATAATCGCCAGGTTGCTCGGTGCGTCTTCCGGAGCCGGCTTCTCCACCATGTCGGTGATCCGGTAGAGGCCGTCTTTCATGGATTCACCGGCAATCACACCGTACTTGTGGGTTTCATCGGCCGGCACTTCCTCAATGGCAACAATGGAGCAGCGGAACTGGTTGTAGAGCTTCACCATTTGCGCCAGTACGCCGTCTTCACCCTCGGGGCCTATACAGAAGTCATCGGCCAGCACCACAGCAAAGGGACTGTCGCCCACCAGGTTGCGACCGGTCAGGATGGCGTGGCCGAGACCCTTCATTTCATTCTGCCGGGTGAAGGCAAAGCTGTTGTGGTCGATCAGGTCCCGGATGGAGGTCAGCAGATCTTCCTTGCCGGAACCTGCAATCTGGTGCTCAAGCTCGTAGCTGATGTCGAAATGATCCTCGATAGCCCGTTTGCCCCGGCCGGTCACGAAGCCGAATTCATGAATACCGGCTTCCGCGGCTTCCTCAACGCCGTACTGAACCAGAGGTTTGTTCACTACCGGCAGGATTTCCTTGGGCATCGCCTTGGTGGCTGGGAGAAAGCGAGTGCCGTAGCCGGCCACGGGGAACAGGCATTTTTTGATCATATCATTCGTCCTTTAATGGTCGTTTTCACGCCCTGTTGGCTGCTCAACGCCTCAACGTAAGCTTATGTAAGGTTGTTCTTTCACAAAGTGTGCCGAGTTTACCCAAGTTATATGTCGAAATGCAGGGGGATGTGGAAAATTGTAAGTTTTAGCAAAGGGCTATGGCTTGAGGATTAACATTTTTTTAAAGTTCCGGGTGCCGAATTTTCATCTTCCGAGGCATCCGATTTGCGACCTCTGTGTCTTATTGCACTATTCTGGTGCGTGCCTGTTGGCGCGGCCTCCCTGCCAGACATGGTGTCGAGGCCTTTAACAACCATCGTTCAGTATTCGGACAGAATCCTGCGATCTGTTTCCAGCTACTTTGCGCCGCGCGTTCAATTCTCCGGCAGTTCCGACCATGACACAGAGCGGGCAAAGGGCCGGCTCAGTCTCTCCGGCAGCGATATACTATGGTCCAGTCACGATCTGGGGCTGGAGTTCCGGGATTCCGTCGCCCGACGGGACGGGGGCGAGTCTCGGTCGCTACGCTTTCGATATTCGCTCCCGCTGGCGGGCAGCAAATTGAAAATAATGGTCAACAATTCGGAGCATGCCGGTGTTGCGAGCAACGCCGGTCTCAGACACGATTCGCGCAAAAAATATCAGGGCGTGAAATTCTCCGCCAGCCGGCCATTCTGGTCCTGGCGGGGCATCAAAGTGGACAGTGTGTTCAGCCACTCCACGGGCAAGAAGCGCTCCTTTGAGGATTCGGAATGGGTTTCAGACTCATCCCACAGTTTGTCCAGTTTCGGGTTGCGATGCGGGGGCAAGCAGGAGCTGCTCGGCGGCTTTGTCGCAGGAACAGGGTTGACCGCCGTTGGTGGCACTGAGCACCACGAATCGGTCAGCCCGACAGCCCACTCCAATGAAAAGAGCCGGTTTCATAAACTGGCCGTGTCTGCCTCACTGCACCGCGGGTTTTATCGCTGGGACATGGAGGTGAATGGTCGTTACCAGTTCGCCCCTGAGGACCTTGCTTCGTCTGAGTATCTGAAGATTGCCGGTCCGTCCATGATGCGCGGGTTCAATGGCCAGTCATTTTCAGTCTCCGAAGGCGGCTGGGTCCGCCTCGATGCGCGTAGCCCGCGCTACGTCATTCCCTTCGTGGACGCAACCGTCTCCAACGTTGTGGTCTCGGTTCTGAGGGGGTGGTCGCCGTCATCAGGTACCAGCGAAGAAAATTTCGAGGCGAGTACTGGAGAAGTCGCGCTGCAGCTTCAGACACCCGGCTTCGAGGCCCGGATGAGTGTTGGTCGGATTCTCGATGTGTCCGGCGCTGGTATGGACAAACCGTCCAGACCGGATGTCTCGCTCTCCATGTCGATGGCGATTTGATCCTCGCCCCCGCCAATTTGCGCTAATTGCCTTTCCTCGTTCGTACATAGTCCACAGGTTCTCTATGTGGCACTCTTTTACTGGCGAAGGAGAGGCAATGACGATGGACAGGCGGTCGCTGATCAAGGCTCTGGCTGCACTCATGGGCGCGAGTGGCTTGCCTTTGGCAACCATAGCGAATGCAGCCGGGATTCAGCCGGTATCGGACACCAGGTCTCGGACTTTCAACTATGCATGGCTCAAGGGGAGAGCGCGTAGGTTGGCAACCGAGGCCTATGTGTCCCACAGAGGCGATTTGCCTCAATCTTTGAAAAACCTCTCCTGGGATGATTACCAGGCCATTGCTTTCCGCCAGGACCAGTCGCTCTGGCGTAACGAAGATACCGCTTTCCAGATCCAACTCTTCCACCTGGGGCTGTATTTCCAGCAACCCGTTAAAATCCATGAAGTCATTGATGGCAAGGCCGCCGAACTGGCCTATCGACAGGATCTGTTCCGGTATGGCGGAGACCAGCCCCTGGACGATCTGCCCGAAGACCTGGGCTACGCCGGGTTTCGGGTTCACTACCACAACAATTTTGCCCTGGACCTGGCCGCCTTTCTCGGCGCCAGCTATTTCCGGGCGGTGGGTTCCGAAATGCAGTATGGCCTGTCGGCCAGGGGGCTGGCCATTGATACCGGCATGAATCGGAAGGAAGAATTCCCTCGTTTCTCGGAGTTCTGGCTAGAGAAACCGACGCCGGGCAGCCAAACGCTGCGTGTATGGGCCTTGCTGGATTCCCCCAGCACCACCGGCGCCTACGCGTTTGTTCTTGACCCCGGGCGCAACATGGTCATGGATGTTGATGTGGCTCTGTATCCCAGAACCGAACTCACCCGGGCAGGCATCGCGCCGCTGACCAGCATGTACCAGGTGGGTGAAAATGACGATCGCATGGGCTACGACTGGCGCCCGGAAATACACGATTCCGACGGCCTGGCCATACGCAACGGCAGCGGCGAATGGTTGTGGCGACCACTGGTGAACCCCGCCAATCTCCGGTTTAACAGTTTCCAGGATAACAACCCGGTTGGCTTTGGCCTGTTGCAGCGCGACAGGAATTTCGACCACTACCAGGACGATGGCGTGTTCTACGACCGCCGGCCCAGCCTGTGGGTGGAGCCCCGCGGAGACTGGGGGCAGGGCAGTGTGGACCTGGTGGAGATCCCCACCGTGGATGAAACCTTCGATAACATCGTGGCCTTCTGGCATCCGGAAGAACCATTGCTGCCTGGGCAGGAATATCTCTACAGCTACCGCCTGCATTGGGGCGCGGAAGCGCCCTTGCGGCCCTATGAGCTGGCTACGGTGCAGGCAACCCGGACCGGACTGGGTGGTGTCGTGGGCCAGGAACGCACCTATTTTTCACGGCGATTTGCCGTTGATTTCGCTGGCGGTGCCCTGGAGATGCTCAGCAAGGACGCGGATGTGGAGCCGGTTATCAGTGTGAGCCGCGGAGAGGTTGAAATCACGTCTGCCAGGCCATTGTCTGCAATCGACGGCTACCGGGCCATGTTTGACCTGGTGCCGGATGAGTCGGTTGAGCCCATCAATATTCGCCTGTATCTCAGGCTGGGCGCCGAGGTGCTAACCGAAACCTGGCTTTATCAGTACACCCCGCCACCGGTCGCTGAGCGAAAGCTCTATTGATTAACTGGATCTATTGTAAACAATCAAGGGGTCAATTTAGCCAATATTGTTGACAATATGACCGCTCAGGCGTAGCTTTGCTCAAAATCAAACGGGTTTTGTTGACAAACTATGTCTGAGTTACTGTCTCCTACCTACACCCGCGCCGATGAGGCCTTCGATTGTCTGCAAACGGCAATCGTAAAAGGCGAACTGGCTCCGGGGGAAAAAATCGGTGAACTGGAGCTGTGTTCCCGGTTCGATCTCACCCGCGGCCCGCTTCGGGAAGCCCTGGGCCGCCTTGAGTCCCGCGGCCTTCTTGTGCGCCGGCCCCATGCCGGCGTCAAGGTAGTTTCCGTCAGCGCCTCCGAGCTGATGGAGCTCTACCGTATTCGCGAAGTCATGGAGGGACTGGCCGCCCGCCAGGCAGCCGAGCGCATGACCGACCAGGAAATCGCCGACCTCCAGGCGACCCTCGACAGCCACGAACAGATGATCGATGAAGCCCAGGGCCAGGCCTATTACCAGGCCGAAGGCGACTACGACTTCCACCACAGGATCGCCACCGGCAGCCGCAACACCAAACTGGCCCAGATGCTATTGGGTGATCTTTACTACATGGTGCGCATGTACCGTTACCGGCTAAGCACCTCCACCGGGCGCCCGAAACGGGCCCTCGGCGAACACCGACGAATCGTAGAAGCCATCGCCCAGCGCGACGGCGAACTGGCGGAGTTCCTGATGAAACGACACATCAACGCCGCCAGACAAAACATCGAAAAGAAAATCCAGGAAGGCGAAATCACCATCTAACGTAGGTCGGATTAGCCAAAGGCGTAATCCGACAAACCAGAATCAATACCCATAGGTCGGATTAGCAGCAGGCGTAATCCGACAACAAGAATCCAAAAGAGAAGAGGCCACCACCATGACCAACAAACTCAGCCCCGGCGCCCGCTTCCGCAAGGCGCTTAAAGAAAACCAGCCCCTGCAGATCGTCGGCACCATCAACGCCTATGCCGCCATGATGGCCGATAAAGTCGGCCACCAGGCCATCTACCTGTCCGGTGGCGGTGTCGCCAACGCCTCCTATGGCCTGCCGGATCTGGGCATGACCACCATGAACGATGTGGTCGAGGACGTTCGCCGTATTACCGCAGCCACCGACGTGCCGCTGCTGGTCGACATCGATACCGGCTGGGGTGGCGCCTTCAACATCGCCCGCACTATCCGCGAAATGGAACGTGCCGGTGCTGCCGCTGTCCACATTGAAGACCAGGTTGCCCAGAAGCGCTGTGGCCACCGTCCGAACAAGGAAATCGTATCCCAGGAAGAAATGGTCGACCGCATCAAGGCCGCCGTCGATGCCCGTGAAGACAAAGACTTCTTCATCATGGCCCGCACCGACGCGTTCCAGAAAGAAGGTCTCGAGGCCGCCATCGAACGCGCCAAGGCATGCATCGAAGCCGGCGCCGACGGCATCTTTGCCGAAGCGGTTACCGAACTCGAGCACTACAAGGCATTCTCTGAAGCCTTGGACGTGCCCATCTTGGCGAACATCACCGAATTCGGTGCCACACCGCTGTACAACCGCAAGGAACTGGCCGAAGCCGGCGCCGACATGGTCTTGTACCCGCTCAGCGCCTTCCGCGCCATGAACAAGGCCGCCCTGACCGTTTACCAGAACATTCTGGAGAAGGGCGACCAGAAAGACGTGGTAGACCTGATGCAGACCCGGATGGAGCTGTACGATTTCCTGAACTACCACGATTTTGAGCAGAAGCTGGACCAGCTGTTCCAGCAGAGCAAGGGTTAACGAGGTTTGTTGGATTACGCCTCCGGCTAATCCAACCTACAAGAATCAGGGAGCCTCAAACGTAGGTCGGATTAGGCGAAGCCGTAATCCGACAGGCCCCAAAACCAATCAAAACATTAGTGGTCGGATTAGCCAAAGGCGTAATCCGACAGAACCTCAGAACCGACCAAAACATAAGTAGGTCGGATTAGCCAAAGGCGTAATCCGACAGACGCCCAAACAAGTTAAAGATGGGAGACAACAATGGCTGAAGCAAAACAACTAAGCGGCGCAGGCCTCCGTGGCCAGGTAGCTGGCGAAACCGCCCTGTGTACCGTCGGCAAAAGCGGCGCCGGCCTGACCTACCGCGGCTACGACATTGCCGATCTGGCCGAGAAAGCCCAGTTTGAAGAAATCGCCTACCTGCTGCTGCGCGGTAAACTGCCGAACCGCCAGGAACTGGACGCCTACACCAAAAAACTCCAGAGCCTGCGCGGCCTGCCGGCTGCCCTGAAAACCGTGCTTGAGCAGATTCCCAAAGACGCCCACCCGATGGATGTGATGCGTACCGGCTGCTCCATGCTGGGCAACCTGGAAACCGAAGAAGATTTCAGCGAGCAGGACGACAAGATCGACCGCATGCTGGCAGTGTTCCCGTCCATCATTACCTACTGGTACCGCTTCGCCCACGAAGGCGTTCGGATCGAAACCGAGAGTAACGTGGACTCCATCGGCGGCCACTTCCTCCAGCTTCTGCACGGCAAGAAGCCCAGCGAGCTGCACGAGCGCGTGATGAATGTGTCGCTGATCCTGTACGCAGAGCACGAATTCAACGCCTCCACCTTCACCGCCCGCGTTTGCGCCTCCACACTGTCTGATATCCACAGCTGTGTGACCGGCGCCATCGGTTCATTGCGCGGACCTCTGCACGGCGGTGCCAACGAAGCGGCCATGGCTCTGATCCAGAAGTTCAAGACTCCGGAAGAGGCCGAAGAAGGCCTGATGGGCATGCTTGAGCGCAAGGAAAAGATCATGGGCTTCGGCCACGCGATCTACAAAGAGTCTGATCCGCGCAACGCCATCATCAAGCAGTGGTCCAAGAAGCTGGCTGAAGAAGTGGGCGATACCGTGCTGTACCCGGTATCCGAGCGCTGTGAAGCCGTTATGTGGCGCGAGAAGAAGTTGTTCTGTAACGCCGACTTCTTCCACGCCTCGGCCTACCACTTCATGGGCATTCCGACCGAACTTTTTACCCCGATCTTCGTGATGTCTCGGGTATCCGGCTGGGCCGCCCACGTGAAAGAGCAGCGTGCAAATAACCGCATCATCCGCCCAAGCGCCGATTACACCGGCCCGGCGGATTCGAAGTGGGTGCCAATCGACGAGCGGCCGTGAATTAACCAGCCCTGAGCGTCGGATTACGCCTTCGGCTAATCCGACCTACGGGTTAGCGCCATCATCCAAGTAGGTCGGTTTAGGCAAAGCCGTAATCCGACAAGTTTTCGCAGGTCGGATCAGCCCACGCCGTAATCCGACAATGCTTATGTAGGTCGGATTAGCCCATGCCGTAATCCGACAAAGTTTATGTAGGTCGGATTAGCCTACGGCGTAATCCGACAGAACCAGAATCAGGGTACCGCCCATGAACACCGAATACCGCAAACCGTTGCCAGGCACCGACCTGGACTACTTCGATACCCGCCAGGCCGTGGAAGACATCCAGGCCGGCGCGTACGAAAAGCTTCCTTACACCTCCAAGATCCTGGCGGAACAACTGGTTCGCCGTTGCGATCCGGAGATGCTCACGGGCTCACTCAAGCAACTGATCGAACGCAAGCGGGACCTGGATTTCCCCTGGTACCCGGCCCGCGTTGTGTGCCACGACATCCTGGGCCAGACTGCCCTGGTGGACCTTGCCGGCCTGCGTGATGCCATCGCCGAGAAGGGCGGTGACCCCGCCAAGGTCAACCCCGTCGTCCCGACCCAGTTGATCGTGGATCACTCCCTGGCCGTTGAGCACGCTGGCTTCGAGAAAGACGCGTTCGAGAAGAACCGCCAGATCGAGGATCGCCGTAACGACGACCGGTTCCACTTCATCAACTGGACAAAGACCGCGTTCAAGAACGTGGACGTGATTCCTCCCGGCAACGGCATCATGCACCAGATCAACCTGGAGAAGATGTCGCCGGTGGTTCAGAACCGCGATGGTGTTGCTTTCCCGGATACCTGTGTCGGTACCGACAGCCACACCCCCATGGTCGACGCCCTGGGAGTCATTTCCGTGGGTGTAGGTGGCCTGGAAGCCGAGAGCGTGATGCTGGGCCGTGCCTCCATGATGCGCCTGCCGGATATCGTTGGCGTGGAGCTGACTGGCAAACTCCAGCCGGGTATCACCGGTACCGATATGGTGCTGGCCATTACCGAGTTCCTGCGTAAAGAGCGCGTAGTTGGCGCCTACCTGGAGTTCTACGGTGAAGGCGCTGACAGCCTTACAGTGGGCGACCGTGCCACCATCTCCAACATGACCCCGGAATACGGCGCTACGGCCGCGATGTTTTACATCGACGGCCAGACCATCGACTATCTGAAACTGACCGGTCGTGAAGACGAGCAGGTCGCCCTGGTAGAGAAATACGCCAAGGAAACCGGTCTCTGGGCCGACAGCATGAAGAACGCCGAATACGAGCGCGTGCTGAAGTTCGACCTGTCCAAAGTGACCCGTACCCTGGCTGGCCCCTCCAACCCCCATGCCCACCTGCCGACATCCGAGCTGGCAGAACGCGGCATTGCCGGTGAGTGGGAGCAGGAAGAGGGCAAGATGCCGGATGGCGCCTGCATCATCGCCGCCATCACCAGCTGTACCAACACCAGCAACCCCCGCAACATGGTGGCGGCCGGCCTGATCGCCCGCAACGCCAACAAGCTGGGGCTGACCCGCAAGCCATGGGTGAAAACCTCCCTGGCGCCGGGTTCCAAAACGGTCAAGATGTACCTGGAAGAAGCCAAACTGCTGCCAGAACTCGAGCAGCTCGGCTTCGGTGTAGTCGCTTTCGCCTGCACCACCTGTAACGGCATGAGTGGCGCCCTGGATCCGAAAATCCAGCAGGAGATTATCGACCGGGACCTGTATTCCGTGGCGGTGCTCTCCGGTAACCGGAACTTCGACGGCCGGATTCACCCCTATGCCAAGCAGGCGTTCCTGGCGTCGCCGCCGCTGGTGGTTGCCTATGCGATCGCAGGCACCATCCGCTTCGACATCGAGAAAGATGCTCTGGGCTATGATAAGGACGGCAACCCCGTCACCCTGAAGGACATCTGGCCGGACGATGCGGAAATCGATGCCATCGTGAAATCCAGCGTGAAGCCGGAGCAGTTCCGCAGCACCTACATCCCGATGTTCGACATCACCCGGGATGCCCAGGCCAACACCAACCCGCTATATGAGTGGCGTCCGCAGAGCACCTACATCCGTCGCCCGCCCTACTGGGAAGGTGGCATGGTCGGTGAGAAAACCCTCAAGGGCATGCGCCCGCTGGCGGTGTTGCCGGACAACATCACCACCGACCATCTGTCGCCATCCAACGCCATCCTGATGAACAGCGCAGCTGGTGAATACCTGCACAAGATGGGTGTGCCCGAGGAAGACTTTAACTCCTACGCAACCCACCGGGGCGATCACCTGACGGCCCAGCGTGCCACCTTCGCCAACCCGAAACTGTTCAACGAAATGGTCCGGGACGAAAACGGCAACGTGAAGCAGGGTTCCCTGGCGCGGATCGAGCCGGAAGGCAAGGTCACCCGCATGTGGGAAGCCATCGAGACCTACATGGAGCGCAAGCAGCCGCTGATCATCATCGCCGGCGCCGACTACGGGCAGGGTTCTTCCCGTGACTGGGCCGCCAAAGGCGTCGCCCTGGCTGGTGTTGAAGCGATTGTGGCCGAAGGCTTCGAGCGGATTCACCGCACCAACCTGATCGGTATGGGCGTGATGCCCCTGCAGTTCGAGGAAGGCACCACCCGCAAGACGCTCGGCATCGACGGCACCGAAACCTACGACGTAGAAGGCACTCCGGCGCCCCGCGCTGAACTCACGCTGGTAATCCATCGGAAGAACGGTAGCACCGAACGCATTCCGGTAATCTGCCGCCTGGATACCGCTGAAGAAGTGTCTATCTACAGCGCAGGTGGTGTGTTGCAGCGGTTTGCGGAGGATTTCCTGCAATCCGAAGGGGCTGCGTAGCCTGACAAAATGTCGGATTACGGCCCTCTGGGCCTAATCCGACCTACGCCATAGCTATCGCCAAACCCGTAGGTCGGATTAGGCGAAGCCGTAATCCGACAATGAAACCGGCCCAAGTAGGTCGGATTAGCGCAGCGTAATCCGACAAAGCAACCGCCCCCCGTAGGTCGGATTAGCGCAGCATAATCCGACAAGAAACAAGGAGTCAGAAGAAAGCCTTCTTCTGACCCCGTCTTCACGGATACAGAGAGTAAAACCATGCCCCACGCTCCACAAATTCGCATCCCCGCCACCTACATGCGTGGCGGCACATCAAAAGGCGTCTTCTTCCGCCTGCAGGACCTTCCCGAACCTTGCCAGACTCCAGGCGAAGCCCGGGACAAACTCCTGTTGCGGGTGATCGGCAGCCCCGACCCTTACCAGAAGCAAATCGACGGTATGGGCGGAGCCACGTCGAGCACCAGCAAAACCGTCATCCTGGCCGACCCCACTCAGCCGGATCACGACGTCGACTACCTCTTCGGCCAGGTCTCCATCGACAAGCCGTTTGTCGACTGGAGCGGTAACTGCGGCAACCTCACCGCTGCTGTAGGCGCCTTCGCCATCAACAGCGGCTTCGTTGCCAGGGACAGGATTCCGGAGAACGGCACCTGCACCGTCCGTATCTGGCAGGCAAACATCAAGAAGACCATCGTCGCCCACGTGCCCATCACCAAAGGTGAAGTGCAGGAAACCGGCGATTTCGAGCTGGACGGCGTGACCTTCCCGGCGGCCGAAGTGCAGGTGGAATTCATGGACCCGGCCGATGGCGAAGGCTCCATGTTCCCCACCGGCAACCTGGTGGACGACCTCGATGTGCCAGGTGTAGGCACCCTGAAGGCCACCATGATCAATGCCGGCATCCCCACCATCTTCGTGAACGCGGAAGACATCGGGTACAAAGGCACCGAGCTGCAGGACGACATCAACTCCGATCCCGCAGCCCTGGCCCGATTCGAGACCATCCGGGCCCACGGAGCGGTAAAGATGGGGCTGATCCAGAACATCGAAGAAGCCGCCAATCGCCAGCACACGCCGAAAGTGGCCTTTGTGGCGAAGCCGATTGATTACGTTTCATCAAGCGGAAAAAGCATTGGAGCAGGGGACGTGGATGTACTGGTTCGTGCTTTGTCCATGGGCAAGCTTCACCACGCCATGATGGGTACGGCTGCAGTGGCCATTGCCACGGCATCGGCAGTTCCCGGAACCCTGGTGAATCTCGCTGCAGGCGGTGGCGACCGTACCCACGTGACCTTTGGGCATCCCTCTGGCACGTTGCGTGTGGGAGCCGAAGCGAAGGAAGTCGATGGTCAGTGGACCGCAACCAAAGCCATCATGAGCCGGAGTGCGCGGGTTTTGATGGAAGGTTGGGTGAGGGTGCCTGGCGATAGCTTCTGACGGAATCTATAGTGGTGGCAAGGAGGCTCCACTATGTCCGCAACATTTGATCTCAACGAACGTCCCGACTACGACGAAGTTCTGCAACAAATTGCGGACTACGTTCTCACCTATGAAATAACCAGTGAAGAAGCCTGGAGCACCGCCCGCTATTGCCTGATGGACACCCTGGGATGTGGCCTTCTGGCTCTGCGCTTTCCCGAATGTACCAAACACCTCGGCCCAATCGTCGAAGGTACAATGGTCCCTAACGGTGCCCGTGTGCCCGGAACGCCATTCCGCTTGGATCCGGTGAAGGCCGCTTGGGACATCGGTTGCATCGTTCGCTGGCTTGACTATAACGACACATGGCTGGCGGCTGAATGGGGGCATCCATCAGACAACTTGGGCGCTATCCTGGCTGTTGCAGACCACCTTTCGCAGAAACGGGTCGCTGAGGGCAAAGAACCGTTAACCATGCGAACTGTACTGGAAGCCATGATCATGGCTCATGAAATTCAGGGCGTTCTGGCGCTGGAAAATTCTTTTAATCGCGTTGGGCTAGACCATGTGGTGCTTGTTAAAGTGGCGTCAACGGCGGTGGCGTGTCGGTTAATGGGCGCGGACCGAGAGCAGCTGCTTTCTGCGCTGTCCCATGCCTGGGTAGATGGGCAATCCCTCAGGACCTACCGCCATGCCCCCAACGCCGGTTCGCGGAAGTCCTGGGCAGCGGGTGATGCCACGTCACGGGCGGTCCGGCTGGCAAATATCGCAATGCGAGGTGAAATGGGAGTTCCGGGAGTCCTGACAGCGCCCCAATGGGGTTTTTACGACGTCCTGTTCAGTAAAACCAATAAAGATCAGAAGCTCAAACCCGAGGATAAGCGCCAATTCTCGCTCCCACAGGATTTCGGATCCTACGTGATGGAAAATATCCTGTTCAAGATATCTTTCCCGGCAGAATTTCATGCTCAAACTGCGGCAGAAGCAGCTGTTATTTTGCATCCGGAAGTTAAAGACCGGCTGAACGAGATAAGTAAGATCGTGGTCACGACTCATGAATCTGCAATCCGAATCATTTCCAAGGTCGGGAAGCTCGCAAACGCCGCAGATCGTGATCATTGCCTGCAATATATGACTGCCGTGCCACTTGCCTTTGGTAGCCTCACCGCAGAGCATTATGAAGACGGTTTCCATCTGGCCAACCCGATAATCGATGAACTTCGAGACAAAATGGAAGTTATAGAGGACGAGAGGTATACCCGCGAATATCTGGAACCGGAAAAACGCTCCATCGCTAACGCCATTCAGGTGTTTTTCAATGATGGTTCGAACACGGACAAGATTGCTGTCGAATATCCGATAGGTCATCGTCGTCGCCGGAAGGAGGGTATGCCGCTTCTGGAAGAAAAATTCGTTGCCAACCTTGCAACCCGCTTCCCCGCAAGGCGATGTAACGCTATCTTCAATCTATGTCAGGAGCAGAAAACCCTGGAGAATACTCCGATCCAGGAGTTCGTGGAGTTGTTTGTCATCTGAGTAGGGAAGCGTGCCAAAACGTACCGACATCCAAAGCATCCTGATCCTGGGCGCCGGCCCCATCGTGATCGGGCAGGCGTGCGAGTTT
>NZ_CAJXKQ010000001.1 GCF_913055835.1 uncultured Marinobacter sp. | reverse complement strand
AAACCAGCCACAACGACGGGCACGCCCGGTTGTGGTGCCCACCTCATTGCCCTTAACCGCCAGGTGCTTGCCCATATTATCAAACAGTTCGGTCGGGAACGGGCCGGAACCGACTCGGGTGGTATAGGCCTTGGTGATGCCCAGTACATAGTCGAGGAACAGCGGGCCAAAGCCGGAGCCAGTCGCGGTGCCGCCGGCGGTGGTGTTGGAAGACGTCACGTACGGATAGGTACCCAGGTCAATATCCAGCAGCGAACCCTGGGCACCCTCGAACAGGATGTTCTCCCCACGCTTGCGGAAGTCGTGCAGCATGTCAGTCACATCCGCAGCCATGGGCAGAATTTCCTCACCCATCTGCTTCAGCTCTTCCAGGGCCGCATCAATATCCTCGGCTTCTTCCTTGAAGTACTCGGTCAGGATGAAGTTGTGGTACGACATGATCTCCCGCAGCTTCGTTTCGAAGTCGGCGGGATTGCACAGATCACCCAGGCGCAGGCCTCGGCGGGAAACCTTGTCCTCATAGGCCGGGCCGATACCGCGACCAGTGGTGCCGATCTTGTCGACCCCACGAGCCCGTTCCCGGGCCTGATCAATGCGGACATGGGTACGAAGAATGATCGGGCAGGCGAGGCTGATGCGCAGGCGATCGCGAACCGCCACATCATTGGCTTCCAGCTCACGCACTTCCTTCAACAGGGCCTCGGGCGACAGGACGACACCGTTACCGATCAGGCAATAGACGTGTTGCCGCAGAATGCCGGAAGGAATCAGGTGAAGCGCTGTTTTCTTGCCATCAATTACCAGGGTATGACCGGCATTGTGCCCGCCCTGGAAGCGAACAACCGCTGATACCTTGTCAGTCAGCAGGTCAACAATCTTACCCTTGCCTTCATCACCCCATTGGGTGCCCAGCACAACAACGTTTTTACCCATGATTCTCTCTCAATGCGGCTGCCCCGGAGGACAGGCGTTTCGCAAGTTTACCTGTAAATGAATTCACCAAAGCCCGGGGGCATCAGCCCAGCTTCTGCACAACCCATTGGCCGTTCAGTTTCACCAGCTCACGGTCACAGCCTCTGGCGGCCGGATTCACACCCTCGTCTTCAGGCAGGGCCCGGACAACGGTTTCTGTCATTCTCAGACCGGAGATGACGCCTTCGAGGGCGGGATCATCGTCCGCCGGCGCCCAGACTGCACCCGCTTTCCGTGCCACCCGCTCCCCCAGGGAGACAAGTGCCCGGATATCGAGACTGAACCCGGTTGCCGGGCGGGCCCGCCCAAAATCACTGCCAATGGCGTCGTATCGGCCACCCTTGGCCACGGAATCACCATGGCCAGGCACATAGGCCGCAAACACCAACCCCGTGTGGTAGTTGTAGCCACGGAGCTCACAGAAATCGAATCCGAAGCTGATGTCCGGATAATCCCGGCTCAACACTTCGGACACGCGCCCGAGCTGGTCGAGTGCGGCATCCAGGCTGTCGGAAGCGCCCTGCAGGATCCGGCGGGCTTCGCTGAGGGCTTCCGGGCCACCGCTGACGCGAGCGAGCTCCCGAAGCCGAGCGCCGGCAGAGCCGGACGCACACTGGCCAAGCAGTTCGTCAAGCTCGGGCACTGATTTGCGGGCCATGGCATCAAAAATGGCGCTCTCGGTATCCCTGTCAAAACCCGCTTCGCCGATCAGGCTCTCGTAGATGGCCACGTGGGCCAGATCCAGATGGATATGGGGCAATCCCGCCACCCGGAGGGTTTCCAGCATCAGGCTGATCACTTCCATATCCGCCGCTTCGGAGCCACTGCCAAACAGTTCGCAGCCCGCCTGGATGGGGGTACGCCCTGTCAGCATGTGCCTTGGCCGGGTGTGAAGCACATGCCCGGCATAGCACAGCCGTGTGATCCCTTCCTGGCCCAGGGTATGGGCATCTATGCGGGCGGCCTGGGGTGTCATATCGGCGCGAACACCCATCATGCGACCGGTCAACTGATCTGTGAGCTTGAAGGTCTGAAGCTCCAGATCGTTTCCGGTTCCGGTAAACAGGGATTCGAGGTATTCGATAAGCGGTGGGATTACCAGCTGATAACCCCAGCGCTGGCAGGTATCCATTACATCCCGACGCAGGGATTCGATCCGTCCGGCCAATGGGGGAAGAATATCCTCGACCCCGTCTGGCAGTAACCAGCGATCAGATACTGTCATGAGATTCCGTTGTCCGTTATATCCGCTCCGGCACAGTGGGCTGGGGGATCACACAGGATTTAAGGCGGCACTCGGTGAAAAGCCCGACACAAAACCGGCAGAATTTTACACGGTTGGCGGGCACAAAAAAACCGGAATACGGAGGTATTCCGGTTTTTGCTGTCGGGCTCCGGTTTACTGGGCGCCCTGGGGGTCGTTCAGGAACTTCATGAACGCGCTATTGGAGTCGATCACCATGATGTCATCCTTGCTCATGAAGGTATTGCGATAAGCCTGAAGGCTCCGGTAGAAACTGTAGAATTCCGCATTCGAGCCATAGGCTTCAGCGTAGATTCTGGCCGCTTCGCCATCGCCCTCACCCCGGGTTTCTTCTGACTGGGCAAACGCCTCCGCAAGAATGACGGTTCTCTGGCGATCCGCGTCGGCTCGAATACCCTCGGCCAACTCGCGACCCCGGGAACGAAATTCCTGGGCCAGCTTTTCACGCTCCGTCGCCATCCGACGATAGACGTTTTCACTCACCTGTCCCGGGAATTCGATTGCCTTGACCCGGATATCCAGAACCTCGATACCGAATTCGCTCTGTGCGGTCTGGTTTACACGATCCCTCAGGGTGTGCATCAGCTCATCACGCTGACCGGAGACCACTTCAACCATGGTCCGGATACCGAACTCGTCCCGCAGCCCGTTGTCGACACGGGAGGCAAGCAGCGACTGGGCGCGGAACTCATCACCACCGGTCGCCCGGTAGAACTGGTCCACGTCCCGGATTTTCCAGGCGATGTAGGAGTCCACATCCAGGGGCTTCTTCTCCACGGTCAGGTACTGCCGGGAGGGCAGATCCATGGTAAGAACCCGGATATCGAATTCCCGGACCTGGTCAATCACCGGAACCTTGAAATGGATACCCGCCTGAATGTCCGTCTCTACCAACTCACCGAACCGGAGCAGAACTCCCCGGTGGGTTTCCGGAATGATGTACACGCTGGACAGTACCAGCAGGACAACGATAAGGGCGCCTGCAAGGCCCACTACACCTTTAGGTCCCATAATTATCTGCTCCTCCGAACGGTCGTATCCTGCCTGGTTCGCAGTTCCTGCAGAACCTGATCAGTCAGGGTCTGGATGTCCACATTGCTCTGGTTGCTACCGGAGGACGATCCGCCGGAACGTGGCAACGAGCCCTGGGTCAGACGATCAAGGGGCAGGTACATCATGTTGCCACTGCTTTCTGTGTCCACCAGGATCTTGCTGCTGTTAGCCAGAACGGTTTCGAGGGTTTGGAGGTACATCCTGTCTCGAGTAACAGTCGGAGCCATCTGGTAAACCGCCAGCAGTTCGTTGAATCGCGCCGTTTCACCGCGGGCCCGCTCGATCACTTCTTCCTTGTAGGCATTGGCCTCTTCAATCATACGCTGAGCTTCACCGCGGGCCTCAGGTACGATTCTGTTGCGATAGGTTTCGGCTTCTTCCTTGACCCTCTGCTCGTCCTCCCGGGCACGCTGAACCTCACGGAACGCGTCCTGAACCGGGGCGGGAGGCTGGGTACTTTCTACGTTCACCCGCACCAATTCCAGGCCGGTGCCATAGTCCCTCAGGAAGGTCTGCAGCCTTTGCTCAACCCGAACTGCAAGTTCCGCACGGCCCTCGGTCAGCACGTCATCCAGGGTAGAACTGCCTACCTCGTGACGGATGGCACTGTCTGTCGCGAATGCCAGCGCCTGGTTGGAGTCACGCACGTTCAGTACGTAGGCTTCAGCGTCGCCCACGCGGTACTGCACCTGCAGATCCACGGTTACCAGGTTTTCGTCCTGTGTCAGCATCTGTCCACTGGACTCGGCAGTACGAACACTGGTGACACGCACCTTGGTCACACTGTCGATCAATGGCACCTTGAACCTCAGACCCGGATTCGCGGTCTGATGGTATTCACCGAATCGAAGTACAACCGCCCGTTCCTGTTCGTCCACGGTGTAGAAAGACTGGAAGATGACGTAGCCAACCACCAGGATAGCTGCCAAGGCGAGTATCGCCCCGAAGCCACCGGCGCTTCCGCCGCTACTGCCACCGCTTCCGCCGGACTTGCCTCCCTTGCCGCCCAGCATCTTGTTAAGCTTGTCGAGGCCTTTTTTCAGCGCCTCGTCGAGGTCTGGCGGCCCCTGATCATTGCCGCGTCGACCACCACCGGTACCCCAGGGGTCATTGTCGTTACGGTTTCCACCCGGTTCGTTCCAGGCCATAGTGCTCTCCGTTACTGACTTATAGATAGAATGGCTGCAAATACTAGGGATTTATCTCCGCCCCGGCAATAGCCGAGGCGGTTTCATGCGTGGCCAGCGTCCAGCCTGACTGACCTCTCGTTAACTCCGGCCCGGCTGAGCAGTTGCTGCCAGTCCCGATTCTGTAATCGCACTTCGACAACCGTATCGCCGGAATCACGGTACTCCTCACTGATAACCGATCCGGCTTCGTGCAGCAGCGCGCGCAATTTGCCATCCGCCGGACCGAGCAGAACAAAGTGGTGAACAACGTCTTCCGCCACCCGTTCAACGATCGCATCGAACAGGCCGTCGAGCCCCTCCCCGGTTACCGCAGACACCCAGGCCCGTACCGGAATCCCTTCTTCATTCCGCTCAACTCTTGGTGTGAAGTTTTCCAGCAGATCAATCTTGTTGAACACCTGCAGAACGGGAATTTCATCTGCCCCGATCTCGGCCAGAACCTCTTCAACCTGTTCAATATTCTCGTCCCGGCGCGGGTCATGGCTGTCGATGATATGCAGCAGCAACGTTGCCTCAGTGGTTTCCTCCAGCGTGGCCCGGAACGCCTCGACCAACTTGTGCGGCAGGTGCCGGATGAACCCTACGGTATCCGCCATTACGACCGGACCGATATCCGGAAGTTCCAGCCGCCGCAACGTCGGATCCAGCGTGGCAAACAACTGGTCTGCAGCATATACGGAGGAAGTGGTAATACGGTTGAACAACGTGGATTTACCGGCGTTGGTGTAGCCCACCAGCGATACCGTGGGAATGTCAGCCCGCTGACGGGCCCTTCGCCCCTGGTTCCGCTGGCGACGCACCTTTTCCAGGCGTTTGTGGATGGACTTGATCCGCTCCCGCAGGAGACGGCGGTCTGTTTCCAGCTGGGTCTCACCGGGCCCGCGAAGCCCGATACCGCCTTTTTGCCTTTCAAGGTGGGTCCACCCCCGAACCAGGCGCGTGGACATATGCTCGAGCTGGGCCAGCTCTACCTGGAGCTTGCCCTCGTGAGTCCGCGCCCGCTGGGCAAAGATATCGAGAATCACACCGGTCCGGTCCAGCACACGGCATTTGAGCTCATGCTCAATGTTGCGCTCCTGGCGTGGACTCAGGGCATGGTTGAACAACACAACATCAGCGTCACTGGCCGCTACTGCGTCACGAATCTCTTCGAGCTTGCCCTCGCCGACGAAAAATCTCGGGCTGGGCTGCTTGCGGGACCCGGTAACAGTAGAGACCGGCTCAACGCCGGCAGAGGTTACCAGTTCCCTGAACTCACCAGGGTCTTCGGTGCCATCGTGGGCGGTAAAATCGATGTGGACGAGGACTGCGCGCTCACCGACATCAGGACGTTCAAACAATTGGCATCAACTCCGGGGTATACACAGGATGAGATTCATAAAAACAAACACCCGCGACCACAAGACTCCTGAGCGGAATCTTCTGGAACGCGGGTGGCAATATCGGGGAACGGATGAATCAGTCTTCAGACTCGCCCTCTCCTCCCGGAGCCTGCTGCGGAATGCGAACATTACGTGCAGGTACCACAGTGGAAATTGCGTGCTTGTAGACCATCTGGCTGACAGTGTTTTTCAGCAAAATCACGAACTGGTCGAAAGATTCGATCTGGCCCTGAAGTTTGATACCGTTGACCAGAAAGATGGAAACCGGAATGCGTTCCTTGCGCAATGCATTGAGGTAAGGGTCTTGTAACGAATGCCCTTTTGACATGTGTTTTCTCCTGTTTTTAGTAAATGCAGATCGTCATTTGTCAAAATTAAATGTGGTGCGAAGTCGGATTTTTTTCAAGGCCGCCTCGGCGATATGTTTGTCGTCGCTGTCCAGCCAGTCCACATCGGACCACTTGCGCAACCAGGTCAACTGCCGCTTGGCCAGCTGTCGTGTTGCTGCCACTCCCTTGCCGACAAATGTCTCGTAATCGTCTTCCCCGGACAAATAACTCCAGGCCTGGCGATATCCGACACAACGCATGGAAGGGAGATCAGGGTGCAAGTCATCCCTGAGCATCAGTGCCCGCACTTCGTCGAGAAAGCCTGAATCCAGCATTTTCAGGAAACGCAGGCGAATTCGCTCATGAAGCACCCGCCGCTCCGGCGGCATAATGGCAAGCTGGACAACAGTATACGGAAGCAAAGATGTTTCGTCTGCCTGCCAGCGAGTGAAATAGGTGTAATCCTCAATATCACCGTCTTGCGCCGCGGCCGTTGGTTGCCCGCCCGTGTCGGATTCAGCCTTCCAGAACTCGGAAATCGGCTTGCCGGTGAGCCGCAGAACTTCCAGGGCCCGCATCAGACGCTGCCGGTTATTGGGATGGATACGCTCCGCTGCCACCGGGTCACTGCTTCGAAGCTCCTCGTGCAGGGCCTCCCAGCCACGCTCTCCAGCCTCTTGCTCAAGGTCACGCCGCACCGCCGGGCTAGCCGATGGCAGACCTGACATACCGTGAAGCAGTGCTTTGAAATACATCATGGTGCCGCCAACCAACAGCGGAATCTTGCCCGCCGCCGTTATTTCGGCCATCGCCGCCATGGCATCACGACGAAAATCTGCAGCGGAATAGGTTTCAGCGGGATCGCAGATATCAATGAGTCGATGGGGCGCCCGCGCCAGCTCTGCAGCCGTCGGCTTGGCCGTGCCGATATCCATACCGCGGTAAATCATGGCGGAGTCCACACTGATGATTTCGCAGGGCAGGAGATCACAGAGCGCCATGGCCAGGTCTGTCTTACCTGAAGCGGTGGGGCCCATCAGGAAAATGGCCGGGGGCAGCGACACCTCAGCGCCCCCGTAAAAACAGCTTGTCCAGTTCGGACATGGTCACCAGAGTCCATGTGGGGCGGCCGTGGTTACATTGACCGCTACGTTCGGTAGCCTCCATATCCCTGAGCAAGGAGTTCATTTCCGGAATCGTCAACTGCCGGTTGGCACGAACAGACCCATGGCACGCCATGGTTCCCAGCAATTCGTGGGTTACTGCTTCGACGCGATCACTCTGGCCATGCTCGATCAGATCCGCCAGTACGTCACGCACCAGCTGCTCTGTGTCGGCACCGCGCAGGAGTGCGGGCACCTGCCTTACCGCCAGTGTTTCCGGGCCAATGCGCTCGATCTGCAATCCCAGTTTCTGTAACTCCTCACCGTGGCTCTCGGTGAGAGCTGCCTCTTTCTGGCTGACCGCCAGCGACAAAGGCACCAGCAGTGGCTGGCTTTTCAGATCCTGTTCGGCGAGTGCACGTTTCATTCGCTCATAGGTAATTCGCTCATGAGCGGCGTGCATATCCACCACGATCAGCCCTGCGCGCCCCTGGGCAAGGATGTAGATTCCATGCAACTGGGCAATGGCATAGCCCAGGGGTGGCTCCTGATCACTGTCGACGGGCGGCGTGGGCATTGGCGCGGCAACGCTGTCTGCGGTGGGCAGGGACTGCGGCCCCTCGCTGCCCCCTCCGGCATTCAGGGACTGATAAAAGGCCATTTGATCGCTGGCCCGCCACTCCTGCTGAGGCTGGGGCTGCCCGCCAAATCCGGTACTTGAGCCACCAGGATAACCGTAATTGGGTACCGACGGTTGGCCGTTCCAGCCCCCCTCTACAGGAACACTGTTAGCCGGGACTCCTTCCTGGGCTGGGGCCGAGGCTTCGCGACCGAAGGATTGCGCCACCGCACCGCGAAAGTGATCGTCCGGCCGAACGTCAGCCAACGCCTTGTGCAGGGTTCTGAAAATGAAATCGTGCACCAGGCGGCCATCACGGAACCGCACTTCGTGCTTGGTCGGGTGAACGTTGACGTCGACGGTGGCGGGATCCACCTCCAGATACAGCACAAACGCCGGATGCCGGTTATTGTAGAGCACGTCCCGGTATGCCTGACGCACGGCGTGGGCCACCAGGCGATCCCGGATCACGCGACCGTTGACGAAGAAATACTGGAGATCGGCCTGGCTGCGCGAGAACGTGGGCAGGGCTACCCACCCCCAGAGCCGGAGCCCGGTGGCCTCCGCATCAATGACCACGGCGTTATCTATAAACTGCTGGCCACACAGGGAACCAATACGACGCTCGCGATCAAGGGCCGATTCGGCCGGCCTCAAGCTCTGCACGACCCGCTGGTTATGGCGCAACGTGAAACCAGCATCGAAGCGGCTCAGCGCCTGACGTCGCACGCACTCCTCAACGTGATTGAATTCTGTCTTTTCAGTACGCAGGAATTTGCGGCGAGCCGGGGTATTAAAAAACAGGTCGCGCACTTCAACGGTCGTTCCGACCGGATGCGCGGCAGGCGAAATTCTCGCGTCCATTTCCCGGCCTTCGACTTCCACCCGGGAAGCAGCTTCCTGCGACTCGGTTCTGGAAGTCAGGGTAAGGCGGGAGACAGAACTGATACTGGCGAGCGCTTCCCCGCGAAAGCCGAGAGACGCCACTGCCTCCAGGTCATCGAGACTGGCGATCTTGCTGGTTGCATGGCGACTGAGGGCAAGGGGCAGATCGTTTTCGTCAATGCCGCTGCCGTCATCCCGAACGCGGATCAGCTTGACGCCGCCCTGCTCCACTTCAACATCTACCCGGTTGGCACCGGCGTCCAGGGCATTTTCGACCAGTTCCTTGACGACAGACGCAGGGCGCTCCACCACCTCACCCGCGGCAATCTGGTTCGCGAGCCGTGGTGACAGCAATCGAATGGGGGGCATGTTACAGAAAAACCTCTTGATCAGGACGCGGGAATACGAATGGTTTGCCCTACCATAACACGGTCGTCCCGAAGGTCGTTAAACTGCATCAGCTCGCTGACGGTGGTCTGGTTTTTCCGGGCGACGCCGGAAAGCGTATCGCCCCGCTGTATACGGTAGTGGCTGATGCTGTCTCCACCCTGGCGATTCTGTTTCTGCCAGGCCAGCAGAGTTCCCGGAGGCGGCGTCTTCTGGAAGTAATCATCGATGCCTTTCATGATGGCGCCGGCCAGTTTGTTGCGATACCACTCGGTTGCCAGGTTTTTCTCTTCCTGGGGATTCGAGATAAACCCGGCTTCCACGAGAATGGAAGGAATATCCGGCGATTTGAGGACCGCAAAAGCGGCCTGCTCAACACCCGGCTTGTGCAACTTGGCCACGCCACCCAGTTTACCGAGCACCGAGCTGCCAACACCCAGGCTGGCGTTGATACTTGCCGTCATGGACAGATCCAGCAAAACACCGGCGAGCATGTCGTCACGGCCATCCAGCGACAATCCGCCGGCCCCGCCGATCAGATCAGACCGGTTCTCGCTATTGGCCAGCCAACGGGCGGTCTCACTGGTGGCTCCTCGCTGGGACAGGGCAAATACCGAGGCCCCCTTGGGCTGCGGCGTTCGGAAGGCATCGGCGTGTACCGAGACGAACAGGTCGGCGTTGTATTTCCTGGCCAGAATCGTGCGATTGCGAAGGCCAATGTAGTAGTCCCCGGTCCTGGTCAGTTTGGCGGTATACCCCGGCCGATCATTGATCAGGCTGGCCAGGGTTTTCGCCATTCTCAGAACCACATCTTTCTCACGGGTTCCCCTGGGCCCAATGGCACCCGGATCTTCCCCACCGTGCCCGGCATCGATGACCACAATGATATCCCGCTTTCCGGATGCATCCTGGGTCACAGTAGGCGTGGTGGCCTTTTCCAGCCGACTGCCACTTTCGTCAATCAGATCGACAACAAGCCTGTGGCCGTACTGCTGGTTCGGCTCAAGCTGAAAGCTCCTGGGCTTGATGTCGGCTTTGAGATCCAGGACAACCCGCAAATCGGTGCCGTTCCTCGGCGCGCTGCGGATTCGCTTGATCGGGCTGCCGGAAAGGTCCAGACCCGAGAAGTCGGTGTTCAGGTTGGCATTTTTCAGATCGATAACCAGCCGGGCCGGGCTGCTCAGGGAGAAAATGTTGTGCTCTACCTGCCCGCCGGTATCCAGGACCAGCCGGGTGTGATCTGGCGCGGGCCAGATACGGGCGCTCTCGACCTTGGTCGCAGCCGACCCGTGAAACGCCAATGTCGCGAAAACCAGCGCCATCGGCCAGATCAGTTGTTTACTCAGCTTTGCACAATTCATAAAGCTTACCTGCCAGTTTATTCCCGGTTCCGGGCTAGCTATTGAGCCGGACCAATCAACTCCAGTTCGTTCAGCACCCTGGCGCCGTAATCTGAGCGCGCCCTGAGGACCACAGAGCGGCCCTCCGCCTGAGTTTCGAGATGAATCTCCAGATCCGGCTCGGGCAAAATACCTTTTCCGCGCTCAGGCCACTCGATCAGACAAAGGTTTTCACCGGAGAAATAATCCCGGATGCCCATATATTCGAGTTCTTCCGCATCACCCAGACGGTACAGGTCAAAGTGATAAGTCGGTGGATTCAGGGTTTCGTAGGGCTCCACCAAGGTGTAGGTCGGGCTCTTTACCGCACCTTTGTGCCCCAACTCGCGCATGACCCCCCGACTAAGGGTGGTTTTCCCCATACCCAGGTCGCCATCCAGATACACCACCAGACCACGGCCAGACTTGGCGACGCTTCTGGCCAGTTCCCGACCGAGATGCTCGGTTTCGGCCTCGCCTTGCAGGAAAACGCGACGTTCGTTGCCCATTATGCCCATGCTTCTCCCGCTCCGGGGCTTATTTCCGCTTTCCGAAACACCAACGGCAGCGCATCAATTACATCAGTTGGTATCAACCCGATGAACCCACTGCTTTCTGAAGCAGTGTCAGCTGCAGCCAGGTGCGCCGACGCTCCGATCACCGCAGCCTTTTGTCCATCACCAATCTGCCCCAGAACCGCGCCAATAATCCCCGAAAGTACGTCACCCATACCACCGGTAGCCATACCCGGGTTGCTGCCGCTGATGACATCAAGGAAGCCGCCTTCCGAAGCGACAATGGTTCCAGCGCCTTTTAACAGAACCGTTCCGCCATACAGCGCCTGTAACTTTCGGGCGGCGGCCATCCTGTCCGCTTCCACCTCCGGCACCAGACAATTCAGTAGCCTGGCCGCCTCGCCCGGGTGTGGAGTCAACACATGATTATCCGCAGGTACAGCAACCCGACCGGACAACAGATTCAGGGCATCCGCATCCAGCACTCTTGGCTTGCCGCTGGCAATCACCTGTTCCAGCATCTGCTGGCCCCAGGCGCTTCGCCCGATGCCAGGACCGCATACGACAACCGAAGCGGCGTCCAACAGTGACGGCAATTCCGAACCGTGAATCAGTCCGTGAACCATCACCGACGGACACCGGGCCAGCGCCGCCGTCACATGCTCGGGCCGTGTTGCCAGCGAGACAAGCCCTGCCCCGGAGCGCGCAGCAGCTTCTGCCGCAAGCAGTCCAGCGCCGCCAAAGCCGCGATCACCGGCGACTACCAGGACATGCCCGAAACGACCCTTGTGGGCGTTGGCTGGCCGGGGCGGCAGCCAGGACATCACAGAATCCCAGTCACGACGAGCGGCTATCGGCACCTGGCCACTACCAGCGATTGATCCCGCGGTATCCAGAGATTCGAAGACCACTTCGCCGCAGACCGCTGCACCCTGCCCCGTAAAGAGGCCGGCTTTGAGCCCGATAAAAGTCACGGTCATGGCCGCACTGACCACATCCCCTTCCGCCGCTCCGGTGGTGGCATTCAGCCCGGAGGGCAGATCCACAGCCAGGACAGGAGCCGGCGCACTGTTACACCGGCCTATCATCGCCGCAAACGGCTCCCGGGGGGCGCCGGACACACCGGTACCGAGCATCGCGTCTACAATCAGCCCGGCACTCGCAAACAGATCATCCAGAAATGATTCGTTGAGCGCTGCCAGCTCCAGGACTCCAACGCCGTCCGCCAGGGCTTTCTGCCAGGCTTTTCGGGCGTCGCCGGACAGTTTGTCGGTTGGCGCAACAGCGACACACTGGACATCCAGTCCATGCCTCTTCGCGCTGGCTGCAACCAGATAGCCGTCACCGCCGTTGTTACCCGCACCGCATAACACCAGCACCGAGCCACAGTTACGCCAGCGGCGCACCAGACAACGAAAGGCGGCATGGGCAGCAGACTGCATCAGCTCAAAACCATCAACACCTTGTTGATCAATCACATAGCGATCAATTTCCCGCACAGCATCGGCGGAAAACAGTGCGTCTGGTAAACTGTGCCCAGCAGACGGTGGCATGAACCTTTGCTCCCGTTACAGAAACCGGTTTAAGAAAATTGGCCAGATACCTGTAAAGCATAGCAAAACAGTGAAAAAGGTCATAACTTAATCAGATTAAATATCCGTATCCGGGGTCGCGACCGAACTCCGCCACCGGCAGTGACTATGAGCGCCACATCATTGAGCACCAAACCACACCCGGAACTCGCTGATCTGCCAGCGCTTATCCGCCAGTGGGCGGCCGACCTGGGGTTCGCAGATCTGGGTATTACCACTGCGGACACCGGCAAGCATGCGAACCATCTGCAGGACTGGCTGGCAGCGGGTTATCAGGGCGAGATGGACTATATGGCCCACCATGGTGACAAGCGCTACACGCCCACCTCCCTGGTACCGGGCACCACCCGGGTAATTTCGGTCAGAATGGACTATCTGCCCTCACCGGACAGCCCGAAAGAAGCGCTTACTAACCGTGAAGGCGCCTATGTAACCCGCTATGCACTGGGGCGGGATTACCACAAACTGATTCGCAAGCGGCTTGCGCAGCTGGCAGCCAGGATTGATGAAGCCGTGCGCGGATACGACTACCGGGCGTTCGTGGACAGCGCGCCGGTACTGGAACGAGCACTCGCGCAGAGGGCTGGCCTGGGCTGGATTGGCAAGAACAACATGCTGATTCACCCGAGGGCCGGTTCGTTCTTTTTCCTGGGGGAAATCTTCACCAGCGCACCGCTGCCCATTGATGAGCCCTTTGAAACCGATCATTGCGGTAGTTGTTCCGCCTGCCTCGATCTCTGCCCGACCGACGCCTTCGTCGGTCCCCACAAGCTTGATGCCCGACGCTGCATCAGCTATCTGACCATTGAGCTCAAGGGGAGCATTCCCGAGGAGCTGCGACCATTAATGGGAAACCGGGTCTTCGGCTGCGACGACTGTCAGTTGGTGTGTCCCTGGCAGAAGTTCAGCAAACCAACCGGCGAGCAGGATTTTCAGCCCAGGCATGGGCTGGACAACAGTTCGCTGGCGGAATTGTTTCTCTGGACGGAGGAGCAGTTCCTGAAACGCACCGAGGGCTCGGCGATTCGGCGAACGGGCTATGAGGGCTGGCTGCGAAACCTGGCGGTTGGCCTGGGCAATGCGCCCTCAACCATTCCGGTGATCGAAGCCCTGAAACAACGGGCGGACCACCCATCAGAGATGGTCCGCGAGCATGTCCAGTGGGCACTGAAGCGCCACGGTTTATAGTTTGAAGAATTGTTCCCGGTAGTGGCGCAGTTCGTTGATGGAATCCCGGATGTCGTCGAGGGCAAGGTGACTGCCTTTCTTTTTAACCCCGGCCAGGACATCGGGGCGCCAGCGGCGGGCGAGCTCTTTCACTGTGGATACATCAAGGTTCCGGTAATGGAAGAAGTCTTCCAGTTCCGGCATGTATTTGACCAGGAACCGGCGATCCTGGCCGATGCTGTTGCCGCACAGGGGTGACTGACCCTTTTCGACGTGTTTTTTCAGGAATTCGATGGTCTGCTGTTCGGCTTCGGACTCGGAGATATCGCTTTCCTGAACCCGCTTGGTGAGGCCGCTTTCACCATGGGTTCGGGTGCACCATTCATCCATGGAGTCCAGGAACGATTGAGGCTGATGGACGGCGATAACGGGTCCTTCTGCAACAATATTGAGTTCTGAATCGGTGATAATAGTTGCCATTTCGATGATCCGCTCTTTTTCCGGATCGAGGCCTGTCATTTCCAGATCGATCCATACTAGGCGATTGGTTTCTGCCATTTTGTTACTAGCCTTCTAGATTTGAGTTCGCGGACGCGGGGTTGTTGATCCGGGAAACGCTACGAGCACATCCATGTGCGCTTGGCGTCGGCCATCCATGGCCGACGACATTCCCGGATCAACAACCCCACGCCCGCAGTAAAGTTGAGAGATATACAAGAAGAACGTCACTGCCGGTCCATTTTATTGAGATTACACCGGTCTCATTTGTCTTTGTATTGTGGACGATTAACGTATGATGTAACACCTCACGCACACCAAATCTGGCATCAGCTATCTACATGGCAAAACGGCGACTGAACAAACAGCAGCAATTCCGCATCAAGAAAGTCCAGGAGGAGCGTGCGGCCCGAGCGGCGCGCAAGGAGAAGAAGGTTCAGGAGCAGGCCGATGCCGGGGAGCTTGGTCCGGAGCAGGAAGGGTTAGTCATTGCTCACTACGGGCAACAGCTGGATGTCGAAGCCCTGGAGGGTGATCAGGTTGGTAACGTGGTGCGGTGCTTTGTTCGGGCCAACATCGATAGTCTGGTGACCGGTGACAAGGTTGTCTGGCGGCCGGGGAAGAATGAGACCGGAGTTATCGTTGCACGCGGTGATCGTCGCAATATTCTGCAGCGGCCGGATAATTTTGGTGCCCTGAAGCCGGTGGCCGCCAATATCGATCATATTATTCTTGTCATCGCACCAGAGCCGGAGCCACACGACAATCTGATCGATCGGTATCTGGTGGCGTCTGAGATCACGGACATTCCGGCGGTGATTTTGCTGAACAAGACGGATCTGATCACCGACAGCAACCGGGAGAACATTGACTCGCTTCTCGGCCGGTATGAGGCTCTGGGCTATGAGGTGGTGCGAACGTCTGCCGCGGAGTCTGGAGATAAGCCGTCGCCGGAGGTTGAGGCGCTGGTGAAGGATCAGACCAGTGTGTTCGTTGGTCAATCAGGCGTGGGCAAGTCTTCGATCATCCAGACCCTGATGCCTGACGAGGCCATTCGTGTTGGAGCTGTGTCAGAGAGTACCGGCAAGGGGATTCACACCACGACCACGGCCAAGCTGTTCCACTTGCCACTGGGCGGTGAATTGATTGACTCTCCGGGCATTCGGGAGTTCGGCCTATGGCATATGACGGCGCAGGAAATCGAGTATGGCTTCCGGGAAATCCGAGAGGTGATTGGCACCTGTAAGTTTCGCAACTGCCGACACATGGGGGATCCCGGCTGCGCCATCGACAGGGCCGCGGAGGAGGGGAAAATCAGCCCGGAGCGGCTCAAAAGCTTCCACCGGATTCTTCAGGATATGGCGGAGCAACAGGCCCGGGGGCTGAAGCTGGACTGACGTACCCGGCTTTACCAGTTCAACTCACCCGGCGCCGGTTCTTCTTTCTCCTGCAACCATTCACCGCTTTCCAGACGTTCCCGTGCCGCTTCCTGCTCCGCCTCGGTTGGCTGAGTCAGATCAATCAGGGGCTCATCAGACTGGCCGGCGCTGCTCTGGATGTTATCGACGGTTTTCTTGTTGAGGACGATGATGGAGATCCGGCGATTCACCGGCGCAGTCGGGTCTTCCTTGTCGAACAGCACGGAATCACTCAGGCCCACTACGCGGGCAATCTGCTGCTGGCGAACACCGCCGGCGACGAGAGCTCTTCTGGCGGTATTTGCCCGGTCTGCTGACAGCTCCCAATTGGTATAGCCGGGCCGACCGCTGAAGGGTGTGGAGTCAGTATGTCCGGTAATGCTGAGCTTGTTGTTCACGGAGCCCAGCGTTTTGGCGAGCTCAAACAGAATATCCTGGGAGTAATACTTCAGCTCAGCCCGGCCACTGTCGAACATCGGGCGCCCCGAGCGGTCGACGATCTGGATTCGCAAGCCCTCGTCGGTGATATCGATCAGCAGTTGATCCTTGAACTCCTGCAGGGTTTCGTTCTGTTCAATGCGCTCTTTCAACTCCTGGAACAGCTCTTCCATACGCCGTTGTTCGAGCGTTTCGGAGAGCTCATCCACCACCTGGTCTTCGATCTGGATCTGGCTGGACTCGATGTCCGGACTTGCCTCGTTGACCACCGACGCACTGCCCTCAAGGTCCACTGGGTTTGGAGATCCCCCCTCGGTAAAGCCAACGGGATCCCGGAAGTAACCCTCAACCGCTCTTTTCTGCTCCGGCGAGGCCGTGGCGGTTAACCAGAGCACCAGGAAGAACGCCATCATGGCGGTGGCGAAATCGGCAAACGCAACCTTCCAGGAACCACCGTGGTGGCCCCCGACAATTTTCTTCTTGCGTTTGATGATGATCGGCTGTTCTTCCACGAATCGGCTCCGGGGTCAGGTTCTGGCGGTATTACTTGGAGCGAACGTGATCGTTCAGTTCCTGGAAACCGGGTCGTTTATCCGTCGGCAAGGCCTTTCGGCCGAACTCGATGGCCATCTGGGGCGCCTGCCCGGAAACGGTCGCGACAATTGACGATTTGACGCACTCGTATGCCTTGAGCTCGTACTTTGCCGCATGCTCCATGGCAATGGACGTGGGGCCAACAAAGCCGTAGCCCATGAAAATGCCCAGAAACGTACCCACCAAGGCAGCAGCCACACTGAGACCGATCTTTTCCGGCCCTTCGGTGAGGAAGTTCATGGTGATCACGATACCGAGCACGGCAGCGACGATGCCGAGCCCGGGCAGCGCATCGGCAATCTTGTTGACCGCGTGGGCTGGCTCCTCAAGCTCGTGCTGACGGCTGTCGATTTCGTTCTCCATCATGCCTTCCAGCTCATGGGTAGCCATATTGCCGGAGCTGATGATGCGCAGGTAATCGGTGATAAAGGCCAGCAATTCCTTCGATTTCATGATGGCCGGATAGCGACTGAAAATCTGGCTGGACTCGGGGTTGTCGATATCTTCCTCGATTGCCATCACACCCTGTTTACGGGACTTGTCGAAGATCTCGTACATCAGGCTGAGCAAATCCATGTAGAAGGATTTATTGTAGGGTGATCCGGTAAGCAGCTGAAGACCTCTACCGAAAACCTCTTTGAGCGTGTGCATGGGGTTGGCAATGATGAACGACCCCAGAGCCGCCCCGAAAATGATCAGCACTTCGGTTGGCTGCCAGAGCACCATCAAATTGCCGCCGTGGAGAACATAGCCAGTCAGTACGCTGGCCAGAACAATAATCCCGCCGATGATCAGTAACATGGTAACTAAGCACGCCTTATATTCTTGGTTATCGGCCGGAGCCGGAAGCTGTCACGTAAAAGGTGACCTGATAATAGCAAGGCCACGCCCGAACCGCGAAGCCGTGAAACAATTTCTATACAGGTGGCAGTCTTTGGTAAACTTCGCGCCTTTGAGCGCAAAGGATTACATTTAATGTTCGACAAGCTTTTTGTTCTGAGCCAGTACATCACGCCGCAACTGGGGGTTTCCAACCTGGCCGGCCGCCTGGCCGACAGTGACACCTCCCCTGCGCTCAAGAACCGGGTCATCAAATGGTTTATCGGCCGCTACGGCGTTGACATGAGCGAAGCCGCCGAGACGGATCCGGAAGCCTATCCTACCTTCAATGCGTTCTTCACCCGAGCACTGAAACCGGGTATCCGCCCCCTGGCAGACGGCGAGAAAACCCTCATCAGCCCTGTGGACGGCGCTATCAGCCAACTGGGACAGGTAACCGGAGACCGGGTTTTCCAGGCCAAGGGCCAGTCTTTCAGCCTGAGCGAGTTGCTGGGCGGCGAAGAAGCAACCACGGCACCGTTTGCCAACGGCGAGTTCTCGACAATCTATCTGTCACCGAAAGACTATCACCGAATTCATATGCCGATGGCAGGTACGCTCAGGCAGATGATCCATGTTCCCGGCAAACTGTTTTCGGTGAATCCGGTCACTGCCGAGAACGTCCCCAACCTGTTCGCCCGCAATGAGCGGGTGGTCTGCATCTTCGATACTGATTCCGGCCCCATGGCAATGGTGCTGGTTGGCGCTATGATCGTTGGCAGCGTGGAAACCCGCTGGGCCGGCGTTGTTGTGCCCGGCAGCAGGCAGGTTACTTCAACCCGGTATGAAGGTGAGCAGGCCATCCGCTTCGCAAAGGGCGAGGAAATGGGTCGGTTCCGCCTTGGCTCCACGGTTATTATGGTGATGCCAAAGGGAGCCGTTACCTGGAACAGCGATCAGGTGGCAGGAAAAACCGTTCGCATGGGCGAAGCCTTCGGCGCCCTCGCCTGAGCACATCTGGCACACTCACGCCCTTTCGAACGGAAACGCCAATACCTCGCTGATATCCCGGACCCCGAGCTTTAGCATGAGTAGCCGGTCCAGCCCGAGCGCCACACCGGAGCACTCGGGCAGCCCCCGTTCAAGCGCCGCGAGAAAGGCGTCATCCAGCGCCATTTCGGGTTTTCCCGATCGCCTGCGCTGCTGGTTATCGGCCTCGAACCTCAACTTCTGCTCCTCTGGATCGGTCAACTCCCAGTAGCCGTTACACAGTTCAAGGCCATCGATATAGAGCTCGAAACGGTGCGCCGTTTCGTAACCCTGCGAAAGTGAGACCCTTGCCAAAGAGGCCTGCGATGCCGGATAGCCGGTAATGAAAACAGGCTTATCCCGCCCAAGATGCGGCTCCACCGCAAAACTCATCAGCAGATCCAGGCAGCCATCACGCCCAAGATCCGACAACTGCTCAGGCTCCAGCCATTGCTCACAGCGGCGCATCAGTTCGCGATCCGTTGCGGCAAATGGGTCGATACCTGCCCAGCGCGCCAGTGCGTCCCGATACTGAATAACGACGGGCCGCTGACACCCCAGCCAGCCACAGACAAGGTCCGACACCTCGTCCATAAGCGCCACGTCATCGAACCCTGTTCGATACCATTCCAGCATGGAGAATTCAGGGTTGTGGCGACGCCCCCGTTCGCCATTGCGAAACACCCTGGAGACCTGATAGATGGACCCAAAGCCTGCCGCAAGCAGGCGCTTCATGTGGTATTCGGGAGACGTCTGGAGCCAGCCCCCGGTCCGGGAACCGGCAGTGACCTGGGCATGGATGCCGTCGAGATTGACGTCGGTGACACCGCACCGGCCCAGCACCGGCGTCTCGACTTCCAACACACCTCTTTGCGCAAAAAAGCCGCGCACAAATGCCAGTTGTTGTGCGCGGCTTTTCAGTGCAGCCTGCGAGGCAGAAGGCTGCCAGACAGGTTCGCGGGTCATGGCTGGATCAACTGCTCTTCACCCGGCTGACGTATTCGCCGGAGCGGGTATCAACCTTGAGCACTTCGCCGATGGTGATGAACAAGGGTACGTTAACTACGGCACCGGTTGAGAGAGTCGCGGGCTTGGAGCCACCTTGGGCAGTGTCGCCCTTCATGCCCGGATCGGTATCAACTACTTCCAGCTCAACAAAATTGGGGGGCGTTACCGATAGCGGGGAGCCGTTATAGAGCGTTACCGTGTAGACGTCCTGCTCTTTCAGCCACTTCAGGGCATCGCCAACCGCCTTGGCATCCGCCGGGTACTGCTCGAAGGAGCCATCAGTAAGCATGAAGTGCCAGAACTCACCGTCGGTATAGAGGTATTCCATGTCCTGATCAATGACATCTGCGGCTTCCAGACTTTCGCCGGACTTGAAAGTGCGCTCCCAGACCCGGTTGGTCATGAGGTTACGCAGCTTTACGCGGTTGAAGGCCTGCCCTTTACCGGGTTTGACAAACTCGTTCTCGAGAATGATACACGGGTCGCCATCCAGCAAAACCTTAAGACCGCCGCGAAATTCGTTGGTAGAATATGAAGCCATGAAATGTCCACCTGACAAAATGCTGTTTAGAATTCGAAGGGCGTTATGATACAGCGAACCCCCGCCCGTATAGAAGCCCACCTTTCCGACCATGAGCATCGCAGCTGGCAGCAATTGCTGTCGGAGTCTGTGACCTCACCTGAAGAGTTGCTCCGCAGGCTGGAATTACCGGAGGAACCCTGGCTTTCAGGGGCGGAACAGGGCCACCGGCTCTTCCAGATCCGGGTGCCGGAGCCGTTTCTTGCTCGAATGGAAAAGGGCAACCCGGCCGATCCCCTGTTGAGGCAGGTGCTTCCCCTCGCGGAAGAAACCGGCCACGCACCCGGATTTATCAGCGACCCCCTGGAAGAGTCTGGCGCCATAGCAACCACCGGGCTTATCCGGAAATACCGCAGCAGGGCCTTGCTCATGGTGACGGGACAATGTGCGATCAACTGCCGTTACTGTTTTCGCCGGCACTTTCCCTATGAAGAGCAGCGCCTGAAACCGGACGACCGGCAGCAGGTGATCGACACCCTTGACGCCAGCCCGGAAATCAATGAGGTGATTTTCAGCGGTGGCGATCCGCTGGCAGTCAATGACCGACTGCTGGCCCAGTGGGCGACTGCAATCAGCAGCATCCCCCATATCCGTCGCCTGCGCCTGCACACACGCCTGCCCGTGGTTATTCCACAAAGGGTTTGCGACGAGCTCTTGAAATGGCTCTCCACAACGCCGCTTCAGGTCGTTATCGTTCTGCATGTCAATCATCCGGCAGAATTGGATACGCCCACTCGCCGTGCTCTCGGGCACCTGCGGGCGGCAGGCGCAACGCTGCTGAACCAGAGCGTTATTCTCAGGGGTGTGAATGATCGGGTTTCGGTGCTGGAAGAATTGAGTGAAAGGCTGTTTGAAGCAGGCGTACTGCCCTACTACATGCATGCGTTTGACCCTGTGGCGGGCGCCCACCACTACGATGTACCGGATGAAGAGGCGCGCAACCTTGTACGTGAGCTGCTAACGCGATTGCCGGGTTTCCTGGTGCCGAAGCTGGTGAGAGAGGAGCCAGGCAAGGAAAGCAAGACCCCGATCAACCTGTTCCCGTGACCGGAGTCGCAAAAAAGGGCCCAATTTCACTTGTCAAAGATTGTCAACTCATGATCTTCTCGCTTTTTACAGCTGGTTTGCTACTTTAAAGTCCAGTAACGTTGAAGATAAAAACATGTATTTACGGCGTTTTCCTGAAAGGCAGGTGGACATAGAGTCGCCTCCAGCCGGACAGGGCCAGCCCCGGAATACCACCTGTTGTCCAGACATTGGCATGAATTCATGGAAGGTAAGACCCTGAAACCCGATCTCCGCGTTCCCGAACAGAAAACGGCCAGTCTGTCGTTCTGTGACACGACGCCCAAGGCATTCCGGGTCTGGATCGACCAGCTACCCATGGCCAATATCGGCGAGGTATCACGGCAGCTCTACCATGCCATTATCGAGTTGAATCACCTTTTCCTGGCACCCCAGCAACGCATGCAGTTCCTGGAACTTATCCGGGAAAAGATACATTTCGTCTGCAACGAGCTTTCCCGGCACTACCTCGGCCTGGCTGTGGCACTGCCTGAAAAGCAGCGGAAAATCGCCAACCTGTCCCAGGCGCTTCAATTACACCTGGCCGGTGGTTACAAGCTGTGCGTGCTGGAATTCATCGATAACGGCGGCCTGGACAAGAATCGCCGTCAGATTGCCACCGCTGTCCATAGAGCCATTTCCGAGCTTTCAGCAACCATTCTGAGATCGCATCAGCTTTATTGCCCCAGCCCAGCCCAGAGCTGGCTCGAGTGCCACCGTCTGTACCGGTTCGCCCATCGCAACAAGCTCTCTGTGGTGCAGGTGGAAGACGACACGCTCCAGCATCGTCGCAGCAGCTCGGTGGCCGACGCCTACAAACGAATTCTCCTGCTCGGCTGCGCTCGCCCCAATCAGCTGCGTCAGGCCGAGCTCCTGCATGTCTACGAACTGTTCGAATCCTGGACTGACCACACCCGATGTGGGCCGGATATCGATGACGACAGTCTTTTCGTTATCAACATGGAACGGGACAATCCACCGTTTTACCGAAGTCTGCTGGAACAGAAGCCCGGTGATGAGAGCTTCGGCTTCGACACCCGGGATCTTTCCGCCATGCTCTCGGAAACGCTTCACGCCCGGCGCGAGCACAAAGAGACCGATCACGATCTGAGGGTGCCGGCCAAGGTCAGCGATACCCTGCTCACCCACCTGAGCCAGGCCCTGGGCATTCTCGCCAAACGAAACTTCAACCGCATCGCCAGCCAGGGGTCACTCGAAGTATGCGTAGGGCTGACCGCGGCCCACTACTTCATCGCCGGCGAGAAAACCTTTACCGAATTCGTGAATGGCAATGAAAACGGCCATCATGAGCAAGAGAACCTGTTCATTAGGTCTTCGCGCCAAAACCAGGATGCCTGGTCGGGCGCCCATGATGCAGGCCCCAGCGACGAACGACTCCATGCTGCCGATACACCGATCAACTTCAAGGGTTCCTATGGCAACTCGCAAGCGCCATCAACGGACAGGAACCGGCCAAGATCTCACCAATCCCTGCTGATCAATACCAGCCCCGGCGGCTATTGTGTTGCGTGGGAGAGCAATGTACCGCCCTCGCTGCAGGCCGGCGAGGTGCTGGGCGTTCGCGAACAGAGCACTCACCCCTGGAGTGTGGCTGTTGTCCGCTGGATTCGACAGATCAAGAATCAGGGCACCCAGGTCGGTATTGAGCTGCTTGCCCCCAGCGCTTCACCCTGCGGCGTGCGCCTGATCCAGAAAGTGGGCAACAGCAGCGAGTATTTGCGCGGCTTGCTGTTACCTGAAATCAGCGTAGTAAACCAGTCCGCCACGCTTATCACTCCCCGCCTGCCGTTCCAGTCGGGAAGCCGGATATCCCTGCTTCACGATGGCCGGGAAGACCAGGGGCAACTGTCTCGCAAGGTCTCCTCCACGGGCAGCATCAGCCAGTTTGAACTCAAGTTGCAGAATGCTGCGACGCTGAACGCTGGCGCACCGCCGGCATCATCCGGAGCCAGCGAGGATGAATTTGACTCGCTGTGGCCATCTCTATAAGGCCGCCAAACTGAGACACCGGAACGTCGCAGAGGGTTGTTATTGATCGACAACCCCTGCATCATTCAGCGTTAGTGAATGAACCGTGTATCACGAGACGCCCTTCGAATGCAGAAAAAGAACGCGACCGTACACCTGCTGATTCTTGATCCATCCCAGAACGATGCCGAATCGCTGGTCAGCCTGCTCCGCAACTCCGGCAAGGCCACCCGGGCTCACCGAATCACCTCGGAAGAAGATCTGGAAGAGACACTGAAGGCCGGTAACTGGGATCTCCTTCTGGCCCGCGACCTGGACCAGGAATTCTCAGCCGACGATGCTCTCGCCATGGTCCGTCGAATGGACAAGGACATTCCTTTCATCCTGCTGACGGAAGAAGAAAGCCGGGAGCGCACGGTCGGAATAATGAAGGCTGGCGCCCAGGACACGGTGTCGTTCGAACACACCGATCTCATCGTGCTCAAGGTCAATCGAGAGCTGGCAGCCCTCGACGAACGGCGGCGGCGGCGCGTTCTCGAATCCCATCTCCGGGAGGCCGAACAGCGTTGCCAGTTGCTTCTCGAGAGCTCCAAAGACGCGATTGCCTACATCAATGATGGCATGCATATCTATGCCAACCAGTCGTACATGGAATTCCTTGGGTACGACGATATCGACGACCTTATCTGCGTTCCGGTACTGGACACCCTCACCCCGGAAAGTCAGGAGAAGTACAAGGAGTTCATGAAGTCGTTTGCCGAAAAAGGCGAAGACGGCATGACCCTGAACTGCACAGCACGGCGCAGTGACGACCACGAACTGAACGTCACCATGTCGGTATCGGCTGCCACCTACGATGGTGAAGCCTGCACACAGATCGTGCTGCAGCCTGAGCACAGTGATGCGGAACTCGAAGAAAAACTTCGCCAGATCAGCAGCCAGGACCTTCTGACCGGCCTTTACAACCGTCAGTACCTGATGGATGCGCTCGCGGAAGCAATTGCCAATGCGGGCAAGAACAATGAGACCGGCGCCCTGGCGTACATCGCCCTGGATAACTTCATGAGCATGAAGGGCCAGGTGGGCATTGCCGGCGCCGACCTGCTTCTGGGCGATCTCGCCAACCTTCTCAAGGAACAGGCCGGCGAGGAGCTCACCCTGGCACGATTGAGCGACGATGCCTTCAGCCTGCTGTGCCAGCCATGCGACGAAAGCACGATGAAGGAACACGCCGAGCGTATCCGCAAGGCAGTGGAAGACCATCTGTTCGACATTAATGACCGAACGGTGCAGCTGACTGTGAGTATCGGTGTTGCGGCAATTACCGAAAACTCTCCGAAGGCCGAGGAGCTCATGGCGCGGGCGCACACGGCTTCGGCGGAAGTGCGCAAGCTTGAGGGTCATGCCCAGGGCAACGGTGTGGTGGTTTATAACCCCGCCGACTTCGAATCACTGGACCAGAGCAATTCGGTGGAAGCGATACAGAAGGCCCTGGAGGAAAATCGCTTCCGGCTGCTGTTCCAACCGATCATCAACCTGCGCGGCGAAGGCGAGGAACATTACGAAGCCTTCGTGCGCATGCTCGACAAGGACGATGAGGAAGTCTCACCCTATGACTTCCTGCCCCCTATGGGCCCGAGCGATACCGCCATCAAGATCGATCGCTGGGTGATCCTGCAAACGATCAAGCAGCTTTCCAGCCATCGTTCCCGGGGTCACGATACCCGCCTGTTCCTCAACGTGACAGCAGAAACCCTGCAGGATAAAACCTTCACGCCCTGGCTGAGCGTTGCCCTGAAAGCCGCACGGCTACCAGGTGATTCCCTGATCTTCCAGATCCGGGAAGGCGATGCCAACAATTTCATGAAGCAGGCGAAGGACTTCACCAAGGCGGTCCACGAACTCCACTGCAAGGTATCCATCGCCCAGTTCGGCTGCGCCCTCAATCCGTTCAATACCCTCAAGCACATCGACACGGACTACGTGAAAATCGATGGCTCTTTCACGGAAGAAATCCAGAAGAGCGATGAAGCCAAGGAACAGGTCAAGGAGATGGTCAAGAGCCTGCAGTCAAACGGCAAGCTCACCATCATTCCCCTTGTTGAGAACGCCGGTGTTCTTGCCACCCTCTGGCAGGCTGGCGTGAACTATATCCAGGGCTACTACCTGCAGGCACCGGTACCGGAAATGAACTACGACTTCGGCGACAGCTGAGCCTGAACGGCTCAGAAGTCGGCGTTTTCCAGACTCTGGTTGGTTTCGCTCTCACGGAAGCCAATCAGATAGAGGATGGCGTCCAGCCCGAGGGTCGAGATGGCGTGACGAGCAGATTCCTTCACCAGCGGCTTGGCGCGGAAAGCCACGCCCAGGCCGGCCTGGCTCAGCATGGGAAGGTCATTGGCACCATCACCTACCGCAATAACCTGCTCTCTTGAGATGTGCTCCTTCTCGGCGATCTCCAGCAGCAGTTCTGCCTTCCGCTTACCGTCCACAATCTGCCCGGACACCCGGCCGGTGACCTTGCCATCCTCGATCTCAAGCTCGTTGGCGTAGATGTAGTCGATGCCAAGTTTGCGCTGCAGATGACGGGCAAAGTAAGTGAACCCGCCTGACAGGATGGCCGTGCGGTAACCCAGAGCCTTCAGGCTGAGGATCAGATGCTCTGCCCCCTCGGTCATCCGCAGCCGCGCGGCGATGCCCTCGAGCACCGACTCATCCAGCCCCTTCAGAAGCGCGAGACGCTCGGCAAAACTCTGGCTGAAATCCAGCTCGCCCTGCATGGCCCTTTCGGTAATCTCCGCCACCTGCTCGCCCACGCCGGCTTCCGCGGCCAGCTCGTCGATCACTTCGGCTTCGATCAGCGTGGAGTCCATGTCAAAGACCACCAGGCGACGATTGCGCCGGAAAATGGAATCCTCCTGGAAGGCGATATCCACATTCATTTCGCCGGCAATATGGAGGAAATCCGCACGCAGTTTCTCGAGATCCGAAGGCGTGCCACGGACCGAAAACTCCACACAGGCAATCCGGTTGTCGGCGGCGTTGAGCGATGGTCTGGCGGACAGCCGCGAAATGTTATCGATATTCAGGCCATGGCGGGCGGTAATAGCGGAAACCCGGGCAATCTGCTCGGCTTTGATATCACGGGCCAGAAGAGTCACGATGTAACAGGCCCGGTTCCGGGCCGCGGCCCAGGACTGGTATTCCTCCACCGTGATTGGCGCAAACCGCACCTGCAGATCCAGGGCATGGAGCCGGAACAGCAGATCCCGAATCACCGGCGAAGATTTGGATTCATCCGGAATCTCGATCAGGATGCCCCAGGTGAGATGATCGTGGATGACTGCCTGGCCGATATCCAGAATGCGCACATCGTAGCGCCCCATAATGCCGGTGATTTCTGACGTCAGGCCGGGCTTGTCGCGCCCGGAGACGTTTATCAGTACCAGTTCACTCACTGTCGGTACCCTCGCTATCAGAGCCAGCCTCTTCCTGCGCCCGGGCAGCCGAAGGAATCACGTCGATGCCGTCAACCCGTTGCAGCCCCCTGGGCAGCTTGTGGCCACGACGGCCCCGCTCGCCGAGATAGTGTTCAAGATCACTGAACTGCAGCCCCATCTTGCGCTTGCCAGCCCGTATCTCCAGCTGGTCGTCCTCGGCAAATACCGCCACGGCTACCACATACTCTTCACGGTTCTGGACCCGGGCAGAGGGAATGCTGATAATCTTGTTGCCCTTGCCCTTGGCCAGTTCCGGCAACTCGCTCAGCGGAAACACCAACATACGGCCCTCGTTGGATACCGCCCCGAGATACAGCGTTTTCTCAGTGGTCGGTATGGTTACCGGAGGCATGATCTTCGCCCCTTTAGGAACACTGACCACCGCCTTGCCATTGCGGTTCTTGCTGATCATATCGTTGAGCGATGTAACAAACCCGTAGCCCCCGTCGGTAACCAGCAAGGCCTTGCGGGATGGATCTCCCATCAACAGACCTGAAAAGCTGGCACCGGACGGCGGGTTGATCCGCCCGGTCAGCGGCTCGCCCTGCCCTCTGGCGGACGGAAAACTGTGAGCCATCAGGGAATAGGCGCGTCCGGTTGAATCCAGGAATATGGCCTGCTGGTTATTGCGGCCTCGGGCCGCCAGGGAGAAACGGTCGCCGGCTTTATAACTCAGGCCTTCCGGCTCAATGTCATGGCCCTTGGCGGCGCGAACCCAGCCTTTCTCGGACAACACAACAGTAACAGGGTCGTTCGAAACCAGATCCACCTCACTGAACGCCCGGGCCTCCTCACGCTCGACAATCGGTGAACGACGGTCATCGCCGAAGGTTTCTGCATCCGCCTGAAGCTCGCTTTTAATCAGTTCCCGCAGGCGGTCTTCCGAACCCAGGATTGACTGGAGCTCATCCCGTTCGGCCGACAGCTCATCCTGTTCGCCCCGGATCTTCATTTCCTCAAGCTTGGCCAGATGGCGCAGCTTCAGTTCGAGGATCGCTTCAGCCTGATCGGCAGACAACCCGAAGCGGGCCATCAACTCGGCCTTCGGCTTGTCTTCGGTGCGGATAATCTCAATCACCTCATCAATATTGAGATAGGCGATCAGCAAGCCTTCCAGGATATGCAGGCGGGCCAGAACCTTGTCCAGGCGATGCTGCAGACGACGGATGACAGTGGTGCGACGGAAGGCCAGCCATTCGGTAAGAATCTGCTGCAACCCCTTCACACCCGGCCTGCCGTCGTTACCGATCACATTGATATTGACCCGATAGGTTTTCTCAAGATCGGTGCTGGCAAACAGGTGCGCCATCAAACCATCCAGATCCACCCGGTTGGACCGGGGCACGATTACCAGGCGGGTCGGGTTCTCGTGATCGGATTCGTCACGAAGGTCGGCCACCATCGGAAGCTTCTTGGTCTGCATCTGGTGGGCAATTTGCTCAAGCACACGGTTACCGGAGACCTGGTGCGGGAGGTCCGTGACTACAATCTCACCGCTCTCCCGTATCCAGCGGGCGCGCATCCGTAGGGATCCGCGGCCGGTTTCGTACATCTGCCGGATGTCCTTCCGGGGGGTAATGATTTCCGCCTGGGTCGGAAAATCCGGGCCCTTGATGTGCTCACAGAGCTCTTCAACCGTCGCCTCTGGCTGATCCAGCAGGCGTATGCACGCCGCGGTCACTTCCCGTACGTTGTGTGGCGGAATATCCGTGGCCATACCGACTGCGATGCCGGTGGTGCCGTTCAGAAGCACATGGGGCAGCCGGGCAGGCAGTACCGACGGTTCTTCCATGGTGCCATCGAAATTGGGCACCCAGTCCACGGTGCCCTGCCCGAGTTCGCCCAGAAGCACCTCCGCGAAAGGCGCCAGGCGAGATTCCGTGTAACGCATGGCGGCGAAAGACTTGGGGTCATCAGGCGAGCCCCAGTTCCCCTGCCCGTCCACCAGCGGGTAGCGGTAGGAGAAAGGCTGGGCCATCAGCACCATGGCTTCATAACAGGCGCTGTCGCCATGGGGATGAAACTTACCCAAAACGTCGCCCACGGTACGAGCGGACTTCTTGTATTTGGAGGTAGATTTCAGCCCAAGCTCCGACATGGCATAGACAATTCGCCGCTGGACCGGTTTCAGGCCATCGCCGACATTGGGCAGTGCCCGGTCAAGAATGACGTACATGGAATAATCGAGATAGGCCTTTTCCGTATAATCCCGGAGCGAAACCCGCTCGAAGCCTTCGTCCGTTGTCTGAAACTCTGGCATGGATGCCTCTTTGATTGCCTGTATTGCCTGATTTGAAGAATGCCCGTGATGCTACTCCCTGCGCCCGGATTAATCACCGGTTAACAGGAGCGCACATTATATGGAGCAAGGCGCCGATACACCAACAACCTGCGGATTTATTGGCCAAAACCGGCCACTTGTCCCACAGACGACTGATTCCAATAGCGGAATTCCCGCATGGAGAGTCTGTAAGGTGGGCCGTATTCTCCTCATCAGTGAATAGAAGACCGTTTTACTTCTCTGACAAGCGGAACACTATGAAACCCAACATCAAAGCCTGCGGGCAAGCCATGGTGACAGCCATGGTAAATGCGGTTCTGGCGGTGGCACTGATGCTCCTTGTGGAGTTTGCAATCAGCGGAAGCTTCCAGGTTCCCGAGCCCTACCTCTGGGCGGGTGTATTGATCTGGCTGGTCATCTTTGCAGGGCAGTTCTGGCGCCAGCGCCACCTCTGCAAATCCTGCGAAACCCCACGGGAATCACCCGACCCCTCCCGCTGACTCCGTTCGCTTCCGGTACAGGTACCACTTATTTGACCGGGAGCAATTACTCCACTCTTTATCAAGACAAACTTTCCCCCGCTGCTATGCTTGCCAGTAAACCATCAGCGCAATCGGGGAGAGACACATGGATTTCGGTAAGCGCCTGGGACTTCGGGCAAAAGTTGCTTTGCCTTTTGCCATCACGGCCATCGCTCTGGTCGTTATCGGGCTGTTCTCGGTCAGCACTGTCCGCAATCTCGTATCGGATACCGACAACATTGCCGAGACCTACCTGCCCTCAGTAAGCGAAATCCTCAACGGAGATCGGGATCTTTATCAGGCGTTGGTAGCCCAGATGAGCTATGTGGATGCCAGGCTCAATAACCAGCCCGGTGAGGGGCACGTGGCCAGCTTTGATGAAAATGCCGGCCAGGCCAGGGACCGCTTCAATCAGGCGGTTGAAAGGCTTGAGGGAACGGGGGTATCCGATGTTGCCCGCGGATTCGATACAGCCTATGAGCGCTGGCTAGGCTCCGCCCAACGGGTTCTGGAACTGGCAGAAGCCGGCGACCCGGAGCAGGCAAAATCCCTGGCTGCCAGTGAAACCAATGACCTTTTCGACAATCTCAGGAACTACTTCGACGAAGTTGGCGCCCACGCCGATGCCCGGGCCCAGGTTCGTGCCGGCGAAGCCTCCACCGAGGGCCAGAACAGCTCGATCACCATACTTCTGATTACAGTTGTGGCCATCGTTGTCAGCGTTCTTCTGTTTTCGGTGTTCCTCAAGATGATCATCAGCTCAATCAAGGCTCTGCGGGACCAGCTGGACAATATCGCCCAGGGCGAAGGCGACCTTACCCAGCGGATTCCCGTCGAGCTGGACGATGACCTCGGCAAGCTCGGGAACAGCTTCAACCTGGTGCTCGGAAATCTGCAATCGATGATCGCCTCCATCCAACAGCTTACCCGGGAGCTCGGCAACGGGGCGACGGACCTCGCCCGGGCCGCGAAAGATAATAACGACGGTGTGACCCGACAGACCGACTCCATTTCAATGGTTGCCACGGCTATAAACGAAATGCAGAGCGCGATCGAAGAAGTCGCCGGAAATGCGTCGAGAGCCGCCGAGATTACCCGCGAGGCCGAAGAAAAAGGCAGGAACGGCGCACGAATTATCCGCAGCTCTTCGGAACAGGTGCATCGGTTGGCGGCCCAGATTTCGAAAGCAGTGGAAGTTATCCGGAAACTGTCTGACGATTCCGACAACATCACATCCGTTCTGGATGTGATAAGAGGCATCGCCGAGCAAACCAATCTTCTGGCACTGAATGCAGCTATCGAGGCAGCACGTGCCGGAGAGCAGGGGCGGGGTTTTGCGGTTGTTGCCGATGAAGTCAGAACCCTGGCGCAACGGACCGGGCAATCGACTGAAGATATTCAGACGATGATCACGACTCTGCAGACCGGCGTTGCCGACATCGTCTCGGTGATGGAGACCGGCAGCAAAGAGGCAACCGAAACCGAGAAGCTGGCCACCGATGCGGAGAAAGAACTCAAGGCCATTCTTGAGGCGATGGCCAATATCGCAGATGTAAACACCAGTGTTGCTTCAGCCACAGAAGAGCAGACTCAGGTGGTGGACGAAATCAATCGCAGCATTACTGAAATCAACGACCTGGCCACAGAGAGCGCAAACCGGTCGAAGGACATTGACGCAATCAGTGAATCCCTGGAGGGCTACGCGAAGGAACTGGAAAGTCAGACAGGCAGATTCCGGGTCTAGACCCGGAATCTGACATTGGCAGGGTCAGCCAGTATTACTGCCGGATACCTTCGACAGAAATGATGATTTCAACGGTCTCGGAGGCCTTTCCGAGATCCATCGGGATACCAAAATCTTTCAGACGGAGCTCGGTTTCAGCTTCAAAACCCATGCGGTAGCCGCCCCAGGGGTCTTCCCCGTGGCCCAGCATTTCCGCGTCAAGAGTCACTTCCTTGGTTACGCCACGCAGGGTCAGGTCGCCAATGATGTCAGCCTCGCCCTCGTCATCCAGAACGACTCGCTTGCTCTTGAACGTTGCCTGCGGAAACTCGTCGACATACAGGAAGTCTTCGCTGCGAAGGTGCTTGTCGCGCTCGGCATGGTTGGAATCCACACTACCGGTATCAATCGTCACGTTCACGGAGCTGTTCTCCGGATTCTCAGCGTCGTAGACGAATTCGCCGTCAAAATCGTTGAACCGTCCATAAAGCCAGCTGTAGCCAAGGTGGGAAATCTTGAAGGTGACGAACTGGTGCGCGCCTTTGGTATCGAATGCATAGGTACCACTGTGCTCGTCAGCATGAGCTGTACCGATAAGCGCCATTGACACGGCAGAGGCAAGCAGAACTTTTTTCATGATTATCTCCCTTATTTAATTGATGCCCGGCTTCCGGGCGTTAGACGATGAATAAACAACCAGCACCCGATCACTTCCCTAACATACGCCGTAATGTGCGGTCACGATCAAACAGGTGGTGCTTGAAGGCACCAGCCGCATGCACCACGCCCAGCCCTACGATTGCCCATGTGGACCAGTAATGGACGGTTCCGGCGGTGTCTTCCATGCCCTTGATCTGGCCGGTGACTGATGGCACTTCAAACCAGTCAAAAACGCTGATCGAAGAGCCATCGGCCGTCGAAATCAGATAGCCACTCACCATGGCAACGAAAATCAGCAGGTAGAGCAGCAGGTGGGCCAAATGGGCGCTTCGAACCTCCCAGGCTTTGTGGCCAGCTAAAGGCTCCGGTGACACGTTCGCGGCTCGCCAGACCACTCTGAAAACCATCACCATGAACAGAAGAATACCGATACTTCGATGGATATCAGGAGCCCTGCGATACCAGTCGTCATAGTAGGACAGATCCACCATCCAATAGCCGAGCCCGAACAGCCCAAAGACGGCCAGTGCAACAAGCCAGTGAATAACAATGGTTACCAAACCGTAGTCGGCTGGTGTGTTCCGGATCTGCATGGTGAGAATTTGCCCTTTTCCCTGGTTCGAATGATGGGGCCAAGTTTAGGAACTCGCACCTCGGAGGAAAATCGAAATCTTTTGCAGCGCTACATCAGAAATTCTGACCATCGCTGGCCTTTTGCCTTTGGTCGTATACGGGTTTTACGGATTGCTCAAAATTATAGCAACGATAGACTTATCACATATTTGGATGCCCCGTCTGGGGCCTCATTGACCGAGAGGACAGGACATGGAACTCGAATTTGACGAAAGCGTAGTTGTACCCAGCAATAACTGATTCTCTGGCGGTCCGCCTGGATCGCTGAGCTCCCCCTTTCGCTCTTCCTGACAGCGAAAGATACAAACCGTTTCCAGTTTCTACATGAAACAGTGGTAATAAACGCGTTTTTTTGGCAATCTTCCTTCCAACTATCAGTAACTTCGCGAGCTTTCACGCGCATTCTGTACTGATAAAAGACAGTTCAGACGCCAGACTGGGGCGGCTGATGCGTTCGTTAACCAACCAGAATCGTCTATGTCGAAACGGCTCCCTGAAAAGCTGGCAGATCCGGAAGTGGAACTGCTATCCCCTATGCTTAACAGGGAAGGTGACACATGGACCGCCGATTTTCGCGGGCTGACTCTCAGGACAGCACTGCAACCCATCTACAGCATTTCGCACAAACGCATTGTTGGCTATGAGGCTCTCATAAGAGCCTTTGATAACGATAACTCGGCCGTCCTCCCGCTCCATCTTTTCCAACTGCCGGCCTCCGAGGCGGAGAATCTGCTTCTTGACCGTCTCTGCCGCTACCTGCACATACGCAATTACAGCGGCATCCGTGATCAACTGAACTGGCTCTTCCTGAACGTATCACCACAGGTGGTTACCAGCGGTAGTCAGGCCGATTCCTTCTTCGGTCAATTGCTCGCCAAAACCGGCTTACCTCCACACCGAATAGTCATGGAAATCGTCGAGCAACCAACAGACGACGCAGAAAGGCTACGGGAGACGGTTGCCTACTACAAAAAACTGGGCTGCCTTACGGCCATTGATGATTTCGGTGCCGGCCACTCCAATTTCGAGCGGATCTGGAACCTGTCACCAGACATCGTGAAGCTGGACCGGAAACTGCTGACCCGCGCGACAGACGACCACAAAGCCCGGCAGATCCTCAACGGCATTGTGTCATTGCTGCACCAGTCTGGCTGCCTGGTTCTACTGGAAGGGGTGGAAACCCGGGATCAGGCGATGATTGCCATTGATGCCGGCGTCGACTTTGTACAGGGCTTTTATTTCCGCAGACCAAGCACCGACCTGAATCAGTTGGCCCATGCGCCTGCCGATTTCGACCACCTGTTGCAGGAATACAAGACCCGTAACCAGGTTACTCTCGACCCGACACGGCAACTGGTAGATTTTTTCAGCGGCTTTTTCGACCATGCCATCACAAAGCTTCGCAGCGGGATGAGCATGCAACAGTCCTGTCTGGAACTGCTGAATCACCCTGCAGTCTCCCGTTGCTACCTGGTCGATGACAAGGGCGTCCAGATAGATGACACCCTGGTCTCCGACGCCGGCACACGCAGCATGGACCCACGCTTCAAACCACTGGAAAGCACCAGCAGCGCCGATTGGTACCGCCAGCAGTACCTTCGCCAGGCCCTGGCCCAACCAGAGAGCCTGCACATCACCGCCCCGTATCTCTGCGTTACCGGGGCTTATATGTGCGTCACCCTGTCGCTGGGGTACTATCAGGACGGCAATCTTCAGGTGCTGTGCTGCGACATTCTCGCCAACCCGACGGAACAGTCTTCATAAGCCCAGGCTTATGTCGTACACAAGGGCAATGACCCCCACCGTAACGGCACCAATAAACACGTTCATTGGCAGCCCTACCCGCACGAAATCACTGAACCGGTAACCGCCCGGACCGAACACCATCATGTTGGTCTGATACCCCAGCGGCGTTGCAAAGCTGGCCGAGGCAGCCATCATCACGGCGATTACAAACGGCTCGGCAGCCACACCCATACTGGCCGTCATAGAGAGAACAATGGGAATGACCAGCACTGCGGCGGCGTTGTTGGTAATCACCTCGGTCAGCACCGACACCACCAGATAAACCAGCAGGATAGTTAACAAGACGTTGCCCTGACTGAAGTCAAGAATACCCTCGGCAACAAAGCCCGCCGCGCCGGTCTGTTCCAGGGCCGCGCCCATGGCAAAGGACGCGGCAATCGTGAGAATGACCGGCACATCCACCGATTTCTGCGCCTGGCCTACCGAGCAGCAGCCGGTCAGAATCATTCCCGCGGCGCCCAACAGGGCCGCATTCAGCATGCTCAGGGTGCCACAGGCGGCGAGACCCACCAGCACCAACAGGATCCCCCAGGACAGCCAGGCACGGTCATGCCGTGGGGTTTCGGTTTCCAGATCATTGATCAGCAGAAAGTCCTTGTTGTAGCGCTGGCGGCTTACAAACGCGGGGCGGGCTTCCAGCAGCAGAACATCGCCGGGTTTGAGCCTGATATTGCCAAGGTTGCCGGAGACACGCTCGCCTCCCCTGGCAACGGCCAGGACAACAGCACCGTAACGATCCCGGAAGCGAGCATCGCGAATGGTCAGGCCCAGCACGTCAGACTGGGGGGACAAGGCCGCCTCTACAAGACGGCGTTCCGCACGATCCTTGCTCAGACTCGGCTCATCCTCATGGACGGACGGAACGATGCCGTTGATGCGCAGGAGATCTGAAATCGCCTGGGTATCGCCGGCAAACACCAGGCGATCGCCTCCCCTGAGCCGCTCCTCCGATGGGACTGCGGTAACCACGCTGCCATCCCGCTCAATCTCGACCAGATACAGACGTTCCAACTCCCGGAGCCCGGCCTCACCGACAGTCTTCCCGACCAGGGGGCCGTCGAACGAAACCGCCACTTCCAGGGTAAACTCTCTCATGGAGCCGAATTTCTGCTGATCCTTGCGGTCCGGGAGTACCCGAGGCATAACCAGCAACAAAGCCGCGACACCGATGATGGCCACCGGGAGGCCAACAGCCGTAATGGAGAAGATCGAAAACCCCTGTTCACCGGTCAGCTGCTGGTACTGCCCATTCACAACCAGGTTGGTGCTGGTGCCAATCAGCGTCAGGGTGCCCCCTAGAATGGCGGAATAGCTCAGGGGGATCATCAATTTGGAGGGTGAGATACCGATCTTCCGGGACCAGGCATGTACCGCCGGAATCATGGTGGCAACAACCGGGGTGTTGTTGAGAAAACCACTCAGAAGGGATACCGGGAGCGCAATCCGAGCCTGGGCAGACCGTACGGTCCTGGGATTGCGAAGCAGGTGATGCACCAGCAAATCGACACCGCCGGAGTGGTGAATGCCCGCTGCCACCACGAACATGGCCACAACGGTGATCAGGCCACTGTTGCTGAATCCGGCAAGGGCCTGATCCGCGGATACGATTCCGCTGGCGCTGAGCACCACGAGCACGCCCATCATAACCAGATGGGGCGCAAATCGCCCTGCACTCATCAATATCAGCGCCGTGCCTGCGAGGCCCAACGCAAACCAGCCCTGCCAGTCCATCAACGGTTCTTCCCGATCAGAAAACTGGCAGGATAACGAGTTTGCAGAATACAGAGAAAGAATAAAGGATGCTGTTTATAGCACCCTATAGAATATCAAACCTCGATATCGGCCATATTGCCATAGGTCTCGAGCCACGCCCTCCGATCGGATGCACGCTTTTTACCCAGCAACATGTCCATGCGGCTGTCGGTGTCGTCTCCATCTTCGATCGTTAGCATGACCAGACGGCGCGTGTCTGGCGCCATGGTGGTTTCACGCAGCTGGAGCGGGTTCATTTCACCCAGACCCTTGAAGCGGGTCACCGAAATCTTGCCCTTGCGCTTCTCGGCAGCAAGCCGGTCGATAATCCCCTGCTTTTCGTGCTCATCCAGGGCGTAGAAGGTTTCCTTGCCCAGATCCACCCGGTAAAGCGGCGGCATGGCCACGAACACATGGCCGGCGGCCACCACAGGCCGGAAGTGTTTTACGAACAGCGCGCACAGCAGCGTGGCGATGTGCAGGCCATCAGAGTCCGCGTCCGCGAGGATGCAGATTTTGTTGTACCGCAGACCTTCCAGTTTGTCGGAACCGGGATCAACACCAATGGCTACGGCAATGTCGTGGACTTCCTGGGACGCCAGGATCTCACCTGAGTCCACCTCCCAGGTATTGAGAATCTTGCCCCGAAGGGGCATGACTGCCTGGAACTCCCGGTCCCTGGCCTGCTTGGCAGAACCACCTGCAGAGTCACCCTCTACCAGGAACAGCTCTGAGCGGGCAGTATCGCCGCCGGAACAGTCAGCCAGTTTACCCGGCAGGGCAGGGCCTGAGGTAACTTTCTTCCGGGCCACTTTTTTGCTGGCCCGCAACCGACGCTGGGCATTGCTGATAAAGAGTTCCGCCAGCGCCTCAGCGACATCGGTATGCTGGTTGAGCCAGAGACTGAAGGCGTCCTTGACCACGCCGGAGATGAAGGCCGCAGCTTCCCGCGAAGACAGACGCTCCTTGGTCTGCCCCGAGAACTGTGGCTCCTGCATTTTGAAAGACAAAACATAGGCTGCCCGCTCCCAGATGTCCTCCGGAGAGAGCTTCACTCCACGGGGTAACAGGTTACGAAACTCACAGAATTCCCGCATGGCTTCAAGCAGGCCGGTGCGCAGACCGTTCACATGGGTGCCACCCTGGGCCGTGGGAATCAGGTTAACGTAGCTCTCCATAATGGCTTCGCCACCCTCCGGCAGCCATTGAATGGCCCAGTCGACCGCTTCCTTGTTGCCGGAAAAGCTGCCGGTAAATGGTTCCAGAGGCACCACTTCGATATCCGCCAGGGCAGTACGCAGGTAATCCCGCAGCCCGTCCTCATAAAACCACTCATCTTTCTCGCCGGTTTTTTCCTGCAGGAAAGTCACCGTAAGGCCGGGACAAAGAACCGCTTTCGCTCTCAGGTTGTGGCGAAGCCGGCTGATCGAAAAGTTGGGGCTGTCGAAGTAAGTTACGTCCGGCGTGAATTTCAGGCGGGTACCTGTGTTGCGCTTGCCGACGGTATCGATCACCTCGAGCTCAGACGCCTTCTCACCGTTGGCGAAGGTCATCCGGTGCAGTTGGCCGTCCCGCTTGATCGTCACTTCCAGGTGGGTAGACAGTGCGTTTACAACGGAAACACCAACACCGTGGAGACCACCGGAAAAGTTGTAGTTGCCCTGGGAGAATTTGCCGCCAGCGTGGAGGCGGGTCAGGATCAGCTCCACGCCAGGCAGGCCCTCTTCCTTGTGAAGGTCCACCGGCATGCCCCGGCCGTCATCCTCAACGCTCAGGGAGCCATCGCTGTACAACACCACGTCAATACGCTTTGCGTGCCCGGCCAGCGCCTCATCCACACTGTTATCAATGACTTCCTGCGCCAGGTGATTGGGCCGACTGGTGTCCGTATACATCCCCGGACGCTTGCGCACCGGGTCCAGGCCGCTCAGTACTTCAATAGCATCGGCGTTATATTGTTGCTGGCTCATGGGCAGGAACTGACTCCGCGATTGATATGAAAAGCTGAGCCATAGCTTAGGGATTCGTGACGAAAGATCAACGGTTGTTTTCGGGGCGGGTGATCTGGATATCATCCCAGCCTTCAGCGGTCACTGCGATGACGGCGCAGGGAGTGGTCAGGGCCTGGGTAACCATGGTTCCAGGGGCCGGTTCGGTCACTCTGACCCTCAGCTCGAGAGTTCCGCTGCGGATCTCAGATGAGCCCAAGATGACGCTGTAACCCCCGGTCGGCTTCTGGCCAATTGCTGCCAGAACAAGGTGCTCTCTCTCAAAGTCGATCTTTTTCAAAGACTCGAGGGAAAGGTTTCGCCCGGGCAGTGCTTCCAGCCGCTGAACCTCCTCACGACTTGCCAGGTGGACATGACCGGGAGCTGTAAGCCCACAATGTGCCGACTGGGTAATTTGTCGTGCCAGCGGTCCACCCTCTGTGGTTTCCGTGCGGCTGCTGGCACACCCCGATGCCAGAAGCGTTACCGCCAGCAGACAACCAGCGCGTATGTATATAGGCATCAACGTTTGGTCTCCAATTCTCTCACTGGCTCCGCAGCTTGGTTCCCATGGTCTTTCAGACGGTAGCCTTCGAAGCCGATCCGGGGCAAACCCATGGATGCAATGGTTGGGCGCCGGAAGCTGGTACTGAGAGTGACTCCACTAATCCGGTCTTCCCCGATACTGATCTTCTCTGGCAGCCCATTTACCGGATACTCGGCGCAAGCCTCACCGCTCTCGCAGATAAAGCCGTTGTTGTCCATGTCCGTGCCAGCCACCAGGAAATACTCCCCGGGCTCGATATCATCGAACGAAAAGCTGTAGCTTCCATCACGGGCCGTCACCACGCGCTGTTCTATTGTTTCACGGCTTTCGTCAGGGCTTACGAGCAAAACGTAATGGCGGCCTGCGTCTCGCTCATCAACCAATTCCCTGAGGTCTATGGAAACCGGGACCTCAATGGTTCCCGAATCGGCCCCGACACGGTAGTCAATTGCGATGGTCGCGGAATAGGTTTGCCCTTCGACGACATTTGCCTCCCGCACCGATACTGTCACCGAGCCCGGCAGAGAATTCCCGACCGTAAGAGCTGGATCGAGGGAAATCAGATCAGTATCAAAGGTAACACCGTCGACAACAACTGATTCGCCTTCGGGATACACAGCAAATTCGACATCACTACTGAAGCGTGCCAAATCAAACTCAATGGCTGAAGGCGATGGCAGAACAATGGTACTGACTGAACCATCAAGGGCGACATCAACGGACTTGAGAGCGTTTATCAGGCCGGCTCCATATTCGACACTGTTACCAAGGTTCTCTGTCAGCGCACCGCTGGCCAGCCAGGCCCGAAACTGGCCAGGAGTAACCGTCTCATTGTTAACTCCTTTCATCAGGGCATAAACACCCGCTACGTGCGGAGCGGCCATCGAAGTGCCCTGCAGTCCGGCATAAGAGCGAATAAATTCACCACCGTCGTCAACGCCCCAGGTGCTGATGATCAGATCGGCATTGCCATCCAGATTCGCGTCCCTGGTTGCATCGCCTCCCGGGGCTACAAGATCCACGGAGCCACCAAAATTTGAGTATGAGGCTCGCACCTTACCCGCATCGACTGCGCCAACGCCAATCACACGGCCAAAAGCTGCCGGATAGGTCAACTCATCGGTACCCTGGTTACCTGCAGCAGCAACGATCAGCTTACCGTTGTCATCGGCCCGGTTTATAACTGCTTCCAATACGGTGCTCGGGCCAACGCCACCCAGACTCAGGTTGATGATATCGATCTCAGGATTATCGGCAGCCCAGTTCATTGCCGCGACAAGATCATCCAGAGTTCCAGAGCCATCGCGCCCGAGTACTCTGACAGGCCAAAGCGTGACCTCCGGTGCCACACCGTCGACTCCAGCATTATTCCGTAGGGCAGCCACTATGCCGGCGACGTGCGTACCGTGAAAGTTGCTGCTCTGCACTTTTCCGTCTCCCGGATCGGCGGGGTTTCTGTCGCGACCCGGATCATTATCAATGTCGAGATCGCCTGAAACGTAATCAAGAATCTGGTTTGTATACGGAATCACGTTGGCATCGATATCCAGATGCCAGTCTCCATACGTCGATGGGGAAGAGCTGAACAACCCCGTATCCATAACAGCAACGCCCACACTACTCCCCAAATTTGGCGCAGCCTGCCAGGCAAGAGGCAGACTGATCAGAGGCAGATTCCATTGCAGAGACGAGAGATCCCGATCCGCCTGAGCCCGATAGATATAATTCGGCTCGGCAACCTGAACCCCGGGCTCCGACTTCAGGTCAGAGATCCAGCGAAGCGTTTTTTGCCGCTGGGCAGCCGAAGCGCTGGACGATTGCGAAGCGACGACAGCAGCAGGTTCACGCCGGACTAACCAGGCACCCTGCCCCAGTGACTTCGCTGAGGCGGCCGATAAGACTCCGGCAACGCCCTGCGGATCCAGACGCCCCTGTTCTTCCGGCGACATCATCACAATGGCCTCGTCCGGAACAAACTCCGGCTGAGTGTAATAAGAACTTTGGAAATTGGTGACGCCGGTTGTCGAAACCGACAGCACGTATCGGAATGGACCGCCAGCGGTTGTGCGAAGGCTGATTACTGCGGGCCCGTCAGCGGGTGCGGTTACCATAAGAGGTATATCACCGGCACCGAAATCTGAGTTCGAGGCACCGCCCTGATTAACCGTCAGTGTAATGGAGGGGGCTAAAAAATCCGACTCCCTGAACACCTGAACGGCAATGGTGCTACCCGCCGCGAGATCCGCGCGGAAGGTATCCTGCTCGTCGGTGACATACTCGAAGATAAACTCATTGGAATCGTAAGTGCCCAAAGTAGCACTCAAATAACCACCGACGATGCCTGTTGAAGGCACTAACTGGGCGGTACTGGACGAATCATTGGATACTGCTTCGTTCAGACGACTGTCATCGGCCGTGTCCGAGTCCACTCGAGTTCCACTTTCGATTGAAATGGTGCCGCTCAGCCCCGGCTCCTGGGAATCCAGAGCGTCGCCACCACCTCCCCCGCAACCCACCAGGGAAAACAGGGCCAGGAAAAGCGGGAGCACTTTAAAGGGGGCAAACGAATTCATAGGTCAGGCCACGGCAGCAGATCAATTTTAATACCTAGGGTATACCAAACACGCTTACATCATGTGTTGGGTTTCGTTCAAACTACGTTTCCTCTTGTATTCCAGATGCAAAAAGCCGCCTGAAGTTTCCCTCAGACGGCCTCTTTATCTCATTTCAACATTACAGCGCGTAGAACAGCATCGGCACGAAGGCGACGAACAACAAGGTTGGCCCCATCACGGCCAGAGGCAACAGCAGGCGCTCATAGCGATGCCAGAAGGAACCGGTACGCTCGGCCGCCAGTACTTCAGTCTCGCCCACAACCTGGCGGGTGAGCAGGTGATTCAGTGCCACTGGCGGACTCAAATAGCCAAGTTCGAACGCCACCAGGCACACTATCCAGAAATGCAGCGGATCAATACCCAGCTGTATCGCCGGCTGCGCAATGGTGGCCGACACCAGGATGACCGCGCCGAATGGATCCATCACCATGCCGATGACCGTGAGCATTACCACAATCACCAGCATGGCGATCCAGGGACTGGTCAGGTCCTCCGGGAAGAGCGCATGAACGACATCGGAGCGCTCCAGAATTCCACCGAGACAGATGGAAAATCCGATCAACGCCAGCAGCGCGCCAATGTGCACTGCCGAATCGCTGGCAGCGGCCGAGCTGCGTGCCCAGAACACCTGGGAACGGGTCTGGGCCTGCTCCCCACTACTCCGGCCTGAATCCAGCAACACCAGCCCGAGCATAACCAGCGGAAGGATCAGCGGCGCGCTGTACTCGTTGAACTTCAATCCGAGAACAACCCAGATCGACAGGATAACCAGAGCCGCCACCGCCACATAAGGCAGCAGGGCCCGGCTTTCGGAGAGAGCCGCGCGAAAGGCGCCAGGCGCCGGACGGGGCTTCCAGTTTCCCTGGGTCTTGCAGACAATCAGTGAAAACAGCGTCGCCGACATGATGAAGACCCAGAAGCCCCAGCTGTACATCTCAGTGGTCGTCACTTCCTTATTCAGAGCCGCGACGACGACAATCAGCAGGCACGGGTTGAGGACTACCCCGAGGCTTCCCGACATGGCGGTCGTTGCCAGGGACAGCTGGCGCCCTGCACCGGCACGGCGGAGTTCGTCATAAACAACACCGCCCACGGCCAGGATGAAAATGCCCGATGCACCCGTGAACGCCGTCGGAAACGCGGTCGCGAAGATAATCACCGAAGCCAGCAAGGGTGCTGGCAGATTGAAAGGCTTGATCAGGTTCAGCAGCAGTTCCGGTATCCGGGTCTGCTTCAGCATCATGCCCACCAGCACGTACAGGCCGATATTGATGAACATCGACGACAAGTTGGACATCATCCCGAAATAGATGGCCAGGCCCGAGGCGTAACCGTCTACCAGGAAGAAATAGCTCATGGCGATCAGGCCCATGGCGCAGTAGAGCGGAATCACCAGGCCAGAAGAGGCGGAGAGTCCGCCAGGACGGATCCGTTCCGGAACATTCAGGAACCGGACCGCGTTAATCACCATGAACAGGCCGAAGACCCCGCCCCAGGCGTACTGGAGGTTCATGGTGCCCTCCGATCCCGGAGATGTTGCCAGCCTCCCAAGGTAGGCGTTCAGCGACAGCAACATCAGGCCATTGACCACGAACTGCACACCCTGGCTCAACCGCCATTCGGCACGGTTTCGGGGCAGGCGCAACGCTATATGGTCGGTGTCCAGCGCAGCAATCGCCGCAGCCATCGCGAACATTGCAATAAACAGGTACTTGGTGAGCTCGATGTTGTCGAGCAGGAAGTCGGCCAGCCCCTGCTCTACCGCCTTGAAGGCACCGAGAGCCGGCGTGGCATGGGCAAGGTTCTGCTCATAGACATCGTATTGCTGCTGGCATAGCTCCAGATTGCTCTGGAGGGATTTGCGAATGGCTTCCGGATTGGGCGGCGAGCTGAACAGGTCGTCCGGGTCCGGCTTGTAATTGGCCACCCGGCGAGCCACCTCGGCGTCGATATCCATCTCCAGTTGACACGAGGGCTCCGTGGCATCCGGATTCAGCAAATAGTAGTTTGGCCAAGTCTGTTCGCCGACCCAGAGCAGTCGGGAATGCAGCGAATTGCCCATCCCCAACAGCAAAGTAAACAACAGCAAGAGCAGCAGAACGGCCCCATACATCCGATGTACGGGGTAGAGAGTTCGTGCGGCCGGAGCGGTAATGGCTCGCCAGTTCATGATGGTTCCGCCCTGTTATTCGCGGTTGGCCGCAGTGCACTCGGCAGCAGCGGGGTTACTGGCACAGCGAATCTTGCTGAGCAGCCCCATCATCTTCGGGTGATACACATCCGGGGCCCCGTTCAGGCCATCGCGCATCTCGATGCGATTCTCCCGGAACATTTCCTGATAGCCGCGGATGTCTTTTTCCGGGATGCGCACCCATTTTTCTTCAGGAATGGCCGCTTCCTGACCTTCAATCAGGCCCATGGCCTGCGGAAACATATTCCAGGCCACTTCCCGGGCTTTCTGGGCGGTTTCATCGGCGAGCACATCATCACGGGCAACTATCTGAAGCGTCAGCTGTGCGAGCGGGTAGTCCACCACACCGCCGCTCTCGCCGATACCTTTATAAAGTTCCAGGGCCTCATAAGCGAAGGCTGGCGCATAGGCGGTATCCACCGAACCATTGTTGAATTTGCCGGCGAAGTTGGTGATATCGGAAGGCACCACCGTGGCCTTGACGAAGTTAACCATGTGAATGGCGTCTTTCTGGTAATCGAGAGTCGCCATCCGCTTGCCCGCCAGCTCACCGGCGGTATCAATACTGCGATCGTTCACAAACAGATAACCGGCACCGACCGGAATAATCCCGAGCACTTCGTAGCCGTTATCCTTCATCAACGGCGCTGCCTTGGGCTGCGCCAGAGTGGCCAGCAGGGTTTTCAGGTTGTCGTAGGTCGGAAGGGCTCCCACGGCGCTTATACTGCCCGTGAATTTGTTGAATGGACGAATCCGGATGTCCGTGGCGGCCACGGCATCGCATTGCCCGGCATTGAAATCACCAATGGCCACACCCTCATCGGTGTAGGGTTTCAGCTCGAAATCCACGCCGTGCCCTTTCATCTCCAGGGCATAGTCTTTGACGAAGTTGTAGAAGTCTCCATTAGCGCCGATCACATCGAACACACACATGGAAACGGACTGCGCCGAGGCCAGAGGAGCGGCAACCACAAGGGCCATGGCAGTGAGGGATTTGCGGATCATAACGACCTCCGGGTCATTCTTGTGTTTGTCAGTTTTCAGAGGATGTCGGCAACCCGCCTTACAGCAGGTCGTCCAGATTCATGGTTTCGACGTTTTCGGTTTGCCGCTCAGGGCTCATCCTGCCGAAGAAGGATTGCGGGGTCCGATAGCCGTAGTTGGCGGTCCAGTGCTTGTCAGAAGAGAAGCGCACCACGCCCGCCGCAACTTCATCCACCAGACGGTACTCGCCCCAGACCTCCATCGTTGCGTCGGCCTCGGCGAAACTGGCGATGGCTTCTTCGAGTTTTTCCGGCCGGCCAAAAGTTTCCGCGGCAACTGCCTGAAGCGCATGCGGAACCCGCATGCCTTTCTCAACGCCCAGCTCCCTGCTGTGTTCCAGCACCTGCCACGGATCCGGCGCCAGCGCCGGACGGGTATCGGGCAGCAGCAGCCAGACCAGCGCCCGGATGGCATTGGGCGTACCGCCCCACTTTTCATTGTCCAGGCAGGTGGCGGCGCGCTCGGCCTGAGGGGCAATGTTCTTCGGCACCCCGGCCATGGCACCGGAATTGGCATCGTTCACGATCGCCTGCATGCCGGTCAGCAAGCCCAGCAGGAAGGTGATTTCATCCTGCTCGGTGAACAGGAACGGGCATTCAAGGGGTTCAGCGCCGGGATCGAATTCATAAGCGGCCATTGCTCGCTGAAAAGATGCATATCGGCGCTTCGCGGTGAGTGCGTTCAGGCGTTTTGCCACCTCCCTGGCATCCTTGGCCGCCTCAACATCACCCTCATAGTCCGCTCTGAGGTATGCGAGTTCCGCTTCCCAGGCTTCGTACTCCGCGCAGTTTCCTGCCAGGAGCATCAGCAAGGAGCCGGTACTGTCAGGTGCATCAGTCACCCGTGAGAAGGAATAGAGTAGCGGATCAATGCCCTCACCCAGGGCGCAGGCCATTTGGGCGTCGGACATTTGCAATACGTAGGGCGTAGCTTCGCCCTCCGAGTAATTGGAGAGCACAACGCCTGTGGTGGTGTAGATGGGATTTGCCGAGCAGCCTGCAAGAGCGGCAACCGCCGCCAGCGAGAGCGCCTTGAGGCGAGCCGCGAAAAGGCGCGGTCTGAGCCTTGCCAGAGAGGAGATCATATTTCACCCTGCATCACGTTGTTTTTGTTTGCCCGATCTGAACTCGGTTTTTGTCAACGGGTGCAAGAATGCGGTGAAAACTGTCCTACAAAAATGGCTCGAATGCCGATTTTGTTATGCCGATCGGGCCAATGGCCCGGAAGGAAGGGAATTTTTAAGGATATTGTTGATATAAAACAATGACTTTTGAAAACGCCAATCCGTTTACAGAGCCATCATTGCTATTACCTGGTCGGTCAGGCCATCCAGTGTCAGCCCTCCCCGCTCAGGTTTGTACCAGGTTACCGTCCAGCTGAGGGCGCCGGTCAGCATTCGCCGAACGACAAAAGGATCGGCCTGGAGGGCGCCCTCACGTTTCAGCGATTCCAGCACATCCAGCCAGAGTTTCTCGTAGATATCCCTTAGTTCCAGCACTTCTACCTGAGAGTCGGCCGACAGACTCCGCCATTCGAAGACCAGAACCGCCATGGCCTCACCAGTCTGACCATTGATTGACTCCAGCTCGGCACGAACGAGGCCCCGCAGTTTTTCCCTGTTGGTATCGGCAGCCTCCAGAGCCGCCTGCATGAGAGCGGTGTTCAGCCGGATGGTTTCGACCATGACCGCTTTGAGGATCTCTTCTTTGGTACGGAAGTGATGGAACAGGCTGCCAGACTGAATTCCGACGGCAGCCGCCAGATCACGAACCGTGGTGCGCTCGTAGCCTTTTTCCCGGAACAGCCGGGCGGCCTCAGTGAGCAGGCGGCCCCGGGCTCCATTGGGGTCTGACACAAGGTTTTCGGCGATCAGGGACTGCAGGATCTTGGTCTGGCTCACTAAAACTGTCCGGTTGGCATAAGAGGCCTTTAATTCTACCTGAAACTTGCCTGTTTACAAACCAAGCGCTTGCTTGGTATTGTCAATTCCATGTTGGACAAAACCGCGATTGCCGCAGGCATCGAACCGGCAACCATAGACAGGGCTTAAACAGGGCACAGGAACATGGCTGAATCCCCAAAAACTGTTCGCATCGGATGCTCCGCCGCCTTCTGGGGCGACACTGAAACCGCCGCCGCGCAACTGGTTCATCAAGGCAACATCGACTATCTGGTAGCCGACTATCTGGCAGAGATCACCATGTCGATCATGGCAGGCCAGAAAATGAAGGACCCGTCCCAGGGCTATGCGCGGGATTTTGTGCAAACGGTGATGGGCCCTTTGCTGGGCGACATCAAGGGCAAAGGCATCCGCGTACTGGCCAACGCCGGCGGCGTGAATCCGGTAGCCTGTCGCGACGCCCTCCAGGCTCTCTGCGAAAAGGCCGGCGTGGACATGAAGATCGCCCTGGTTCTGGGCGATGACCTGCTGATGAAAAAGAAAAAGCTGGCCGATATGGGCATCACGGAGATGACCTCCGGCCAGCCGATGCCCCCCATGATGGTCAGCCTCAACGCTTACCTGGGGGCTCCCGGCCTGGTTGCCGCTCTGGAACAGGGCGCCGACATTGTTATTACCGGCCGGGTTGCCGACAGCGCCCTGGTGCTGGCACCTCTGGTCCATGAATTCGGCTGGAGCTGGCAGGATTACGACAAACTCGCCCAGGGCAGCCTGGCCGGACATCTGCTTGAATGCGGTGCCCAGGCCACGGGAGGCAACTTCACCGACTGGGAAGAAGTGGCCGGTGGCTATGCCAACATGGGCTTCCCTATCGCCGAAGTCAGTGCCGACGGCAGCTTCTTTATCACCAAGCCAGAGGACACCGGCGGTCTGGTGAGCCGGGGCACGGTGGCCGAACAGCTGGTCTATGAGATTGGCGATCCCAGAGCCTATCTGCTTCCGGATGTTACCTGCGATTTCACGGGCGTTGAGCTGGAGGAGACGGGCAAGGACCAGGTACAGGTTCGGGGCGCCCGGGGTCTTCCGCCCACGGATAGCTACAAGGTATCTGGCACCTGGCCGGACGGCTTCAAGTGCACGGTTACTTTCCTTCTGGCAGGCATGAACGCCAGGGCCAAAGCCCAGACCGTAGCCCAGGCCATTCTGGCCAAGACCTCACGCATGTTCAGCGAGCGTGGCCTGCCGGATTACAGCGAGACCAGTATTGAGCTTTTGGGTACCGAAACCACTTATGGCGCCCATGGCCGTGGTGAGGATTGCAGGGAACTGGTGGTCAAGATCAGCACGGCACATCCCAAGAAGGAGGCGCTGGTGCTCTTCTCCCGGGAAATTGCCCAGGCGGCTACGGGCATGGCACCGGGGATTACCGGGATTGTCGGAGGGCGGCCAACCGTGTGGCCGAAGATCCGGCTGTATTCCTGTCTGGTGCCGAAAACAGAAGTCGAGGTATCCGTGGATCTGGGTGGCGAGCGGCAGGCCCTTGAGGTTGAGACAACCGGCGGTTTCGATAACAGCGACCTCCAGCCCCAATCATTCACACACGAGACAGGCGCCACGGATACCACGGTACCGCTGGTGAAGCTTGCCTGGGCCCGGAGTGGCGACAAGGGGGACCATACCAACATCGGCGTGATCGCCCGCAAGCCGGAATTTTTGCCGTTTATCGAGGCAGCACTGACGGAAGCGGCTGTTGCGGACTGGATGGCCCATACCCTGAACCCGGAAACCGGTCGGGTCACCCGCTGGGCCATGCGCGGTTTGCAGGCCATAAATTTCCTGCTGGAGCACAGTCTTAGTGGCGGCGGCGTGGCCAGCCTGCGGATTGATCCCCAGGGGAAGGCGTTTGCGCAGCAGCTATTGGAGTTTCCGGTGCCTGTTCCTTCAAAGATCATCAACTAATCAATAATGGAGCACGCGCTCGGGCCGTTAGCCCCTCCCGGGACACGCTGTGAATACGTCCCTGTAGGCTTGATCGCAGCATCCATGCTGCTCACAGTCCCGGGAGGGACCAACGGCCCGAGCGCCCGAACATTGGGAAAGGTTTTCGAGATATGAGCTATCAATCTGTTTTTCACCCGGACCTGTTCAAGGGCCAGGTGTTTATAGTTACCGGCGGCGGCTCCGGGATTGGCCGGTGTACGGCCCATGAGCTTGCTGCCCTGGGTGCACGGGTCGCCCTGGTTGGCCGTAAGGCCGAGAAAGTGGAATCTGTAAAAGCAGAGATCATTGAGGACGGCGGCATTGCGTCCGCCCATGTCTGCGATATCCGTGAGGAGGAATCAGTCAAAGCCACGGTGAAAGCGATCATTGCCGAACACGGCGGTCTGAACGGGCTGGTGAACAATGCCGGCGGGCAGTTTCAGGCACCGCTGACGGGGATCAACCAGAAGGGCTGGGAGACGGTGGTGCGCACCAATCTTACCGGCGGATTCCTGATGGCTCGGGAAGCCTACACGCAGGCTCTTTCGAAGACCGGGGGTGCCATCGTCAATATCGTCGCCGATATGTGGGGCGGAATGCCTGGCATGGGGCATTCGGGGGCGGCCAGGGCCGGGATGGTGAACTTTACCCAGACCGCGGCCGTTGAGTGGGGCGCGTCCGGTGTTCGGGTGAATGCGGTTGCTCCAGGCTGGATTGCCTCCAGCGGCATGGACAACTACCCCGAGCACATGAAGCAGTGGATTCGCAGCCTTGGCGATAATGTGCCAATCAAGCGGATGGGTACGGAATCCGAGGTCAGCTCGGCCATCTGCTTCCTGCTCAGTCCGGGGGCGGCGTTTATCAGCGGGGACTGCCTGCGGATTGATGGTGGCGCATCCCAGGGTGGCCGGGTCTGGCCATTGCCGAAGGCCAAGAATAACGAGCCCTACAATGGCTTTCACCGGGCCGTTACCCCGAAAGTTCTGAGCGACGACTGAGGAGCCAACATGCAGGTACTTGAATCCACCATAAGCTCCCAGTCTGAAGACTTCCGCATCAATGCCGAAGCCATGGACGCCCACATCACCACCTTCCGGGACGTTGAGCAGAAGGTGCTGGATCTGGCGGAAGCGGCCCGGGAGAAGTTCACCAAACGGGGCAAGCTGCTCCCGCGGGACCGCATCAACCGTTTGCTGGATCGCGGCACGCCCTTCCTCGAGCTGTGCTCCCTGGCCGGCTACAAGATGCACGATGACAAGGACGGCAGCATGGCCGGCGGCGGAATCATCGCTGGTATTGGCTATGTCAGCGGCATTCGCTGCCTCGTCGTTGCCAGCAACAGCGCCATCAAGGGCGGTACCATTACGCCAGCCGGCCTGGACAAGACACTTCGGCTTCAGCAGATCGCTATGGAGAACAAGCTTCCGGTGGTATCGCTGTCCGAAAGCGGCGGCGCCAACCTGAACTACGCCACTGATATTTTCGTTCTCGGCGCCCGGGGCTTTGCCAATCAGGCGCGGATGTCCGCTGCCGGCATTCCTCAGGTCACCGTTGTCCACGGCAACGCGACCGCCGGCGGCGCCTATCAGCCGGGTCTGTCCGACTACGTGATCGTGGTGCGAGAGCAGGCCAAGATGTTCCTGGCCGGCCCACCGCTTCTGAAAGCGGCGACCGGCGAAGTTGCCACCGACGAGGAACTTGGCGGAGCAGAGATGCACGCCACCGTAGCAGGAACGGCCGAGTACCTGGCCGAAGACGACGCCGACGGCATCCGCCAGGCCAGAAACATCCTCGAAGCCTTGCCCTGGAATGAGCAACTGCCCCCGAAAGGAGAGCCTCAGTGGGAGGAGCCGCTCTACCCGGCTGATGAACTTCTGGGCGTGATTCCGGCAGATTCGAAAAAACCCTACGACGTTCGGGAAATCCTTGCCCGAATCGCCGACGGCTCGAAGTTCATGGACTTCAAGAACGAGTTCGACGACCAGACCGTCTGCGGCACCATCCGGATCGAAGGTCATTCAGTCGGCATTATCGGCAACAACGGCCCGATCACCCCGGCCGGCTCTGCCAAGGCCGCCCAGTTCATCCAGCTCTGCGACCAGGCCGGAACGCCCCTGCTGTTCCTGCATAACACCACCGGTTTCATGGTGGGCACCCATTCGGAGCAGAACGGCATCATCAAACACGGCTCAAAAATGATCCAGGCGGTAGCTAATTGTCGGGTGCCAAAGGTCGCAATTGTCATCGGCGGTTCCTATGGTGCAGGTAACTACGCCATGTGCGGACGTGGTCTGGACCCGAGGTTCATCTTCGCCTGGCCCAACAGCCGAACGGCAGTCATGGGCCCGGCCCAGGCCGGCAAGGTGATGCGCATTGTGGCCGAAGACAAGCAGCGCCGCGGCGGCATGGAGCCGGATCCGAAGACACTGGATTTTCTGGAGCAGGCGACGGCTAAGAAACTGGAGGAAGGCTCAACAGCGCTGTTTGGAACGGCCAGATTGTGGGATGACGGTCTGATCGACCCGCGGGATACGCGGCGGGTTCTGGCCCTGGTTTTCGATGTTTGCCGCGAGGCCGAGGCTCGGCAGTTGCGGCCTAATACGTTTGGTGTGGCCCGCCTTTGATTTCTGGCTTGGATGGGGCTCGCCTCTGGGATTGCTTGTTTCGCGGGAGGAACCGCTTGGGGAACCCTGTCCAAAAACCGCTACGAGCACCCGCAAGCGGGTCCAGCCAGCAATCATAGATTGCTGTCGCTCCGCAGCACGCGAAGCTTCGCTTCTAAAGCGTTTGCTCCGCCCATGTGCGCTTGGCGTCGGGCATCCTTGGCCGCCGACATTTTTGGACAGGGTGCCCCAACCGGTTCTTCGGAATTCAGAGTTAACGCTGACAAACAGCAAGCTTTTTAGAGGTATGCGGGAAAACAAATGTAGGTCGGATTAGCCGAAGGCGTAATCCGACACAAAAAGCCAGGCCACCCCGCCGATCTGTCGGGTTACGCCTCCGGCTAACCCGACCTACAAAAACAAAACTGCCAGCAGGCAGCAACCAGTTTGCAGACGTAAGCGGCTGTGTGGGTCGGGTTTCAGAAAATGTAGAGGGCCAAGGATGGCCCGAAACAAGCGCACATGGATGTGCTCGTAGCGGTTTTCTGAAACCCGACCCACACAGCCGCCACCCAAGCTAAAGAACGTGCCCCAAAACAAAGAAGGCACGAACTCTCTACCAGCAGGAGAACAAGAACGTGAAATTCACAGCCGAACACGAAGCCCTCAGAAAAACCGTCCGCGATTTCGTGGAGAAGGAAATCAATCCTCACTGCGACGAATGGGAAGCCGCCGGGGAGTTCCCGATTCATGAGCTGTTCAAAAAACTCGGCAACCTCGGAATCCTGGGCATCCAGAAGCCCGAAGAATACGGCGGCATGGGGCTGGATTACAGCTACAACCTGGTGGCTGCGGAAGAACTGGGCATGGCCCATTGTGGTGGTGTGCCGCTGGCCATTGGGGTTCAGACCGATATGTGTACCCCGGCTATTGCTCGATTTGGTTCCGATGAACTGAAACGCAGCTTCCTCGCTCCGGCCATTGCCGGTGACATGGTGGGCTGTATTGGCGTCAGCGAGGTTGGCGCCGGTTCCGATGTAGCGGGGATGAAAACCACTGCCAAGAAAGACGGCGACGACTACATCATCAACGGCTCCAAGATGTGGATCACTAACAGCCCCAAGTCCGACTTCATCTGTTTGCTCGCTAACACCTCGGACGACAAGCCCCACAAGAACAAGTCCCTGATCGTGGTGCCCACGAAGACACCGGGCATCTCTTTCAGCCCGCACCTGAACAAGCTGGGCATGCGCTCATCCGAAACCGCGCAAATTTTCTTCGACGACGTACGCGTGCCCCAGCGCTACCGCATTGGCGCCGAGGGCACCGGTTTCATGATGCAGATGCTGCAGTTCCAGGAGGAGCGTCTTTGGGGTGCCGCCAACGTGATCAAGGCGCTGGAGAACTGCATCACCAAGACGATCGAGTATTGCCGCGAGCGCAAGACCTTCGGACAGCCGTTGATTGATAACCAAGTGATTCACTTCCGCCTTGCCGAACTGCAAACCGAGGTCGAGGCCCTGCGGGCTCTCACCTATCAGGCCTGTGAGCTGCATGTGGAAGGCAAGGATGTGACGCGGCTGGCGTCCATGGCCAAGCTCAAGGCCGGGCGTCTGGGCCGTGAGGTAACAGACAGCTGCCTGCAGTACTGGGGCGGGAACGGTTACATGTGGGATAACCCGATTTCCCGGGCGCATCGGGATGTTCGGCTGGTGTCCATCGGCGGTGGTGCCGATGAAATCATGCTCGGGATTATCTGCAAGATGATGGGGACGCTTCCGGGTAAGAAGCGCGACTGACGAACGGTGCATGGCCGTCAGGCCGGTCATGCTTCCCAAGACACGCCCGCAAGTACGTCCGTGTAGGGCTCGAATCGGGCCATCCATGGCCCTCAACGGTCCTGGGAAGCATGACCGGCCTGACGGCCCCGGAGCTGGGCTGTCGGATTACGCCTTTGGCTAATCCGACCTACGAATTCTTAAAGCCGGCCAACCCGGAAGCGTCGAACCTTTAACGTGGAGTTAAATATGGACCAGCTACCACATTGCGAAACCCTCCTTCTGGAGAAACAGGGCCCTACTCTATCTATCACCATCAACCGGCCCGACGTTCGGAACGCCATGAGCCTGGAGATGGTGGCGGAACTGTCGTCGGTGTTTACCCAGATCGAAAACGACCTGCACATCCGCGCCGTCGTCATCCGGGGTGCTGGTGGGCATTTTTGCGCCGGCGGTGACATCAAAGACATGGCCGGTGCCCGGGGCCAGAAGGCGGCCGAAGGCGAGGCCGATCCCTTCTACCGGCTGAACCGGGCCTTTGGTCAGATGATCCAGCAGGTCAACGAATCGTCGAAAGTCGTTGTTGCAGTCACCGAGGGTGCCGTTATGGGCGGCGGATTCGGCCTGGCCTGTGTTTCCGACGTTGCCATCGCCGGGCCAACCGCGAAATTCGGCATGCCGGAAACCTCCCTCGGCGTCATTCCCGCCCAGATTGCGCCGTTCGTGGTTGAACGCATCGGCCTCACCCAGGCCCGGCGCCTGGCCCTACTCGGTTTGAGAATCGATGCAAACGAGGCATGCCGTCTTGGAATCGTTCACCAAACGGCCGCTTCGGACGATGAACTGGAAGAGATGCTGGCTGGCGCTCTGGATCGTGTTCGCCATTGCGCACCGGTTGCCACCGCTGAAACCAAGGCGTTGCTGCATCGGGTTGGTCATGAGCCGATGAGCGGCTTGCTCGACAGCGCAGCTGAGAAATTCGCGGAAGCCATTCGGGGCAGCGAGGGCACGGAGGGCACTATGGCTTTCATGCAAAAACGGAAGCCAGCCTGGGCAGGCGAATCGGACTGATGCGGAGCGAGGGTGAGTGCCGTCTGGCTTCCAGAAAATGTCGGCGGCCATGGATGGCCGACGCCAAGCGCACATGGGTGAGGCAAGCGTTTATGAAGCGAAGCTTCATGAGCAGCCGAACGACAGCAATCTGCGATTGCTGGCCGGACCCCGCAAGGGGTGCTCGTAGCGTTTTTCTGGAAGCCAGACGGCACTCAGCCTCGCGGCCTACTCCAAAGGAGAGAATAAGAACATGTTAAAGAAACTATTAGTAGCCAACCGAGGCGAAATCGCAGTTCGGGTCATTCGTACTGCGAAAGCCCTGGGTTACCGCACCGTGGCCGTCTACTCCGAGGCCGACGCCAAAGCCATGCACGTGGAACTGGCCGACGAAGCCGTCTGCATTGGCCCGGCCCAGGTAACTGCTTCCTACCTGAACAGCGACGCCATCCTCGAGGCCGCCCGCAAAACCGGCGCTGACTGCATCCACCCCGGCTACGGCTTCCTCTCCGAGAACGCAGCCTTCGCCAACGCCTGCAAAGACGCCGGCCTGGTGTTCGTTGGCCCCCCCGCATCGGCCATCGAACTGATGGGCAGCAAACGGCGCTCCAAGATCGCCATGCAGGAAGCCGGCGTACCCGTGGTGCCTGGTTATGAAGGCAACAACGCCAGCGACGAAGAACTTATCGCAGCCGCCAAAGATATTGGCTATCCCCTTATGATCAAAGCCTCTGCCGGCGGCGGTGGACGCGGTATGCGATTGGTAGAAAGCGAATCCGAGCTGGCCGACAACATCAAGCGGGCCCGGTCTGAATCCAGACAGGCCTTCGGCGACGACGAACTGATCCTCGAGAAAGCCGTGATTGAGCCCCGGCACGTGGAAATCCAGGTGTTCGCCGATCGGCACGGCAACGCCGTTTATCTGGGTGAGCGGGACTGCTCGGTCCAGCGCCGGCATCAGAAAGTGGTTGAAGAAGCGCCTTCGCCCTTTGTAACACCGGAACTGCGCCAGGCCATGGGCGAGGCCGCGGTCAAAGCCGCTCTGGCCTGCAGTTACGAAGGTGCCGGCACCGTCGAGTTCCTGGTGGACAAACACCGGAACTTCTATTTCCTGGAGATGAACACACGCCTGCAGGTGGAGCACCCGGTCACCGAGTTGATCACCGGCCAGGACCTGGTCGCCTGGCAGCTCACCGTTGCTGAAGGCCGTGAGCTGCCACTCGCCCAGGATGAAATCCAGCTGAATGGCCATGCCATTGAAGTGCGGCTCTATGCGGAGGATCCTGCTCACGGATTCACCCCCCAGACCGGCCCACTGTACGCCTTTGAACCGGCCGAGGGCGAAGGATTGCGATTCGATACCGGCGTACGCTCGGGTGATGCCATCACCCCCCACTACGACCCCATGCTCGCCAAGGTCATAGCCTGGGGACAGAACCGCGACGAAGCCCGTCGCCGACTGATCCGGGCCCTGGAGGACACCACCGTGTTCGGTGTGACCACCAACCGCCATTTCCTGAGCCGGATTATCGCCGACGACACCTTCGGCGCCGGCGAGGCCACCACTGCCTTCCTGCAGCAGGCGTTCAGCGAAGATCCATCCCTGCAACCCCAAGAACTGGACATCCGCCAGCTCGCCCTGGCCGCCTGTGTGCTCGACCATGGCAGTTCGGGCCAGAGCGCCTGGAGCAATGCGCCAGCAACCATGACACCGATCAAGCTGGAAAGCGGCGACGCCATTGTTGAGTTACTGGTCACCCGCAGCGGCAACCGGTTGACGTTCAACATGGGCGAAACCCGGCACACGCTGCTGCTCGAAAGCCAGCGGGACGGCCGGTTGTGCATTATCGACAACGGGGTTCGTCAGACTTGCCAATATCATCGCCAGGGCGATTGCCTATATTTGCAGGCGTTCGGGCAATCCTGGTCGGTGCGGGACATCACCCACCAGCCGGCAAGGGGCGCCGGGGGTACGGGCAGTGGTCGTATCCAGGCCTCCATGGATGGCGCCATCATTGATGTGTTGGTGGAGGCTGGCCAGAGCGTTCGTCAGGGCGATACTCTGGTAATACTGGAAGCCATGAAAATGGAGCATCCGGTAAAGGCCGACCGAGCCGGCGTCGTCGGAGAAGTCCATGCCAGCAAGGGGGACCAGGTGAAGCGCAGCCAGTTGCTGGTGGAAATCACCGCCGACGAGGCCGCCGAACAGGAGAACGACGCATGAGCAGCTTACGCGAACGCACCGTTTTCATTACCGGCGCCAGCCGGGGCATCGGCCGTGCCATTGCCCTGGCCTGTGCACGCCAGGGCGCCAACGTGGTAATTGCCGCCAAGTCGGATACGCCCCATCCAAAACTGCCGGGAACGATTCATACCGTGGCAGAGGAAGTGCACGACGCCGGCGGCCAGGCACTACCCCTGGTTCTGGACGTGCGGGATGAGAAGCAGATTCGCCAGCGCATTAATGAAGCAGGTGAACATTTTGGTGGCATCGACGCCCTTGTGAACAACGCCGGCGCCATCCGGCTGACCGGCGTCGAGAACCTGAAGGTCAGCCGGTACGACCTGATGCACCAAGTCAATGCCCGTGCAGTGATGGCCTGCAGCCAGGCCGCCCTGCCCTGGCTCAAGCAGTCGGACCAGGCCCACATCCTGAGCCTGTCGCCGCCTCTGAACCTGAACACGCGGTGGTTTGCCCAGTATGGCCCTTACACCACCACGAAATACGCCATGACCATGCTCAGTCTGGGGATGGCGGAGGAATTCAGGCGGTACGGCGTTGCGGTGAACACGCTCTGGCCGAAGACCCTGATCGCCACCGCGGCCATCGAGTTCGAAGTGGGCGGCCCGCAGATGATGGCCCAGGGTCGCAAGCCGGACATTATGGCCGATGCCGCCGTCAGCATCCTGGGCCGGTCGCCCGACACCATGACCGGCCAGAACCTGATCGACGAGGACCTGCTCAGGCAGGACGGAATTACTGATTTCGAGCATTACCGGTACGAATTAGGCGACAAGCCCCTGATGCCGGATCTGTTTCTGGACTGAACCCGGGGCATGCGTTGTTGCGGGCTCACAGTCCTCTCATTAAAAGGGACGAACGGAAGAATCATGAGCCAAGACAACGTATCCGCAATGGAAATCGCCCGCAGCCTACCCGGCGTACTTCGGCGCCTGCCGTCGATTACCCGGGGCCTGTACTACTATTCCCTGAAGAACGAACAACGGGAATTGACTCTGGGCACGCTTGTCGAGAACAACGCCCGGAATATGGGAAACCGGCCCGCCATCCTGTTCGAGGACCGCTCAATCACCTGGAGCGAGCTCGATGGCTGGGCTAATCGAATCGCCCGCTACCTGCAGGACCAGGGGCTCGCCAAAGGCGATGCGATCGCGGTCTTCCTTGAAAATCGCCCGGAACTTCTGGCCGTAGTAGCCGGCGCCGCAAAGCTCGGCGTTGCCTGCGCCATGCTCAACACCTCCCAGAAGGGAAAGGTACTGGCACACAGCATCAAACTCATCGAACCGAAAATGGTAGTGGTAGGTGAGGAACTGGTCGAGTCTTTCGACGGTATCAAGGAAGAGCTGGCCCCCGATCACCCGCAGCCGTTTCAGTTTCTCGCGGACACCAATACTCTGAATGCCTTTGGCGAAGCACCAGCCGGCTACGCCAACATGGCCGAAAAGGTAAGCACCTTCAACAGCGACAGCCCGGTGGTCAGCAATCCACCAAGAATGGGCGACACCGCCATTTACCTGTTCACCTCCGGCACCACCGGCCTGCCCAAGGCCGCCCCGGGTTCACACCGTAAATTCATCAAGGCCTACGGCGGGTTTGGCCTGATGTCGCTGGCCATGAAACCGGAGGATGTCCTCTACTGCACCCTGCCGCTCTACCACGGCACAGCGCTATTGGTCTGCTGGGGCTCCGTGCTGGCCGGCGGCTCCGCCATCGCCCTGCGCCGCAAATTCTCCGCCAGCGCCTTCTGGGACGACGTTCGCCGCTACCATGCCACCACCTTTGGCTACGTTGGCGAGCTATGCCGCTACCTGTTGAATCAACCGCCAGGCGAGCAGGACAGAAACCACAGCCTCACCAAAATGATCGGCAACGGCCTTAGGCCTTCCATCTGGAAAGAGTTCAAGGAACGCTTCGGCATCGAAACCGTGGCGGAACTCTATGCCTCAAGCGAAGGCAACATCGGTTTCAGCAACTTCTTCAACATGGACAACACCGTGGGCTTCTCCACGGCGCCCTACAAGCTGGTGAAATTCCACGAGGGCACCCGGGATCCAATCCGCAATGGCAAAGGCTTCATGCAGGAGGTAACCAAAGGCGAACCCGGGTTACTAATTGGCGAGATCACGAAGAAATGGTCATTCGAGGGTTACACCCAGAAAGACGCCACGGAAAAATCCATCCTGCGCAATGCGTTCAAGAGGGGCGACGCCTGGTTCAACACCGGCGATGTGCTTAAAGAAATCGGGTGCGGCCACCTGCAGTTCGTCGACCGCATGGGCGATACCTTCCGCTGGAAGGGCGAAAACGTCTCGACGACGGAAGTGGAAAACATCATCGACGGCTCGGGGATGGTCGAGGAAGCCATCGTCTACGGCGTCGAGATTCCGGGCACCAACGGCAAGGCCGGCATGGTGACGCTCGTGCCCCAGAGCAACGGCCAGGCGTTCGACGTGAACCGACTGTTCAGTTATCTCCGGGACAACCTTCCGGCCTATGCGGTACCGGTGTTTGTGCGCATCACCCACGCCATCGAGAAAACCGGAACCTTCAAGTACCGCAAGGTGGATATCCAGAAGCTTGGGTATTCACTTCGGGATGGCGAGGAGGTCTATGCCTGGTTGCCCCGGACTGACGGGTATACCTTCCTCACACCGGAGTTGGTTTCGGAGATTGATAACGGGGAAGTTAGCTTTTGAGATTGGGTCGGTTGTCGGATTACGACTTCGTCTAATCCGACCTACAGACGTCGATATCAACGATATATCTATCAAGTCAGAAGTTGGCGGTTGGAGCCTCCTCCCAAAAATGTCGGCGGCCATGGATGGCCGACGCCAAGCGCACATGGATGTGCTCGTAGCGGTTTTTGGAGGAGGCTCCAACCGCCAACCTCCCCGAGCTAGCAGGCTTTGTTCAGAACCAAACTCAGGAGCCGACTTTCAACACTACCTTGCCAGTCGCCTTGCGCCCAGTCAGAGCCCCCAGAGCCTCTGCGTAATCCTCAAATTCGTAAACCGCACTGATCTTCGGATCAATCTTGCCCTCGCTGTAGAGCTTCATCAGCTCCATCATGTTCTGGGCACTGGTTTCAGGCTCGCGTTGGGTGAAGCTGCCCCAGAACACGCCGACCACCGAGCAGCCTTTCAGCAGCGTCAGGTTGGCGGGAATCTTCGGGATGTCGCCGGCGGCGAAGCCGATGATCAGGTGGCGGCCATTCCAGCCCATGGCACGCAGGGCCTGTTCGGTGAAGTCGCCGCCTACCGGGTCGTAGATCACATCCACCCCTTTGCTATGGGTGAGCTTCTTCACAGCGTCTTTGAGAGGCTCTTCCGTGTAGTTGATCAGCTCGTCAGCGCCCGCTTCCTTCGCTACCGCCAGCTTTTCCGCGGAGCTTGCGGCGGCGATGACCTTGGCGCCCATGGCTTTGCCCAGTTCAACCGTCGCAAGACCAACACCGCCACTGGCGCCCAGAACCAGGAGCGTTTCGCCAGGCTGCAGGTTGCCGCGCTGCTTCAGGGCATAATAGGAAGTTCCGTAAACCATGGTGAAGGCGGCGGCCTTCTCATCCGACATGGTATCGGGCACGGGCAGCAGGTTCTGCTCTGGCACGATGACTTCTTCGGCAAAGGCGCCGTATCCCGTCAACCCTGCAACACGGTCGCCCACTTTGAAACGGGTGACCTTGTCACCAACCTCAATTACCTCGCCCGCCATTTCGCCACCCGGAGAGAAAGGCAGGCTCGGCTTCAACTGGTATTTGTTTTCAATTATAAGGGTGTCGGGAAAATTCAGGCCGGCGGCTTTTACGCGGACTTTTACACCGCGGCCTTTAACTTCGGGACTTGGGACATCTTCGATGACCAGTTTCTCGGCCGGGCCGTATTCCTTGCAGAGGATGGCTTTCATGAGCTCTCCGTTCTTGTTTGATCAGGTTTCGGGCGAGTTTCGCCTACGATTGATACCCGTCAAGCTAAACAGAGTCTTATCATGAAGCAAATAAAGTTCTTTTATCTAAATGCATAAACCGTACTTATTTACCCGCACCCATCCTTCAAAGCATGGAGCCGCCGATCACCAGCGCCCCGACGAGAACCAGGCCAGCAACAATCAGACTCACTTTCATCCCGGAAGAGAGCACCTGCGGCGCTTCGCCTACTGATTGCCGATTGTCGTGATTGGCCAGATTCTGGTCATGGCTGGAATTGCGAATGAGGTCGATCATTCGCTCGCACTGGTCGGAAGTGAATGAGGCAGGGTCAAAGGATTCAAGCCCTTGCTCATCCAGAAAATTTCGGACATCCCGGGACAGAGGCACATACTTCATGGACCAGTTGCTGAAGGTCCGGCTCGAGAGCGGTTCCTCGATGAGGGTCACGACGTTTCGGTGGCGTTCATCCTTCAAGATTCGATCATAGGTCCTGCGCACCGCATCTTCATCACCTTCCAGATATTGGAAAAAGCGGTCGTTCCCGTAGTACAGACCACCCACCAGTTGATCTTTGGCATTGTTTTTTCGGGAGGTCATCAGAATTCGCGCAACGTGGGGCTCTACACCCTTTTCCACCGGTTTGGCGTCGAACGTGGCTTCACTGGCATAGGCCAGACGCATCAAGGACATAACAACTCCGTACAACAGGATAGAGGTAAGATGAATGCAAGATACGCTTGAAGGTGTCGCTATGGATCACAGTCTCCCTCTGGCGAAGAATGTGCCAGACTGGATCTGTAGATGAAAGAAAACACGATTTCCGCTATCCTCCGCGCTCGAAACCACGCCATAAGGCCTTTTTTAGCCTCTTCCGGATTCAGCCATGCCCGACATCATTTACATACTTGAAATGATTGGAATTGTTGCATTCGCAATTTCCGGAATGATCGTGGCACGCTCCAAGAATATGGATCCCGTGGGCGTGTTTACCATTGGGTTCATCACCGCCCTGGGCGGCGGCACCCTCCGGGATCTGATCATGGACAACCACCCGCTCTACTGGATCAAGCACGAGGAGCAGCCCATGCTGATTCTCGCCATGGCGGTTGTCTTCAGCTATTGGAAACGGGCGGAGCGACTGCGGGAGTCCAGAATCGTATTTCCGGACGCGATAGGGCTGGGCGTTTTCTCCATTCTTGGCGCCCAGTTGGCGCTGGACCTCGGTCATTCCTGGTTTGTCGCTTCCCTGCTCGGCGTGATGACCGGCACCTTCGGCGGTGCACTGCGAGACACTCTGTGCAACGAAGTGCCCTACATTTTTCGCAAAGACCAGATATACGCGTCGATTTCCTTTGCCGGCTGCTGGCTGTATTTCGTGTGTCAGTGGTTCCTCGATAACGAAGCCCTGCCACTGACCATTGGTCTGCTTTTCATTGTGATTGTGCGCATGCTGGCCGTTCGGTTTGATATCCGGCTGCAGCGGGACCCACAGAGCAATTAACAACATCGTCTGTTTGACGAACTGTCAATCATCCCTTGGCCTGAGGCAGATGAGCCGGTAATATTGCCGTTTTTTCACGCAATTCACGAATTCCGCTCAGATCAGACTCCCAAACACTAAACTTCAGCATCCTTTGAGGCAGACACCCGTCATGCTTGAACGACTGTTCCAACTCCAGGCCCACGGCACCACTGTTCGTAAAGAAGTGGTTGCGGGCATTACCACTTTCCTGACCATGGCTTACATCATTGTGGTCAACCCGAGCATCCTGTCGTCTACCGGCATGGATTTCGGAGCTGTTTTCGTTGCCACCTGCCTTGCCGCCGTTATCGGCACCCTGATCATGGGCTTGTGGGCGAACTATCCCATCGCTCTGGCGCCGGGTATGGGACTGAATGCCTTCTTCTCCTTCACGGTTGTTGGCAGCATGGGCTACAGCTGGCAAGTGGCACTGGGGGCGGTGTTCCTCTCCGGTTTCCTGTTCTTCCTGCTGAGCATTTTCAAGGTCCGCGAATGGATCATTAACAGCATCCCCATGTCGCTGCGCTTCGGTATTTCTGCCGGCATTGGCTTCTTCCTGGCTCTGATTGCACTCAAGAACGCCGGCATCGTGGTGGATCACCCCGCAACACTCGTGGGTCTGGGCGAGGTAAAGGTTGCAGAGAGCCTGCTGTTCTTCGGCGGTTTCCTGCTGATCTGCGCGCTGTCGTTCCGTCAGGTAACCGGCGCCGTCATGATCGGCATCATTGCGGTTACCGGCGTTGCCATGGCACTCGGGATGGTGGAGTACAAGGGCTTTGTTTCCGCGCCGCCCAGCCTCGCACCAACGTTCATGCAGCTGGATCTGGCCGGCGCCCTGAACGTGGGCATGATCAGCGTTATTTTTGCGTTCCTGTTCGTTGACCTGTTCGACACCTCCGGCACCCTGATCGGCGCCGCCCAGCGGGGCGGCCTGCTGGACAAGGATGGCAAGCTGCCGCGCCTGGGGCGGGCCCTGATGTCCGATTCGGTCGCGACCATGTCCGGTGCCGCTCTTGGCACCTCGACCACCACCAGCTATATCGAATCGACGGCAGGCATCTCCGCCGGCGGACGTACCGGCCTGACGGCTGTGGTTGTGGCTGCGCTGTTCCTCGCGTGTCTGCTGTTGTCGCCCATTGCCAGCATCATTCCTGCCTACGCGACCGCTCCGGCACTGCTCTACGTTGCGGTTCTGATGGCCAGCGGCCTTAAACTGGTCGACTGGGATGACGTCACCGACGCAGCTCCGGCTGTGGTCACCGCCCTGATGATGCCGCTGACGTTTTCCATCGCCAACGGTATCGCACTAGGGTTCATCACCTACGCTATCCTGAAGGCACTGAGCGGTCGCTGGGCAGATCTGAACGCCAGTGTTGTTATCATTGCCGTTGTCTTTGTTCTGAAATTCATTTTCCTGGATGCGGCCTGATCCGCATCCAGAGCATTAACCGGAACGTTTATGGATTATTTTTCAGAGAGCATCAAAAAGGCGATTCGCACCGTCCCGGACTGGCCAAAGCCCGGCGTGGCGTTTCGCGATATCACCACGGTACTGCAGGACAAGACTGCATTCCGGAAGCTGATTGATGCCTTCGTACACCGTTATCACGGCAACAAGATTGACGCGGTGGCAGCAGTAGATGCACGCGGATTCATCATCGGCTCGGCGCTGGCCTATGAGCTGAACGCTTCGCTGGTACTGGTCCGCAAGAAAGGCAAGCTGCCGTTCGACACCCTTGTGGAAGACTATGAGCTTGAATACGGCACGGCCTCCGTTGAGCTGCACAAGGATGCATTCAAGCCCGGCGACAAGGTGGTTCTGGTGGACGATCTGATTGCCACCGGTGGCACGATGCTGGCCGCAACCCGCCTGATCCGCCGGATTGGCGCGGAGATTGTGGAAGTGGCAGCCATGATCGATTTGCCAGATCTCGGCGGCTCCCGCAAGCTGCAGGATGAAGGCCTTCAGGTTTATACTGTTTGCTCGTTTGAAGGGGAATAATTAACAGCAATCAGGAGGCGACCATGCCGGATTACCAACACCACTGGAAGGATGGCACACCCGTCCACTTGCCGCTGGGGAAAATCGTCTGCATTGGTCGCAACTACGCCGAGCACGCCAGAGAGCTCAATAATCCCGTGCCGGATGAGCCCTTGCTGTTCATCAAACCGGCAACTTCGGCGGTGCACATCACACGCCCCCTGGATTTCCCGAGAGACCAGGGGGAGGTGCATTTCGAGACCGAACTGGCGGTTTTGATCGGCCGCCCCCTGACCCGGGCTTCAGCCAGCGAGGCCAAGTCTGCGATCCTCGGTTACGGCCTGGCACTGGATCTGACCTTGCGGGACCTACAAGGCAAACTCAAGGAAAAGGGCCAGCCCTGGGAACGGGCGAAAGGCTTCGACGGAGCCTGTCCGCTGTCGCCTTTTGTCTCAGTCGATAAATTTTCCGGCGATCCCATTCACTTCACACTGGACATCGATGGCAATCGCCAGCAAACGGGCGATACCGGCGATATGCTCAATCCTGTCATTCCACTTATCGCTCATATCAGTAGCCAGTTCACCCTGCTTCCCGGCGATGTGGTGCTAACGGGGACGCCGAAAGGCGTTGGACCGCTGATCTCTGGCCAGACCCTGTCACTTGAACTCGAAGACCTGCTGTTCGTGGAGACCAAAGTGGTTTAACGTGCAGGGCCGGCTAAACCCAAACCCGGTCAAGGGCGTACATCTGTTTATGACAAAGAAACCGGTTACCTCCCGACGTGGTCGCTTCTTCAAACTCGCTGGCATGACTGCCTCTGTGGCAGGGCAATATGCCGGTCAGCGCGCTCGCAGGCTATTCCGCTCGGAAAACGACGAAGGCGCCCAGAGTGAAAGCTACACCCGCATGGCAGGGCAGATTGCCGACACCCTAGGGGAGCTGAAAGGCGCCGTGATGAAAGTCGGTCAGATAGCCTCACAAACCCAGGATTTCCTGCCCCGGGAGTTCTCGGAAGCCCTGGAAAAACTGCAGAAAGAAGCACCACCGATGCCCTTTGAGGTGATCGTGGAGCAGATTGAGTCGGAGCTCGGGAAGCCGGTCTCAGAGCTGTTTGAATACCTCCAGGAAAATCCTTACGCAGCCGCATCCATCGGTCAGGTGCACCGGGCCCGCCTGCACGACGGCACCGATGTGATCGTCAAGGTGCAATACCCCGGCGTCGACGAATCCTGCGACTCGGATCTCAAACAGCTGAGAATGACACTGAAGCTCGGTGGCCTGCTAAAAATGCCGAAGGAATCGGTAGACCGCCTGTTCGCGGAGATTCGGGAACGGTTAAAAGAAGAGCTGGATTACGAGAACGAGGCCCGGAATATAGAGCTGTTTCGCAAGTTCCACGAGCATCAACCCTGGGTCCTGATTCCCTCGGTTATGACCAACCATTCCACCCGGCGGGTGCTGACCATGGAGCTGGTGGAAGGCGACCACGTTAGCAAGGTCACCCGGGAACAGTACGATCAGGACACCATCAACCTGATCGGCCACCGCATCTTTACCCTGATGGCAGACCAGCTGTTCCGGTTCCAGTGCATCCACGGCGATCCCCACGCCGGCAACTTCGCCTACCGACCGGACGGCTCGATCATCATGTACGACTTCGGCTGCGTAAAAAAACTCAAACCGGAGATCGTCGAGGCCTACCGCAACGCCCTGATAGCGGCACTGGATGAAGATTACGAGGCCCTCGACCGCTACCTGATCGACCTGGGCGCCCGCGTGGGAAGTCAGCCTGCCGTGGATGAAGCCTACTACGCCATGTGGCGGGACATTCTGGTAGTGCCTTTTGAGCAACGGGATGTGCCCTACGATTTCGCCGAGGCCGACATCCACAGACGCGTCGCCGAGAAAACCAGTACCGTGTTCAAATACCTGGATTACTTCAAGCCACCGGTGGAAAGCATCTTTATCGACCGGATGATTGCCGGCCATTACTGGATGCTCAAGCGGCTGGGGGTTCAGGCGGCGTTCAGAACGGAACTGGAGAAATACCTCCTGCACCAGTAATACTGCATCAAAAAAGCTCGGCGAAACTTACAAGTACCCTAATTGAACATTTGACCAGTACTGAAACCGCGTCACAGGCTGACGTCCCCTCTGCATCGGATAACAATCCCAACCCAACCTGTCCCTGCCCTGAGACTGAAACTCCCGGATCAGGGCTCAGCACCCTGTAACAATTCATTTTCAAACCATTAAATATTGCAAAATATTCTTAACGAGACTGTCTCCATTCAATCTGGATCTATAGGATTACCAGCCGTTAATAAACAAACACTGAAAATCAAACAAACGGAGTTCAGATGAATCTCAAGGGAATCTTTTCACTTACCTTAGTTTTCAGTCTCTTGACAGGATGTGTAGCGGCACCAATCGAACGCCAGACAGGAGAGCTGGATCTCAAATATAACTCTGAGAGATCCTCAAAAACCCATGTTCAAACAATCGCTATCGTCAGCCCGAAGTTCGCTGAATATGAATCAGCACAGCCAACCAGCTACAACGGTCTCCCTATTCCCCGGGTTACGGCAGATTTCAACCAGCGTTTCTATCAAGGAAACTACGCGGCTACCCTTGAGAGCGCGCTCGGACAAGGCTTTCAGAAACTGATCACGGATAAAGGGTTCCGGTTCGTCGGCCCTTATCAGAGCTTCGACGAAATCACCTACACTGACAAGCGAGACACCTACCTCGCGATCATCCCCTCTTTAGACCTTAAATTCAGCAAAGCCGCAGCCCAACCAAACTGCTCGGGAGCTCGCTGCGTGGAAGAGGGAAGCTTCGCCATTAGCGGGGACTTTTCATTCAAGCTGGTTGAGCCCCTCACCATGCAAACCTTCATGACCAAGCGTATTTCGCTGCAGGATCTTGGTATTTCCAAAGAATATCGCGCGATTTTCGACAACCCTGGGCATAACAAGAATGATCTGGTTGGCCTTGCTCTAAATACTGCTTTCGAACAGATTGAAAAAGCAAGCAATCAAGGGAAGGTCGACAATAGTAAAAATATCGACACTAGTGACAAGGTACTCGCTGAAGCCGTAAACGAGTTTTACGCTGCGGCTATGGGGCGCATCGATACCTACCTGACACCAGAAGAAATCCTCAGCTTCTCACGAGATGTTGAAGCACTGAAAGATCGCAAACGCTATTAAGTGACTAATCACTAGCTAAGCATGTCGGGGGAGTTTGACTCCCCCTTTTTGTATTCACAACCTCTGCGGAACAAGCATGAACAGAATTGGATCAGTCATAGCGCTCTCATTTGTAATGACTCTTGGCGGTTGTTCAGTTATCGGCGGCGGCAGCGGTACCAACTATGCGCACTACCAGGATGGCGCTTGCGACATTGTGGTAAGCAATCAGGGATCTTTTCTAAGCGGCCATCACATTGAGGGAATGACTGGGCGACGTGAGATACGCATTGAGCATATGGAGCGCATGGCCTCGTATCTGATGGCCGAGGGTTATGACATTCGCACTGAGAACCGTGAAACTCAATTCACCGGTGTTTTCCTTTCCAACGGCAAGCAATATCACATGGCAGTCAGTGTCGACCAGAACACCTCGGGGCAAAACCGGCTCAAACTGAGCTTCTCGACACCGCCCTTGATTGGCCTTTTAACCAGCCATGTTCGGGATGAATTCTGCAAAATAGAAGCAACAGCACAATTCGCAGCTACAACCCGCTAACCCACTCCAAGACACCTTCGCAAGCCCCTTTGCGAATTATTCTTGCCCGGGACACCGACGCAGGCTCTCCCGGGTCGATGACCGTGATGGGCACGTCCCTGTCCACTTCGTAAACCAGACCGGCAGCCGGATAAACCTGAAGTGACGTGCCGACGATCAGCAAATGGTCCGCGGTGCGGACTATTTCGGCGGCTTTGTCCAGCATGGGCACTTCCTCGCCAAACCAGACGATATGGGGCCGAAGCTGTGCGCCGCGGTCGCAGGTGTCGCCCGGTTTGATATCACGGTAACCGATGTCATAGACGAGCTCCGGATACCTGGAGCTACGGGCCTTGGTCAATTCACCGTGGAGGTGAATGACGTTGCTGGCGCCGCCGCGTTCGTGGAGATCGTCCACGTTCTGGGTAATCACGGTTACCCGGTAGCGCTTTTCCAGCTCTGCCAGCAGGCGATGAGCCTGGTTGGGCTGGGCCGATGCCAACTGGCGGCGGCGGTCGTTGTAGAACCTAAGAACCAGCTCCTGGTTCCGGGCAAACGCCTCGGGGGTGGCCACATCGTAGACACTGTGCTCTTCCCACAATCCGCCATTGTCACGGAATGTGGAGAGGCCGCTTTCGGCGCTGATGCCAGCGCCTGTCAGTACAACGATGTGGTCCTGCATCAGTCGAAGATCTTGCCCGGGTTCATGATTCCATTGGGATCGAATACCTGCTTGATCCCTCTGAGGTAGGCGATTTCCGCCTCGCTACGGGTGTACTGCAAATAAGGCTTCTTGGTCATGCCCACACCGTGCTCGGCCGAGACACTGCCTTGATAACGCTCGACGATCTCGAACACCCATTTGTTGACCTGCTGGCACTTCTCGAAAAAATCCTCGTTGGCCATGCCCTCTGGCTTGAGGATGTTCAGGTGCAGGTTGCCATCGCCAATGTGGCCGAACCAGATAATCTCGAAGTCCGGGTAATGTTCGGTGACCACAGCGTCGATCTCCTGTAGGAAGCCCGGCACCTTGGACACGACCACGGAAATGTCATTCTTGTAGGGCGTACGGGGCGCAATGGATTCGGATATGCGCTCGCGCAGCTGCCACAGGTTCTGGGCCTGGGTCTCGCTCTGGCTGATCACACCATCCAGCACCCAACCGTTCTCCACACACTGCTCGAACAGTGCCATGGCGTCGTCCATCACCTGGTCGGAGACAGATTCGAATTCCAGCAGTGCATAGTACGGCGCCTCGGTTTCAAAGGGCGCCTGCACCTGGCCATGGGCAAGTACATGCCCCATGGCCTGATGGGAGAAGAACTCGTAGGCTGTGAGGTCGATTTTCTTCTGGAATGTCTGCAGCACGTCCATGGTATTGGTCAGATCATTGAGACCCAGCACCAGTACCGTCAGGTTATCCGGCTGGCGGGAAAGTTTCATGGTGGCTTCCGTGATAAAGCCCAGGGTACCCTCCGCACCGATAAACAGGTGGCGCAGATCGTAACCGGTGTTGTTTTTCTCCAGATCCTTGTTCAGATCCAGGATATCCCCTTTGCCGGTTACAACCTTGAGCCCGGCAACCCAGTCCCGGCTCATGCCATAACGAATTACCTTGATGCCGCCAGCGTTGGTCGAGAGGTTGCCACCGAGTTGGCTGGAACCGGCGGAGGCAAAATCTACCGGGTAGTAAAGGCCATTCTCTTCGGCAAAATTCTGCAGCTGCTCGGTAACCACACCGGCCTGACAACGGACGATTCGATCGCTGGCATTGAAATCCAGGATCTGGTTCATGTTGTCGAACGCCACAACCACTTCCCCGTTCGCGGCCACCGCCCCGGCACTCAGACCTGTGCGACCGCCAGAGGGCACCAGTGCCACCTGATTCTCGTTGGCGAACTTCACCAGCGCCTGCACCTGTTCGGTGGTCTTGGGCAACGCGATCGCCAGGGGCTTGGGTGGATAGATCTTGGTCCAGTCCTTGCCATAAGTATCCAGATCCGCCGGGTCGGTCAGCACCTTGCCGGGTGCGTCGCCGGTCGCCATCAGGTCTTTGAGGGAAGCAATGATCTGTTCAGAATTCATGAATTTTTCGGTCTCGTCAGGTTTGGGCCGGAGCATCCTGCAACAGGAGTCACAGACAGTTGATTCAGGCAAACCGGCGCGCTGTGAAAATCTGCGTTTATGGTATCATACCGGCCCTGTTCTGTGAGCCAGCCCTGACGATCACTGGCCACGGGTCATTTCACGTGACGAAAGGTTCGGAAGCAAGCCCATGTCAAATACGTCTCTTGAGAAGAGCAAAATCCGTATCCTGCTGCTGGAAGGCGTGCATCAATCTGCCATTGATACCCTGAACGCTGCGGGCTATACCAACATCGAGTATCTGTCTCACTCGCTGGCAGAGGAAGAGTTGATCGAGAAGATCGCCGATGCGCACTTTATCGGTATCCGCTCGCGCACCCAGCTGACCGAGAAAGTATTTGAAGCCGCCAACAAGCTGGTGGCCGTGGGATGTTTCTGTATTGGCACCAACCAGGTGGATCTGCAGGCCGCCACCCGGCGTGGCATTGCCGTCTTCAACGCGCCCTTCTCCAACACCCGGAGCGTGGCGGAACTGGTTCTGGCCCAGGCCATCCTGCTGCTGCGAGGTGTTCCGGAGAAAAACGCCAAGGCGCACCGCGGTGAATGGCTGAAGTCCGCCAAGGACAGCTACGAGATCCGTGGCAAGAAGCTGGGCATCATTGGCTACGGCAACATCGGCACCCAGTTCAGTGTCCTGGCCGAGGGCCTGGGCATGGATGTGTACTTTTACGATGTCGTCTCGAAACTGTCGATCGGTAACGCCACCCAGGTGGGTACACTCCAGGAGTTGCTCAACATTGCTGATGTGGTAAGCCTGCACGTGCCGGAAACACCGGCTACCAAGTACATGTTCAAGGCTGAGCAGTTCGCCCAGATGAAACCCGGCAGCATTCTGATGAACGCCTCCCGGGGCACGGTTGTCGACATCGACGCCCTGGCCGACGCACTTGGCAGCGGCAAGCTGCTGGGTGCCGCCATCGACGTATTCCCGGTTGAACCCAAATCCAACGATGAGGAATTTGTTTCTCCGTTGCGGGAATTCGACAATGTGATCCTGACTCCACACGTGGGCGGATCCACCATCGAAGCCCAGGAAAACATCGGTCGGGAAGTGGCAGAGAAGCTGGCCATGTACAGTGACAACGGTACGTCCGTTTCCTCCGTGAACTTCCCGGAAGTGGCACTGCCGTCCCACCCGAACCAGCACCGCCTGCTGCACATTCACGAGAACGTGCCGGGCGTGATGTCCGAAATCAACCAGGTATTCTCCGAGAACGGCATCAACGTATGCGGTCAGTACCTGCAGACCAAGGAAGACATTGGTTACGTGGTCGTGGATGTGGACAAAGAGTACGGCGAGCTGGCTCTGGAAAAGCTGCTCAAAGTGAAAGGCACTATCCGCTGCCGCGTGCTGTTCTGATTCACGAAATGGCACAAAAAAACCGGAGCCGCGTGCTCCGGTTTTTTTTATGTGTGTGCCGGCCCTGCTTATTGCATGGGCACGAGCGTCAGCTCTACACGACGATTCTGCTCCCGACCAGCCGCTGTATCATTGGAAGCCACAGGGTAGCGTTCGCCGTAACCAACAGCACGGGTACGCTTGGGCTCAATGCCCTGATTCAGCAGAAAGTCCCGCACGGAAGAAGCCCGACGCTCACTGAGCAACTGGTTGTAGCTGTCTGAGCCGGAGCTGTCGGTGTGCCCCTCGATCTGGATGATGGTCTTGTCATACTCCTTCAGAACCAGGGCCACAGATTCCAGCGTTCCGCTGAATGACGGCTGGATGGTCGATTCATTCAGGTCGAAGGTGATATTGCCCGGCATAACAAGCTCAATCTCATCACCGTTGCGCACTACGCGAACACCGGTGCCTTCCAGCTTACGGCGCAGTTCGGCTTCCTGCTTGTCCATGTAGTAACCGATACCACCACCAATGGCCGCACCACTGGCAGCACCGATCAGTGCGCCTTTACCGCGATCGCTGCTGCTGGAGGTTGCCGCACCAATCGCAGCCCCGCCAATGGCGCCAATGATACTGCCTTTGGTCGCACTGGAGGTTTTCTCCTCGCCGGTGTAGGGGTCATAGGTCATGCAACCACCGAGACCGACAGTGGCCACTGCAAACGCGAGTATTGTCTTTTTCACAACTATCTCCTGTGCCTGTTGTTCCTGGCAGAGACCGTTAGCGGGTCTGTGATGCCGGGTTCGAGAATGTATCAATGATGGTATTGAATACGGTTGCCTGCAAATCCTGAGCTTCGTTCACAAGATGATGACGTCCGTCAGGGATTTTCAGTTCCTCCACCGAGGAAAATTTATTCCGGATAATGCGCAAATTGTGCTGCCAGTCGACAGTAAGGTCTTTTTCACCTTGCACTACGGTCACGGGAAAGTCGACAGGCCGGGCGGATTCGATATGGGGCACCCATTTTCGCAGGGCGCTTACCCAATCCACGTGTACCGCTCTGGCCTGGAGTGGATCATGCTCACGCAGAAAACGCAGAAACCGACTGTTACCACTGTTCTCCGCGAACACCCGTCGCCAGCGCGAAATAAACGGTTTGGCGATGCTATGGAGCACCTTTGCTCCCAACCAGCCCGCAGGCCGTACCAGTGGCGCCAGAAGCACCACTTTCTGGAAGTCGGACGTCTCCTGATTGTGCTGATTGGACAGCAGGTAGTCGATCAGGATCGCACCACCAGTGCTCTGGCCCACGGCAAACCAGGGTTCACGCACCTTTTCTCTGACCTGAGCCATGACATCTGCCAAAACCCCCTGGTACTCCAGAAAACTGCCAATCGCCGCCGGCGTACCACTGGAGAGGCCGTGTCCCGGCTGATCATAAGCCAGTACATCAAAGCCGGCGCCCAGGCAACGATCAATCAACTGGCTATACAATCCGACATGATCGAAGTAGCCGTGCAGAATAAACACGGTACCACGTGCAGCTTCCTGCTCCGGCAACCGGAAATAGTGCACCATGACTTCATGATCGCACGCTTTGACGTAACCCTGATGATAGGCAACGTCCGGATGTTCCACCCAGAGATCCAGGCCATAAAAGCGGCAATAGGCCACCATTTCATCACTGAGATCCCGTGGGCAGGCCGGGTCGAACGGTTCGAGTCTGTCGAGGAGCGAGTGCCTGTCCCAATCCGGTATTTCTATGGTATCTGTTTTCCAGTACACGTAGAGTTAAACGCCTGTCATGAATAGGTTATAAATTTTGGCCTCCAATCCTAACCCATAGCAGGGGAAAGACACAGATGTTGCAACAGCTTCTGGAGAATGCGTTGCGCCAGACCATGAACCGGTTAGTCAGACCGATTCTCAACCCGGCGGTACCCGTTCCACTTCAGCGACGCGTTGTGCGCCAGGCTTACCGCAGTTCGATACCGCCAAAAGGCGCAATGTTTGAAAACACCAGGGTTGGCAATGTTCCGGTTACCCGGACCGGCTTCGGCAATACCCCTAATGGCGCGGTGCTTTACCTGCATGGCGGGGGCTATATTATCGGTTCCTCCAACACCCACCGTGGCATAACCGGGCACCTGGCCAAAACCAGTGGCTGCAGCGTCATTACGCCGGATTACCGGCTGGCACCCGAATTTCCCTTCCCCGCCGCCCTGGATGACGCTGAAGCTTGCTGGAACGGACTACTCGAGGAAGGATTCAAACCGGAGCAGATTGCTGTCGCCGGAGATTCCGCTGGCGGGGGGCTCGCCGTAGCCCTCGCCATGCGGCTGCGAGATAAGGGTGCGCCTGTGCCGGCATCGCTTACGGTGTTCTCACCCTGGGTGGATCTTACCCAGGACCACCTCTACGCGCCGGAATGTGAGCCGGTACTCCAGGCCAGCTGGACCAGTAAAGCGGCTAAACTCTACGCCGGTCAGGAATCCCTGAGCAATCCATTGATATCCCCCATATTCGGCGATCTGGGCGGACTGCCGCCGTTGCTGGTACAGGTAGGAAGCCAGGAAATCCTGCTGAACGATGCCGAGCGGCTGGCCGCGGCGGCAAACCGGCAAGATGTAGAGACCCGCCTCGAGATTTATAACAGTCTATGGCACGTATTCCAGGTGCATAGCGGCCAGCTCGACCGTGCCACCGCCGCGATGGAGACCGCCGGCGCGCACATCAAACGTCATCTGGCAGCTTGAGCTCGCCCCGGGCCAGAGCCTCTTTCCTGGGCCGGGGCCACTGTTTGACGTGCCACTCCAGCCGTGAGGCCCGGCTCCTGTCGCCGGCAGCCGCGCTATATACCAGCTCCAGCGGTCCCTTGCCCCTCAAACTACGCGCTCCCCTGGGAGCACCGGACTGATGTTCATTAAAGCGCCGCTCCACGTCGGTGGTAATGCCGGTATAAAGCGCCCCACGTGCAGTTCGCACCATATAAATGAACCAGCTAGCCAAGGTTCAGGGCCTCTTCCCGGTCTTTGACCTTTTTCTGCTGGATCCAGAGCCCCATCATGATCAGAACCAGGCCAATGTAGGTGGAGGGCAGGATATGCTCGCCCAGAATGAAGTAAATGAATACCAGCGAAAGGAACGGAGAGATAAAAATCAGGTTGCTGACCTTCGAGGTGTTCTCCGCCTTCTTCATGGCGTAGGACCAGAGTACGAACGCAATGCCCATCTCGAACACACCAACGTAAACCGCAGCCGCAAGGGAGGTTCCACTAGCGAAGTTCAGGCCCTCCGTCCACCAGCAAATCAGCAGAATCACCGGCAGCCCGCACATGAAATTCAGGAACAGGCCAACCACCGGATCACGGGTATCCCGGGTAGCAATAATCCAGTAGGACGCCCAGACCACGGTACTGCCAAGGGCGAGAGAAACCCCGAGCGGATCCTCGAAACTCAGGGAAGTCACGGCGCCACGGGTGGCAATGACCACCACGCCGGCGTAGCAGATCAGGCCCGCGACAATATCCAGCCTGCGCAGCCGGTGCCCCAGAAACGGTACCGACATGTAGGCCAGCACCAGGGCCCAGGTGTAGTTCAGCGGTTGCGCTTCCTGGGCGGGCAGTCGGTCAAAAGCACCGAACAACAGGAAATAGTAAAGACAGGGATTGATCAGACCCATGCCAAAAGACTGGGCGTACTGTTTGCGACTGAGTGAAAACACCAGATGCCAGCGCCCCTGCAGAATCAGAATGACGGCCATGACGACCACCGATGCACTGCAGGCAATCAACAACATCTGAACGGGAGCCAACTCTCTCAGGGAGAGCTTGAATGCGGTTGCCACCGTGGACCACAACAGCACTGTGCCAAGGCCATAGAGCATTGCCTGTTTCTGGTTCTTCATTCACGGCCTCCTGCCAGCCACTCAAACTGCATCAACTCTCTCCTTTCGCCACTGGATCGTTTGGCCGACAGTGTAATCCAATCGGACCCGGTTACCCACGGCATTGGGCATTCTTGTGTTACCTTGTATACCGATAGCAGACAAGGATTGAGAAAACTGGAGCCCCGTTATGCCCACCGCCCGTTTCAGGTTCTGGCCATTAAGCCTCGCATTGGCCACTGCACTGACCGGTTGTTCAGACAGCCAGACCGACAGCGGGGACAGAACCGCGCAAGCACCGGAAGCGCCCGAATACCCCGTCACCTGGCGCTTCGCTCTGGAAGAAATTGAGGGTAGTGTCCAGCACGCCTATGCCGAAGCGCTGAAAGAGCGAATTGAAGAGCGCTCCGATGGCAAGGTCGAAATCGACATTTTTCCCTATGGTTCACTGGGAACCTCGGCCCAGCTCACGGAGCTGGTCCAGAATGGTTCGGTCAGCCTCGCCTTCGCCTCGCCCGGACACCTTGCCAACACCATTCCTGAAGTTGGTCTGTTTACCCTGCACTATGTCCTGCCGGACGACGCTGAGGTAACCCGAGAGGTTCTGGCGAGCCCGCAATTGCTCGGTCTGTTTGAACAGCCCTACGCCCGGGAGAACATGAAGCTGTTGGGCTTTGTACCTGAGGGCTGGATGGCATGGACTGCCAACAAGCCGCTTCGCACACCGGACGATTTCAAAGGCCAGCGTATCCGCACCATGACATCCGATATGGCCGAGGAAGCCTTTAAGGCCTATGGCGCCGAACCGAGCCAGATCCCCTATTCTCAGGTCTACAGCGATCTGCAACTGCGCAAGATCGATGGCCAGAGCAATCCGGTGTTCGCCATCGAGGAAATGGATTTCTATGAAGTCCAGAGCACTATGACGCTAGCCCGGCCAGCGCAGTTCGTTGCTTCCGTGGTGTCCAATCTTGATTGGTACAACGCGTTGCCCGAAAAACAGCAGCAATGGCTGAATAACGGTCTCGACGATGTTGCACAGATCGCCTGGGAGACCCAGGAAGAGCTCAATCAGACGCGGCTTGAAACAATGCTGGAAGAGGGGCACCTGAAGGTCGTCCGACTCACCAATGCTGAGCGCGAGGTTTTCCGGCAGGCCAGCATGCCCGTGCGTGACATTTATCTGGAACACACGGGAGACAGTGGGCAGCGTATTTTTGAGCGAGTGCAGCAACTGATCGAAGAGAAGGAAGCCAACACACCAGAGTAGGCTAGCGGATCACTCCGGCACCAGCCATCCGATATCATGGGTCATATTCAAAACCTCGGGCCCGGCAACATCGCTCATCATTGCGGACAGACGGGAATCGAAGCCCCAGGGCGGGTTTACCACCAGCATGCCTGAACCGACCATGCCTCGCTCCGGCGGGCGGCGCAGGTGTACCTCGCTGCACAGCACCTTGCGCAGGTCGGTGCGCCTGACCGCCTCTTTCAACTGCGCCTGCAGCCCGCTGGTGAGTATCGGATACCAGACAAGATAAACCCCATGACGGCATTTCTGCCAGGCTTTCCCAAGCGTTTCTGCAACGTCAGCGTAATCCGATTTGATCTCGTAAGAGGGATCAATCAGCGTAAGCAGCCGGGGCTGCTTCGGTGGCAACTGCTTCAGAAGACCAGCCAGGCCATCCTGCCTGAGCACACGAATAGGGGCCTCGGAGGCCCAACCTGAAAGTTGTTCACTCTCGGATGGATGAAGCTCGAAAACTGTCAACGCATCCGAGGGCCGGAGAAAATGCTGGAACCAGGCCGGTGAACCCGGGTAAACAGACAGTTTTCCCGTACCGGCATTGAACCCTTCCAGCACGTCCAGAAACGGCTTCCAATCCTCGGCCCTTAGTCCGTCTCTGGCGCTCCACAGTTTTTGAACACCCTCGTCGGCCTCTCCTGTCTTCCGGGCCCGCTCACTGCGCAAATCATAGATGGCGCTGCCGGCATGGGTGTCGAAACAGGCTATGCCTGATTTCTTCGCCTGCATCATTGAAAGAGCAAGCGCCAAGGCACCGTGCTTCTGAACATCGGCAAAGTTGCCGGCGTGGAAGGCGTGTAGATAACTCAACATACAATAATCGCTCCCTGGTGACCGGGCCATTAGGCCCGATCACGGATGCTCAGGGCAAGAGTGATAGCCGGAATCACGATCACTGTTTCGCCATCTGGTCTGATTGCCCGTAACTGGCGTACTCCGCACTTAAGAATAGGAGCCCACGCTGGTATCCTTTCGACTCATTTTCCGGAGGACAGCGGTTTGCCCGAGAGCAGAAAGGACACCATCGACCAGCTTTACAGCCTGATTGCCAACGAAGAAGATGCGCGGGTTTGTAAAGACATTCCGGAGGAAGCCTGCCGCGAGGTACCCCGTAATTTTTTCCTGATTCTCGCCAGTAACGTCCTGACCAAGCTGGGTGACTTGCTGATCAGTCCCAAAACCGTGCTGGCCTGGCTAATGAGCGCCATCGGAGCACCCGCCCTGGTGGCCTGGCTGGTACCAATCCGGGAGTCCGGCTCCCTGGTCCCACAGATGGTCATTGCAGCCTGGGTGCGCCGCAAACCCGTTCGCAAGTGGTTCTGGACCCTCGGGAGCTTCGGCCAGGCCGCCAGCGTCGTGGCCATGGCAGCCAGCATCTGGTTTCTTGAGGGTTACGCCGCCGGCTCGGGGATTATTGCCGCCCTGATCGTATTCTCTCTGGCCCGCGGATTCTGCTCAGTGTCCATGAAAGATGTGCAGGGCAAATGCATCCCGAAAACCCGCCGGGGGAGACTCAGCGGACTGGCCTCCACCATCGGCGGCTCTGCCACCGTTGTGTTGACCGCCCTGCTGTTCTGGGAGCGCGGCGATCCGACGGTTGCTTTTTATACCGTGCTCCTGCTTCTCGCCGGTGTGCTCTGGGTGATTGCGGGTTTTCTGTTCGCCGGAGTGAAAGAGTATGACGGTGAAACAGGCGGTGGGGGCAACGCCATCAACGAGGCGTTTCGGAGCCTTTCCCTGCTCCGCGATGATGTCCCGTTCAGAAACTTCGTGATCACCCGGGCCTTGCTACTCTGCTCGGCCCTGGCGTCGCCCTACTTCGTGGTGCTTGCTCAAAGAGAATCCGACATTGGCTGGATGCTGGGTATCTTCCTGCTGGCCAGCAGCCTCGCCAGTTCACTGAGTGCCAGCTTCTGGGGCTGGGCTGCAGACACCTCCAGCCGCAGGGTCATGATCCGTGGAGCGGCAATGGCCAGCGGCGTGTGCCTGCTCGTCGGCTTCACCGCGCTCTTCATCGGGACGGAAATCGGCAGCGTCTGGTTTTACCCGATCGCCTTTTTCGTGCTGAGCATTGCCCATGCGGGCGTCAGGCTGGGCCGTAAAACCTATCTGGTCGATATGGCCGGGGGTAACAAGCGCACCGATTACACGGCGGTGAGCAACACAGTCATCGGTGTTCTGCTGCTGGTTACCGGCGGCCTGACCGCCCTCGTATCGATGATCTCAGAAGTGGCGGTCATTATCGTTCTGGGCCTGATGGGACTGGCTGGGATGTTCAGTGCCATACGGCTGAAGGAAGTCACCGAAGATTGACCCACGGCGCCCTTTCAGGAGGGCGCCTTGCCGTCATTGAGGGCCAGGGCACCTTTAACAATCCGGTAGATGATCCAGATAGAAATACCAAGGATAATGAACCAGCCGATGATAATCGGGGTTGTCACGATGCCAATCACGGTCCAGAGCAGGCCAATCCAGAAGGTGCGGATTTGCCAGCGGAAGTGCTGCTCCACCCAGGTATTGCGGACGTCATCCAGTTTGACGTAATTGATAATCACGCCCGCCAGACCAGTAATGCCCCCTACGAAAAAAGACAACGCCTGAAGGATGTAGACCACCACTGCCAGATTACGCGCCGGGTCTCTGCGCCGGGAGGCGGGGTCTGCGTCGGCAGGAATAAACTCCGGTTCAGCCAAGTCAAGTCTCCTATTGATCGGTTAATCGGAGTCTACCACAGCCCCCATAGTCGAAAATCCCGACACGGTCAGTGATTATCCGGACGGTAGCCCAGCCGGAAACCGCCCCAATGCTTGCCATTGACATAAATAGGTACGGAGAGGTCATGCATGATTTCGCCGGTATCTCTGCGATAGGTCTGCAGGAGCATGTTCTCGGTGTGGGTGCCACAACGGATGCCTGTTCGATCGTTGAATAGCCGCTTGCTCCGGCTCTTGACCAGATCCACCTTCGGATCTCCGGTCGGTGCGTGGGCGAAATCGCGGTTGTGGGTCGGTACATACCCGTCTGGGGCAGCGGCTATGGCAAAGACAATGGCCTCATGGGCATTTTTCACCTGCTCCTGAATCGCCGGCAGATACTGATCGGTAAACTTGTCAAAGCTACTCGAGTACTTTGGCGGGTGGGTGTTCGGGATCGGAGTCCGGGTCTTGTCGAACAGCGCACTCTCAGAGAGCTTGCCATCCCGGATTGCCTGCTCGAACATCTGACCAATCTGGTCAGCGCCCGCTCTGGCCTGATCGAAGAAGGGACGGTGGTAACTTGCTTCGCTGTTCAATGCGAATGAGGCATTGGCTTTCTCCGCCAGTTCCATGAGTGTAGCCGCCTGCTCTGCCAACGAGGAAACACTGGTGTCGCTCTCGGAAATCTGGTCGCGCACGGTTTCAATCGCGGAGAACACCTGAGCCAGACTCTGCTCGTTGTTCTGGTCGATTTCAGCTATCCGGGCAACCTGTTGTTGAACCCGCTCGGACTGCTCACTGATCTGTTCAAGGCGCCCGCCCACACTTTCGACAGACGACAGCCCTTCCTCAATGCTGCGGGCGAGGTCTTCGATGCGGGACACGATGAGGGTGGTATCAGACCGTATTTCCTCCAGGGTTTCCGCCACTTCACCCGTTGCCTGAGCGGTTCGGCCCGCCAACTGGCGTACTTCGTCGGCCACCACCGCAAATCCGCGACCCTGATCGCCGGCCCTGGCCGCCTCGATGGCGGCGTTGAGGGCAAGCAGGTTGGTCTGTTCGGCAATACCCTGGATCGTGGTGGTCACGCCCTGGATCTTGTTGGATTTTTCGTTCAGTTCCTGGATCAGCCGAAGGTTTTCGCCGGATTGCTCATGCACAGCCCGCACACTGTCGATGGCCGATATCAAGGCTTCACGGCCCTCGGTACTAACCTGCTTGTTCTGAAGTGCCATGGTGGCTGCATTTGTGGCCTGTTCGGAGGACTCCCGGACAGTCTCGGTGATCTGGCCGGCGTAGTCGGCCATCTGGGCGGTTTCTTCCACCTGGCGGTCAAGCCGGAGCTTCAGTTGATCTGCTGCGAAAGACACCTGGGCTGCGGAGATAGCGTTTTTGTCGGCGCTCCCGGACAAGGTTTCCACCAAAGAGCGCCCCGCCCTGGCGTCGGCCAGCAGTTGGCGGCACTGGGCCTGCAGCGGATGACCGTCGGCCAGGGTGCCGTCATTCAGCGCCTGGAGACCTCGCTCGGTTGGCTCCAACACCCTGATAATCAGGAAGCCGCCGGCAGCCACAAGACCGACTACAAGACCGATGAGAATTGAGACGGGTTCCAGGCCTAGCAAAGGCGCCACCACTGCAGAGACGACTGCAAGAACAGCGGCAATCGCCACCCCCCATAGAACTGATGCCCGGTCCAATAAGCCCATAGAAACCTCTTCTTTTTTGTTATTTCTGCAAACATTTTGCTATTAAAGGCCATTGTGGAGACTAAAGAATTGACATGAGTTTATAACTCATACTTTAGTGTATTTAATATGCATATCGGCGGGGAATAGCGTTTCTGAAACAAAAAACCGCAAACCCGACGCACTCTGTTACCGAGTGGGCCGGGTTTGCGGTATTCAGAAGGCTACTTCAGCCTGGGCTCACGCGCCGATGACACCGCCGTCGTCCTTGGTAACGATGACAGTTGCATCGCGCGGGCGCGGATCGCTGGAATCCGGCCAGTTTCCGTCAGGGTGCTGGATGTTAACGAACATGGTCTTCACATCCGGAGTGGAGACAACGCCGGTTACCTCACAGCCCACGGGACCAACGAAGAAGCGCTTGATTTCGCGGGTCTCCGGATTGGCGGCCAGCATCATGTTGTTCTGGTACGGGGCAGCATCGGAGCCATCGGTCTGGATCCAGAGACGGCCATTGTAGTCGAACCACAGGCCATCCGGGCTGTTGAAGATGTTGTCGTCAGTCAGGGATACGATCACCTCGTCGTCTACCACGGTTTCCGTACCCTGCTCACCGGCGAACACAAAGATGTCCCAGTCAAAAGTGGTAGCGGTGTGGTCGTTGCCTTCCTCGCTCCAGCGAATGATGTGGCCAGTGCGGTTGTTAGCGTTCGGGTTCGCTGCATTCACCTGTTCTTCTGTCCGGCGGGAATTGTTGGTCAGGGTGAAATAAACCTGGCCAGAATTCGGGTCGACGGCCCCCCACTCCGGACGGTCCATCGGGGTTGCACCGGCGATATCGGCGGCCAGACGGGTGTTCAGAAGCACGTCAGCCTGGTTTTCAAAACCGTCAAACTGGACATCACCCACCTGAGTGCCCTCGGCCGCAGCAACCTTGGCCGCAAAGTCGGCGTCGTCGAGATCCAGTGACAACCAGTCGCCTGAACCGTCGTCATTGAACCGAGCTACGTAGAGAGTACCTTCATCCAACAGATATCCACCGGCCGTGGCGGCGTAGTAGGGCTTCGACGACACGAATTTGTAGATGTACTCGAAACGGGAGTCATCGCCGGAGTAGCAAACCACCGGTTCGCCTTCCCTGGCCGGTGCGAAGATCACACCCTCGTGACCGAATCGGCCCAGGGCTGTTCGCTTTTGTGGCTTGTTTTCAGGAGTAAACGGATCGATCTCAACCATGTAGCCGTAGGTGTTGGCTTCATTGCGATAGTCATCGGCAGCCGTTGCGCCAATGGTGCTCACATTGAATCGAACGTACTGGTCCTCAGCACTGTCGGCCAGTTCCCAGTCATATCGGCTGGAACTGCCTACGCCATGGCGGGACTGTTCCCGGGGCTGTGTGGCGTCACCGTTGGCGAAGTAGCCGTGCCAGTTCTCTTCAGCGGCCAGGTAGGTTCCCCAGGGGGTGGGCCCCATTGCACAGTTATTCAGCGTGCCGCGGGTCTCGGTTGCATCGGGGCTGTACTTAGTGATCAGTTTGCTATACCCGCGGACCGGACCACGAATATCCATTTCGGTGTTGCCGGTGATGCGACGGTTGAATGGGCTGCCAAACACAATATCCCACTTGCCATTGGCGTCTTGCTTGATGTGCACAACGGAAACACCGTGTGCAGCGATTTCCTTGCGAACTTCGTCCGCAGGGCGCATATCGTTAACATAGGTGGCTCCGTTGGCATGCAACGCACCCTGGGCAATGTACTCATGGTTCATCACCAGAAGGCCTTCGGTTGAGCTGTTGCCGCCAGCCTTCAGGTCAATCGGGAAGAAGTGCACGCCGTCGTGGTGCATGCCCACCTGCTGCTCCTGCTCCGCGCCGGTATTGGTGCCATCCGGCTTGTACTCAGGGTAAGACCCGGTGATGGGAGTGCCCCAGGGCAGGAATGTTTCGGAGGAGTAGCCTTCTGGAACAACCACTTCGTTAGCCGTTGATGTCGGCACCGCCTTGAAACCGATATCGGTGCTCGACACATTGCTGCTGGTGGTGCTGTCGTCGCTGTCGCTGCCACAGCCGGCAAGCCCCAGGCCCATAACACTGGCAAGCGCTGCGCCGACGCTGCCTTTCATCAGCGTGCGTCGCTGCATGCGTGCGGCAAGGACCTGGTGGAATGGGGTGTTTTCAGTATGGTTGACTACCGGCTCGTAGTTGGGATCCAGGTAATTGGGATCAAGGTCGTGCTTAGCCATGTTATTGCCTCTCTCAAAGAACAGCGGGTCAATGTTGTTGAGAGGCCAGTTTCGGCGGGAAATATGACAGTAAGCGGAAGTTAAAAAGACAAATGCGTTAACATTAGTTTACAAGGGTTGGCACCGGCGATCCGACCGCTCCGGGCAATCTGTTGCGCCAGAGCGGTCAGTCCACTCAATTACTGCTCCGTGGCTTCTTCATAGCCCTCTTCGATTGAATCGCCAGCTTCTTCGGCAGCATCACTCATGGCCTCACCAGCTTCCTCTGCGCCTTCCTGCAATTCGCCCATGGCACTTTCGTCCTGGCCGGTGGCTTCTTCCACGGTTTCCTCAGTGGAATCGGCCGCGTCCTCCATCATGTCTCCGGCGTTATCCGCAGCCTGCTCGACATCGACCCCTTCATTCTCTTCCGAACTGCAGGCAGCAAGGCCCAGTGAAAGCACCATCAAAAGCGCACTCAGTGTGAGCTTATTCATACCATATCCCTCTGTTGGTAAGTATTTACAACGGGGCACAGGGTACGGCGAGAGCTTTGGAAAACACAATTACCGACCGATTACCCTTTCGTTAGCCAGCGTTGTCAGAGAGCATCTGGCCATCGATGGTAATCAGGTGATCAAACGGAAGCATGGTGCCGCGCCCGAGTAGCAGAAAATCCTGACCGGCTCGGCTGAAGAGATCGCGAATAACATCATGAACCAGACAGATCTGGCCGGCGCTGTCGCGGTACACCACCTCGGCAAGCTTGCCGGACGACAGGTACTCACGAAGCATCCCTTGAACGGAGTATGAAGCAGTGGCAGAAGAAGGATTCGTCATGGCTGATTCTTCCTTGTGATCAAGCTCTTCTTATTTACATCAGTCTGGCTCAGAAACCAGATTTCTGCCAAAGAATTGGTTTTTGTCATTTCGAGCCAATGATCCCTATTGAACCTCGACGACCGTTGCATTGTTAGATTGTCCGACATAGATTGCAGTTACGCGCACCGAACGGGAGACAACAATGAACGCCAAAACCCCAGACAATCTGCAATCCCATCAGGTCACATCACCTGTCGAAAAAGAAGCCGCCGGCAACTGGAAAGACCCGAAACGCTACATGTGGCTACTCGGCCCTGCCCTGCCGGGAATCGGATTGGCCGCTCTCACAGGCTACGCCCTGGCCCCGAAAAAGCTGAAAGCCCTGGCCTGGACCGGCCCAGCGCTGGTGCACGGCATCATTCCCGCCCTGGACCGTGCGATTGGTGAGGATCAAAGCAACCCTCCAGAATCCGCCGTTAAGACACTGGAGCAGGACAAATACTACGACCGGATTGTAAAGGCCTTCATTCCCACCCAGTACGCCATGACCTTCATGGGCGCCTGGCTTGCCAGCCGCAAAAGCACGCCCCTGGACGACAAGATAGGCCTGACGCTCACGGTTGGCGCCATCAACGGCGTGGGCATCAACACGGCCCACGAACTCGGCCACAAGTCGAACAAGCTGAACAAGTTGCTGGCAATGGCGGCCCTGGCCCCCACCGGCTACACCCACTTTGTTGTTGAGCATAACTTCGGCCATCACAAACGGGTGGCAACGCCCGAAGATCCGGCCAGCAGCCGCATGGGTGAGAGTTTCTGGAAATTCCTGCCGCGCACGGTGCTGGGAGGCATCAAATCCTCCATCAAGATCGAAAAGAACAGACTTGCCCGCAAAGGTAAGAGCTTCTGGAGCCTGGACAACGAACTGCTTCAGGGCTGGGCCATGAGCGCCGGCTTCTTCGGCGCGACAACGCTGGTTTGCGGACCAAGAGCGGTTCCGTTCCTGGCAGCGCAGGCGGTATATGGCGCCAGCCTGCTCGAAAGCGTGAACTACATTGAGCACTATGGCCTGCTGCGCCAGAAGGATAAGAGCGGCAAGTACGAGCGCACCCAACCGGAGCACAGCTGGAACAGTAACCACATCGTGACCAATCTGTTCCTGTATCAGCTGCAGCGGCATTCAGATCATCACGCTCACCCCCAGCGCAGCTTCCAGGCCCTGCGGCATTTCGAGAAGGCACCGCAGCTACCCGGCGGTTATGCCTCGATGCTGTTGCCGGCCTATCTGCCGCAGTGGTGGTATGAAACCATGGATAAGCGGGTGATTGATCACTACGAGGGGGATCTGAGCAAGATTAACTGGGATCCAGATCGGAAGGAGGAACTGATGGCGAAATATGCGGACTACGCTGCGGAGGTGGCAGCAGAAGCGAAGGCTCGTCGCGAATCCTCGAATTCTGAGGCCGCCTGATTCTGCTTGCTCTTTAGCCCTGGCCCCAGCCTTCAGGGCCTGGTGCATGCAGCCGACCGGGGTCTTCCTTCCGGGAGACGCCGTGAACCCATCCATGGGGGCTTGATCGCAGCATCCTTGCTGCTCACACTCCCGGAAGGAAGACCCCGGTCGGCTGCCCGGACTACGGAAGAAAAAATCAGATCTGTTGAGATGGAGTGTGTCAGTGTTTCCTGAGAAAACTCAGGAATCACTTCCCTTTGAAAACGGCCTCTCGACGTTCCAGGAATGACTGGATTCCCTCTTTGACATCTTCACTGGCCATTACAGGCTGAAGATCCGGGAACAGACGCTGCTTTGCAGCCTCTTGGCCTTCGCTGACAGCGATCTTCGAGGATTTCAAACTGCCCTGAACGCCCAAGGGCGCCGCCTTTGCGATTTTGTCGGCGATTTCCAAGGCAACGTTGAACTGCTCGCCGGGTTCCACCAATTCCTGGATCAAACCCCACTGATAGGCCTGATCGGCCGTCCACTCATCGCCGGTCAGCAGGTATCGCTGCGCATTACCCCAACCGATTTCCCGTTGCAGGCGGATGGTGGCGCCGCCGCAGGCGAAGATTCCGCGTTTGACTTCCAGTTGGGCAAAGCGCGTTCCTTTGGCCGCGATTCGCACATCGGTGTTGAGCATCATCTCAACGCCGCAAGTGAAGCAGATACCCTGGGCGGCGAAAACCACGGGTTTGCTCAGCGCCTGACCAGTGATGTGGAAAGGATCCAGTTCGCCCTCGCCCGGTTCAATGCCTTTGCCATTGGCAAACACGCCAGCCCAGTCGTCCAGTTGCAGGCCACTGGTGAAGTGGTCGCCCTCGGCGTACATCAGGCCGACCCTGAGCTCAAGATCATTCTCCAATTGGTAATAAGCCGCCGCGATCTGGTGGTACATCTCGCGGTTCATGGCGTTCATTTTTTCCGGGCGGTTTAGCCCGATCAGCAGGATGTGCTGTTTCTTTTCAACGTTCACCAAAGCCATTTTCTTTTACCTTCTAAATGCTTTGCCGTTGCTTCCAGGCCGCACTCAAGCGGGGGCGCGACCGACGGGTTCGGCTTCCCGGGACCGTCTGTGGCCATGGATGGCCACAGCCGAGCGCACATGGATGTGCTTGTAGCGTGTCCCGGGAAGCCGCACCCGTTGGTCGCGCTTACTCCGATACCGGCAGGCCCAGAGCGCTCCTAAGTCAGAACCAATCGGCCTTCATGTTCAGGCAGGTATCGTCCTGATTGCGCAGCAGAACCAGATCCTGGGCCACAGTCGGCAACTCCCAGTGGAAGAAATACTGGGCCGCCTGCAGTTTGCCCTGGTAGAAATTGCGCTCATCATCGGTATTGGCTGAACCCAGGGCATGGGCCGCTGCGTTGGCCTGCCGCAACCACATCCAGGCCACCATGATGTGCCCAAACAAGTGCAGATAGCAGGAGGCGTTGGCCAGAGTTCTGTCGGGATCACCTTCCATCAGGGATTTACCCAGGCTCTGGGTAACCTTCACCGCCTGCTGCAGTGTTTCACTCAGGGACAGGGCCCACTGCTGGCAGCGATCGGTGGTGGCTGCCTGCAGATCTACCTGCATCTCTTGCATGAGCAGCTGCAAACCATGGCTCTGATCCTGCCAGATCTTCCTACCCAGCAGGTCCATGGCCTGAATGCCGTTGGTGCCCTCATGAATCGGATTCAGACGGTTGTCACGCCAGCACTGCTCCACCGGATACTCACGGGTGTAGCCAGCACCACCGTATACCTGGATGGCCAGATCGTTGGCCTTGGGGCCGTATTCGGACGGCCAGGCCTTGATCACCGGGGTGAGCAGGTCCAGAAGTTTACCGGCTTCCAGGCGTTTTTGTTCATCCGGGTGGGTATGCTGGTCGTCCATCAGCCGGGCGCCATAGAGGCACAGGGCCAGGCCACCCTCGCTGTAGGCTTTCTGGGCCAGCAACATGCGGCGCACGTCCGCGTGTTCGATGATCGGCACCTGCGGGGATTCCGGATTCTTCTCGCTGGCCTTGCGGCCCTGTAGCCGGTCCTTGGCGTACTCCAGGCTGTGCATGTAACCGCGATAACCGATCACAGCCGCACCAAAACCGACGCCAACCCGCGCTTCGTTCATCATCTGGAACATGTATTTCAGGCCCTGATGGGGCTCGCCCACCAGATAGCCGTGGCAGGGGGCATCGTCGCCGAAACTCAGTGCCGTTGAGGTGGTACCGCGGTAGCCCAGTTTGTGGATCAAACCGGCCAGGCTGACACCATTGCGCTCGGTGGGGTTACCTTCGTCATCTACCAGGAACTTGGGAACGATGAACAGGGAGATGCCCTTAACGCCCGCCGGTGCCCCTTTGATCTTGGCCAGCACCATGTGAACGATGTTGTCGGTGATGGACTGCTCGCCGCCTGAGATATAAATTTTTGCGCCCTTGATCAGGTAGTGCCCTTCATCGGTTGGCGACGCTGATGTGCGGATATCCGCCAGCGACGAGCCGGCATGGGGCTCGGTCAGCGCCATGGTTCCGCTGAACCGGCCGCTGAGCATGTTCGGCAGGAAGGTGTTTTTCTGCTTGTCGTTGCCGAACACACGAATGAGGTTGGCGGCAGCCGTGGTCAGGAAGGGGTAGCCGGCGGTGCCCGGGTTCGCAGCAGTGAAAAAGCCGTTGCAGGCGGCCATGACGGATTCGGGCAGTTGCATGCCTCCCAGTTCGTAGTCATAACGTCCGGCGATAAAGCCAGCCTGGGCGTAGGCATCAAAGGCTTCTTTTACCTGCGGCAGCATCTCGACCTGGCCGTTGACGAATTTCGGCTCATCTTTGTCGGCGGCGCTGTTGTGGGTGGCGAACTTCTCCCGGGCCATTTTGTCGGCAGTTTCGATGACGGCATCGAAGGTGTCGCGGTTGTGTTCGCTGAAGCGCTCGCGGGTGGTGAGGCTTTCGGTATCGAGGACTTCGTATAGTTGGAACGCCAGGTCGCGGCGGTCGATCAGGGTGTCGGTCATGCTTGGTCTCCTGTTTGTTGTCGACAGCCTCTCACAACTGGTTTTTTCTGGGAACCGGCGTTTATGACATAATTATGGTCATTATTGCCACGCCCAATATTTTTGGTGATCAAACCCACGCTTGACGACCGGCCACCAGCAAGGCATTCCCTCCCGGGACACGCTGTAAATACATCCCTGTACGCTTGACTGCAGCATCCATGCTGCAGACAGTCCCGGGAGGGAATGCCTCGCTGGTAGCCTGCCTTGGAGTTTGCATGCGAATAGTTTCAGTTATTGGTTTCGATGGCGCTTTAGCCAGCGCCATCACTGGGATTATTGATCTTTTCCGTCTTGCCGGCGTTACCTGGGCGCGGATTAACGATGAGACGCCGGCACCGCGGTTCACCACCCGGCTTCTGACCAAAGACGGAGCACCCTGCCGCTGCATCAACGGGCTGACCATTCAGTCGGACGGGGCCTGGAATGATCTGCTGCCGGGTGGCGACGGCAGTGATCTGGTGGTGATACCGACAATTGGCGGCCCAATTGATGTTGTTCTGGCTGGAAATGCAGAACTCATCCATTGGCTCAGTTCTTTTCAGTCATCAGACGCCGGTCAGGTCCGGGTTGCCAGTAACTGTACCGGGGCCTTCATGCTCGCCGAGGCGGGACTTCTGGATGGTCGTCAGGCGACGACGCACTGGGGTTTCAGCCATCAGTTCCGGCAGCGGTTCCCGACGGTGAATCTGCAGCCAGACAAGCTGGTGACGGTGGACGGCGACGTTGCCTGTGCCGGGGGCGGGATGGCCTGGTGGGATCTGGGTATTTACCTGGTGGAACGGTACGCCGGGGCTCAGGTGGCGCGGGAGCTGGCAAAGGCCTTTGTGATAGATGCGGGGCGAACCAGTCAGGCACCCTACGGCGCTCTGCAGGCCCGCCGCTACCATTCGGACGCGGCCATTCTAAAACTTCAGGACTGGCTGGATGGCCACTACAGTGAACACATAACCCTCCAGCGCCTGGCCTCATTGGGCGGGCTGACCGAGCGCTCGATGATTCGCCGATTCAAGACTGCAACTGGCGACACGCCCACCGGGTACCTGCAGCTTCTGCGGATTGAGGTGGCACGTCAGCATTTGGAGAAATCACGGCTGCCGATTGATGAAATCACGCAATTGGTGGGGTATGAAGACGTGAGCTCGTTCACTCGCCTCTTCCGTAAACATACCGGGCTCTCCCCGGGCGCCTACCGGTCACGGTTTGTCAGGTAATGTTTGGAAACGCCTGAATGGCCCGGGTTATGCATCTGTTTTCGGTGAAGGCCAATGTTCGGCCTGAAACGTAAAGAATACCGACAGGTGTCACTATGGGGAGGTCCGCCATGAATGCACCGATCAGACAAAGCCAGGCAGACATTCTAAGCAAGCTGTACGACATGAAGCGAAAGCAGATCGAGCAGGCACTTCAGCAAGGAAACAGCCTTCGGTGTCAGGTACTTGAAGCCGAGGCCGAGGCGATTTCCAACGCGCTGAAAGCCGCCCGGTAACCCTCAAATCCGTTTCTATCCGGAGCCATACTTCTTCAGGCGACGGCTCCAGCGCTGCTTCGCATACCGGCGAAGATTAGAGACATTGTCGGTTTCATCCATGATTTCCGTGCCCAAAAGTGTCTCCAGTATGTCCTCCAGCGTCACTATTCCCAGCCAGGTACCCAGTTCGTCATAGACCACTGCCAGGTGTTGCCGCTCTCTCAGCATGTCCGAGAACACGAATTCGATGTTGGTGTTGCCTTTCACCCGCTTGATCTTGCGCATGTGTTCCAGCAGGTCGACGTCGGCATCAAGATTGATCAGGTCAGCCCTGTGCAGGTAGCCAAGGGCCTCACCATCCTCGTCTATCACGGGATAGCGGGAGAACGGTGATTTTCTGACTTGCTCCCGGAACTGCTCGTAGGTGATGTCCGGGTCGACGTATTTACACACCGTCCGCGGTGTCATCACCGAACTGACCTTGATTTCGTGAAAGCGCAAGACGTTATGGATCATCCGCCGTTCATCTTCATCCAGGGCCTGTTGGTCCTTACCTATTTCTGCCAGGGCGCTAATCTCGGCGCGAATGTCCGTGTCTGCCTCACCGGAGGCAATGCGGCGAGTAACCTGTTTGGACAGCCAGATAAATGGCAGCAGTGCCTTGATCATGAAACCCAGAATGGCGGGCAATCTGGGAGCGATGCCCCGCCAATATTTGGCCCCGATGGTTTTGGGAATAATTTCCGAGAAGATCAGGATGGCCAGGGTCATCACTGCGGAGGCAATCCCCAACCACGCTTCACCGAAAACCACTGTGACCTGGGCCCCGACGCCGGTGGCGCCGACGGTGTGGGCAACAGTATTCAGTGTAAGGATTGCAGACAGCGGATCATCCACATCGTCTTTCAGCTTGCGCAACCGGGCGAAGAGCTGCGGCTTCTCTTTTTTTAATGAAGCGATGTAGCTGGGAGTGACCGAGAGCAGCGCCGCTTCAAGAATGGAGCACAAAAAGGAAAAGCCAATCGAAAGTACTGCGAAGGCAATAAGTAGTGTCATAGTTTGGCTGCGACTTCCGTTCCCTGCCGGATGGCCCGTTTTGCGTCGAGTTCTTCGGCAACGTCTGCGCCGCCGATCAAATGTGCGTTCACCCCAGAGTCCGACAACTGGTCGAAAAGTTCCCGGAAGGGTTCCTGACCGGCGCAAATTATCACATTGTCCACCGGCAGCACCCGACTTTCCGTAACCTTGCCCTCTTTATCGGTAAGGGAAATATGCAGTCCCTGGTCGTCGATGCGCTCATAGCGACACCCCCGGAGCATTTCCACTTCGCGATGTTTCAGGCTGTTGCGGTGAACCCAGCCCGAGGTCTTGCCCAGGCCCCCACCGACCTTGCCGGTTTTTCGCTGCATCAGATAAATCTTGCGGGGTGACGGGGTCGGTTGTCGTTCGGCCAGGCCACCGGGTCCATCAAAGTCCGGATTAACGCCCCATTCTGCCTGCCAGTCGGCAACACTGACCTGCTCGCCTTCGAGATGATGGCTGAAATCATGGGTCAGGAATTCGCTGACATCGAAACCAATGCCGCCGGCGCCGATAACCGCCACATTCTTACCAACGGGTTTGTTATGGCGAAGGACATCCAGATAGCCGAGCACTTTGGGGTGATCAATGCCCTCGATCGCCGGTGTTCTCGGCTTAACGCCAGTGGCGATCACCACATCATCGAACCCTTGCGCTTTCAGTGAGTCCGCGTCCACGCGGGTGCCTAGCTTGAGCTCAATCTCCAGGAGCTCGATCTGGCGCTGGAAGTAACGAAGGGTTTCGTAAAACTCTTCCTTGCCCGGGATGCGCTTGGCGTAGTTGAACTGGCCGCCGATCCGGTCACCCGCTTCGAACAGCGTCACTTTGTGGCCCCGTTTCGCAGCGGTTGTTGCCGCCGCCAGTCCCGCAGGTCCGGCGCCTACTACAGCAACTCGGCGCACAACGGGGGCCACCGTCAACACCAGCTCGGTTTCGTGGCAAGCTCTCGGGTTGACCAGGCAGGAGGCCCGCTTGGCCTGGAAAGCATGATCCAGGCAGGCCTGGTTGCAGGCTATGCAGGTGTTGATTTCATCGCTGCGCCCCTGCTCGGCCTTGCGCACAAACTCACTGTCTGCCAACAGGGGCCGTGCCATGGAAACCATATCGGCCTTGCCTGCGGCGAGGATTTCTTCCCCTTTCTCCGGGGTGTTGATGCGGTTGGTGGTACACACCGGGATATCTACTTCGCCATAGAACTTTGCAGTCACATTGGCGAAGCCACCGCGGGGAACCGAGGTAACAATGGTGGGGACCCGGGCTTCGTGCCAGCCAATGCCTGTGTTGATAATGGTGGCACCGGCCTGTTCGATGGCCTTGCCGAGCATCACGATCTGATCCCACGTCTGGCCACCTTCTACCAGGTCCAGCATCGACAACCGGTAGATAATGATGAATTCGGGCCCAACGGCCTCGCGCATGCGCCGGACAATTTCCACGGGCAGGCGCATGCGGTTCTCGTAAGGGCCGCCCCACTTGTCGGTGCGTTTATTGGTGCGCTCGCACAAGAACTGGTTGATAAAATAACCTTCCGAGCCCATCACCTCGACGCCGTCATAACCGGCGAACTTTGCGAGTTTCGCGGCACTGACAAAATCGTTGATCTGTCGCTCCACCCCTTTCGAGGAAAGGGCGCGGGCCTTGAACGGGCTGATTGGCGCTTTGGTTGCCGAGGCCGAGACAATCAACGGCTGGTAACCGTAGCGACCCGCATGCAGTATCTGCATGCAGATCTTGCCACCCGCCTCATGCACCGCTCCAGTCACATGGCGATGCAGCAGGGCCGTGGCCCGGTTGTTCATGGTTGAGGCAAGCGGGGCCAACTGCCCGACCAGATTTGGCGAGAATCCGCCCGTCACCATGAGCCCGACACCGCCTTCAGCCCGCTCCGCAAAGTACTGCGCGAATTTGTGGATATTCCAGAATCGGTCCTCAAGACCCGTGTGCATAGACCCCATCAGCACCCGGTTCTTCAGTTCCGTGAAGCCGAGATCCAGCGGTTTCAAAAGGTTGGGATAGGTGTCGCTCATGGGGCTCTCTCATGAAATATTTATCGGGAGTATACACTTGATCAATCGCAAGTTGACTTGACCTTCCAGACGGGCCACGTATCATCGGCAATCAAGTTCGACTGACGGAGCAACCATGACCGCAAGGTCCTTCGGCTGCACAAGAGTTACCCGCCCACCTGTTACCGCTGACATCGCGCGGCACCGGGGACGTCTACCGTACTTCCCCGACCCGCCTCTTTTCTGCTGATCCACCCCGCCCTGAATGCCGTAAAGGCCTTTTTGATCAATGTGCAGGGTGGCCGGCCGGAGACTAGACTCAGGCAAACATGCCTTCAATACTCACGTAAAAGAAAACCAATAACGAGGTTGCGATGTCGCTACCGCTGGTTGTTTTACTGCCATTTCTGGGTGCCATAGCCGCACCCCTTTTCGCCCAGGGCGGCAGAACGGCGATTGCCGTTGCATCTTCCGTACCCGCGCTCATCGCACTGGCGGCCCTGTTCCCTCATTGGGCAACCCTGGCCGATGGCGGTGTAGTGCTGCACAGCTACGAGTGGCTCCCGGCCCTCGGCCTGTCCTTCAGCTTCCGGCTGGACGGACTGTCTCTGCTGTTCGCCCTGCTGATCCTGATTATCGGCCTGCTGATCATTCTCTACTCTCGTTATTACCTGAAAGCTCACGAGAACGTCGGCAAGTTCTACGCCCTCCTGCTCTGTTTCAAGGGCTCGATGTTGGGCATTGTGCTCTCCAGTAATCTGCTGCTGATGATGATTTTCTGGGAACTGACCAGCCTGACGTCATTCCTGTTGATCAGCTTCTGGACCCACAAACAGGACGCCCGTCGCGGTGCCCGTATGGCGCTTGCGGTCACTGGTGGCGGTGGCCTGGCGCTGCTGGCCGGCATACTGATCATCGGCAACATTGTTGGCAGCTTCGAACTCGATGACGTGCTGGCAGCCGGTGACCAGATCAAGGCACATGCCATGTACCCGGTGGCCCTGACTCTCGTTCTGCTGGGCGCGTTCACCAAATCGGCCCAGTTTCCGTTCCATTTCTGGCTACCTCACGCCATGCAGGCGCCTACCCCGGTGTCGGCCTACCTGCACTCGGCTACCATGGTCAAAGCCGGCATTTTCCTTATGGCCCGGCTTTATCCGGCCCTGGCAGGCACCGAGCAATGGTTCTATATGGTCAGCTTTACCGGCATGGCCACCCTGCTCATTGGCGCCTATGTCGCCATGTTCAAGCATGATCTTAAAGGACTGTTGGCCCATTCAACGGTCAGCCACCTGGGCCTGATCACCCTGCTGTTTGGCATGGGCACCCAGCTTGCCGCCGTGGCGGCGGTTTTCCATGTAATCAACCACGCGACCTTTAAAGCCTCCCTGTTTATGGCCGCCGGTATCATCGACCATGAAACCGGCACCCGGGATATGCGGCGCATCAACGGCCTGTGGCGCTACATGCCCCACACCGCCACCCTCGCCATGGTGGCTGCCTCTTCCATGGCCGGTGTTCCGCTTCTGAACGGCTTCCTGAGTAAGGAAATGTTCTTTGCCGAATCCCTGGAACTGAACCTCCCCGGTCTTTTGGCCTGGCTGCCACCGGTTGTTGCTACCCTGGCCGGTATCTTCGCGGTGGCGTATTCGGCCCGTTTCGTCCACGATGTTTTCTTCAATGGCAAACCGGTGGATCTTCCAATCTATCCGCCCCATGAGCCTCCGCGCTACATGAAGTTTCCTGTGGAGATCCTGGTGTTTGCCTGCATCATGGTAGGTGTGTTCCCCGCAATTTCGGTCGGGCCGCTACTCTACATCGCTGCGTCCGCCACGCTTGGTGGTGATGTGCCAGAATACACACTTTCTGTCTACCATGGCTTCAACCTTCCGTTGCTCATGAGTTTCGTTGCCTTTTTCGGGGGCCTGCTCATGTACAGCCAGCGTCAGCGTTTCTTCGACTTCCATGCCCGATTCAAGGAAATTGACGAAAAAGCTGTCTTCGAGTCAGTGGTTCTTCGGGTTGTCGATCTGGCCAACAGAGTTACCACGCGCATCGAGAATGGTTCGCTTCAACGGTACGCATTGCTGCTTTTCGCCAGTGTTATTGCTGTTGCTGCAGCGCCCCTTCTTGGTCTGGGGATTTTCGTCGGGGAGAACGGATTGAGTCCGATTGATGCACCTACGACGATTGCTGCTGGCATCCTTATTCTTTGCGCCCTGGCAACCGCTACCGTGCATCGGCAGCGCTTTTATGCACTGGTTCTGCTCAGCGTGGTGGGCCTGATTGTGGCCCTGGCCTTCGCCCGATTCTCGGCGCCGGATCTTGCCATGACCCAGCTGTCTGTCGAGGTTGTGACCATTGTTCTTCTGATGCTCGCACTTTTCTACATGCCGTCCTGGACTCCGATAGAAACCCCAATGAAACGGCGTTTGAGGGACATGGCGATCGCAGGAGCTGCAGGTATCGGTATGACGCTGGTCACGCTCGCCATGCTGACCCAGCCATTCAGTTCAATTTCTGAATTTTTCCTGGAGAACAGCAAAACCGGCGGCGGCGGCACCAACGTGGTCAACGTAATTCTGGTGGACTTCCGTGGCTTCGATACCCTCGGGGAAATCGCCGTGTTGGCTATTGCCGCCCTCGGCATTTACGCCATGCTCAAAAACACGGCCCTGACACCACCCCCAAGTGATGGCGAGGGGCACGCGTGGACCCGGGATGCCTATCCGCTGATGCTTCGCCAGATTGCGCGCCCGATGTTACCACTGGCTCTGATGGTATCGGTGTTCATTTTCCTGCGAGGCCACAACTTGCCTGGCGGCGGCTTCATCGCCGGCCTGATCACCTCGGTGGCACTCATTCTCCAGTACATTGCCAGCGGCATGATCTGGACCCAGGACAGGATTCCATTCCGTTATCACAACGTAATTGGTCTGGGCCTTCTGTTCGCAACTATTGCTGGCGTCGGAAGTTTTGCCTTCGGCTACCCATTCCTGACGTCCACCTTCGGCTACATAACCTGGCCGGTAGTAGGAAAATTCGAGGTTGCTTCCGCCCTGGTTTTTGATCTCGGCGTCTATCTGACGGTTATCGGAGCCACTTTGCTTGCGCTGGTGAGTATTGGACGGCTGTCGCCCCACTCGGCTATCAAGAGTAAAAAGGAGGGTGCGTAATGGAGCTCGTTTTCGCACTGGTTATTGGCGCCCTGACGGCATCCGGCGTTTATCTGATTCTGCGGTCACGCACCTTCCCCGTGGTGGTCGGTCTGACCATGCTTTCCTACGGCGTGAACCTCTTCCTGTTTTCCAGTGGTCGCCTAGCGACGGGCCAGCAGCCAGTGCTCGGCACTGCAGCTACCCACTCAGACCCACTGCCACAGGCGCTGGTACTGACGGCTATCGTGATTGGCTTCGCCATGACGGCGTTCGTTGTGGTGTTGTCGCTGCGAAACCTGGCAGACAACGATGACGATCATGTCGATGGCAAGCAGCCCTACAAATCACCTGCTCCGGAAGAAGAAGAGGAGGTAACCGGTAAATGAACCATTGGCTTACCGCTCCTGTTCTGATTCCGTTGCTTGGTGGCATTCTTCAGGCTTTCATGGGCTACGCACCTATCAGTCTGCGCCGCACCCTGGCGCTGGCAACAACTGTGTTGATCATGGTCTCAGCCATCGTGCTTCTGGTGTTGGCAGACGATGGCAGCTATCGGATCTATGCGTTTGGCAACTGGCAGCCGCCCTTCGGGATTGTTCTGGTACTGGATCGCCTGGCTGCACTGATGCTGGTGATGACAGCCGTGCTGGCACTGTTTTGCCATATCTATGCCATTGGCGGCGCCGATGAAGGCAACCGCCAGTTCCACGCGTTGTTCCTGTTCCAGATCATGGGTCTGAACATTGCCTTCCTCACCGGTGACCTGTTCAACCTTTTCGTTGCCTTCGAGGTGTTACTCATTGCCTCCTATGGCTTGCTGATGCACGGCGGGGGCACCGTCAGAACCGTCCCCGGCCTGCACTACGTGGTCCTGAATCTCGCCGGTTCCGCCATTTTCCTCATCAGTGTCGGAATGATCTACAGTGTCACCGGGACCCTGAACATGGCCGATCTGGCAGTAAAAATTCCCCAGGTCTCGGGCGAGGACGTGAATATTGTCAAGGCTGGCGGGATGATGCTTCTCGTGGTCTTCGGCCTGAAAGCAGCCATTCTGCCTCTATGCTTCTGGCTACCCAGGGCCTACTCGAAAGCCACGGCTCCGGTCGCCGCATTGTTTGCAGTCATGACCAAGGTTGGCATCTATGCGATTTTGCGCGTGTATTTGCTGATTTTCGGCGACGATGCGGGCGAATTGGCCAATCTGGGCATGGACTGGCTGTTCCCTATTGCCTTGGCCACCCTCGCCATGGGCGTTATAGGAGCGCTTGGTTCTGGCAGTCTGAAAACCCTGGTGGCATGGCAGGTCATCATTTCCGTGGGCACATTACTGGCACCAATATCGCTCGGCTCCGAAGCCGGGCTGTCCGCTGCCCTGTTCTATTTGTTGAGCACAACCTGGACGGTTGGTGGTCTGTTCCTCGTCTCGGAGCTGGTGGCCAACCAAAGAGGCTCTGCTCAGGATCGCATCGTTACGGCCCCAAAAATGCAAAACCGCACCTTCCTCAGCGTGCTGTTTCTGGTCGGCGCCGTTGCCGCGGCAGGGCTACCACCACTGAGTGGATTCTTTGGCAAGGTACTGATTCTGCAATCCGTGCAGTCGGGAACTGAAATGGCCTGGCTATGGTCTGTACTGCTTATTGGCAGCTTCCTGACCGTTATCGCGTACAGTCGTGCGGGCAGTATTGTTTTCTGGCGGACTGTGGACGGCCATCTGGAAAAACCTGACCCCCTCAACGGCCGGATTTCCGTCGCAGCTGGCGCTCTGACTGCCCTGGCGGTTGCGATAGTGGTCCTGGCAGGGCCAATAACACGCTACACCGATGAGACGGCGACCCAACTCTTTAACAACGATGCCTATATCAACATCTTGCAGACCCCCGTGGTCGGGGAGGATGACTGATGCTTGATCGATTGAGTTTTCCGCAACCCTGGTTAAGCCTGATCCTTTTTACGACCTGGCAGTTGCTGAGCGATGGAGTATCCGGAGCCAGCGTTGTGATGGGGATCATTCTCGCCTGGCTGATCCCCCAAATCACCCAGGGATTCTGGCCTGAGCGACCGGCATTCATCAAATCCTGGAAGATGCCTGCTTATCTGGCCATCGTGTTGAAGGATATTGTGGTAGCCAGTTTCTCTGTCGCACGGCTGATTCTGAGTCCGCGCCAGCCAAGACCGATCTTCGTCTGTTACCCGCTTCAGCTCGAGCATCCGCTGGCTATTTCAATTCTCGCCAGCACAATTTCTCTGACGCCGGGCACCGTATCTGCCGATGTCAGTGATGACCAGAAAACACTGCTGATCCATACTCTGGATGCCGGCAGCGATCAGGAGGTCATTGACGCCATTCACAAGCGCTATGAGAAGCCACTGATGGAGATGTTCCAATGATGACAGTCGCTCTCTACATCACGATCGCCATGGTGACTCTGGCCGCATTGCTCAATGTCTACCGGCTGATCAAGGGACCCGATGCACCAGATCGTGTTCTGGCACTGGACACGCTTTACATCAACGCCATTGCTCTGATCATCCTCCTCGGAATCACCCTGGGTACCCGTATGTACCTGGAAGCAGCCCTGCTGATCGCGGTGATGGGCTTTGTCGGGACCGTTGCCATGGCCAAGTATCTCAAGCGAGGCAGTGTCATTGAATAGTCCCGTTTTCTATCCTTCACTTGCTGGAGACATGTCACGATGAGCCTGATTGCGGAATACCTCATATCAGCTCTGCTGATACTGGGTGGCGCTTTTACCCTGATAGGCGCCATAGGTCTTGCCAGACTTCCGGATTTCTTCACCCGCCTGCATGGCCCAACAAAAGCCACAACAGTGGGTGTTGGCGCGATCATGCTGAGCTCTGTGTTTTATTTCAGTGCCAATGGCGCAGGAATCGGCATTTCAGAAATCCTTATCACTGTGTTTCTGCTGATGACCGCACCGGTGAGTGCAAATATCCTGGCCAAAGCAGCGATGCATATCGGTGTCAAAACCATGGAGAATACCGAGGGCAACCCCTGGGACCAGTGAAAACCTTGATCGTGGATCCTGATCCGCATTTTGTCATTGGACTTCAAGAAAATTGCCGTATAGTAGGCTCCCAAACTTATTTGAGGAGCCCAGCACATGCTGAAAGTAAATGAATATTTCGACGGCAAGGCAAAATCCATCGCCTTCCAGACCTCCACTCTGCCCGCCACGGTGGGCGTTATCAGCCCGGGTGAGTATGAGTTCGGCACCAGCAAAAAAGAAACCATGACCGTCATCAGTGGCGCCCTGACCGTCCTGCTGCCGGGCATGGAAGAGTGGATGACCTACGGCGCGGGCGAGAGTTTTGACGTAGCCGGCCAGGCCAGCTTCAAGGCAAAAACCGACATCGACACCGCTTACCTCTGCACCTACGAGTAGGTCCGGCCTTCGATCTTGCCAAAGGTCCGCAGAGCGGAACAGAAAGCCTGGCTAACCCGCCGTCCGCTCTGCATTTTTTCACTTTCACCGGTTCCTGTTTCAGCCAAACTGTGTCAGATTTATTCCTGTTTCTCGCGATAACACCAACAACTGGGAAAGAGGAAACAAGCAATGGCACAGACCCGCATACTACCCCCGGCTGAGAACGCCTACGAATACCCCCTGTTGATCAAACGACTTCTGCTTTCCGGCCCTCGATACAATCCGGACCAGGAAATCGTGTATTCTAACCGGAGCAAATACACTTACACCGATCTGGTAGAGCGCATCCATCGCCTGGCAAACGCCCTGACCGATGCTGGTGTAAAACCCGGTGATACGGTTGCAGTGATGGACTGGGATACGCCGCGGTATCTGGAGTGTTTCTTTGCCATTCCGATGATTGGTGCCATTCTGCACACGGTCAACATCCGGCTGTCGCCGGACCAGATTGTTTACACCATGAACCACGCCGAAGACGATGTGGTCCTGGTGCACGATGATTTCCTCCCGATCATTGAAGCCGTCAAGGGCGAGATCAAAACGGTCAAGACCTGGATTCAGCTCACCGACAGCGATGCCGCTCAACAGGCACCGGTTGAAACCATCGGCGAGTACGAGAGCCTGCTGGCCAAGGCGGATGACAAATTCGACTTCCCGGATTTCGACGAAAACAGTGTGGCAACCACCTTCTACACCACCGGTACCACCGGCAACCCCAAGGGTGTTTACTTCAGCCACCGCCAGCTCGTCCTCCACACACTGGCCATGACCGGCACCGTGGCGTCGTTCGATGAAATGCCGCTGATGCGCTCTTCATCGGTTTACATGCCGGTGACACCCATGTTCCATGTGCATGCCTGGGGTGTTCCCTATGCCGCCACCATGATGGGCATCAAGCAGGTCTACCCCGGACGCTATGAGCCGGAGTTGCTGGTCGACCTTATCAAAGAGCACAAGGTCACCTTCTCCCATTGCGTTCCCACCATCATGCAGATGATGATGGCCACCGAATCCATCAAGACCGCAGACCTGAGCAACTGGCACGTGCTGATCGGCGGCAGCGCACTCACCAAGGGACTGTGCGACGCCGGAGCCAGGCTCGGCATCAAGATGTACACTGCCTACGGCATGTCTGAGACCTGCCCACTGCTCTGCGCTTCCCACCTCACCCCCGAAGATCTGGAACTGCCTCTTGAACAGCAAACGGCGAAGCGGGTGAAGACCGGCATTGCAACGCCCATGGTTGAACTGGAAATCGTAGACCCAGAGGGCAACCCGGTACCCCACGATGGCGAAGCCAAGGGCGAGATCGTGGCCCGCGCGCCCTGGCTCACCCAGGGTTACTTCAAGGAACCCGAGAAAGGCGAACAGCTCTGGGAAGGTGGCTGGCTGCATACCGGCGACGTTGCGTCCATGGAGCCGGACAACACCATCACCATCAAGGACCGCATCAAGGACGTGATCAAGACCGGCGGTGAGTGGCTGTCGTCCCTGGACCTGGAGAACCTGATCAGCCAGCACCCGGCTGTCGCAGGTGCTGCCGTGGTGGGCGTGCCTGATGAGAAATGGGGCGAACGCCCGCATGCACTGGTGACCCTGAAGCCCGGTGAGCAGGCCAGTGCCGGGGATATCCAGAACCATCTGAAGCAGTTCGTGGAAAGCGGCGAAATCAACAAATGGGCGATCCCAGAGCACATTGATTTCGTGGAGGATATTCCGAAAACCAGTGTTGGCAAGATCAACAAGAAGCTGATTCGGGATCAGTTGCAGTAACCAGTCCGTAAACCAGAGCCAGGGGTCAGATGAAGATTTTCATCTGGCCCCTTTTTCATTTCTAAAGCCCGGAAAACGTAAAATCCACCTCAGGCTTGCGACCATCAATAATGTCCGCAAGGGCCGCGGCGGAGCCACAGGAATGGGTCCAGCCCAGGGTGCCGTGACCGGTATTCAGGTAAAGGTTGGCGAAGTGGCTTTTCCCGATGTATGGCACATTGGAAGGGGCCGCAGGCCGCAGGCCCGTCCAGAACTCGGCCTGGTCCCAGTAGCCTGCTTCGGGCATGACTTCCGCAGTGCGACGGACGATGGCGCGGCAACGGGTGTAATTCAGTTTCCGGCTGTAACCACTGAGTTCCGCGGTTCCCGCCACACGCATTCGATCCCCGAGGCGTGAGTAAACCAGTTTGTACTCATCGTCGGTCAGGCTGACCTTGAAGGCTGCCTCTTCGTTTTTCACCGGCACGGTAATCGAATACCCCTTGGCCGGGTATATGTTGAGGAAGATGCCAAGCTGTCGGGCCAGCGCCGCGCTGAAACTGCCCATACTCAGAACATAGGCGTCGGCGCGCAGAGTCTCATGGTGGCCTTCACGGAGAGTCTGAACCCCAAGCACCCGCTCGCCGGCACGCTCGAAGCTCAGAATCTCTGTCCCGTACCGGAACTCAACACCGGCCTCTGCGCATCGCTTTGCGAGGTTCTGGGTGAACATCCTTGCATCACCGGATTCATCTTCCGAGGTGTAGGTTGCACCCGCGATCCGGTTCTGGATCGGCTTGAGTGCCGGCTCCAGTTCAACGGCGCGATCGGCATCGATAACCTGCCTGTCACAACCCAGCTCCTGCATGATCCGGGTCGGCTCCATGGCGCCTTCAAACTCGGCCGGATTGGTGTAGAAATGGAGGATACCCTTCTCAAGATGGTCGTACTCTATTCCGGCTTCCTTGCGAAGAGCCTGCAACTGGCTACGGCTGTAGGTGCCAAGGTTCACTATCTGGCGGATATTGTGAGCGGCCTTGGCCGAAGTGCATTGCCCCAGGAAAGAAAGCGCCCAGCGCCATTGGGCCGGGTCCAGCTTTGGCCGGAACAGCAACGGGGCGTCCGGCTTGGTAAGCCACTTCAACACCTTCAGGGGAGCTGATGGATTGGCCCAGGGCTCGGCATGGGAGACCGAGATCTGCCCCCCGTTGGCATAACTGGTTTCCAGACCGGCCTTATTCTGGCGATCAACCACCGTTACCTGGTGCCCCTGCTTCTGCAGATACCAGGCCGTGGTAATGCCCACAACGCCTGCGCCCAAAACCAGTATATGCATGCTTGCCTCCGGTAGAACGAAACTTGCCACCCCCAGGGATATACCCCGGGGATTTCCGGCCAGATTCCGGTTGATGTAAAACTCGGGATTCGTTGTTCGAGGGCTCTATTGTAGCGTGAGCAATGGGGAATTGCGTGTCATACCATCAGCCACCAGCGCGTTTGACGGTCCACCCCTTCTGTTCCAGCAATGGAACCAGAAGGTCGCGCTGGTCGCCCTGGATTTCGACCACACCGTCTTTTACCGTGCCGCCAGTGCCACATTTGGCTTTCAACACCTTGGCGTAGGCTTTGAGTTCCTTGTCGTCGAGCGGGATACCGGTGATCAGGGTGACACCCTTGCCCTTCCGGCCCTTGGTTTCCCGGCTCACCCGGACGATACCGTCTCCGGCAGGCGGTGATGCTGCCTTGCAGGTGCATTCATCCACCGGGTTGCGGCAATCCGGGCACATTCGCCCCTTTTCGGTCGAGAAAACCAGACCGCCCTCAGATCGCTTCTTCATTCCGTCTCCGTGCAATTGCTGTCCTGCCAGGTCTTTCAATCAAGACCGGGAGGGTACTTGGTAAACATTTCAGCCACGACTTCGTCGATCAGTTCCCTGCGGGTTTCCGGTAACTGGTTTTCATTCAGATAGCGTCGGCTGGCTGCACGCCAGACAACTTCCTTCGTCTCGCTGTCCGCCAGCTCGACGACCAGCTTGCCCTCTTCAATCTCACGCACCGGTGGCGGCGCGGACAGAGCCCAGCCGAAATTACCGCTACCGAAGCCAAACCCGAGGCCCAGGCCAGTCTGTTCGAGCCGCTCTTCCGGGACAATCTGCCAGCTGACGAGCAAGTCCGCCTCGGCCTCAGGCACCTGTCGCAATGCTTTGCGATTCAGCTCTCGCTCAACGGCACTGCGTACCCGTGTGCCATCGAGTGAGGTAAATGACGACTCGTTCGTACCACTGGCAAACGCCCAGGATGAATAATTTCCAAAAACCACAGACGAGTTGTAGTCGGTCACCACATTGCTGGCGCAACCGGTCATGGCCAGTGCAACAACCGCCAACATCAGAAAACGCATCATGATTTCTGCCCTCAATTGAGAAGATCGCTATTCAAACAGTATACGCGTAGCTAACGCGTGACGATGCCCCCGGGATCCATCATCTTTCAAAACTGTAATCCAGCTTCTGGGCATCGCAGAACGCCCCGAACTCCGCCTGGAGGTCCTCCGGAACCAGCACATGGGCACGGACGGACGCCCCATAATCAACCGACTCCACCGATGCACCGTTCACATCGCACCAATGGCGAAGGGGCTGTTCATCGGCGAAGGACAGGGACACCCGCGCGTTGGTCATGGGTTTCTGGACCACCCGGTCAACGGCAGACAGAACACTCTCTGCGGCACCGGCATAAGCCCGCACCAGTCCGCCGGCACCCAGCTTTATACCGCCGAAGTACCGGATCACCATCACCAGGACATCGCCCATATCCTTGTGCTGAATCACATTAAGAATCGGCTTGCCGGCCGTTCCGGAAGGCTCGCCATCATCGTTCATGGCGGCCTCGGCGGCAGAACCGGGGCGGCCGATCTGGTAAGCCCAGCAGATATGGCGGGCGTCCGGATGGTCCTGGTGCGCCTGTTCAAGCCAGTCTTTCACCTCTTCCCGGGAGCTCACCGGGGCCACCCGTGCAATGAACCGGCTTTTCTTCACTTCCGTTTCACGCTCAAGGTATCCTGCGGGAACGGGGTAATCTTTTTTCATGGACAACGACCTATGGCCTCTGACGACGAGTACAACAACCCGGGCACTGCCAAACCCGCAAGAATCCGCAAGGCAGCCTGCGGGATCCGGTTTGACGAGGACGAGCTGCAAGAGGGTATCGACTTTTCCGGTGCTGAGAAACTGAAGCCCTCCGATCCGGAGACGGAATCAACCAGCTCCGAAAAACACCGGCAGACGAACCGTCACCCGTAAGCCGCCATACTCACCGGCTTCTGCCGCAATGACACCATCGTGGGCGGCAACAATGTCTCTGGCGATGGCAAGGCCCAGTCCCCAGCCCTTGCCTCCCCGAGACTTGTCCGCCCGAAAGAACGGCTCGAAAAGCTGACCCATCAGCTCAACCGGAACGCCCGGCCCCTCGTCATCAACCGTCAGGGTCAGCCAGTCATCTGCCACGGTCACGACCAGATGAACCGCCCTGCCAGGCGGTGTGTGATCAAGGGCATTCTGAAGCACGTTATCGATAGCGCGCTGTAAAAGGCCTTCATCGCCCAGCACTGATGCCCGCGAGCTTTCCGGCGCAACCACAAGCTTGCAGTCCACACCCTGTTGTTCGGCGTAATCTGCGGCATCCTTCAGAACCTGATTGATCACATGGACCAGCCGGAGGGGCTCGCGCTCGATATCGCCGCCGGCTTCAGTGACCCGGTAAAGCGTCAGTATCTGCCCGGTCATGGTTTCAAGCCGTTCGTTCTGGCGCAAAATACTCGCCATCAGCTCCTCGTCCGCACCGGCCTCGCTTGCCAGCTCGATGGCGATACGTTGGCGAGTGAGCGGTGTCCTCAGGTCATGGGAGATATCCCGGAGCAGGTGCTTTTGTCGTTCCAGCAGGCTGCAAAGCTGCTCTGTCATCCCATTGAAAGCCGTTGCCAACTGCCCAACCTCATCCCGGCGCTGTGCAATCTTCTCGCTAACCCTCAGTGACTTATCCCCCTCCGCAATCGCCCTGGCCGTGGTTTCCATATGCCGGAGCGGTCGTGATACGAGGCGGGCAATCCACCAGCACGCCAGGGAAATCATCAGCAAGGCCAGCCCCAGCTCGATAGCGCGAAAGAATCGGGGGTTGAGCCAGCCAGCGCCCTGCACCCGGGGCCAGGCTACCAACCTGTAACCGTTGCCAACATCCAGAACCGCCGGTTTCTGTGGATACCATCCGGATTTCATTCGGTCTCTAATGAACGAAGGCAACTTGCCATCGTTTTCATCCTGCTCGAGCAGCACCAGAAACAATTCAAGTCGCTCTCCCTCATCCCGCAGAAAGCGCCAGGCAGCACCGCGATCACCAGCCTCGCGAATTGCGATCGCTTCTTCTGCCAGATCCCTGAGCCCCGCCTGCCGCTCGATGGCTTCACGTTCCCGGTCCAGGAGCATTCTGGTTGCCAGGTTGCTGGCCACCACGGTGACAACCATGGCCAGCCAGATCGAGAGAAAAATACGCCAGAACAGGGGAAACATGGGCCGTTGCTTCATTCCGGCACCCGATAGCTATAACCCAGCCCCCGAACGGTTTCGATCCGTGGCGGATCGTCATTGCCCAGCTTTTTGCGTAGGTTGCTGATGTGCATATCAAGGGTACGGTCGTAGGCCTCCAGCCGCCGACCAAGTGCCCACTGCATGAGATCGGTCTTGCGCACCACGCTGCCGGCATGCGCCAGCAGAACCTGCAGAACCTCGTATTCAGTGGCAGTCAGCTCCATCGCCACATCGTTCTGATAGATCCGGCGATGACCCGGCTCGACACGGAGGTCGCCGTATGTCCGCGCAGCATTAACTTCAGTTTTCTGGTCCCAGGCAATCCGTCGCAACAGCGCCTGCAGTCGGGCCACCAGCTCCCGCGGATTACATGGTTTGGGAATGTAGTCATCAGCACCCACTTCAAAACCCACAATCCGATCCGTCTCATCGCCGCGGGCAGTCAGCAGTACCACCGGCAGATGAGTCTCTGCCCTCAACTCCCGTAGTACCTCAAGGCCACTGATGTCTGGCAGCATGATGTCGAGAACCACGATATCGCAGTCCTGGCCGAGCGCCAGGGCCAGTCCGTCCCGACCGTTTGCCGCCTCGCGGACGGTGAACCCCTGGTTGCTGAGGTAGCGGGCAAGCAGCTCTCGCAGTTCATCATCGTCCTCGACCAGTAACACCCTGTTCTGCATATCACTTCTCCACCTGTCGCACCGGCAACCGTTGCTGCCTGAAGTCTAACACGCCACCCGCAGGCCGCTGATTCGGGCTTGCCCCTTTGCAGAACCTTTACAATGGCTTTCGGGGTGATCAGAAGCCATCTTCTGACGTATGGTATCGGGTACACAAAGGAGTTTTCACCCACCATGCCAGAACCCGGACCAGCAACCCTTACACTGGAAACGTGCACCAGCATTGATGATATTCCCGCCAGGCAGTGGGAACGGCTGGCTGGGCATTCCAACCCTTTTCTTCGCTACGAATTTTTCCAGGCTCTGGAAGCGTCCGGTTGCACATCAGAAGCCACCGGTTGGTCACCCAGCCACCTTGTGTTCAAGGTGGAGGGCAGAATCGTCGGCCTGGCACCGGCTTTCCTGAAAAGCCACTCCATGGGGGAGTATGTTTTCGATTGGGCCTGGGCCGATGCCTACCAGCGACATGGCCTTTCGTATTACCCAAAGCTGTTGATTGCCATTCCTTTCACGCCCTCTGCAGGCCCCCGGTTGTTGCTGGATCCGGATCTGCGTCAACAACTGACCGCCGAACAGATTCATGATCTGCTCGACACCCTGACCGACACACTGGGCGCCCACTCCTGGCACCTGCTGTTTCCGGACAGCGAGGACCAGAAACTGCTCCACCACGACCGGGAGCTACACCGTATCGGATGTCAGTTCCACTGGCACAACCACGGCTATGGGAACTTCGAGGATTTTCTGGGTGCATTGACGTCCCGCAAGCGAAAATCCATACGCAAGGAGCGTCGGCAAGTTGCGGAACAGGGTATTTCCTTTACCCGCTTCCACGGCCGGGGCATTCCGGAGCATGTACTCTCCGCCTTCTATGTGTTCTACCAGGCAACCTATCTCAAGCGTGGTCAACGGCCCTACCTCAACAAGCAATTCTTTGAGCTGCTTCTGGAGAAGTTACCCGAGCATGTTCATCTGGTGATGGCTGAGCGCGAAGGCGAAATGATTGCCGGAGCGCTATTTCTGGCCGGCGAGAGCACACTCTATGGCCGTTACTGGGGCTGCCTGGACGAATACAACCACCTGCACTTCGAGACCTGCTATTACCAGGGTATCGAGCTGGCCATGGATCTGGGCATGAGCCACATCGACGCCGGCGCCCAGGGTGAACACAAACTGGTACGAGGCTTTGAGCCGGTGATTACCCATTCCTGGCACGGCATTATGCACCCTGGCTTCCGGGAGGCCATTGAAAACTTTACCCACGAGGAGGCGGAAGACGTCCGGGGTTACTTTAACGATGCCCAATCAGTCCTGCCCTTTCGACAACAGACGCAGGATTAACTTCTATACTGAGAGACCCAGACAGGATTTTCGTGGGGGTCAGAAGCCATGGATACAGACCCATTTTGGAGCATGATATCGGCAGGCAGCCTGCCACTGCTTCTTGCTGCCGGGGCATCGATCCTCGCCCTTATAGCCCTGTTTTTGTGCTCCGGGGCTCGAAGCCGATACGAGGAGCAGTTAACAGCGCTGCGCGAGCGTTCCGACACCCTCTGGCGGGAAGTTGACGACATAAGAGTTGCGCAATTCAATCGCCCCGGGGAGGCCGGCAACGGGGCGCCGGGCTCGTCCGTCGAGGAAGCCCGCTACCGTACAGAAGTGGAAGCCTACAGCAAGATCTGGCCCCAGGTATGGCATCTTCACGAACGCCTGGGCATGTTCCTGAGAGCGGTTGAAGCGGGCGAAGCCGCCGGCGAACTCAGACTGGAAGCCCGCAATGCAGCCCTGGAGGCGCGCAACCTGCTGAACCGGAACCGTCCCTTCTGCACCGAATCCGTTGATGAACTGGTAACCAGGCTCATTGATGCCGAGATAAAGGCCCACCTGGCCGCCTGCCAGTATCTGGATTTGCTCAAAGACGTCTCCAGCGCCTCATCCAACCACGACCGCCGGGTACTGCAGGACAAATGCCACAGCCTGCATGAGGGCGAGGCCCGGGACCTGATGAACCAGCTCGTTTCCTCCATCCGGCACCGGACCATCCGGGGCGCATAAGCCTTACCGGTGCCAACCGGGGCCGGTTCAGACAGAGACTTTCTTGAGGGTTTCGGCCTGAAGATTCTTCAGATAGTCGGTGAATTCCACTGGAAACGCCTTTGCCGGCTGCAATCTTTTGAACGGCTCCGGCAGAGCGGCCAAGGCATCACGGGCACTCGATACCAGGTCATCAAGGGGCGCCGGAAAGCCAGGCAAAAGCGCCCCGTCCGCCATTACGGTCTCCAGTAACGGCGCGCCATCCACTGGTTCGTCCATACCCGCAATGATGTCGACCTTGGCCATGCCATTACCATCGAACTGCCGAAAAACCTGCTTTGGGCCCGGCCAGGACGTCTTGCCCGATGAGCTTTTCATCTTCGGTTCACCCGCGTATTCGGTCAGTTTGTAGGCCAATTCAAGGGCGGGGGCGTCATTCGCTGCCCCGATGGCAGTGCCAACGCCAAAACCATCAATGGGTGCGCCCGCCTGCAAGAGCGCGGCAATCCGGTATTCGTCCAGGCCTCCGCTGGCCATGATCTTTATCTCCGTGAAGCCGGCATCGTCCAGTATTTGCCGGCAATCCATGGCCTCTTGTTCAAGGTCTCCGGAATCAAGTCGAATTGCCCCGATGCGCACACCGGGTTCCTGCCGGAGCCAGTCAACGATACGCCTCACTGCTCGCCGGGTGTCGTAGGTGTCAACAAGAAGTGTGGTACCCGGATACAGCCGTGCATACACCTTGAACGCCTCCATTTCGTCCGGGTACGCCTGCACAAAGCTGTGGGCCATAGTGCCACTGACATCCATGCCATAATCCAGGCCGGCAAGCACGTTGCTGGTACCTGTCAGTCCCGCCAACCGGTAAGCCCTCACGCCCCGGTGGGCAGCATCCAGGCCGTGCATCCTCCGCATGCCGAAATCCACCACCGGTTTGCCGTCGGCGGCAAACGTCAAGCGAACTGCCTTTGACGCCAGAACCGACTCAAGATGGACATAATTCATGATCAGGCTTTCCAGAAGCTGCGCCTCGGCTATCGGCGCGGTCACTTCCAGAATCGGTTCCTGCGGGAACAGCGGCGTTCCCTCTTCGACAGCACGGATATTGCCGCTGAAGCGAAACCCTTTGAGCCAGTCCAGAAACTCCGGCTGAAACCGATTCAGCTGTCGCAGTCGCTCTATGTAATCTTCGGTAAATCGCAGCTGACCGATCAGCTCGGCAATGTGCCGCTGGCCGCAGGCTAGTACAAAATTACGGTGCTCAGGCAATTCTCTGAAAAACAGGCTGAAAACCGCTGTGTCAGCCATGCCTTCTGCCCAGTAGGCCTGGGCCATGGCCAACTCATACAGATCCACCATCAGAGGAAGATCTTCCTGCTTAATCAAAGCCCCTCCTCGCATAATCCTGAAAGTTCAGCCTATGGTCGCACCGGCGGCCCGAAGCTCCTCAAAGACCCCGGGGGCCCCTTCCCGATCAACCGCACGGGTTCCGTCGGCTATCAGCTCGATATCGAAGCCGCATTTCAACCCATCCAGCACGGTAGCCCGCACACAGACGTCCAGAGCCAGCCCCGCAACCCTGAGTTTGCCGATACCGTGTCGCTGGAGAAAGCTGTCGAGCTGGGTACCGTCGAAGGCCGAATAGGCATCGGTGTCGAATCCGGTTCCCTTACTGACCCGCACCGCGTCATCCGGCAGCTGCATGCCGGCATGGAACGCCGCGCCTTCGGTATCCTGAACGCAATGGGGTGGCCAGGGACCTCCGCGCGCCTCAAAACTGGCGTGATCGACAGTGTGCCAGTCCCGGCTGGCGATAATCGTCTGACCCGCGTCCGAGGCTTCAGCAATCAGGCGATTTACCACCGGCAGGATTTGGCTTGCCTCCGGAACAGCGAGGCTTCCGCCTTCACAAAAGTCGTTCTGGATATCCACGAGTAGCAGCGCATTCTGAGTATCAGGCATGTCAAACCTCCCGGATTATCCGTTTCTGTCAATTTCAGCTGTCAGCGATACGGAAACCTACTTTCATCACAACCTGGTAATGGCCGACCTTGCCGTCGACAATATGGCCGCGGGTTTCTGTTACCTCAAACCACTCCATGTTGCGGACACTCTTTCCGCACTCCTCAAGTGCGTTCTCGATTGCATCTTCAATGCTTTTCTTCGAAGAACCGACAATTTCCACTTTTTTGTAGACATGATGGTCCGACATAAAATCCTCCTGAAAATTGCAACTTGTACCTTTGAGCCTAGAAGAGAAGCCTGGTGCCAGCAAACCACGGCCCGGCAACCTCCTCATCCGTCAACTAACGGGTGACGTATCTGTTCACTACAATGAATGTCCTGTACCGGAACTTTCTGCGTCTGCAGGAGTCCCCGTTATCCTCACGTCCCGGACTTGGTTCATGAAACGATTTCTGAAATACATCGGCTGGTTTGTCGGGGCCCTGCTCCTGCTGCTTTCTGGCCCTATCCTGCTTGCCACCAGCGGTAGCCTGCAGGGTGCGGAGAGCTGGCAAACAGCCACCCGGGAGAGTGCCCGGATTGCGCCTTTGCCAGAGCAGGCTGAGGAAGCCATCGTCCAGGTTTATGGCGCCAGGGCCTGGAGCTGGCGTGGTTACTTTGCCGTGCACACCTGGATAGCCACCAAGGAAAAAGGTGCCAGCCACTACCGGGTTCATGAGGTTACTGGCTGGCGCAGCTACGTGGTTAATTCCAGGCCGGGTGAACCGGACAGGCACTGGTATGGCGCGAAGCCGGAACTCTATGCCGATATCCGCGGAGAAGAGGCAGAAAAGCTTATTCCCGACATCTACGAGGCAGTGGAGTCCTACCCCTACCCGACCGAGTACGAAGCCTGGCCAGGCCCGAACAGCAATACCTTCGTGGCCTGGGTAATCAGGGAGGTTCCGGGACTCGATGTCGCGCTTCCCGCCCATGCCATCGGTAAGGACTACCTGGGTGAGCGCCTTATTGCAGAAGTACCGGGAGGTGCCGGCTTTCAGTTTTCCGCAGGCGGCTACCTTGGCCTACTCGTGGGCGCCAGGGAAGGCCTGGAGGTCAACATTCTCGGGCTGTCGTTCGGTGTAAATCCCGCAGCACTGGGGATAAAACTTCCCGGGCTGGGCGATCTGTCCCTGAGGAACCCGAATCCGATGCCAACCAATTGAACCAAAGTCCTTCCCTATGCAAGGGGAAGGCAATGCAAATGCGTTTCCCTATGCTGACTCTTGAGCCCGCGGCTCATGCAAAGGAGTAGCTAAAGGAGAAACACGATGTTTCACATAAAAACCGGATTCTGCGCCATTCTGGCGTTCAGTGGCAGCCTTGCACTTACAGGCTGTGATAATGACTCTGACCCGATTGCCAGCACCACACCAGAAAACCCTGACACCCCGGAAGCCACAGAGACCGGCGTGGCCCAGAAGGGTCCGTTTCGGGCGGGGGGCACCGCCGAAGCCATTATCCTGGCCAACGACGGCACGACTGGAAACCAACAGCTGGATGGAACCATTGCCGAGAATGGGCAGTACCAATTCGAGGAAATCCCCTGGACCGGCCCCACCCTGCTGCGCATGCAAGGTGAATATTTTGACGAAACTGCCGCCAACTTCTCGACCAGCTCGCGCACACTGGAAGCGGTAATCCGGGTTTTGGAATCGACGCCGCCAAATGCCAACGTCAACCTTTTTACTCACTTTACAGCAGCCCGGACACGATCTCTCATGGCCGGCGGCACCGACTTCGACAGTGCTCTCACCCAGGCCCGATCGGATGCTCAGGCCGCCTTCGGATTAAGCAGCGCGCCGGCTGATCTGAACCTTCTGAACGCCAGGGACGAGCTTGAATCAGACAGCGCAAACCTGCTCCTGTTCTCAGCGGCTTCCCTGGATGCAGACATCGGTCAAGCGGGGCTTGATACCCTGGCCGCCGACTTTGCCGATGACGGACGCATCAACGGCGACGGCGCGGATGAACTCGCGGCCATCAACGATGCCGGGTCGGATGAGTTACTTGAGAACGCCCGCCTGGCTCTTCAAAACCAGTATGGCGTGACACCACCTAATGCCGCCGGGGGTGGCGGTTTTGCCTGGCTCCTGGACGCATGCACTGCAGCAAAGCTGGATAACCCGCGGGTATTCTGTGAGAACACCACCTTCAGAGGCGATCATCTTGATGACAGTGGCGAGTTCGTGATCTTCGTTCCTCTGGTAAAAGGCCACTACACCATCGAACTATTCGGTGATAACAGCGTAGATGACGACAATACGGGCAGTTGCCGCTGGACGGTCTACAGTGAACCTGACCTGAATGCATCAGAACTCGGCGATAGCGATGCAGATGGTTTCTTTTGTGGTGTAGAAGACGTAACCACATTCCGTCTGGATGCCAACGAGAAATACTACGTTCGCCCTGTCGTGGAGAAAGACGATGAGAATGGGCCGGTCGCACGGTTTACCCTCAACGCCACGCGTGTTTCGGAAGGCTCTGAATCAACAACAGCTGCCCGGGAAATTCCGATCAACCAGAAGGTGGATGCGACAGTAGGACGGTTGATTCAGACCAGTGACGAGAGTTTCTACAGGTTTACTGTTGGCCAGGGCAAATACACGATTACAGCGACCGACTTTCCCTGTGGTACTGACAATGGTGGACTTCGCCTCGAACTTTATGAAGACGGGTTTTCCAACCAGATAGCCCGCGACTGGGAGGAGGGAAAGTGCAACCAAACCATCGAAACCAGCCTCGATGCTGGTGAGTACTATCTGAAAGTCATCAACTTCCTGCCGGGCTTTAACCGGGATAGCTTCCGGCCATCGCCCGGTCAGGTCGACTACACTCTGGAGGTCAATTCACAATAACCTCATGAGTGCCTGTGTCAGTCAATTCGCTTGAAAAACTTGAAATAATCAGCCAGCTTCAGCTGCCCGCCGCCGCTGCGGTCCCGGATGTACTCGGGATCGTCGATCAGGCGATCCCCGGGGCGGGCAGTTTGTTGCTCTGGTCAAGCCGCGACGGCTCGGTGGCCGGTGCTTATTCGAGCCTGATCGACCTCGAGAACGGCATCGCCCATTACGCGCGGCATTACGCCAACTCTGCCCGGGAGCGCCAGGTTGGCGGCTCCACCTTTCGCGAAGACATGGATGGAAGTTTCGGGGCCCAGACCCTTTCGGATGTACTTCAGATGAGCTACCCGGAATTTCAGAAAACAGAGGCCTACCAGTACATGCTCGCTCCATGGGGCATTTCCGATCTGGCCCGAATCGTCGTAACAGCAAACACCAAGCCTGTTGGCGGATTGGTGGTTTTCCGTGGTGAACAGGACCCACCCTTCGCCCCTCATGAACTGGACTGGCTGAACGAGGCTGCTCCACGCATTGGCACAATTATCTCCGGCGATTCTGCGGGCACTGCACCGGCCATCGCCTCCGGCCCACCTGGCATGGGTATCTGGTCGTCACAGTCTGGACTGGGCCAGAGCACCGCGATCTTCAGGCAGCATTGCACAATGCTGAACCAGAATGCCCCCGGGCAAGAGGCCACCACCTTCTCCAGCGACCTGCCATCCAACCTTGCGTTGAGCGTTGAGGACAAAAGCCCAGGGCCACATTATCAGCTGATTGATAATGCCTGGGGCCAATTCCGTATACATATACAGCCCACAAACCAACCGGGCCAACTCGCGCTCGTTTCAGAAAGATGCATTCCGTTCAGCCTGAAAATGTTTCGTGAACTTCATCATCGATCGATTTCGAGGCGACAGCTTCAGGTAGCCTGTGGACTGGCTTCTGGTATGTCTTTCGCAGATATGGCGAGCCTCTGGAAAATTTCACGCCATTCGATCATTACCCACGTTGGGAATCTTTACGCGAAACTGGGCGTGGACTGCAAAACAGACCTGATGAATTGCTTCCTCTGGGGGAATGCCAGCCCTACCGGATCGACCACCGGCGACTAAAGTGCTGCAAACTCCAGATACCGGCTCGCCGCCTGCTTCTTCTCGTCCTGGCTGTTCAGCATCTCCAGGCGCATTCTGTCGATCAGTTTCAGGTAATCAACAAGCGGTGATTCGGGTTTGCCAGAGTCTTTGGATTCTTCGATGAACGCTTTCTGTTTTTCGCGGATTTCGTTCAGCTTCTCGAGCGCCGAGCGGATTGCTTCCACGCGGGCAGCCACCAGACCATTGCCACTGCGATCTGAAGAGCCACGGTCAGAGCTCAGGATTGTCTCAGAAGCCGGCGCTTCGACCGTGTTCTGCTCTGCCAGGTCGATTTCTTCGAGGGTGCGGACCTCGCCATCGGTGGTCAGGTAAATGCCGGAACTCTTGATCTGTCCCAGAGGTACACCCTGGCTGTTGGCAAGGGTGAAGCGGTCTTCGACATTGTCCACATACAGGGCCTGAACCCCGACTTCCGAGAGGGATTTGAGAGACTGCGAGCCGTCCGCGGTTTGAACCCATACGGAGAGCGACTGAAAGATCTCGTCATTGGCATCAATCCAGCGGTTGCCATCGTCGTCGAATCGGGCCAACTCACCGAAGCCTGATCCGCTCTGGGGGCCGAACAGCTCGGAACCGTCGTCCACCTTGCCGTTGCCATTGCGATCCAGCACCAGATACCCGCTTCCGCTGCCCAATGAGGCGAACTGGCCGGTTTCTCCGTCGCCGTTCAGATCGAATTCGAACAGCGTGTCGGTCAGGCGCGCAGTGGCATTGCCGAAGTTGATCACCAGAGGATCGGTGAGCGGCCGCTCCTGGATCTGCACCAGCTCCGAGTACTCGTAGGTTCTGGACTGTGACTGTCGCAGGGAGAGTGTAAAATCAACGGTTTCACCGTTTTCGAGGCTTATGGTGCCGGTGGAGGCAAAGCTTCTGGATTCACTCTCGGAGTAGAACATGTAGCGTCCGGCTGAAACCGAAAGGCTGCCGCGACCCTCGACACCGGCATCACCACCGAGCGCTGCGCGACTTACACTCAGCGCCTGCTGGCCCATCAGAAACAGCTCTGAGGTTTTCTCGGCAAGCTGGGCGCTGGTGAACACACTTTGCTGACCTTCTCCACTGGTCACCGTACTGCTGCCGCTGAAAGCGAGCTGCTCCTGGCTGCTGTAACGGTAGGCCGCCTGGCGCATGAGTGTCAGTTCAGAGCCCACGGCATTCCCATTGGCCTGGGGCGCTGGCGCTTGCCGGTTAATGCGCAGTTGGGTGCTGTCGAAAGCCGATACCTGGCGGGAACTGTCCTGGAAAAGCGAAATCTGGCTGGAGGAAATCATGGCTGCGGGTACCTGTAATCACTACACAGGTGTATCGGCCCGGCGCCGTTAAACTTGAGCAGATTTTAATCACTTTCAATTCTGGAGGTTACGCCAGATAACGAACAATACCGGCGGCGGCGATGCCCGCACCTATCGCTGGCAGGGGCTTGCGCAGAGCCAGCATGATCACCGCTGTGACAACCAGTGCAGCCACTGCCCCAACATCGCCGCTGAAGGCCATGGGCACAATAATCGCAATCAGAACCGAACTGGCCATGGTGTTGATAAAGCTTTCGATCCGGGGATTGATCTTTACAAACGACATGAGGAACGCGCCGCCGAAACGGGTCGTCAGGGTGACCACCGTCATGATCGCGATCAGCAGGAAGATACCGGCGGTGGTGGTTTCAACGGTCATGGGCGCCACCCTCCCCATCTGCCGCATCTCCCTCATCGGTGGCAGGCTTTTGCTCCAGCCAGAAGAACCCGATAGCACCGCCGGCCAGGGCGCCGACCACCACATGGGTATTGGGCGGCAGCCATTTCCAGGCCGCCAGTGATGCCACTGCGGCCACTGTCCAGGCCACGAGCACCCTGGGTGATTTCTTGCCGCCCAAAGCCATGGCCAACAGGAAGCAGCCCAGGACCATATCCAGCCCGAGAGCCTTGGGGTTCTGCAGCAGCCCACCAAAATAGACGCCCAGGCCGGTGCCGATGATCCAGGCCAGCCACAGGGCGAGACCACCACCGAGGATCACCTCCAGATTGCGACGACCACTCTGGTACTCCTGGGCAGAGACCGCCCAGTTGGCGTCTGTCAGCAGCAGCAAGAGACCGTAACGCTTGCCCGGCGAGACATCTCTCAGCATCGGGTACAACGACGCGCCCATAAGAAGATGGCGGGAGTTGATGGCAAAGACCACGGCAATCATCGGGAGCACAGAGACTTCAGCGCCCCACATATCGACGGCGGCAAACTGGGAGGCCCCGGCAAAGACCGTGGCACTCATCAGCACGGCCTGGAGCGGTTCAAGGCCTTTCTGGGTCGCTGCCAATCCAAAGGCAGCACCAAACGCCACCACGAACAATGAGATGGGAAGTAGCCGAAAAAACTCCACCCGTACCCGGGCCGGCTGAAGCTGATAAGAGTAGGAAGCGACAGACATCAGGGGAAACTAGGTCAGTTTCCCCGAAACGCGTATAGGTAGTTTCCGAAGAACCCACCGCACCTGCGACTAATGGACGACGTGTACGCGCCCGTCTCCTGCTGCAAACGGGTTGTTGAAACTGCTGCCCTCACCCTGCAGCTCTGCTTCGGGATGATTGCGGGCCATCAGCCGCTTCATCTCCTCCAGATCGGGCCGGGGCACGTCAACCATGACCAGATGCCGGCCGGCCTCAATGTCACCATGGTATTTTCGGATTCGGTAATTCTCGGTACCAATACCGCCAAAGCCACCGAGCCAGCCGCCGGCAATGATGGCAAACGCACCCATGGCCACATAGGCGGCCAGCGGCCAGCCAAGCCCGCCCCAGGTTGCCAGGGGAACGACAAAAAACAGCGTAAACAATGCGCCAATGATCATGCCGCGCTCGACAAACCTTGGCAGATCGGTCCTGTCCAGCACACTGGCTGAATGCAGGCGATGGGCATACAGGCCAGCTTCATCCTTGCTGACAATATGAAAACGCCAGTCTGTGATCCCACGCTCGTGCAGGTCTTCAGAGATTTCATCAAGGCTATCGATGGAATCCACAAGATAGAAGAGCCGTTTCATGGTTCACCTCCACTCAGAACTCTGAGTTTCGATTCGTTACTCCCAGTATAAATGACCGGAATGCTGTAACCCCATGATTGCTGGAATCGTTTTACGATAAGCCGGGAAAGCATATGACGCCTGTTTCTAATCGTTCGCTTTTGCATGTTGACGTTAACGTTAAATGCGGCTAGTTTATTTTTCGTCCAGCCCCAAAAGGGCATCCTCCATCGGTAAACCCAATGGAAATATCGGACACCTGAAATCGGAACGCCGGCCACAAGCCGGTCGACAAGAACAAGATACCCGCTCAAGCCGAGATCCGGCCCGGTGGGAGAGGATTTCACCATGCTATTCAGCCATCCCGAGTTCGATAACCACGAACATCTGTCCTTTTTCTGCGATCCCGAAACCGGCCTGAAGGCCATCGTTGCCATCCATAACACCTCCCGAGGCCCTGCCCTGGGCGGCTGCCGGATGTTTCCCTACGCCTCCGATGAAGAGGCGGTACGCGATGTCTTGCGGCTTTCGCGGGGCATGACCTACAAATCCGCCCTGGCCAACCTGGACCTGGGTGGCGGCAAGTCGGTGATTATTGGCGACCCGCGCAAACAGAAAACCGAAGCGTTGATGGAGGCCATGGGCCGTCATCTGGAAAGCCTGGGCGGTCAGTACATTGCGGCAGAGGATTCCGGCACCAGCGTACCGGACCTCAAGATCATGGGCCGACACACTGGCCACGTTGCCGGCATCGCCTCGCGGACCGGATTCGACGGCAATCCCAGCAACGGCGACCCCTCACCGGCAACCGCCTATGGCACTTTTATTGGCCTGAAAGCCGCGGTGAAACACAAATTCGGGCGGGATAGCCTCAACGGCTTGAAGGTGGCCATTCAGGGCATCGGAAATGTCGGTTTCCGGCTGGCCAGACACCTCAAGGACGCCGGCGCCGATCTCTGGGTGTATGACATCCACGAGGACAACATGCAGCGGGCAGTGGATCAGCTGGGAGCCAGGCCGGCCGCCGCCGAGGACATTCTGTCCCTGCCGGTAGACGTGGTTGCGCCCTGCGCCATGGGCGCGGTACTGAACGATGCCAGCATTCCCCAACTGCAGGCTCGCATTGTGGCCGGCGCGGCCAATAACCTGCTGGAACACCCGGAGCATGATGCCATGCTGCGGGACCGGGGCATTCTCTATGCACCGGACTTTGCCATCAACGCCGGTGGCATCATTGATGTGTTCTATGAGCGCACCGGCGCCACACCGGAAACCGTTCGGGCCCACGTCGAGACTATCGGCGACACCCTGACCGAAATCTTCAACCGTTCCGACCGCTCGGGGCGCCCCACCGGGGAGATCGCCAACGAACTGGCGGAAGAACGGTTCAAAAAACACACCGCCGGAGCCAGCCTGGCACCCGAGCGGTTGGCTCGCACCGGCTGAGCTGACACCGGCGCACCCCTCAGGAGGCTGCAGGCAGCTGCAGCTTCCCCTTTAAACCCTGATACAAAAACAAATACTCCGGGAGATAGTTATGTCCGTCACTTCTTCAGATTCCGCCTCTTATTCCGGGGCGCTTGAAGGTTCAAACGCCCAACGCGGGCTCTGGTCATCACGTCTGGCCTTTATTCTTGCCGCTACCGGCTCCGCCGTTGGTTTGGGCAATATCTGGAAGTTCCCCTATGTGACCGGCGAAAACGGGGGCGGCGCCTTCGTGCTGGTGTATCTGCTGTGCATCGCGGTTGTCGGTATTCCCATCATGATGGCGGAAGTCATGATCGGCCGTCGCGGTGGCCGAAGCCCGGTAAAAAGCCTTAGCCTGATTGCCGAGCGGGACCGCCTGAACCCGGCCTGGAAGCTGGTGGGTGCCATCGGCATTCTGGCAGGCTTCCTGATCCTCTCGTTCTATTCGGTTATTGGCGGCTGGGCCATTTCCTATGTAGGCACAACCGCCAGCGGCCAGCTTACCGGCCAGACTGCCGACGCCGTCGGCGCTATCTTCTCCGGCCTTCTCAGTGATCCCACCACCCTGCTCGCCTGGCATACCCTGTTCATGGCACTGGTGATGGTCGTGGTTGTGCGGGGTGTTCGCTCGGGTCTTGAGCGGGCGGTCAGCATTCTGATGCCGGCCCTGTTCGTACTCCTGCTGATTGTGGTGGGCTATGCAATGACCACCGGGCACTTCGGCCAGGCCGCGGCTTTCCTGTTCCAGCCTGACTTCTCCAAGCTCACAACGTCCGGAATCCTGGTGGCCCTGGGCCATGCATTCTTCACCCTGAGCCTGGGTATGGCCGTGATGATGGCCTACGGCTCCTACCTACCCAAGAATATTTCCATCGCCAAGACCTCCATCACCGTGTCGGTCATCGACACCGGTGTGGCGCTGCTCGCGGGTCTGGCCATTTTCCCGATTGTGTTCGCCAACGGCCTTGAGCCGGGCGCAGGCCCGGGCCTGATCTTCCAGACCCTGCCGCTGGCTTTCGGCCAGATGCCCATGGGCTCACTGTTCGGCACCCTGTTTTTCGTGCTCCTGATCTTCGCGGCCTGGACATCCGGGATTTCACTGCTGGAGCCGATTGTGGAGTGGCTGGAGGAGCGCAAAGGCATGAACCGCACCGTTAGCACACTGGGCGCGGGTATCGTTTGCTGGGCACTGGGCATTGCTTCGATTCTGTCCCTGAACCTCTGGGCTGACTTCGCTCCGCTCGGCTTTGTACCCATGCTGGAAGGCAAAACCATCTTCGATCTGCTGGACTTCTTCACCGCCAACATCATGCTGCCGCTGGGTGGTTTGCTGGTTGCCCTGTTCGCAGGCTGGGTGATGTCGCGCCAGGCTATGGAGAAGGAACTGGCCCTGTCACCAGGCATGTTCAATCTCTGGCTGATCACCGTGCGCTTTGTGACTCCGGTGGCCGTGGCCGTGGTGTTTATCTACAACCTGATGTAAACAGCTTGGACTTGGGGTCAGATGAACGCTTTCATCTGACCCCTTCTTCGTCAGAGTTGCGTGAGGGCCGACGCCAGCGTCTCCCCGATACGGGCATTCAGTTTCAGATCCACCAGATCCTCAGCCCGTGTCCGCCCCAGATTCAGGGTGGCAATTGGCTTGTTCCACTCATTGGCGTACCGGCAGAAACGGAAGCCGGAATACACCATCAACGACGAACCGATCACCAGAAGGCCATCACTGGCTTTCAGAGTATCCAGGGCTGAATAAACCCGGTCTTTGGGGACAAAGTCACCGAAGAACACCACATCCGGTTTCAGAATCCCCTCGCACTTCGGACAGTCCGCCAGCCTAAAATCTGCAAAATTCACATCCAGATCGGCATCGCCATCCGGTGCCGTGTCGGCGGTGTATTTCTGGAACCCCGGGTTCAGATCCGCGCAACGATCATGCACCTCATCCCGCGGGCAACGGTAGCCGCAGCTCATACACACCACCTCATCGGCCCGCCCGTGCAAATCTGTTACCGCCCGCGTGCCTGCCTTCTGGTGCAGTCGGTCGACATTCTGGGTAACCACCAGGCTGCTGTGATTAAGTAGTTCCAGGTCAGATATGTAGTGATGTGAGGGATTGGGCCTGGCATTGCGCATCACCGGCCAGCCAATGAGGCTGCGGCCCCAGTAGCGCTGGCGGGTGTAGAAGTCTTCCATGAACGCCTTGTGCTGAACCGGCTGCTTGCGCTTCCAGGCACCATCGCCGTCCCGGTAATCAGGAATACCGGAATCCGTGCTGACTCCCGCGCCGGTCAGAATCAGCAAGCGGGGATAGCGATGGATAAACTCCGCCAGCAACGCCCCGGCCTCCTCCGGCTCATGCAACACCGGCGGCTGCTCTGGCTCGGGCAGACGCTGGCTGGAACTGAAAGGTCGGCTACGGTGCGTGGTCAAAGACATACAGACTCCGGTTTTCAGCCCGGCTTACGGGCCACATACACGGTGTTGAACGATTCCCTGTTCTGAAATGGATTGAAAAAGGATACGACGTGGCAGGCCACATCGGTGAATACCTCATTGAGAACGGCCATGAACTCGTCATCCTCGCCCTCGTTCGACCACATGGCAAATACCCCACGGGGCTTCAGTTGCCGGGCCATCAGGCGCAGGTTGTTGGCGGTGTAGAAGCTGGCACTGGAATCGTGCAACAGCGCCCGGGGCGAATGGTCGATATCAAGGAGAATGGCATCGAATTGTTTACCGGGGCTCTCCGGATCGAAACCGCCCTCTGCAGGATCGGCAATTGCCAGGTCGAAGAAGCTGCCATGAACATAGCGGTTCCGCGGATCGGCATTCAGGTCTTTGCCCAGCGGCACCAACTCCTGCTGGTGCCACCCGATAACCGGTTCCAGGTACTCAACCACCAGCAGTTCGGCAACGCGCTCGTGTTTGAGTGCCGCCACCGCGGTGTAACCCAATCCCAGACCACCGACCACGACACTCAGGTTGTCACCCTCGGTTTCGCCCAGCCCGATATCCGAAAGAGCCACTTCGGCATCCACGAACATGCTGGACATCAGAAATTCCTCGCCCAGCTTCACCTCGTAGATATCCCGGTCACCAATAGCCGGAATCCGGCGCCGGCGAAGCGTGATCTCACCGATCACCGAAGGCTGGCTGTCAATTTGCTCGAAAAGCAGTCCCATTTGCTCTGACTCTTCTGGTTAGTCTGGTTTGCAACTATGCCGTTATTTCTGAGTTAACCGCACGGGCCTTCAGATCCGTGCATTCGCCGGTGGGCAGGGCTTTCCAAAACACGCTCCTTGCGGCACATCCATGTGACGCTTGGGCTCCGCCATCCATGGCTCCGCACAGTTTTGGAAAGCCCTGCCCACCGGCTCCTGATCCTACTCCCCTGTTTACGGCGAGTTCTCCACGCAGCTAGCGAGGATTTTCCGCATCCTCTCCGCTCCCAGTGTCTCCATCAACTCGATGTTTCTTTGGGGTATAGCATCCACATCAGGGTAACTATCAATCGCCGCTTCCAGACTGGCTTCTCTCAAAAGGTGCAGCATGGGAAATGGCGACCGATTAGTGTAGTTCTCCGCCGCATCCGGATCGGTGCCCGCAAACTGGTAATCCGGGTGGAAACTGGCGATCTGGTAAACGCCTTCCATCTCCAGATACGCCAGCAAACCATCAGCCGCATCAAGAAACTCATTGTAGGGCCCGAAGTCCTGCAATACATCCGGATGGATCAAAAGCGTGGTTTCGATCTCCGGCTCATCTTCCAGACGCTGAAGTTCCGAGTGCAGGGCCTGCAGCAGCTCATCCTCGGTTTTTGCTTCCGACACAACAAAACGGACCCGGTTCCGAACCAGTTCACGTTTGGCGAACGGGCAAAGGTTGTAGCCAACGACCACGTCTTCGACCCATTTGCGGGTAGCACTAATTACTTCGGTCTCGCCCATGTTTTCCGTATCCGTTGTTTTATTTGAGCCTCACTCGCAGGTTGGAGCGGGCGTGTGGGACTGGCTTTCCAAAACTGTGCGGAGCCATGGATGGCGGAGCCCAAGCGTCACAGGGACGTGCCGCAAGGAGCGTGTTTTGGAAAGCCAGTCCCACATGACCGCCTGCACCCAAGCCCCAGTCTCAGAGGTACCCCTGGCTCCGAAGATAATCATCATAAGAGCCACTGAAGTCAGTCACCCCATCGGCCTTAAGCTCAATAATTCGCGTAGCCAGCGAAGAAACAAACTCCCGATCGTGGCTAACGAAAATCAGTGTACCCGGATAGTTCTCCAGCGCCAGGTTCAGCGCCTCGATGGACTCCATATCCAGGTGGTTCGTGGGCTCATCCATCAGCATCACATTAGGCTTCTGCAGAATCAGCTTGCCAAACAGCATACGCCCCTGCTCGCCACCGGAAATCACCCGCACCGATTTGCCGATATCGTCCCCGGAGAACAGCATCCGCCCCAGAGTGCCGCGCACCAGCTGTTCGCCGCCCTTGGTCCACTGGGCCATCCAGTCGGTCAGGGTGTCATCGGCAGCAAAGTCCGCCGTATGGTCCTGGGCGAAGTAGCCCACTTCCGCGCTGTCGGTCCACTTCACCTCGCCGCTGTCGGGCGTGTAGGCCCCAGCAAGGCATTGGAGGAGCGTGGTTTTGCCGATGCCGTTGGGGCCGATGATGGCGACACGCTCACCGGCTTCGATCTGGAAGTTCAGCTTGGACAGCACACATTCCTCATCGAAGCCCTTGTAGAGATCTTTCACGGTCACCGCCTGTCGGTGCAGTTTCTTGGCCTGCTCAAAACGGATAAACGGGCTTACCCGGCTGGACGGCTTAACCTCTTCCAGCTGGATCTTGTCGATCTGGCGGGCACGGGAGGTAGCCTGCTTAGCCTTGGAGGCGTTGGCGGAGAAGCGGCTGACGAACTGCTGCAGCTCGGCAATCTGGGCCTTCTTCTTGGCGTTGTCCGCCAGCATGCGCTCGCGGGCCTGGGTGGCGGCGGTCATGTATTCGTCGTAGTTGCCCGGAAACAGGCGCAGCTCGCCATAGTCCAGGTCCGCCATGTGGGTGCACACGCTGTTCAGGAAGTGGCGGTCGTGGGAAATGATGATCATGGTGCTGTTGCGGGCCACGAGGATGTTTTCCAGCCAGCGGATGGTGTTGATGTCCAGATGGTTGGTGGGCTCGTCCAGCAGCAGCACGTCCGGATCGGAAAACAGCGCCTGGGCCAGCAACACCCGCAGTTTCCAGCCAGGTGCCAGGGCACTCATGGGGCCGTCGTGCTGCTCCAGCGGTATGTCCAGGCCCAATAGTAGCTCGCCAGCGCGGGATTCAGCCGTGTAGCCGTCCATCTCGGCAAACTGCACTTCCAGGTCTGCCACGGCCATCCCGTCTTCTTCGCTCATCTCGGGCAGGGAATAGATCCGGTCCCGCTCTTTCTTGACGTTCCAGAGTTCTTCGTGACCCATGATCACGGTATCGATAACCGTGCAATCCTCATAGGCAAACTGGTCCTGCCGCAGTTTACCCAGCCGGGTGTTGGGCTCGAGCATGACCTGGCCGGCAGACGGCTCCAGATCGCCACCCAGGATTTTCATCAGTGTGGACTTGCCACAGCCGTTGGCCCCGATAAGGCCATAGCGGTTGCCGTTACCGAATTTGGCGGAGACGTTTTCAAACAGGGGTTTAGCCCCGAATTGCATGGTGATATTGGCGGTGGAGATCAAGAAACAAACCTGTCGATGTGGGGCCGCGCGAACGCCGGCGAAAAGAAAGCCGGCATTGTACAGGTTTGCCGCGTGGACTGTGAGGCCGCAGAAACACGGATAAAAAGGCTTGCCTAAGGCGAGCTGTGCGGGCAGCATTCCCGTTCTGATGTACTCATTCATCCGACACAAGGACATTGATCATGGCACAGGCAACCGCGCGCCACATTCTGGTAGACAGCGAAGCGAAATGCGAAGAACTGAAAAAAGCGATTGAAGGCGGGCAGGACTTTGCCGAAGTGGCAAAGCAGCATTCCTCCTGCCCCTCCGGCCGCAACGGCGGCGACCTGGGTTCCTTTGGCCCGGGCCAGATGGTTCCGGAGTTCGACAAGGCCGTGTTCAACAGCGAATTGAATACCGTGATCGGCCCGGTCAAGACCCAGTTTGGCTATCACCTGCTGGAAGTAACCAGCCGTAGCTGATGATTCCTGGTTTCATACCGGGAATTCCAACCGCCGGCCGGCAACTCCCGTTGCTGGCCGGTTTCGCTTCTCTGCTCATCACGCCTTTCCTGTTTGTTGGCGGGCCGGACTGGGCCTCGGGGCCGCTCCTCAAGTCGGCCTGGAACCTCGGCCACATCCTTCTTTTTGCACTGCTGACAGTCGCAATAAGGCCCTGGCGCTGGCTGGCCGGCTGGCGGCTGTGGCTGGGCGTAACCGCAGTATTGCTTGCTGTCGGAATTGGAATCGAGCTGATCCAGGGCGAGCACAACCGCGACGTGGATGGGCGGGATCTGCTGCGTAACCTGATTGGCGGTTGGTTGATTATCGCCTGGCGTCCGGTGGTTCTGCCGGGAACACGGGCTTCCGCCCGCCAGTATCTGCTCGCGGCCACTGCCACGCTGCTATTGTGTTTCGAGCTGGGCAACACCGGCCTTGTTGCTGCCCGACAATGGCAGGTTCATCATCAGCTCCCCCTGCTCTATGACTTCAGCCACCAGAACCCGGAACCCTTCTGGTCTGGCAATCCTGCAGTCTCTGCCAATCATGCAGTCAATCATCCGCGTAGCCTGAAGATCGCTCTGAGCACGGAAACCTACTCCGGTATCTCGCTCAATAACCTGCCATCCGACTGGCGAGATTTCGAGAGGCTGGTCATAACGCTATTCAACCCCTCAACGGAACCGCTGGCACTGACGCTTCGAATTAATGACGTTGCCCACGACCGCAGCGACCATGCCTACAATGACCGCTACAACACCCGCCTGATTCTTGAGCCCGGCTTCAATACGTTCACCCGAAATCTGGCTGATGTTGAAAACGCACCGTCCGACCGGACCATGGACATGTCGCGGATCAGGCGAATGGGGCTCTTTGCCGTTCGTCTGCCCGAGCCGCGCACCGTCTATCTGTCAGACCTGCGACTGGATTAAGCGAGCGTCCAGGGATTTTGGGTAATCGGCTCGGCTCCACCTTCGGTGACCAGAATGGTTTCACTACAGCCAATGCCCCACTGCCCGGGGACACGCAAACAAATGGGAAGGTGGAAGACCATGCCGGGCCGGAACTCCACGTTACCGCCCCTGGCGATAAAACCCGAGCCCTCCACCCAGGAGGGCGGGAACTGTGCCCCGACCGTGTAGCCGAAGACGCCAGAGAAGAACACATTGCCTGCCAGAGGCTGGAGCGCCCGCTCGGCGTCCCGGGCGGCCTGGTCGAAGGTAACCCCCGGCCGCACGGACTCCAGCAGGGTGTCGACAATCCGCCGGCAGCCGTCATGAACCTTTCGCATTTCAGAGGAAGGATTACCCCCGGCAACCACGGTCTGCATCATTGGCGCGGTGTAGCGGTGCCAGGCCGATCCGAATTCCAGAAACACCGGATCGCCTTCCTCAATCACCGTGCGTTTATGATTGCAGTGGATCACACTGCTGCGACGGCCGGTTACGACAATCGGCTGCATGCTCATGAATTCACTGCCGGCCGCCAGCAGTGCCCGGGCACCCTCTGCGGCAATGTCATTGTCGGTTATACCCGGGCGGACCGCCGCCACAGCAGCCTTCATGCCTTCGGCGGTTATCCGCGCGCTCTCCCGCAGAAAACCGATTTCTGCGTCAGACTTGACGATCCGGATCTGCTTCAACAAACCACCGTTGTTCAGAAACCGCACGCCCGCCATGCGTGCCTTGAGACCTTCCAGAACGCCCTGGCGAAGGGAGCCGTGCCAGGCATCAATGCCAACCGTTTCAACGCCATCGTTTAGAACCTCAACCAGAGGTTCCAGCACTTCGCCGATGCCCTCCCAACGGTAACCGCTGACCCTCGCAACCCGGGTGGTCACCATGGCCGGCCCCATTTCGATGGACGGAACCTGCAGGAGCATATCTTCCTGGGTGACTACCAGGGCCACGTGAACAGACACCTCGAAGGTGCTGTAGCCGGTAAGGTAGAAAATGTCCGAAGGATCGGTGAGCAGCAGCGCCCCGAAATCCTCCCGGGCCATCCGATCCCGGACGCGCGCCAGACGCTCGGCGAATTCCTGCTCCGGAAACGGACATTCCAGCCCCCTCAGTTGTGAGGACAAGGCTTTCTGGTAGGCATTGAAATCCATAACGACACTCCTCACTCGCATATACTAGGGAGATTGGACCCTAATCCGGCTTTGCACAAATCGCACTTACCGGAAATTTCAGCCGTCCGGAGAAACTATGGACCACAAGCGACACAGCGAAGGTGCCGTACAGGTGAGCGTCGAGCTGGGGGCGCTGACCAGCGTTGCCAACGACCCGCAAGTGGCCGTTCGGGTGGGCCCCGTGGTTGCCTCCCTGGTGAACGGTGTGTGCGGTGACCCGCTATTGCAACTGAGGCTTCTGCACCAGGCCCGCAGCCTTTTGTTTGATCTGGGCGACACAGGACGCATGCCACTGCGATCCGCACATCAGGTGACCGATGTTTTCATCAGTCATTGCCACGCCGATCACATTGGCGGGTTCATGTGGTTCCTGCGCAGCCGGATCGGTCACTTCCCGCCCTGCCGGCTGTTCGGGCCGCCCGGCCTGATGCGGCACATTGCCGGAATGATCAGTGGAATCCTTTGGGATCGCGTGGAGGATCGGGGCCCCAGATTCGTGGTTCATGAATGGCACGGCGACCACCTGAAGCGCTGGCGAATCACTGCCGGCGATTCGGCACCCACCCCCCTTGAAGACCAGACCACCCCTGACGGTGTGTTGCTGCGGGAACCGGAATTCCAGGTTCGTGCTGCCATGCTGGACCACGGCACGCCTGTTCTGGCTTTCGCCCTGGAACCTTTCGGCAAGCTGCAGGTGCGCAATGACCGGCTACAGGCAGAGGGGCTGAAACCCGGCCCATGGCTACACGACCTGAAAATGGCCGTGCTGCGCCAGCGGCCGGATGAGCTGATCTCACCAGACGCCAGACGCACTTACCGCGCCGAAAACCTGGCCCACAAAGTTCTGATTCAGGCGCCGGGAGAAAAGATCGCCTACGGCACGGACTTCGCCCACACGCCCGAGAACATTCGGAAAATCACCAAACTGGCACAGGACGCCCACACGCTTTTCTGCGAGGCCTCGTTCATGGCGGTGGACGAGGATCAGGCCCGCCGAACGCACCATCTCACCACCCGGGCCTGCGCGGAAATCGCCAACGCGGCGAGAGTCCGGCAACTGATTGCGTTCCACTTTTCCCATCGCTATGAGCGCAAACGGGACGAAGTCTACCGGGAGTTGGCAGGATTCACTGACCGCCTGGTGATTCCGGACTGAGAAACCGGGACATCTGCTTGCCGATGCTCTCCACGGGCTCGGTGATCGCCTGCTGGATGCTGTTGGTCACAACCTTCGAGAAGGCTGAACCGGCCGGGCTCTCCAGAAACTCCAGGTACAGACCCATCTCCTGGGCACCGATGTTCTGGTAGGTGTACAGATAGCTGTCATAAACCTGCTGACCAACAACGCCCCTGAGCATGCTGCGCTGGCTTTCAATGCGTTGGCGCAGCTGATCGTAATTGGCCGAATCACTGCTGAACGCCGCCATGGCCGTTGCCAGGCCAAGCTGGACTGCGATAGTGGTATCTACCGCGCTCTCTGTTGCCCGGGCCGCCCGATCAAACCGATCGAACATTTCTGCTCTGCGAGTGCCTTTGTACTGGCTGTTCAGTTCTGCAGCGCTGGCCTGGATCTTCGGCCAGGCAGAGGGCTCCGAAGCCGCGATTTCGGCAGACGATATCTTTTTGGCCACCGGGGTCTCGTACCAGTCATGAACCGCCTGAAGCTGCGAGTCCGTGAGGCTGGCTTGCAGATCGGTAATGATCTGCTGCTCGATATCCACGGAGTTGAAACCGCTGCTTACGATGTTTCCGATGGTATTGGCAACCATGGGAGGAAGCTGCCCATTCTGTTTGAGCCCCTCACGGATACCCTGGCTCATCATTGCCGGGTAGCGGGCCACAATGTCATCAACAGGTGATACTGCCAGCACCTCGCGGGCATCCGGTGCCGCCTGGGCGGTACCGGTCACCAGCAGGGCGGTGACTAAAAGAGGTTTAATTAGGGGAAATCGCATCATTTACCTATCATCCCAAACGTGTCGTTGATTCCCTTATGCCATGGGTGTGAGGCACGCAGCAAGCAATCCCCGAGCCCCGGAGATGACGGTTTGGTAGGAATACGAAGAAAGCCTCGGAGGAAAAACAGAGGCCGACGGACAACTCTGGAGATCTGGAGGAGCCGGGCCAGGTGGTACGGGCTGCCGATACTGGGATTGTTAATGGGCACCTGGGCAACGCTTCGCTTCAGCCTGCTGGCCCCGGATCCTCCGGCCAACCCCGAGAACGTCTGCGAAATCTTCCGGGAGCACCCGGTCTGGTACGACTACGCCAGCGAATCCGAGCAACGATGGGGTACGCCTATCGCCACGCAGATGGCGTTCGTCTATTACGAATCCTCGTTCCGCAGCCATGCCCGGCCGCCACGCACCCTGCTCTGGGGGTTTATCCCCTGGACCAGGCCGACAACGGCCTATGGCTATGCCCAGGCGCTGGACCCGGCCTGGGGGGAATACCTTCAGGCCAACGGCGAGGGCTGGTTTACCGTGCGAACCGATATGGAGTACGCCCTGGATTTCGTGGGCTGGTACAACCGGTTAAGCCACCAACAGCTGGGCATTCCCTACTCTGCCCCCAGAAAACTGTACCTTGCCTATCATGAGGGCCGGGGCGGCTACGCCCGGAAGAGCTTCGAACAAAAGCCGGCCGTCATGGACCTGGCAGCCCGGGTGCAGAACCGGGCCTTCCGCTACGACAATCAGCTGAAGACCTGCGAGCAGGAATTCCAGTGCTGGCGCTGGTACCAGTTCTGGCCGTTTTGCGGCTGACGCTGCTCAGAAAGTGGCAGAGATCTCCAATTGGGAGTCCAGTGCCTGGAGACGCTCTACCAGGTATTCCATAACGATACGCACACGAGCCATTTGCTGGGTGTCCTGGTTCACATGCAGCCAGAGATCAACACTTTCACCCTCCAACGGGTCCGACAGACGGCGGAGTTCGCGGGTACTCTCCCCCATGTAGCAGGGCAGAACCGCCAGGCCGGCACCGGCTTTCGCAAGAGCGTGCATGGATTGCAGACTGTTGCACCGAATAAAGGAAGTGGCACTCTTCAGGTGCTTTCGATACCAGCGGCCGGTGGCCAGGTGGCTGAAGGTTTCATCGGGTATGATCCAGAGGCAGCCTTCCGGATGATTCTCGATGTCCATATTGCGGTGCCGCCGGCAATAGCGGGCAGCCCCGTACACAGCGGATTCAATCGCCCCGATCCGCTCGCCTTCCAGGGTCGCCTGGGGCTTGTTCTCGGGTCGCAGCGTGAGGTCGGCCTCCCGATGGCTCAGGTTGGCCACGTCGTTGTCGGTCAGGGTCTCCAGCTCAATGTCCGGAAACTCCCGAACCAGCTCGGCCAGGATCGGGCTGAGCAGTCCGTTCATCATGGCGTCTTCCGCCGCAAGTCGCACTTTACCCACCGGGGCCGAATCCTGGCCAACGAGTTTGCGCTCGAGATTTTCCATCTCGACGGCCAGCCGTTCGGCCTCACGGAACGCGGTCTCACCCACCGGCGTCAGCTGCAGTCCATCCCGGCTGCGTTCGAAAAACTGTACACCCAGCGACTCTTCCATCTGGTCGAGCCGACGTAAAACTGTGGTCTGGTGCACACCCAGTAATTCTCCGGCCTTGGCAAGCGTTCCGCCTATTGCCAACGCCCTTATATATCGAAGATAATCCCAATCCATAGTTACTGCATATTTGCAACGTGAGTAGGCATTTTAACGTATTCAAGCTGCAAATAAGAACCCTTAGAATCGTTTGTAAATTAAAGGTAGATCGCTAATTAATCTACCAACCCGAATCAATTCACCCGACAAAAGGAGGAAGGCGCTATGACTCAGAACCATATCGCAACCGTAAACCCGCTGCCGTCCAGTATCCTCCACAACAGTGCTGAGGTCAGGCGCCAGTATACCCGTGCTGCGGCAAAGCAGGCGGTACAGTTTTTCAGTCGCAAAATGCGGACCTTTAACCGGAAAGCAGCTACTGTTGCTCCGGACATGACCCAGATGCAGGGCGGCCACTAAAACGGCGCCGGAATCTGGCATCAGCGCGAGGATCGCGCAGACTGGAAACTGCACATAAGGATTTGGAAACGCCGGTGGCTCTGAGAGCCACCGGCGTTTTACGTTGGGAGACAGGAAACCAGCAGGACGGTCAGAATTCCCAGACGACTTTCTTCCTCTGACTGAACCAGTCGTCCATCTTGCGGTTATAGAAGTCCTCGATCACATTCCGCTTGATCTTCATGGTCGGTGTCAGCATACCGTTTTCCATGGTCCAGGGCTCCCGAACCACTACAACGAATGCCACTTTCTCATGGGCCTCGCATTCCGCGTTCACGGCATCCAGCTCGGCCGCCAGTTCCTGTTCCAGCTCACTGCGATCGGCTCCGGTTTGCAGCTCATCCCGGGCTTCTTCGGACAGCAGGACCATCAGGCAAGGCTGCGGCTGGTTGGCGCCGGCGACACAAACCACCTCGGCCTTGGGATGATTGAAGCGGTTCTCGATAGGCACCGGAACCACGTATTTGCCCTTGGAGGTCTTGAAAAGATCCTTTACCCGGCCGGTGATCCGGAGGGTGCCGTCCCGATCGATTTCCCCCATATCGCCGGTTTTCAGGAAGCCATCGTCGGTGAGGTCCTCTTTGGTTTTCTCCTCGTTCTTGTAATAGCCCAACATCTGGCCGGGGCTTTTCACCTGCACTTCACCACCCTCACCGATGCGATGTTCGACACCCGGGTTGGCCATACCCACGGAACCGGCTCTTGCCTGTCCCGGGCGATTGGCGTGCGAATATCCGAAGTTTTCCGACATACCGTAAACTTCCAGCAATTCCAGGCCGAGGTTGCGATACCAGTTGACAATGTCCGCTGAAAGCGGCGCAGCGCCGGTAAGGGCCGCACGACAATAATCCAGTCCCAGCTGTTTCAGGACCTTCTTTTTCACCAGACCGTTGATAATCGGGATATTGAACAGCAACTTCTGCTTTTTGGGCGGCAGCTTGGCGTTTACTCCCAGATAGAACTTCATCCACAGGCGCGGGACCGAGAAAAACAGCGTCGGCCTTGCCCGCTGAAGGTCCTCCTGGAAGGTATCCAGGGAATTCGCAAAATAGAGATGGAAACCGTAATACAGGGATTGGGTTTCAACCGCTGCCCGCTCCGCCACGTGAGCCAGGGGCAAATAGGAAAGCATGCGCTCTTCAGAGGACACCGGGAACAGTTGCTGCAGGCCGTCGGCCACTGAGATCATCGTGCGGAAGCTGTGCATGACGCCTTTGGGACGGCCGGTGCTACCCGAGGTATAGACAATTGTGGCCAGGTTGTCCGGATCCGGCAACTTGGGCTCTGCCGGTTGCTGGTCGGCGATGATCTCCAGCCACTTGGGAGTGTCGTCACGTGGCGACATGGGCAGGGAAATGATCGGCAAATCATCCGGGATATGGTTCTTGATGTCGTTCCAGCCGTCCGCAGTGCCATCGAGTTTACCGAGGAACAGCAACTTTGCCTCGCTGTGCTCAAGCACATAAGCGGCAGTGTCACCGTTGAGCGTGGGATAGAGCGGCACCGAAACATGGCCCGACGCCCAGATCGCCAGATCGGCCAGGATCCAGTGGGCGCTGTTTTTGCCCAGAATGCTGATATTGCTGGGTTCGGACAGTTCCAGACTGTTCAGGTAAGCGGCCATCCTCGATACCTGGTCGGCAGCCTGCTTCCAGGTAATGTCTTCGACACGGCCATCCGGGTATGGCTGGGTAAGATAAACGTTGTCAGGGGTTTCCTCTGCCCAGTAATACAGGCAATGAAGTGAGGTCTGCTTCCGGGGGTCTACCGCCATGAACGGCTCCTTTTTGTTATTGTACTTTATGTTTGGGTTTACAATTCCTGTTCATACTAGCGTCATTTCAGACCCGCTCAATAGCATTTAGTGCCCGCCGAATTGGCAAATTAATCCTCGCCCGAGAACTGTTACTCAAAATTTTTCGTAACATTTATCAAGTTTGAGCTACTGTGAAGAGTGTGAACCTACTTTCCGCGCAGACTGGGTATGACCATGAGCAAAACAAAGCGTTCGTTTTTGATCTTTCCCGCCTGGGGCATCATTCTTCTGGGCTCGGGTGCCTTTTTCTACAGCGCCTATGCAGGCATGTTGGGCTCCTGAGCTGGCCAAGCCCCTCTAGCGCCGGAACCGGGTTTCGAGGACCACGGCAGAGTTGGTCCGCTCAACCCCTTCAAGGTTGCCTATGTTGTCGAGCACGGCACTCAGTTCTTCCAGCGACTGGGCCTGTACGATGGCAATCAGGTCGTATTCCCCGCTTACGGAAAACAGCTGCGACACCTGGCTGATTCCCTCCAGTGCAGCGTTTGTCCGACTGGTCAGTTTCTGGAAAACCTTTATCGATACGTGAGCCTCAACCTGGCTGGCCGAGAATTCTCCGCCGAGTTGCACCGTGTAGCCCCGGATCACCCCGCTTCCCTCCAGACGCGCAATGCGGTTCTGTACCGTTGAACGGGACACGTGCATGGCCTTCGCCAGCTCAGTGATACTGGCCCGGGCATTCTGGCGAAGAAGCATTAACAGTTTCTGATCCTGGGAATTAATCATTTTGCACAAATCACTTTTCAATTTGATTGCATTGTAGCCCATTTCGATCATTCTGCAGCTGCAATCTGGTAGGCCGGGCTTCCATACTGTGCCGAAACAAGGCCATGGAAGCTCATCATGATAATTCGACCGATTACCCCACGGGATCTTGATGCCCTGATGCAGATTGCCCGTGAATCCGGACCCGGCTTCACCTCACTGATGCCGGATCGCGATGCGCTGCGTCGAAAGATCGATCACTCGGTTGAAAGCTTCGCCCGAAACGTGACCAAGCCCGGGGATGAACATTATCTTTTTGTGCTGGAGGACACCGCGACCGGTGACATCATGGGCACCACCGGCATTGAGGCCGCCGCGGGCGTTTCCCGGCCGCTCGTCCATTTCCGCCGCAATGCGGTTATCTGCCACGCGGAGGATCGACAGAAACGTCATTTCGAGGAAACCCTGACCCGCTGCCAGCACTACACCGGTTGCACAGAAGTCTGTTCGCTGTACCTTCGGCCTGAATTTCGCCGGGCCAATGCGGGCAAGCTGCTCTCCCGGGTGCGCTTTGTTTTCATGGCCCTTCACCCTGAGCGGTTCGCAGATACAGTGATCGCGGAAATGCGAGGAGTTTCAGATCATTCCGGTCAATCTCCGTTCTGGGACTGGCTCAAGCATCATGTGGCGGATCTGGATTTCATGTCGGCAACACAACTGGCCTGCTGCGGCCAGAGTGGCTTCATTGAACGGTTCATCCCCGCCAGGCCATTTTATACCCGGCTTATGAGCGAGGACGCCAGGGCGGCTATGGGGCAAGTGCATGAAGACACCCGCGCGGCGCGGCATATGCTGGAACGAGAAGGTTTCCGACATCGGGGATTCTTGGATCTTCTGGACGGGGGGCCAACTCTGGAGTGCCCCAGGTCGGACATTGCCAGCGTCCGCGAAACCTCCCTGGCCAGGGTCACACTGCTAAAAAGGCAAGAGCATCCGGCGGTGCATTCGGGCGAAACCTCTAAATCCGCTATAGTTGCCAATGCCGGGTGCTCAGAATTCAGGGCCACAGTGACCGATCAGATCAGCGGGGCCCCCACCACCAAAAACCTTGTAATGGAGGAGCAACTGGCGAAGACACTGGGCCTGGGGGACGGCAGCCCGGCCTGCTATCTGCCGTTAGGCCAGAGCAGCCAACAATCACGGGGGCACCAGGAGCGCCGCCAGAAACCAGCCACTGAGGAGATTCGCTATGCATACTGATCCGGACACCCTGTTTGCGCAGCTCTGGGAATCTTACCGGCAGGTGACCCCCTCTGCCGAGCGCATCCACAAGATCCTGGGCGCCGAAGAGGGACAGGCCATCGTCAACGACCATATTGCGCTTCGCACCTTCAATCTGGACCCGGTTCGCCTGGACGCCCTGGCCGAGCACTTTCTGAGCCTCGGTTACCTTCAGGGTGGTGAATACCATTTCGAGGCCAAAAAGCTTTATGCCAGGCACTATGAGCATCCCTCCCGGGAGCTTCCCAAGGTTTTCATCTCCGAGCTGCTGGTGGAGCAATGTTCACCGGAGCTACAGTCTGTGGTGAAACGCCTTGTTGGGCAGGTAAGGCCGGAAGCGGTTGCTGCCGATGATTTTCTGTATTCCGGGCGCCATTGGGATATTGATTACGAAACCTATCGCGAGCTGATGCAGGAGAGCGAATACGCTGCCTGGATGGCCGCCTGGGGGTATCGCGCGAACCATTTCACGGTCAGCATCAACCACCTGGACCAGTTCCGCTCGGTGCCGGAAATCAACCAACTGCTGAAAGATCACGGCTATACGGTCAATGCATCAGGTGGAGAGGTGAAGGGCTCGCCGGCAGACCTGCTGGAGCAATCATCAACCATGGCCGATCGGGTACCGGTTACCTTTTCCGACCAGACCGTGACCATACCCAGCTGTTTCTATGAATTTGCCCTGAGGTACCCGAAGCCGGATGGCCAGCTTTACTCGGGTTTCGTGGCGGCCTCAGCCGACAAGATCTTTGAAAGCACAAACTCCGGCAGCTGATTCATCCCCTCAGGCCCGGCAGTTATGACCACCCCTGCTCGCCGAGCAGGGGAACAAACCGCACACCGCCAAGGTCCTCAGTGCTGAATTCATCCTCCGCCAAACGGGTAACGCGCATCAACGACTGCACCGCGTGCTCCGAGCCCACGGGAATGACCAGATGCCCGCCAACCGCCAGTTGATGTTTCAATGAATCCGGTACCGCCGGTGCGCCAGCAGCCACGACGATACCATCATAGGGCTGGTGCTCCGGCCAACCCATCGTGCCGTCGCCACAGCGAACCTCAACATTGTCAAAACCCTCGGCGGCAAGTGTACGGGCAGCGCGATCTGCCAGTTCCTGAATTCGTTCAATGCTGAACACTTTGGCGGCAATACACCCCAAAACAGCGGCCGCATAGCCAGAACCGGTACCGATATCGAGAACCTTTTCCCCGCCCTTCAGATCCAGAGCTTCCGTCATCAGCGCCACGATGTATGGCTGTGAGATAGTCTGCCCTGCCCCGATAGGGAGCGGGCCATCATCGTAGGCGCAATCGCGCATGCGCCCGGGCACGAACTGTTCCCGTGCCACCCGGCCCATGGCCTCAAGCACCAGTGGCGACTCGATGCCACGGGCACGAAGCTGATAATCCACCATGGAAGCTCTCTGTGATTCAAAGCCATTGTCCCAATTCATTGCTTTTCTCCCATCCCATGGTTCGGCTGCTTACCGGCCGTTACAAAGCAGTAACTTTTTTACAACGGCGCCTCCAGCATTATCTGACTACTTTTTAGTCACCGGCAATGCCAGATACAACCGCCGAACACCAAAAACAACAAACGGACAACGGGATGAATCATCGGGAAGCCCGTTGCCGAGGAGGAAAAATGTCAACATCCGTTAACCACCTCGACGAGCGCACACGGGATTCTGCGGACCTGCTCGAGGAGATCATGCCCTCGGCCATCACTCTCGCCATGATGCTTCGCCATCGAAAAATGGCCGCTTGGCTGCGTACCGAATTTGACGGTTACCAGGATGTTGCGGCCGCGCCGCCCTACCGCCGCGGGTTGCACGGGCACATCGTTGCCAAATCCCCCCAGTATGGCTGGATTCCCGCACCAGTGGACGATCAGCAAAAGGAAGAGTTCGGATACCTGGATCTTCTCGAGGGAGTAAAAGCCCTGGAGAAAGTCTGTGTGAATTGCAAGAAAGGCAACGGCAACCGGTTATTGCTGGAAAAAGACGAGATGGCCGTGCTGCAGAAACAGATCAACCTCACGGCCGAGCTGGCCATCAACCTGAGCCGTGAGGTTTACTGCCGACTGCTGAGAACCGTCCGCGCCGCCATCTATCTCTGGACCCAGGAACTTATGGCCGAGGGCATTGCCGGGGAGCACAACCACTACAGCCCGGACGAGCGGGCCAAAGTGGCCCACCTTGATGAACCCGAGAAGTTCTGGCGCCGGGCCATGGAAGAAGTCGACAACCTCCCGATACCGGACGTGCGGGAGGTTGGATTCTTCGAGAGGGTATTCGGACGCGCGGGCTGAAGCCCGCCGCCCCGCTTACCACAAGACGCTGACAATCCCGATGCTGCTCACCAGCAGCAGCACCGTACCCAGCAATCGGAAGAAGACCGGAGTCTCTGCCTGGAGAATCCGATCGTGAGCGTAAAGCCCGATGACATGGCCCACCGCGGCACAGGGCAGCAGCCAGAGGTGGTGGATAAGTTGAAGATCAACGCCAGCCCAGACGAAAGCGGCCATCTTGATCAGCACCAGAATGAACCATAGCGCAAACAAAGTATCCCTGAGTTTCTCTTTGGGCAAATGCTGGGCTGCCACGGCTATGATCAGAGGCGCGCCGATCAGGGACGTGCCGCTGATGTATCCCCCCACCATCAGGAATATCGCATCCACCGTTTTACTGCCACTTCGAAACGGGCGATTGATGATGTACGAGACCGAATAGAGCGCCACGATTACAAAGATGATGGCACTGAGGATGTCAGAGGGCATGGTGATCAGGCCGAAAACGCCAATCAGTTTGGGCACGATCATGATGCCGAGAATTCGCCAGAGGTATTGCCAGTCGACGGTTCCCGTTCCCGCCTGACGTTGCTCACCCGACCCTCTGCGGTTGTTCATCCAGATGGTCAGCGAAGAAAACACCAGAAGATGCACAGCAATAATCGGCAAAAAGACCAACGGTTGATCCAGAACCAGCAGCAGGAATGGCAGGGACAGAACGGCGCCGCCAAATCCCAGCCCGGAACGGACAAAACCACTCCAGACGAAAATCAGTGCAATCAGCAGGTATTGGTAAATTGCGAGATCAGACATGGATTCCCGGTTGTCGTCAAAAGGGCCGTCGTTTGTCCGGAACTGGTCTAAACTCAGCTATTTGCGAAGAAAAATAACATTTTCCGGAGGATGAGAATGGCCCTGTCATGGAAACAGAAGTTCCTGTTGTTGATTGTTGCCACACTGATTGGCCTGGCCATTGCCACACTGGCATCACTGAGCGGGCTTGGCAGGGTATCGGACGCGTACGAGGCCCAAAGCGAAGCGAGAGCCTACGAATCAGCATCCCTCACCCTGCTGAACGACTGGCTGGGCCTCGAGAGAATGAGCGAAAGCCTGGAGCCAAACCAGGTTGAAACCTATCAGGAGAGGCTGGCGTCACTGGCCACCCAGTCATCGGCACTCAATGAATCAGCGCAAACCCTCCCGGGCGACGCCGTAAAGACCACGGCACAACAAATCCACAAACAGGTTGCGGAGTATACCCGACTTCGCACGCAATGGCTGGCCCTGAACGAGCAACTCGGGCTCACGCCGTCGGATGGTCTGAGAGCAACGATGTCCAGTGCCATTGATGAGAGGCTTCGGCAAATCAGCATCTCGATCTTCAACGACGACATCAACACCATCGCGTCCACCTACCGCGATTATCTGGCAACCTTCGACGCTACCTATGCCGAGGCCACACGGGAAGCATTGGAGCGGATGCAGACCACCGTCAAGGAGATGGATTGGCAGGAAATCGACATTGGCCAGGCGGTACAGGCGTTCGACGATGCCTTTTCCGATGCCGAGACGCTGATCGCGGATCTATCCGCCATTGAGAACCAGCTCGCAGGCGCCGGAGCTCGAATCAGGGACCTGATCTCTGAACAGAACACCCTGCTCCGCCGGGAGATTATTGTGGCAATGAGCGAACAGGCTGACTCAGCCAGGACAGCCTCAACGTGGCTCATCGTTGCAACCGCGGCCGCGGTCGTCGTCATCCTTGTACTAACACTTACAACGGCCTCCAGCACCCTGGTCAGGCGACTCAATGAAACAGTAAACCTGCTGACCCGGGTTGCTGGCGGAGACCTCAGCCAACGCCTCGAGCCGGGCCGCAATCCGAACGATGAATTCAATCGCCTGGGCCTGGCGGCCAACAAAATGCTCGATGATGTCTCGGACGTTATCGGCCAGGTGGTCGAGGGTAATCGAACCCTGTCAGTGCTTCAGACCGAACTGGACGCACTGATCGATCAGATGGGCACAAACGGCGAACAGGTCGAGGATGAAACCGAGCAAACGGCGACGGCGGTTCAGGAGATCTCCCACACCGCAGTGGATATTGCCCAGTACACCCAATCGGTCAATGACGCGGTTCAGAGCGCCAACGGGGCCGCCCATTCCGGTGCCGAGGTGGTCAGGCGCAGCGCCAGAACCATGACCGAACTTGCCGAGCGTATCCAGAAAACCCACGATCAGGTTAGCCAGCTGAGCAAAACCGGAGAGAAGGTCAACTCCATCGTCGGCGTCATTAACGGTCTCGCTGAGCAGACCAACCTGCTGGCTCTCAATGCCGCCATCGAGGCGGCAAGAGCCGGCGAGGCCGGGCGGGGCTTTTCTGTCGTGGCAGACGAAGTTCGGTCTCTGGCAGAGAAAACCGTGTCTGCCACTAACGGCATCGCCGACATCGTGGAGTCACTGAACCGTGAAACCCAGGCGATTTCCGGACTGATGAAAGAAGGCCTCACGTCCGCCGGCGAGGGTGAGGAAAGTTCAAAAGAGGCGGCTCACTCGATCGAGCAGATCACCAGCTCCATCCAACAACTGGCGGGGGACATGAACCAGGTGGTGTCGTCGGTTGAGGGGATATCAACCACCACCGAGGAAATCGCCCAGAAAGTTGAGCAGATTCACGGCCACACCCGTGAAACCGCGGATATCCGCCAAAAGCTCAACGCCCATATCGAGCGACTTTCGTCCCAGGTAACAGCGTTGACCCAGGCCTCCCAGGGCTTTCGGCTCTGACTCGCTGAAACAGCGGTTGCGCAGGCGGATTACAGCGGTTAGCATACCCGATACTGTACATTTAAACAGTATCGGGTATGCCCATGAAAACTCGCGCCACCGCCCTGAACCCCCACAACCGTTTCCAGCCGATTGTTACTGACCGTGAGGTCGACCCCGACTGGTATAACGATCCCGAGGACGACCTGAATCCCGATACCCTGGCCACTGAAGTCATTCAGGAAACCGCAAGATCCATCATCAGCCGCAATACCTCTCCGGATGTACCTTTTGATCAGTCCATAAACCCCTATCGCGGCTGCGAGCACGCGTGTATCTACTGTTTTGCCCGCCCTACCCATGCGTACTGGGACATGTCACCAGGGCTGGATTTCGAGACCCGGCTGATCGCAAAGCCGAACGCTGCAGCGCAACTGCGAGAAGAATTGGACAAGCCCGGCTACCGGGTTTCGCCCATTGCCCTCGGCGTAAATACCGATGCCTACCAGCCTCTTGAGCGGGATCAGAAAATCACCCGCCAGGTACTGGAAGTACTTGCCGAGTACCACCACCCGGTGTCGATCATTACCAAGGGTGCTCTCATTCTCCGGGACCTTGATCTTCTCGCCGATATGGCCTCCGAGGGGCTCTGCTCTGTGCGTATCAGCCTCACCAGTCTCAGCAACGATCTGAAACGGCGCATGGAGCCAAGGACAGCCGCTCCTGCCACTCGCCTGAAGATGATCAGGCAACTCTCGGCGGCCGGCATTCCAACCGGGATTATCCTTGGGCCGGTGATCCCCTTCATCAACGATCACGAAATCGAGTCCATTCTCGAAGCCGCTGCAGGCGCGGGCGCTACCCGTGCAAACTGGATTATGCTCCGATTACCCCACGAACTGGACGAGCTGTTCCAGGACTGGTTGCACCGGCATTTTCCGCAAAGGGCAGAGCATGTGATGAACCGGATGCGCGACCTGCGGGGCGGCAAGAGTTACGACGCCACCTTCGGCCGCAGAATGACGGGCACGGGCCCCTATTCGGATCTGATTCGCCAGCGTTTCACCAAAAAGGCTCGTCGACTGGGGCTGAATCTCCATGAGGAGGAACCATTGCGAACCGATCTTTTCCGGAGGCCTGGCGGGGAACAAATGCCGCTGTGGTAGCATCATAATAGCGGTAACCCTACAACCATCATTGATGCCTCTCAGGGATGAGGTGGAGAACACCCATGCATGGAATCAGACGTTGTTACCTCGCCACGAGTTTGCTTGCCCTGTTTGCCGCCCTCTGGCAACCCACCTGCCTGGCAGCAGACGAAGCCATTGTCTCCAGGATTGAGGCCATGGAGGCCGGGTTCCCGGTGCAGGTGCTCGGAAACAGGTTAATGGCCCGTGGGGCACTGTCGGCCTTTTATGGCGCCAACGGATACCAGCCGGTATGGCAATCAGCCGAGCTTCGCAGGCAGTTGATCGATTCGGTTGAACAAGCCAGCGATGACGGCCTGAACCCGGCTGACTATCACGCGGATATCCTTTCCGGTCTGACACTCAGACCCATGAGCGATTTCTCTGAGGATCTGAGGGCCGATCTGGACCTGCTTTTCTCTGACGCCTTTCTGATGCTCAGCTCACACATGCTGGTCGGCAAGGTCAATCCACAGACGGTTCACGCCGAATGGACTGCCAATCGGCGCCAACGCCAGATGGAATCCGTTCTGAGGGATGCGTTGGAGCGCTCGGATATCACCGGTACGCTGGATTCGTTGCGGCCATCCGATCCCGCCTACCGGAAGTTGATGGCAGCAAGGCAGGACCTGACCAGATTGCTGGGCCAGCCCTGGTTGCCTCTGGCCTCTCGCCCAACCATTCGCCCCGGAGACAGGGATGAGCGGCTGAGTGAAATTCGCCGCAGACTCTCTCTGTTGGGAGAGCTTGCGCAGGAAACTGATACAGGTGCCGATCCGCTTGGCTACGATGAGGAACTTGAAGCCGCGGTGATACGATTCCAGGCCCGACATGGTCTTGAATCCGATGGTCTTATCGGGCGCGACACCGTAACGGCCCTTAACCTGATGCCGGTGGAACGACTGCGCCAGATTGACGCCACGCTCGAGCGTTGGCGGTGGCTGCCGGAAACCCTGGGCGACACCTATGTATTGGTCAATATCGCCGGATTTGACATGAAGATGGTCGAAAACGGGGAAGAAGTGCTGCGCAAACGGGTGATCGTGGGCCAGCCCTTCCGTCAAACCCCGGTGTTCAGCGACCGCATCCGGTATCTGGTATTCAATCCCACCTGGACCGTACCACGCACAGTGATGATTCAGGATCAGTTGCCACAGATTGTCCGGGATCCGGACTATCTTTCCCGACTCAATATCAGCGTTTACCGGGGCTGGGGCGCTGACCGGGAAAAAGTGGATCCGTTGGACGTTGACTGGTCATCACTGAACCGGAACAACTTCCCGTACCAGCTGGTGCAGGAACCAGGCCCCCAGAATGCCCTGGGACAGGTCAAGTTCATGTTTCCGAACCAGTATGATGTTTACCTGCACGATACGCCGGGTCGCGGGCTGTTTGCCCGGGCCGAGAGGTCATTCAGCTCTGGCTGTATCCGGGTGGAGCAACCCTTTGATCTCGCGGAGCGGCTTCTGGCATCGGCGCCCGGCTGGTCCCGGGAGAAGATTGACCGGGTGGTTTCCGGGGCAGAACCTGAGACAGTCGTGCTCCCGAAACCCGTGCCTGTGCATATCCAGTACTGGACTTCATGGGTGGATAACGAGGAGCGACTGCAGTTCCGCAATGATTTGTACAATCGCGATGCGCGCCTGATCGATCAGCTCCGGAGAACCGCCGAAGGGGATACTCGCTACAATACTCCGGTCTCCGGCTCGAATCCGGAACGGGCGACACTCTGAAACAGGACACGCCCACCAGTTGAGGAGATATCATGAAACAGACCCTGCTCGTGTTTTTCGGGATACTGTTACTTCAGGGATGCCAGTCGCTGCCCTCCGACCAGGAAGGGATTGAAGCCGACATTGTCTTCGTCAGCGCCAGTCATTGTCTCAACGAATACCTGGATGATCTCGAGAAGGTGCATTACGGTCCCTGTCTCAAGGTCATCGCTATCAACGGCGAGGAGCCGGATGTAAGAGAGGACGGCTTTGTTGAGCTCCCGGCAGCCACAGCGCTCACCATCGGCGTGAGCTGTGTATATCGCCACGCCGACGGCTCGCCCATTCCGGCAACCATGGAAAATTCGGACTTCGCCGTGAGCAAAACCACATTTGCAGAACCAGGCCAACGTTGGTATCTCCATGCCCATAAACAGGCCCGTGGCGTCGTCGGCTGCGAGCCCACCCTGTCGCGCTCGATCTATCCAACCCATGACACGGACTGACGCCACTGGCCAGTGGGATCGGGTTCTGACCCTTGAAGATGGCAGGACGTTGGCGTACACAGACGTTGGCGACCCTCTGGGCTACCCGATTGTCTTTGCTCACGGTATGCCGGGCAGCCGTCTCGAAGGCCGCTTCTTTCACGAAAAAGCCCGGGAGCACGGGTTTCGCATCCTGAGCCCGGACCGGCCCGGTATTGGCAACTCCGATTTCCAACCCGGGCGTAGACTGCTCGATTACCCGGACGATATCGAACAGCTTGCCGATTCACTGGAGCTTGCCCACTTCTGCCATATCGGCTGGTCCAGCGGCGGTTCGCGAACCCTGGCTTGCTGTTACAGACTGGCGGGTAGGGTTGATCTCGGTGTCTGCCTTTCCGGTCTCACACATTTTGCTGAATATCCGGGCTCCGGCGGGCTGCTTCAGGCCACACGATGGCCAGGCCCGCAGCTGGTCCGACTCAGCCCCCGGCTGACCCGACTGGCTGTCACCTTGATGGTCTGGCTGTCCAGACGCCACCCGGGGCTGTATCTCAAGGGCGCCGAGGAAATGGCCAGCAGGCACGACCGCCAGCTCTTGCAGGCGTTAATGAACGAGGGCGAATTCCGGAGGGATCAGCTCATGTGTCTTAACAGTGGTGGACGAGCCATTGCCACCGATTTGCTGACAGAGCTTGAAAACTGGGGATTCAGCCTTCGTGATGTCCGGACTCCGGTACTCATCTACCAGGGCGAAGAGGATCCGTTCGTACCCATGGACTATGCTCTCCATCTCACCAAAAACCTACCTGCTGCGGAGCTGACCACAATGCCCGGGCTCGGGCATCTCTACCCCCTATCCCGGGAATTTCAGGATCAGCTTTTTCAACGTCTCAAGCTGCAACTGTGCAGCGAGAAGAGAAAGGAGTTACACGCACCATCATGACCAACAAAATCGATATCCATTACTGCACCGGTTGCCGCTGGCTTTTGCGCTCGGCCTGGATGGCACAGGAGCTGCTGACAACCTTCGAAAGCGAAATCAGTGAGCTCAGCCTGCATCCTGGCACTGGCGGGGTTTTCGAGATATGGGTCAATGATAAGCGCATCTGGTCTCGCAAGGAGGACGGTGGCTTCCCGGAAATTACCACACTCAAACAGCTGGTTCGGGATCAAATCGCGCCGGACCGCTCGCTTGGGCATTCGGACAAAAAATCCTCTCCCTCAGAATAATCATTCAAAAATATTGACAGGCTGTGTCGATATTCTTCGCTTTAAGAGTCCGCGACACGGCCCGATAGTAGGTGCCCATCAATTCACTGATATGTGAGGGTATCTATGAGCGACGTGATGCAATCCATAAAGTTCAACACCATTGAGGTACCTAATCGATTCGCCCTGGCACCGATGACACGGACCAGCGCCGAGCCAGACGGCACTCCGAATGCCCTGATGACCGACCACTACGAAGGCTATGCAAAAGGCGGCTTCGGACTGGTGATCACTGAAGGCACCTACACCGACGATAAGGCAAGTCAGGGCTATGCCAACCAACCCGGCATCATAAACCAGGAACAGATTGATGGCTGGAAAGCCATTGTCGATCGGGTGCACGCTGCCGGCAGCAAAATCGTCGTGCAGTTGATGCATGCAGGCGCGCAGTTCCAGGCCAACCGTTTCACCGAACAGCCCCAGGGCCCCAGTGAAGTCACACCCAAAGGCGCCCCGCTTGGGTTTTACGGTGACCAGACCGAGTGGCAAACCCCTGCGGCCATGACCAAGGCCGACATTCAGGCGGCTGTTGATGGTTTCGCAAAATCCGCCGCCAACGCCAAGGCCGCCGGTTTCGACGGCATTGAGATTCACGGTGCCAACGGCTACCTGCTGAACCAGTTTCTGAGCACCTATTTTAACCGTCGGGAAGACGAATACGGTGGACCTCTGGAAAACCGACTGCGCCTGGTGGTGGAGGTCGTCCGCGCGGTACGGGACGCTGTTGGCCCGAACTTTACCGTCGGCATTCGACTGTCTCAGGGCACCGTAACCGACCCCGACTACCAGTTGCCCGAGGGCGCAGCAGGGTTCCGCCAAATCGTGGAGGCGGTACGCGATGCCGGTGCCGACTTCGTTCACACCACCGACGGTGACGTGAACCGGAAGCACTTTGTGGAGGGAGACCAAAGCCTGGCAAGCGTGGCGGCCAGCGTCGAAGGCATCAACCTGATCCTCAATGGCAGCATTGACGAAACCAACTGCCAGGACGTAGCCAACCAGTTCCCGCACACCCTGCATGCAGTCGGCAAAAAGGCGCTCGCAAACCCCGACTTTGTGCAGCGCCTCAAGGACGGCAAAGAGATCGCAGACATTGATTTTGCGATGCTGCAGCCGAAGGCAACGATCTCCAACGAGCTGGCCTGGCGCAAGCAGAACGCCGCCTGACCCCCTTCCCCTCCCTGGAAAAGCAGCCGGAGGAACCCAGGATGGTTCCTCCTGCGTACCCCTTTCAAGCTGCTATGCTGACATCACAAAGCAACGGGAGACTGAATGACCTCTGACATCAGTATTGTCTGGCTGGGAACCATTGCCAGCCTGCTAGCGGGCCTTGCCAGTGGTGTGGGCGCCCTGGGTGTGTTCCTTGTTCGTACCCTCACCCACAAGTTGCAGGACGGAATGCTGGCTTCGGCTGCTGGTGTGATGCTGGCGGCTTCATTTTTCTCTCTCTTGTTGCCTGGCCTCGAGTACGGCGAACAGATGACCGGCAAAACCTGGACTGCCGCGCTGATCGTCATCTTCGGTCTGCTTTCAGGTGCCGCGGCACTATACTTTGTGCACCAGAAACTTCCCCACCAGCACTTCGAACTGGGCCGTGAGGGATCGGACGCCTCTTATATCCGTGGTATCTGGCTCTTCATCGTTGCCATCACACTCCACAATTTCCCGGAAGGCATGGCCGTTGGCGTCGGTTTTGCCGGCGGTGATGTGAACAATGGCTACGTGCTGGCCACCGGCATCGGGCTTCAGAACATCCCGGAAGGACTGGCCGTGGCATTTTCCCTGCTTGCCATCGATTATTCCCGCACCAAGGCATTTGCCATCGCCCTCATGACCGGCCTCGCCGAACCCTTGGGCGGCCTCTTCGGTGCCACCCTGGTATGGCTGGCCGAACCCCTGATGCCCTGGACTCTGGGCTTTGCAGCAGGCGCCATGCTGTTCATCATCAGTAACGAAATCATCCCGGAAACTCACCACCGGCAATGGAAGATCATGTCCACCTTCTGCCTGATGGGAGGGTTCGCCGTGATGATGTTCCTGGATGCTACGCTGGGCTAATAGCCCAGACGCCCGCCAAGGCCTCCAGAGCTTCTGCGATCAGAGGCTCTTCCTGGCGGCCGCGGTGCCAGATAAAGCTGAGAGCACAGGGCAGTTGCACTCCGTCGACAATTTCCAGGCCGGTTTCCTGGCGCTCAGCCATGGCAAGTGCATCCCGCGCGAGACTCAAGCCCACACCGGCCCGAACCAGATCCAGCATGCAGGCCTCCTGATCAACCTCTGCCACGCCACGGGGCATTAACCCAAGGGGTTCCAGAGTGCCTTTGAGCAGCCGGTGATGAACGGAGTCCTCGGGCGTCACAATCCAGGGCATGGTGGCCAGATCAGACCATTGCACAGACCGAATTCTCGGCCCCCAGCCCGCGGGGGCAACCACATAATAGTTGAACCGGGTCAGCTCACGATGAGTCACATCGGGTGCCAGTGACCCCGGCCCAACACCCGGCGGCGCCAGGAAAAAGCCGACGTCGAGCCGGCCATCCCGGACCTGCTGTAATACGCTGCCGCTCATGCCCTGCCTTAGTTCGGTTTCCAACTGAGGCGCCCGTTCGACCAACCGGTGCAGAAACGCGCCGAGACGGATGAATTCCGGATCCACAATGGTACCGATGCGCAATCGCCCTCGCAGCGTGCTGTGCATTGCTCGGGCACTCTGCTCAAAGGCGGCCACCGCTGCCAGCGCCTTCTCTGCCGGCTGTAGCAGAGCCTGGCCATCCGGTGTCAGGACCAGCCCCTGGGGTTTGCGCAAGAACAGTTTCAGTCCCAACTCATCCTGCAGTTGCTTCAGCTTCAGGCTAACGGCGGGCTGGGTCAGGTGAAGGCGAATTGCAGCACGGGAAACACTACCCTCCCGCGCCACGGTAACGAATGCCCGAAGGCTCTGAAGGGGATGCATAGAGGACCTCGCTTCCGGGACATGATATAAAATTAACTTATATCATGCTTTTAAAAATCTCAATTGCTTTACCCAATAGCCACCCCTAACCTACATGGTCAGATATTAATCAACGCTCATTTTTAGCCCGCAGAATCATACATTCTGTCCCCTTTTAGAGGCTGAGCACGAACAGACAGAGGCATCCATGACCGAAGCAACCATCCAGCATTATATTAATGGCCAAATATCTCCCGGCACATCCAGCCACTCCCAGGAGGTATTCAACCCGGCTACCGGCCAGGTAACCGGACGGGTGGCCCTGGCCAACGGTGACGATGTGAATGCCGCTGTTGCTGCCGCCGATGCGGCATTCCCGGCCTGGGCCGACACACCGCCCATCCGCCGGGCACGGGTCATGTTCAAGTTTCTGGAACTGCTGAACACGCACAAGGATGATCTTGCCCGCGCCATCACCGCCGAACACGGCAAGGTTTTCACAGACGCCCAGGGCGAAGTGGCCCGGGGCATCGACATTGTCGAGTTTGCCTGTGGTATTCCCCAGCTTCTGAAAGGCGATTACACAGAACAGGTCAGCACCGGCATCGACAACTGGACCACCCGCCAGCCTCTGGGCGTGGTCGCCGGCGTCACCCCCTTCAACTTCCCGGCGATGGTGCCCATGTGGATGTTTCCGGTGGCCATCGCCGCGGGCAATACCTTCGTTTTAAAGCCCAGTCCGCTGGACCCAAGCGCGTCCCTGATGATTGCCGACCTGCTGAAACAGGCTGGCCTGCCCGATGGGGTGTTCAATGTGGTCCAGGGTGACAAAGAGGCGGTGAACGCCCTTATTGAACATCCCGATGTTCAGGCGCTGAGTTTTGTCGGCTCTACCCCCATTGCCAACCTGCTCTACGAGAAAGGCGCAAAACACGGCAAGCGCATTCAGGCCCTTGGCGGCGCCAAGAACCATATGGTCGTCATGCCGGATGCCGATCTGGACAAAGCGGTCGATGCCCTGATCGGTGCCGCGTACGGCAGTGCCGGCGAGCGCTGCATGGCCATCAGCGTGGCCGTGCTGGTTGGCGATGTTGCGGACAAGATTATGCCCCGGCTTGCCGAAAGAGCCCGCGCCCTGAAAGTGAAAAACGGCGAACAGCTCGATGCCGAGATGGGCCCGATTGTGACTGCCGCCGCACACCAGCGCATTACCGGCTACATTGACAAGGGTGTGGCCGAAGGTGCCGAGCTGGTCGTCGATGGCCGTGAGTTCGATGCGTCGAACACTGGCGAGGGCTGTGCCGATGGCTTCTGGATGGGCGGTTCACTGTTTGATCACGTCACGCCTGACATGACGATTTACAAGGAAGAAATCTTTGGCCCGGTTCTGGCCTGTGTCCGGGTGCCGGATATTGCCACCGCCATTCGCCTGATCAACGACCACGAATTCGGCAACGGCGTAAGCTGCTTCACCGAGAGCGGCAGCGTGGCCCGGGAATTTGGCCGCCGAATCCAGGTCGGCATGGTCGGGATTAACGTACCCATTCCTGTACCCATGGCATGGCACGGCTTCGGCGGCTGGAAACGCTCCATGTTCGGCGATACCCACGCCTACGGCGAAGAGGGCGTGAAGTTCTACACGCGCCAGAAATCCATCATGCAGCGCTGGTCCGATTCCATCGATGCCGGTGCGGAATTTGTAATGCCAACCGCCAAGTAACAAGAGAACCAGCTGCGGAGAAAACGCCATGTCCGACAACAACAACGCGACGGGACATCAGGAGTTTGACTACATCATAGTCGGCGCCGGCTCTGCCGGCTGCCTGCTGGCCAACCGCCTGAGCGCGAATCCGGACAACCGGGTCCTGCTGATCGAAGCCGGTGGTCGGGACAACTACCACTGGATTCACATCCCGGTGGGCTATCTGTACTGCATCGACAATCCCCGAACAGACTGGCGCTTTCGCACCGAACCCGACCCAGGCCTCAACGGCCGATCGCTGATTTATCCCCGCGGCAAGACCCTGGGGGGCTGCTCCAGTATCAACGGCATGCTCTACATCCGTGGCCAGGCTCGCGATTACGAGCAGTGGGCGGACATTACCGGAGAGGATGCCTGGAACTGGGACAACTGCCTTGCCGACTTCATGCGCCACGAGGATCATTATCGTCTTGATGATGGCGGCGATGCCGACCCGGAGCACCACAAGTACCACGGCCACGGCGGCGAGTGGCGTGTGGAGCACCAGCGCCTGAAGTGGAAAGTGCTGGAAGACTTCGCTACCGCCTGCGTAGAGGCTGGCATACCCCGTACGCGGGATTTCAACCGCGGCGACAACGAGGGCGTGGACTACTTTGAAGTAAACCAGCGCTCCGGCTGGCGCTGGAACACATCAAAAGCATTCCTCAGGGACGCCGAAAAGCGCCCCAACCTGACCCTGTGGCACTCAACCCAGGTGCTGGGCCTGGAAACAGAGAACTCCGGCTCAGGGCCCCGCTGTGTCGGTGTCCGGGTCGAGCGCTCCGGTGGCGATGACGTCATCGCCCGGGCAAAACGGGAAGTAATCCTGTCCGCAGGCGCCATTGGTTCACCGCAACTGCTGCAACTCTCCGGAATCGGTCCGGCCGATCTCCTGAAAGAGCATGGCATTGATGTGGTTGCCGACCTGCCGGGGGTTGGGGAGAACCTCCAGGACCACCTACAGATTCGCTCGGTGTACAAGGTAAAGGGCGCTACCACCCTGAACACCATGGCCAATTCACTGATCGGTAAGGCCCGCATTGGCCTGGAGTACCTCCTCACCCGTTCCGGCCCCATGAGCATGGCGCCGTCACAGCTTTGCCTATTCACCCGCAGTTCCGAGGAGTACAAACACGCCAACATCGAGTACCACGTTCAGCCACTGAGCCTGGACGCCTTCGGCCAACCCCTGCACAACTTCCCGGCCATCACCGCCAGCGTCTGCAACCTGAACCCCACCAGCCGGGGCACGGTGCGTATTCGAAGCAGCGACCCGAAACAGGCGCCGGCGATTTCGCCCAACTACCTGAGCACTCCGGAAGACCGGAAAGTGGCCGCTGACTCTTTGAGGGTAACGCGGCGGATCGCAGAACAGCCCGCGTTCATGCAGTACCAGCCGGAAGAATTCAAACCCGGCCTAGAGTACCAGACCGACGACGAGCTGGCGAAACTGGCGGGCGACATCGGCACCACGATCTTTCACCCGGTGGGCACTACACGCATGGGCCGCGCCGATGATGACCAGGCAGTGGTGGACCCGCATCTGAGAGTACGCGGCGTGGCCGGACTGCGTGTGGTGGACGCCGGGGTCATGCCCACCATCACCAGCGGCAACACCAACTCCCCCACCCTGATGATTGCGGAAAAGGCCGCCCGCTGGATTCTCGCCGGTGATTGAGCATTGAACTGGTTGCAGTTTCCAGGTTTTTGAAGAGGATCAGGCTGCTAGAATTGGCAGCCTGTTTCATCTGCAAAGGAATGATCCACCATGACGCTTGCCACCTGGCTGGCCGTTGTCACCATTTGCGTTCTTGGCGCCATGTCACCGGGCCCGTCATTGGCCCTGGTACTCAAACAGACGCTCACCGGCGGTCGACGCAACGGCGTCATTACCGCCCTTTGCCATGGCGTCGGCGTCGGCATCTATGCCTTCCTGAGCATTCTCGGGCTGGCCGCCATCATCACAGCCTCGCCAACGGCGTTTTCAATCCTGCAGTGGGGCGGTGCCCTGTACCTGGCCTGGCTGGGTATGAAAGGACTGATGGCAAAACGCCAGCCGGATGACGAACTGCCCGAGCCGCCCACCACCAAAAGTGCGGCCCGTGACGGTTTCCTGATTGCCTTCTTCAACCCGAAAATCGCCGTCTTCTTCCTGGCTCTGTTCAGCCAGGTGGTAGGCACCGACACCAGCCTGGTGGCCAAGTTCGGCTATGCCGCAACCGCTCTTGTCATTGATACCAGCTGGTACCTGATCGTCGCCTGGCTGTTCTCCAACCCGAAATGGCTGACCCTGCTCCGGCAGAAAGCCGTGTGGTTCGAGCGCATCTTCGGCGCCATTCTCATCGGCCTGGCCGGCCGCCTGGTTGTCGGCATTCTGAACGGCAAATAACCGGCTCAACCCGCCAGCTGGACAATCTCATCGTACTCGCGAGTCTGGACCACTTGCTCGGCGGCGGGTTCTGAGGCCAGGCTGCAGGCCTCATTGACCATGGCATTGGCCACCGTTTGCGCCTCAATCCCCCTGTACTTATCCAGGGGACCAATCAACAGGCGGTTGACCAGCGGCATCGCTTTTATGCCCAGGGCCTCGGCGGTGCGCTGTTCCTTCCGATCGCCCAGCAACAGGCTGGGGTGATAAATGGACAGGTAGGGGTAGTCGAGATCTCTCAGGGCATCTTCAAGCTCGCCCTTCACCCGGTTATAGAAAATGGTCGAGGAGGATGAGGCGCCGATGGCAGACATCAGGATAAACGCCCGCACTCCATGGGAACGGCCCAGCTCACCCGCTTTCAGAGGGTACCCCAGATCCACCTTGCGGAACTGATCCTGTGAGCCGGCTTTTTTGATGGTGGTGCCCAGGCAGCAGATAATCACATCAACATCGAAGAGTTCGGAGTGATCCTCCAAGCGATCAAAATCGACTTCATGCTGCGCCAGTTTGTCATGCAGCGTAGGCAGCTTGTGCCGCACCAGCGCCACCACCTGTGACACCTCGTCCCTGCCCAGCAAACCCTGCATCACCTTGCCACCGGTCAAACCGGTAGCACCCAGCAACATCACCTTCATATCAACCCATCCCCAACGTTTTCTGCGACCATCCTACCAAAGACCCATCGAAACGGGTTTATCGTCGTATGTAACACCTGACCAACCCATGTTGCACAGATTCCGTAGCGACCAACAACAGGAGAACAACCATGACAACAGCCTCCACTACCCTCAGAGACCTTAAAGGCCTCGGCCACACGCCTTCAGGCCTTTCCGAATCCGCCCTGATCATGATCGACTGCCAGAACACCTATCGGGAAGGCATAATGAAACTTGAAGGGGTCGAGAACGCTCTGGAAGAAGGGAAAAAGTTGCTGGAAAGAGCCCGGGCGCTGGGCATCCCGATCTTTCACATCCGGCACGATGCCGGCCCCGGCTCTCCCTATGACATTAACGAGCACATCGGGGCCATAGCCGATATCGTGGCGCCCATCGAGGGCGAGCCGGTAATCACCAAAAACTTCCCGAACTCGTTTGTGCAAACGGACCTCGATGAACAACTCAAAGCCAAAGGCGTGAAGAACATCATCCTTGCGGACTTCATGACCCACATGTGCGTCAACTCGACCGCTCACGGCGGCTTCAATCTCGGGTACGCGCCCACGGTCGTTGCCAGCGCGACGGCCTCCCGTCCGTTGCAGGCGGCCAACGGCAAGGTACTGTCTGCCCAGGAGGTGCACGATGGCGCCCTGGCGTCCACGCGGGACCTTTACGCGGCGGTGGTCGACAGTGTCACCGATGTGCCGGACTGACCCCACCTAAAAAAGCACCGGGCATGGCCCGGTGCAAAGACTGACAACAGATCGTCAGGTGGACGTAAATACTGCAAGCTTAATCGCTGACCGGACTCTCTTTCATGGCGGCATTCATTCGCCGACGCAGCAGCGGACCAACCAGGTAAGGCAGAATCAGTCCCAGGCCTGCGACGATCCAGAGCCCCATTGCCAGCGGACTTGCCCAGAGTACGCTCCATTCGCCATCCGATAGCACCAGGGCATGACCAAGGTTCTTTTCCATCTCGGGCCCCAAGAGCAGGCCAAGGATGATCGGCACCAGCGGTATTTCCAGCTTGCGCAGGAAGTAGCCGGCGACGCCGAAGGCCACCATGAAGTACAGATCAAAGGTGCTGTGACTGATGGAGTAGATGCCAACGAACGCCACCATGGTAACGATGGGCAGCAGATACATCGGAGGCACCGAGAGCAGCTTCACGAAGAAGCCGACCAGCGGAATGTTCAACACCAGCAGCAGGACGTTGCCAATCAACAGAGCGGCAATAACACCCCAGACAATGTCCGCATTCTGGGTGAACATCAGCGGTCCCGGCGTGATATTCAGGGAGATCAGCATCGCCAGCAGAACCGCGGTGGTGCCGCTTCCCGGCACCCCGAGGGTCAGCATGGGCACCAGGGCGCCAGAGGATGCACCGTTGTTTCCGGCTTCGGGAGCGACCACACCCCGAATGTCACCTTCTCCAAACTTGCCTTTCTTACCGACCACCTGCTTTTCGAGGGTATAGCTGATAAAGCTGCCCAATGAGGCACCTGCGCCGGGCAAAACGCCGGAAATAAAGCCAAGCACACCACCACGCAGCTGGGTGGGGATCGTCATCACCAACTCTTTCATGGTCAGTGTCAGTTTGCCCACGTTCATCTTGTCTCGCCCCCGTCCCATGCGGGATTCCACAAAGAACAGAAGCTCGGAGATGGCAAACAGCCCGACAATGGCCAGAATGAAATCGATACCCTCATACAACTCCAGCACGCCAAAGGTGTAGCGCTGGGTCCCGGTCGAGATGTCGATGCCCACTGTGGAGATCATGATCCCCAGGGTGGCGGCGACCACGGTTTTCACCGGGTTCTTGCCGGTGATTCCGCCCAGCGTGGCAAAGGCCAGCAGGAACAGGGCAAAGTACTCGGCCGGCCCAAAGGTAAGGGCAAACCTGGCCAATACCGGCGCCAGCATGATCAAGCCAATGGTGCCAATCAGACCGCCAGCGAAGGATGCAATTGCGGAAACTGCCAGGGCGTCGGCTGCCCGCCCTTTCCGGGCCATGGGATACCCATCCAGGCAGGTCATCATCGCCGGTTCATCACCCGGAATGTTCAGCAGAATTGAGGAAATCCGGCCACCATACATGGCACCGGCGTACACTGCTGTCAGCAGGATCATCGCGGTTTCCGGCGGCAGGCCGAGGGTGAAAGCCAGGGGGATAAGAATGGCGACACCATTAGCAGGCCCCAGACCGGGCAGGCACCCGATCAACGTGCCCACGAACGCACCGAACAGAGCAAACATCAGGTTATACGGAGTCAGGGCTACCGCAAAACCCTCCATCAAGAAGCCCAGGGTTTCCATCAGTGCACCTCCAGCAGGCCGGCAGGCAGACTCAGGGACAGGCCATAGTTGAACAGCACGAATACCACAACAGCGCTCAGCAGGCCGGTGAGAAATGCCGGCCTTGGCGCTGCGCCCATGCGCCAACTGAGGGTACCCACAGCCAGGGTAGTGGCAATGACGAAGCCGAGGGGCTCCAGCAGCAACGTGTAGACCACAAGAACCACCAGCGAGATCACAAGCTCAAAGGCTGATTTGCCGACTGGCCACTGGGCGTCCGGATCCGGCTTGATCATCAGGTAGAGGCTGCCGGCCACCAGAACGACCGCCAGCATGGTGGGAAAGGTTTCCGGCCCTACCGTCTCGGCGCCACCGAAAGGCTCAGGCCACTGTTGGGCGGCCCAGCCATAGGCAACGGCGAGAACAAGTAGACCCAGACCGAGAATACGATCACCGAGACTGGTCATTTGAGGAGTCCTATTTCACGTGAGAGGTTCTCAATGTCCTGCACCTGGTTGCGGACGAATTCGTCGAACTTGCTCGCCGGCGGGTGGAACGGAATCAGGCCATTGCTCTTCATAACCTTTTTCCACTGCTCACTGGCGTACAGCGTATCGACAGCATCCACCCAATAGGACTTGGCCTCCTCGCTGGCGCCTTTGGGCATATAGAAGCCACGCCAGTTCGGGCCAACTGCATCAATACCCTGCTCTTTTGCCGTTGGAAGGTCGCTGAACTTTCCAGGCAGACGTTCCTCGGAAAGCACTGCGACGACCCTCAGGTCACCGGACTCGAGAAAGCCGGTGGCTTCGGAAATATCTCCGGTGAACGCATCCACTTGCCCACCAACAACCTGGCTCATGGCCTCACCGCCGTTGTTGTAGGAAAGGTAGGGAATCGAGGGGAGCTTGTCGGCGCCCGCCGCCTTGGCCGCAATCAGCACCTTGAGATGGTCCCAGCCGCCACGGGCGCTGCCACCGGCGAATTTCACGGATTTCGGGTTGGCTTTCACAGCGTCCATCAACTCGCTGAGGTTCTGGTATTCGGAGTCCTTGCCAACAGCGATGATGCCGTAATCGGCCCCCAGGGCCCCGACCCAGGTGACCATATCCGCGTTCATACCCGGGAACTGCTTCTGGGCCAGGCGGGTTGTGGTCGCCGTTGAAGCGGCCACCAGCAGCTTGTCGTCTTCTGCACGCTTGCTCACAGTGTGTGCATAGGCCACGCCACCGCCTGCGCCAGCCATGTTTACGGTCTGCACGCTGCCGTCAACCAGGCTGAGGTCCTGCAACACATTGCCGACACTGCGGCAGGTGAAATCCCAACCGCCGCCGGGATCAGCCGGGGCGAGACATTCCACTTTTCCGGAGGGCTGCCAGGCCATGGCAGACATGGAGACGGCCGCAGCCGCCACAAAAGACAGGGTTCGCTTGATCATCATGGTTGTCACCTCATCAACTTGTTTTTGTGATCACTCCTGAGGCAGGACCGTGTTGGCCGGGTCCCTGGCTATGGCAGGCCAGAGGAGCGATTGCAGGCAGGTTAATAGGTGAAACCCGAGACCCGGAAGCTTGTGCAAGTAACGCCTTTAAAGGGCTTAACGGGCATTTTGTTCATATTGATTACGGGCAACCCGGGCGATCATGCAGTACCCTGACAACCAAACGACAACAAGCCATGACCAACCGTGTTTCGAAAAACCAAACTCAAAACCCGAATGATCCTTACACTGGGTCTGCTGGGCGCGCTGCAAACCATGCTAATTGGTGGCTTTGCCGGCTATTACCTCAGCGATTCCCTGTACGATGAGATCGGCCAGCGGGCTCTGATGGTCGCGAAGACCGTGGCCGCCACCCCCGCCGTGATTGATGGCGTGCGTTCCCGGGATGTAAACGGACTGAACCGCCTTGCCACGCGCCTGACCGATACCAACCAGGCCTTGTTTATTGTCATTGGCGATCATGAAGCCATTCGCCTGGCCCATCCTGACGCAAGCCGCATTGGCCACTCTATGGGTGACGATGATGGCGACTTCGGCCGCAAGGCCCTTGTGGAAGGCAACGCTTATGTGGCCCTGGCCAGAGGCAGTCTTGGCGAATCCATGCGCGGTAAGGCGCCCGTAACGGTTCCTGAAACCGGAGAGATCGTTGGAATCGTGTCGGTCGGCTACAGCCTTGAGCAGGTCGAAGCTACCATTCAGCGCTACAACCTGGTGCTCTATGGCGTGGTCGGGCTGATGCTGCTGGTCACCATCCTGTCGGCCATTGTCATCGCCGGCCGATTCAAACAGGCCATCTTCGGTCTGGAGCCTGAAGAAATCGCCCGGCTGTTTCGGGAGCGGGAGGCAACACTCCAGTCTGTGCGGGAAGGGATCATTGCGGTCAATCGGGACGGCATAATCACCACAGCAAACCGTGCCGCCTATGAAACACTGGACTTGCCAACCGACAACCCACTTGCCGGCCGCCCGATTCTGGAGGTTCTTCCGGAAAGCAGCCTGATGTCTGTGCTGGAATCCGGCCACCCGGATTTCGACCGGGAGATCTGGCTGCGTGGTCGCCAGATGGTGGTGAATCGGTTACCTGTTCGACAGGGCGACGAGATCATTGGTGTGGTTGCCAGCTTCCGGTTGCGCAATGAACTGGACCAGGTCAGCCATCAGCTCACGCGGATTCAGCAATATGCGGATACCCTGCGCAGCCAGACCCACGAATATTCGAACAAACTCCATACCATTGCCGGGCTCATCCAGATCGGCGCTACCGAAGAAGCAATGAATCTGATTGGCAGTGAAGTGAGTGACCACCAGGCGCTTATTCACCTGCTGCTGGAGGCCGTGCCTGATCCGGTTATCGCCGGGTACCTGCTCGGCAAATACAATCGCGCCAGGGAGATGGGATTACGGCTGGACATTGATCCTGACAGTCAGATGGCAGACCTGCCCGCCACCCTGCCCCGGGATCAGCTAGTCAGTGTTCTTGGCAATCTGATCGACAACGCCCTGGATGCCACGCGCCTTGAAACAGGTGCCGGTGGGCGAGTGCAACTCTCGATGACGGATCTCGGCCAGGAGCTGATTTTCGAAGTCCAGGATCAGGGGCCCGGCATTCCGGAGTCTGAACGGCAGCGGATTTTCGAGAAAGGGGTAAGCAGTAAGGAAGGCGAAGCCCGTGGCTATGGCCTGCATCTGGTCCAACAGTTTCTGGGGTACTGGGGCGGCTCGGTAACGGTCGATAACATCCCCGAGGGCGGCAGTCGCTTTACCCTATACTTACCGAAAAAGCCCGAGCGGAGGTTCGAACATTGACCACCATTCGCCTGCTGATCGTCGAGGATGACCGGAAAATCGCCGAAATACAGCGACGTTTTGTTGAACGTTTGGAAGACGTTGAACTTTGCGGCATCGCCCATAGTCTTGCGGATGCCCGGGACCAGATCGAGATACTGACACCGGATCTGATTCTGCTGGATGTTTACTTTCCCGATGGCAATGGACTCGAACTGCTTCGCGAACTGCGGGCTGAAGACAGCGGTAGCGATGTCATTCTGATAACCGCCGCCAAGGAGGTTGAAACCTTGCGCAGCGCTCTGAGAGGCGGTGTTTTCGACTACATATTGAAACCCCTGGTTTTCGAGCGTTTGCAGGAGGCGGTCAACCGCTACCGCGACCACATGGAGCGCTTGTCATCACTGCACCATGTTGCGCAGAAGGAGGTGGATGCTCTGCTTCCAAGAACCAGCAGCGAAAGCACCCAGGGCACAGAACAGCGTTTGCCCAAGGGAATTGATGCCCTCACCCTGGACAAGATCCGGGCGGTGATGGCAAAGGGCAGCCATCTGAGTGCCGAGGATGTGGGTGGCGCCATCGGAGCCTCCCGAACAACCGCCCGGCGTTATCTGGAATACCTGGTGGGTACAGAAGAGCTGTCCGCCGAAGTGACCTATGGTAGTGTCGGACGCCCGGAGCGACGATACCGTGCCCCAAACCCACCCTCCTGAGAGACGATGGAGTTCTGATTGAAGGCGCTGATTCTGAGTCTTGCAGCCCTGGTGTTCCTGACCGGCTGCCAGGAATCTCCCACCGGCCGGAACCGACTGGCCCTGGTTCCCGACGCTGTTCTGGCGGACATGGGCCAGGACAGCTTCGAGCAGATGAAGCAGCAGAACGCGGTAATCACAAGGCCAGACGTCAACCGCCTGGTAAAATGCATTACCGAGGCCCTGGTCACTGCGGCCCATACAGAATACCCCGGGGCACCGATGCCCCAATCCTGGGAAGTAGCCGTCTTTGAGAACCCCACACCTAACGCTTTCGCCCTGCCCGGAGGCAAGATTGGCGTGCATTCAGGGCTACTGCAGCTCGCGGAAAACCAGGCGCAGCTGGCCACCGTCATTGGGCATGAAATTGCTCACGTTCTTGCTGACCATGGCAATGAACGTTTAACCCAGCAACTGGGCCTGCAGGCAGGCATGCTCCTCGTCGGCCTGTTCACCGAAAGTGAAATTGCAGAAGACCAGATCCAGCAGGCCCTCGGCATCGGTGCCCAACTGGGCATTACTCTGCCGTTCAGTCGCGCCCATGAAGAGGAGGCAGATCTGATGGGGCTGGAAATCATGGCCCGGGCCGGCTTTGAGCCGGGCCAGAGCGTTCGCCTCTGGCAGAACATGGCGCAGGCTTCTGGCTCACAACCACTGGAATTTCTCTCAACCCACCCGAACCACGATACCCGTATTGCCTCCCTGCAAAATCAGCTGGCTGCCGCCCGCTCGGTTTTCGAGAGGGTTCCCCCGGCCAACTGTCAGATCTGATTCAGTCGCATTCACCGTATATTTGACTATCATCAAGTCTAGCGGCGCGTTAATACTGAGGCAGATTCCATGGTGGAACGCTTGCCACATCCGGACGGCTTCAGGCTGGTTCTTACCCCCAACCGTTCACTGAGCTGGCATGGCAATGTCAGAATCTGGGCCGCCCTGTTTATTCTTTCAGCCCTGATAGCCACAGGGTTCACGCTCATGGGCGCCTGGGTGATCATCCCATTTGCCGGCCTGGAGCTTATTGCGCTTGCCTGCGGCATCTACCTTACCTCTCGCGAATGCCAACGGCAGGAGGTTTTGTCCATCGACAATAACGACATTCATCTGGAGAAAGGCAGAAAGCGCAAGCAGGCGGAATGGACGCTACCGATCCGCTATTCGCGCCTTCAGATCCACTCACCAACGCACCCGTTCACGCCGGCGAAGCTGTCGCTCACCCATCGGGATACCGAAGTATCGATTGGTGGCTTCCTTAACATTGAGGACACTCAGAAGCTCATTGGCATGCTCGAACAAAAAGGACTGCTGATAGAACGCAAAGAGCCCGATCCGCAGATCGGGCTCTGGTTCTGAGACATTTCTGCTACTTGAGCGGGGGTGTCTGCTTGCGGGCCAGGAAATAATAGACAAGACTGGCAACGCCACACACGATCAGTACCCATCCTGCCCCTTCGGCCATCTGGGTGTCTCCACTGCCCAGGCCGATCAGCACCACAATACCGATGATGATGCTGTACATCGCTGACAGGAAAAGAATGATCAGACTCTTGCGTGGCTCTTTGGTAATAACCGTTTTCGGATCTTCCATAGTCGATCCTCCCGTTCGATCGATGAGCGGGCAGACGGAAATCAGACCCGCCATTTAGCAACGTTCTACCCGGGAGTGTAGATCATTTTTTGCTCACACACGGCTTTCAGGCATAGCGAATACCACTTATCTGCTTTTCCCGCATGAGCTTTTACTCGTAGCTGGCTGCGATCCTGTCGATATCTCCGGCTTCACGGGCTTTATCCAGCGCCTGCTGGAGATCTTCAATCACCGCCGGATCGGTATTGTTGCTGAAGGCCAGATACATAGGCGTTTCACGGAAGACCAGCACCGGCTGCAGCCCGGTAATCCCGTGCTCTTCTTTTGCCACCAGAGGACCTACCAGGCCATCAGTGACCCATAAGTCCGCCTGCCCCAGAGTCAGGCGACGGGTATTTACATCACCGGAAATGCCCATGATGACATTAAAGCCCTGATCGACCAGGTACTCGGACATCACATCGCCCTTGTAACCGGCTATTCTCAGGTCTTTGGCCTCTTCCAGGGAGCTAAGGGTGATGTCGGAATCCGGTGCGGCAAACAGCGTCCATTTGATGGATGCCAGAGGGCCTACCCACTGAAACTGGTCTTCCCGCTGCTCGGTGCGTGCGGTACAGAAAAGCCCATGATTTTCCCGATCCTGTACCCAGTTATAGGCGTAACTCCAATCCCGCATTTTCATTACGTAGTCATAGTCGACCCGGGAAAGCATTGCTTTGACCATGTCCGTGCAGATGCCGGTAATGTCGTCTTCGTTATGGGCAAAGCCTTTTCCGGTTTCCGAAGCATTATAGGGCGGGTAGTTTTCCGTGAAGATATAAAGACGCTCGGCTGCAAAAGCCGGTTGACCAGTGGCCGACAAGGCCAGGGCGATAATACCGGTTTTAATGCCTTTGATTACCTTCGAGGAGACCGATGCAATTTCTGTGGGCATTCTCTAATCCTTTTCGACATTTCAGCTGGAACGGGAGTCAGGTGGCCGCAATGGGTGACCAGAAACCAGGAATATGGTTGCAAAAGCGACACTCTGGCATTTAATGTCATCCATTGTGATTGATTATGCCAGTAAAGCCCATGATTGCGCTTCCTGCGGGAAAAGTCAGTGACAAAACGTATCTGAAAACCCGTCTTTGTTTCAGGCAGTGTCGGGGAGCCCCTCTTTGCCTTTACCGTTGGCGGCGGTACTGACGACCTTCGGTCCGATAACGCGAAGGCTGCCATGCCTACAGACTACGTTGAGAGGCGTTCGGGAGACCACATCACCGTCGGCCGTCACCGTTTTTGGTTTGCCGGTGTGTACGAGACAGCGTTGGCTCTTGATATGGACCAGGGTGCTGGTACGCCTGGGAGCCTGCCTGTTAAGGCGAACCATCAAAAAGGTAAACAGGAGCTGGAGGATCGGTCGTGGCCGGACCGCGATCATATCCAGCTGGCCATCACTGGCGGAGGCCTCGGGAATCTCATTGCCACCACCAAAAAAAGCACCACTGGCTACCGCGATTGAAAGCCATCGCCCCTTTACGACGCCCCGATCACAACGAATGGTTGCCCTGAAGCCTCGCTTTGCGTTCAACCGGCGCAATAATTCAACGACGTAACTGAATCGCCCAAAGATTTTTTTCTCGGCACCATGGGACTCCCGCGCAGGCAAGGTTCCCATGCCCACATGGGCGACATTCAGAAAAATGCCGTCGCCATACTCTGCCACATCAACCGTTTGCGTAACGCCCCTGGCAATCAGTTCGCACAGGGCTTCCGGCTGTTGCGGAAGCCCGAGATTCCGGGAAAAGTCGTTGGCTGTTCCAGAGGGCAGAATGGCAAGCGTCGCGCCTTGGTTCCGGCATATGGCAGCGGCACGGTTCACCGATCCATCGCCGCCTGCGACGATAACCGTGTCCCCGGCGCCGAGATTCTCGCTCCAGTCGGCGTCTTCAAAGTCATGGCACCGGGGTTCGTGGATACCTGCCGAGGCCAGGTGCTCCAGCCAGAAGTCCCTGCCACGCTCACCATCACCCGCCCTGGAATTGCAAATCAACCAATAGGCCATTGCGCTTGTCTCTGCTCCCTCGCTCCAGCACAATTCTCGTCACCATTCCCTCACAATAATCAATAACAAGGCAAGCGCGATGGATTTCGTAAGAACCCCGGATAAACGCTTTGAAAGACTGCTGGACTATCCGTTCGAGCCCCACTACCTCGACGTTGGCGGTCTGCGAATGCACTATGTCGATGAGGGGCCTGCAGACGCAAGCCCTGTTCTGATGATGCATGGTGAGCCTTCCTGGTCCTATCTTTACCGTCATATGATCCCGGTGTGCGCCGCAGCCGGCCACAGGGTTATCGCTCCGGACCTGATCGGTTTTGGCAAGTCCGACAAACCCACGGCTATCGACGATTATTCCTACCAGCAGCATATGGACTGGATGCAGTCCTTCCTGGATCAACTGAAGCTCACCAACATTACCCTGGTGTGCCAGGACTGGGGCTCGCTGTTAGGGCTGCGGTTGGCGGCAGAAAATCCAGACCGGTTCCGGGCCATTGTGGTCGGTAATGGCATGCTGCCTACCGGCGATCAGAAAGCGCCGCCAGCGTTCAAGATCTGGAAGAATTTCGCCCTGCACAGCCCCTGGTTTCCCATCGCGCGGATCATCAACACCGGGTCCTTCCGCAAGCTGGGTCCCGACGAAATGAGGGCCTACGACGCGCCCTTCCCCGGCAAGAAGTACAAAGCCGGTGCGCGGGCCTTTCCCCGACTGGTGCCGATGCACCCGGACGATCCTGCCAGTGAGGCCAATCGTAATGCCTGGAAAGTGCTCGAACGTTGGGAAAAACCCTTCCTGACCACCTTCAGCAACGGCGATCCAATTACCCGGGGTGGCGATGCATACATGCAGAAACGGATTCCGGGTGCGAAGGACCAGCCCCACGTAACCCTCAAGGGTGGTCATTTTCTTCAGGAAGATTCACCCGTGCCTTTCGCCCGGGCCATCAACGATCTACTCGCCACTCTCTCCTGAGTGATCCAGCTCCAAGGGCGGCGGACTCAATCCTGGCCCACCGGCACCCGTGGCCGGTAGTGCCAGGAAGACCAGCTGTAGAGGCCCAGTGCAATCCAGATCACCACAAAGCTGGCCAGCTGGATATCACTTAATGGCTCGCCGAAGACCAGCAAGGCAATGAAGAACTGCAAAGTTGGGTTGATGTACATCAGGAAGCCGACGGTCGCCAGCCGCAGGCGCCGGGCCGCACCGGCAAACAGGAGCAACGGAATGGCTGTAACAATGCCGCTCGCCATCAGCAGTCCGCCGATATAGACATCCTCTCCGAAGTGGGACATGCCCTCGCGGGCAAGCCAGCCAAAAGTCAGCAGGCCGACTGGCAGCAACAGCATGGTTTCAACAAACAACCCGGAAAGCCCATCCAGCATCACCTGCTTGCGAACAAGACCGTAGGTACCAAAACTCATGGCAAGGGCCAATGAAATCCAGGGCAGCTCACCAAGAAGCGCCAGCTGAATCAGGATTCCGATACCCGCCAGCACCACAGCGGCCATCTGCCATGACCCCATACGCTCACGCAGCACGAGCATCCCGAGAGCAACATTCACCAGCGGCGTCAGGAAGTAGCCAAGACTGGCCTGGAGAACATGGCGGGTTTCTACCGCATAAATGTAGATGCCCCAGTTAGCGGCAATGAGCAACGCACAGGCAAGTACTCGCCAGAGCTGGGACGGGTTCGCCAACGCCGCTCTTACAGCCGGCCAGCGCCGTAAGCCACTGATCACCAGGGCCAGAAATACACAGGACCAGATAATCCGGTGGATCAGGATTTCAAACGCCGGCACGCCCTCGAACAGGGCAAAAAAGAGAGGAAAACAGCCCCAGATGGTATAGGCGCCCAAACCATACCAGACGCCCTTGGTCACTTCCGTCATGTGATAACCACCCCTGGGAATTGTCTTTTCAAGCAGGCTTTTTCTGGGTGACCACCAGCGCCACACCAACAATGGCAATGAGGCCACCAGTCATCGCCAGTGCGCCCAGACGCTCGTCGAACAGAAAATATGCCTCCAGCGCAGTAACCGGTGGCACCAGATAGAACAGGCTAGCGACCTGGGACGCCGCACCCTGGCGGATCAGCCACATCAGGAGCAGCACGGCGCCAATGGATAAGCCGACCACAAGCCATGCCATGGACAATTGCAGTTGCAGAGTCCACTCAACCTCCCGGGTCTCCAGGGCAAAGGCGCCAATGGCAAACAGGGCGGCAGCGGCCGAAAACTGAATCAGTGAGCCTGCCACCAGATCCGCATTGGTGCCGTAGCGCTTCTGATAGACAGTGCCCATGGATATTCCGGCAAGGGCAAAAACGGCCCAGAGCAGGCTCCAGGGTGAGTACATTGAATCCGAGCCATTGACGCCAAATTTTTCCAGCAGCACCAGAGCAACTCCAACCAGGCCCAGGACCAGCCCCACCCACTGGCGACCACTGACGGACTCCTTGAGGAAGATAACTGCCGCACCTGCGGTTACCAGCGGCTGCAAGCCAACAATCAGGGACACAATCCCGGACGCCATGCCGTCCTGGATCGCATAGTAGACCCCGCCGAGGTAGCAGCCATGTACCAGCATCCCGGTGACCGCAAGATGCCCGGCACCGCGCCAGCCCGGCCAGCGGGTTTTCATGATCCAGGCCAGCCCCGCCAGCAACACCAGTGTCGACAGCATGCGGATCAGCAGCAGGGTGAACGGCTCCGCAAACGGCAGACCGTACTTGGCACCGATAAAACCGGTACTCCACAGCCAGACAAACAGCGCGGGCACGAAAAACGAGTAAAACAGTGAGCGCATGGACCTCAACCGGATTCGATATATTTGTCAGTCAGCTTACTTTATAAGTTAGCAGGCAAACAAAACAGATACAGAAATCCGGTTTCATGACCAGTACAGTTGATCAACCGCGAATCTCCGGCAGCCTTACCTCGATATCGGGTTCGGAGTCATGCCAATGGCCCTCCCAGGTCACTTCAGGAGATTCGCCCGGGCGTGGCACGATGGTAATGGACAGGGTTCCGAAACTGGTCGGCGCCGGACCAAAGCGGATGGGTTTGTCCTGTTCAAGCCAACGCGGGGGAATGCCGGCACAAAGAATCAGGCGATCGCCTTCCTCCCGGACAAAGCAGTTACGCACCATCAGCAGCCATTCGGCAGACGCCCACACATGATGACCATCGCCCATGCAGCCGCCGTCGGTCGCCGGATGGATCGCTTCGGGCCACTGCCCCGTTGGTGAGGCCAGCCGGGCAACCGCATCCACCAGATCCAGGAACCGTGGATCACCCGCGCGCAGGAGCACCTGCGCCACATGCAGGGTCAGGTAGGCGTTCAGGCCCGAATGAATCATGTCCTGATAAAACGCACCTTTCACAAAGCATTTGTCGAGCAGAAACTCGACGCAATCGAGCAATCTGGGATCATCCGGCTCACACAGCTGGGTGGGGTAACCGATCGCCAGAGAGCCAATGGCGCCGGCATCCAGGCGACGGTAGGGTGATGCCGGCATGCCCGGCCGCTTCAGCCGTTGCTCACAGGTTGCCAGACTGCGATCAACGGTCTGGCTGAACTCTCGGGCACCGGCGCCAAAATGCTCGCTGGTTGGCCGGTCAATCGGGGCAAACAATGCTTCGGCGGCCTTGAGGCCAGCGATGCCCCAGAAATCGTCCCAATAGTAATAGTCATTGGGCCCGAGGTGCTCGGCACTGAAACCGGCGGGCAGCAGACCCGCATGGGGCTCGTCAATCGTATCGCTGAGACGTTTTCTCTCGATCCAGCGAGCCCCCTTGCGCACGGGTTCCTGCCATTCACTGTGCAACGGCCTGCCCGTGAGTTCATGGTATCGCCTGAGAATCCAGAGCACTTCTCCATTGGCATCCCACTCCCCTTCCTGGGAGCGGAAATAGCCATTTTTCATCTGCCTCGCCGGGAACTGGTAGAGCGCCCGCTCGGCCCGGTCAGTCAGACCTGCACAAAGCAAGGCATGGATAATGAAAGCGGCATCCCTGAACCAGAACCGCTTGTAGGTGTAGGGACCGGGATACACGTCTTCCGGAGAGTGCAGAACCAGGGAACTCAGAGCAGCGTCATAGAGAAACTGCCAGGTTTCGTCCGGGCACTCCAACCGGGCGTGCCCTTTAAGGGCACTGGCCCAGCCATCCGAACGAATGATCGGGGCCGATTCATCCTGCAGCGGCACCCTGAGCCTGAGTTCCGATTCCTCCCCGGCCTCAACCCGGAACAGGGCCGCCGCCGTAACCATGCCAACGTCGCATGTTCCTTCGCTCTGGTCTTCCTTGTCGTGCAGGTGAATTCGAACGTCACCCTGGCGGTAGTTCGACACATGATGCCGCTCAGCGGGCCGATTGAAGAATACCGCCTGCTTGCCGTCCACGGTCCAGGCGTCTCGCTGTTCGGAGAGACGCACCTTGTTGATAAAACTGATCCCTTCAGGATTGGCCGGACGCAGTGATATGACCAGGGAGCCGGAAGTCTCAGCCCTCGCCTTCACCACCATCTCGCAAACGGGGCGGCCCTCCTCCACCACCACCCGGGAGCGGCTTGTCAGGGCCAGCCCATCCAGCTCCGACTCCGTGACCACACAAGGGCCATTTTCGAGTTCCTGGCGCTGCCGGGCCGTCCTGCAACGTGAAGGCAGAAGACAGCGGCCATCGTCTGCCAACAACCACGCATCCAGTGACCAGCTGTCATGGAACGGGGTCAGCAACCCGCGGGGATCCACAACCGGCAGTTCATCCACATTCGGCTGGCCAATGGCCGTCCAGTTTCGGTTACTCAAATTGATGTGAGTGATGGAGAATGCCCGGGGAATGAAGGCAACATCCTCGGGGTCGAACTGACGCTCCACCCAGTAGGGCCAGACCCAGTCGAGGTTATGCTGGATGACCCGACTGTTGATCAGCCCCCGCGCGTGGAAAACCACGCCGGCCCTGAGCAACTCGATAGGCTCGCCGACTTCCGAAGGCTGGGCAAAGCTGTGCAGTTTTCCGAGTAGCGCGATCGGGTCCAGAAAACCATGGCGATGGGCCACGCGCTTTACCAGATAACGCCAGGGCAGCCACTTCATCCAGCTCATTCGTTTGCCGCCTGTTCTGTTGGTTCAGTCTCGACCTTGTAACGAGCCAGGGCCCGCCGGGCGAGTCGGTTGAGAAACACCACGGCCAGTACCGTGCCTACGAAACCCGCACCGTAAATGGCCCACTCCAGTGGTGTGCGGCCGGTTTCCCGCACGCCCAGAGTAGAGAGGTCGGCAGCAAGCGAGCCGAGATACACGTTGTGCAGGGAAAAGGGAATCACACCGAAAAAGGTGCCGGCGACAAAACCGCCAAATGAAAAGTTGGTGAGACCGAACAGAAAATTGGACAGCTTGCCGGGAAAGAACGGGATCAGGCGGGTCAGCAGCACGATTTTCCACCCGTGGGGTGCCATTTCGTTGCTGACCACAGACAGTCGAGCCCGATTGCGGATATACACGTGGGCATGTTCACCCAGAAAATGCCGGGCAATCAGAAAGGCAATGGCCGAGCCAAGGGTGGTACCCACCACCACGTAAGCCGTGCCCTCCAGTACGCCAAACACAAAGCCAGCGCCGGTGGTCAGAAGAACCCCCGGAAGCAGTAGCACCATGGCAAGCACCATGATGCCAATAAACAATAAAGCCGCCCAGGCACCCTGGGTATCAAACCAGCGCAGTAACTCAACCACCTGTTGATGCACTCCAAACGCATAGAGCAGACCAACAATGAGGCCGACGCCGGCAATGCTGCCCCCCATCCAGAGGATGGGCGATTTTTTCCAGTTGCTCATGGCCTTAGCCTAACGCGGGAGGACACCGGGTCTCAAAGGCCGAGCAGATCATCCCGGTTTAGGGGCTGCTGAGAATCGACTGGAGTTTCTGGGTCAGCTCAACGGCCTCTGCACCCAACGGGGTGAGGTAGCCGCCATCTTTCTGGCTCGTCAGCCCCTTGGCGTACAGATTTTCCGCGGCTTTCACCGTTTCCGGGGCCGCCGAATGTGCATGCACCTTGAGCCCTTCCTGGGTAGACGTCGAGGGAAACTGGCCCAGCAGATTGAGTTCGGCAAGGTGATCAACAGAGAATGGCATGGCATTTCCTCGTATTATTATCGGGGGTTTACATCCAGCATAGCCGATTCACACCATGAAGCTTTCCCGAATTCTCAGCAACCGGAATGGCGTCAGTCGCCGTCAGGCCAATTTCCTGATCGCGTCGGGGCGCGTGGCCGTGAACGGGGCCATCTGCAGAGAACCGGCTACCGAAGTCGACCGCTTTTCCAGCGTCCGCGTGGATGACGAAACGATTCAGACCGGCGAAAACCGACTCTATCTCATGCTCAATAAGCCACCGGGGTTCCTGAGTGCAACCAGCGACGACGTCCACCCAACGGTGATGGAACTGATTGCCCCGGACCTGCGCCCGGATCTGCACATTGCTGGCCGGCTCGATCGCAGCAGTACCGGGCTTCTCATCCTCACCAGTGATGGTCGCTGGTCCCGCCAACTCACCGAGCCCCGCATCAAGATCCCGAAGGTCTACCGGGTAAGTACAGCCTACCCGATCGCTCCGGACACGCCGGAGCGATTCGCAGCGGGCATCTGGTTTGAGTTTGAGCAACTGACAACCTCACCCGCTCATCTGGAACGTTTGAGCCCCTGCAACGCCAGGATGACCATCTATGAAGGCCGTTACCATCAGGTCAAGCGCATGTTCCACGCTGTCGGTAATCGTGTGACGGCCCTGCACCGGGAGCGGATGGGGAATATCCGGTTGGACGAAACGCTGGCGCCCGGCGACTACCGACCGCTCACTGCCGACGAAATCAACCTGATACCGGATTGATCTGTCTCACAAACCTGCGGCGCACATCGGCTATGCTTGTAGGGTGCTTTGACTGGAACCAGGGACGATTCACCACCATGCCGAATCAGGCGAGCGACTTCTACCCACGGCCACTTCGTCACCTTAGCAGCTACCTCTCAGGGCTGGTGCAGGGCAAGCTCTGGCTGAAGGTGCTCATTGGCATGTTCCTGGGTTTGATTACGGGCACGCTCCTGGGCCCCTCCGTGGGACTCGTGGAACCGGACACCGGCACGTTGATCGGTAACTGGCTGGCTTTCCCGGGCCAATTGTTCCTGGCCACGATCCAGATGATCGTGATCCCGCTGGTGATTGCCTCGGTGGTTCGCGGGCTTGCCGCCAGTGAAGACCTCGAACAGTTGCGAAAGCTCGGCCTGAGGGTAACCGGCTTTTTCGTGGTCACCACTGCGATGGCGGCGTCGATAGGTCTCTGGATCGGCGACCTGATCAATCCCGGCAGCATGATGGCAGGGCTCGGCACTCCAGTTGCAGCTGGGGATAACAGTGTGCCTGTTGCCTCCATGCCGGGTGTGGATGAGCTACCGAAGACCCTGCTCGGGCTGTTGCCGGGGAACCCGCTCGACGCCATGGTTGAAGGCCAGATGCTCCAGGTGGTGATCTTTTCCATCATTGTCGGCATTGCCCTGGTGAGCATGGCCCCGGAAAAATCCAGGCCCATGCTGGACCTGCTCGATTCCCTCCAGCAAATCTGCATGACCGTCGTACGCTGGGCCATGCGCCTTGCCCCGATTGCGGTATTCGGCCTGATGGCTCAACTGACAACAACATTGGGGTTCCGGGCAATGCTCGGCATGGCCTCTTATGTGGCGACCGTCATTGCCGGACTCCTGGTATTGCTGGGAGTCTACATGCTCATTCTTAAACTTCTGGCGGGCCAGTCTCCCAAACGTTTTCTGAAAGACACCCGGGATGTGCTGCTACTTGCCTTTTCCACATCCAGCTCGGCGGCCGTCATGCCCCTGTCGATACGGACTGCCGAAGACAAGCTGGGGGTCCGGCCTTCGGTGTCGCAGTTCGTGATTCCGCTGGGTGCCACCATCAACATGAACGGCACGGCACTCTACCAGGCCGTTGCCACCATCTTTCTGGCCCAGGTTTACGGCATTGATCTCAGCATGGGAAGCATGGCGCTCGTGGTCGCCATGGCCGTCGGTGCCTCGATCGGTTCACCGGCCACCCCCGGGGTCGGCATCGTGATCCTTGCCATGGTGTTGCAGACCGTTGGCATTCCTCCCGCCGGCATTGCCCTGATCATGGGCGTGGACCGGATCCTGGATATGTGCCGAACCGCCATCAACGTGACGGGCGACCTGGTAACCTGCCGTCTGATGGAGAATCTCGCGGGAAAGAGGCTGCCGCCCGAACCATCACCCGAGGAAACTTCCTGATCGCGCGGAAGTGAATTGAACATCAGGGATCATTGAGATTTCAGCGGCGGGAACCGGGCGGCTGAAATAGTAGCCCTGCAGGCGGGAGCACCCCAGTTTACGGAGCGCCTCTGCTTGCTCCGGCGTCTCAACGCCCTCGGCGACGATATCCTGGCCCAGCTCCGACCCCATGGCCACAATGGCGCGAACCAGTGTGTCTCCAGAGCTGTCGCCGGTAATGGCATTGGTGAAGAGACGGTCGATCTTCAGGGTATCGAAAGTGAAGTGCCGGAGGTAGGCCAGGTTGGAATACCCGGTTCCAAAATCATCCAGGGCGAGCTTCACACCGGCCTGTCGGATTGCTTCTAACGCACGCTGGCACTCGGCCACATCCCCCACAAGCATGCTCTCGGTTACTTCCAGTTCGAGCAACGCCGGTGGCAACGCCTGTTCCCCCAGAATAGCCCGCACCTGATTGGCAAATTGCGGATCCTCGAGCTGGGAGGCGCTGATATTCACCGCCACGCGCAGAGGTGTACCCCGTGCACGCCACAGGCTGGCTTGACGACAGGCACTGGCCAGCACCCATGCACCGAGCTGCGGCATCAGGCCGACGTTCTCGGCCACCGGAATAAATCGGTCCGGAGGTACCAGGCCTAACGTGGGCGATTGCCAACGAAGCAGCGCCTCAACGCCGAACATCCGCCCAGAGGCAGCACACACTTGCGGCTGGTAGACCAAGAAGAACTCCTCCCGTTCCAGGGCTCCCACCATGGCAGACCGTACCTCGGCATAACCGGCGAGGTGGGCCTGAAGGTCACGGGAGAAAAACCGGGCGCAACCTGCCCTGGCTGTTCTGAGTGCCAGCTCCGCGTTACGCAGGAGTTCGTCTGCATTACCCGCATCCTCGGGCATGAGGCTTACGCCAGCACTGGCGTTGATCAGCAGCGGGCCACCACCAAAGTGCATCGGTTCCGAAACGGCTGTCAGCAGCATCTGCACACGCTCATCCAGCCTATCTGGCTGCCGGCCATGGTTCAGGAATACAAGGAAATGGCCACCGCCGAGTCGGCCCACGAAATCATTCTCTTGCAGGGACGCTTCGATCCGTCCCATGACTGTTCGGATGACACGGTCACCAACTTCGTATCCTTGCCAGTGGTTTATTTCGGTAAGCGCACCAATCTTTACAACCATCACCGCAGCGCCGCGGCCCTTTTGCGCCGCCAGCTGTACGGCGACCGACAGGTTCTGGCGAACCGGCAGATTGGTCAATGGCCCGGTCAGACTACAACATGAACCCTTCATTGTTATGGGATGATCCTTGACAGGTTTGCTATAGACACCCGTTATCCTGTGAATCCTGTCATCGCCGGAGTCGGGAATCAGGGAATGGGCTTGTTTCATTTTATCCACCTATGTTGTGGCCGAAGCCCAAGGTGCATGATTTCAATACAGAAAACGATCAGTAACGTCTGAATTAAAGTAGGAAACGCCCTACCCGGGCTCAGAGAAGATCCTGGGACAGTGCTTACCGCACCAGATCGGAAATACTGTTGGCGTGCAGCTTTTCCATCAGCCGGGCCTTGTGGGTGCTGACGGTCTTCGAGCTGACGTGCAGCTTTTCGGCGATGTCTCCCACGTTCATGCCGCGGGCCAGGTCCAGGAACACTTCGTATTCCCGTCGGGTCATCCGCGCGTGGGGCTCCTCGTCCTGCTTGCCGGTCAGGGCGTCCATGGCCAGTTTGTCCGCCAGTTCCCGGGTGATATACATCTGGCCCCGGGCCACCTTGCGAAGGGCTTCCAGCAACTCCGCGGGCGGGCGGGTCTTGGTTATGAAGCCCCGGGCCCCGGCACGAATGGTGCGGGTGGCGTAAAGGTCCTCCCGATGCATGCTCAGCACCAGGATGTGGGTTTCCGGGGCCCGCCTGCGAACCCGCTCAATCAGGTCCAGGCCGGAGCAACCGGGCATGGACATATCCATCAGGAACACACCCGGCTGGCACTTTGGCAGCTCCCGGAGCGCTTCGTCGCCATCCGAGGCTTCGCCAACCACCTCCATATCCGGGGCCGACGCCACCAGGGCGCGAATGCCTTCCCGGACAATACTGTGGTCATCAGCGAGATACACACTAATCATCGGTTCGACTACCCCTCGGCAGGTTAATCAGAATTCTTACCCCGCGTCCGCTGGCTGACTCGACAGTCAGTTCACCCCCCAGCATGGCGACGCGTTCACGAATACCCAGAAGACCAGAGCCCTGGTGTCCCGAGGCCGCCGGATCAAAGCCAACGCCGTTATCCCTGATTTCAAGGTTCGCCGTCGTTTCGGTTTCGCGATACCGGACGCGCACACTCGTCGCCCGCGAGTGGCGGCTGATGTTGGTCATGCACTCCTGCAGGATGCGATACAACGCCGTGGCCACCTCGCTCTGCAAGCTGCCGTTTTCAGCCGATTCGGTGTGCCAGCTGACGTCCAGGCCTTCGCGCTCGGCCCATTTTGACAACAGCCACTCGGCTGCCGCCTCGAATCCGAGATCATCAAGCATGGGTGGTCGCAGGTTGGCGGATATTTCCCTGACCTTCTCCACCGCGTCGTCCACCGACTCAATGGTGTTCACCAGGTGCTTCCGGTGCTCGCGTGACAGTTCTTCTACCTGGTCAACAGCCAGTCCCAGGTTCAGCTTGAGTGCCGTCAGGGTCTGCCCCAGTTCGTCGTGCAGATCCCGGGCAAGACGGCGACGTTCCTGCTCCAGCACCCCTTCCTGGGCCCGGCTGAGCTGGCGCAGTTCCTCTTGCGAGTGCCTCAGCTCGGCTTCCCGACGTTTGGTCTCGGTGATATCGCGCTGCACCGCGGCAAAATAGGCGCGACCATTCTCCCCGGAGGCGGGAATGGGCACGATTTCGATCTCGTTCCAGAACGGCACGCCGTCCTTGCAGTAATTAACCAGCACTTCCTTGATGGGTTCGCGACGTTCCAGTGCGGCCCGTATTCTTTTCAGGGCCGCCCGGTCGGTATCCGGACCCTGAAAGATCCTGGGGGTCTGACCCAGCACTTCGTCCGGGCGATAACCGGTCATTCGTTCCACGCCTTCGTTCACATACACGATTCGCGGACCCGGCGGATCCAGGGGGTCGGTTTCGGTAATGATAATCACGTCGTGAATCTGCGACATGCAGGCCTGGAGCAAGCGTCGGCTTTCCTCCAGACGGTAGCGTTCGGTCTTGTCGCGGGCGACACCGAACACACCGGTGACTTCCCCGTTTACCAGAATCGGAATGTAGGTCACCTGGACCAGGGCTGTGCGCCCGCTGTGACGCTGCACGCGGCAGCGGTAACTGCATGGAATCCCACTCAGCGCAGCCTCCAGACATTCCCTGGCGGCCTCGCGGTCCCGCTGATCCACCAGGTTTTCCCAGTGATACTCGCAAAGCTGGCTCTCGGGGTACCCGGTCAACTCTTCGGTGCAGTGGTTCATTTCCACCAGCCGGCCTTCCAGATCCATACTGCAGACTGCGTACGGATTCTGCGAGAACAGGGAGCGAAACCGCTGCTCATTGACGGCAACCCGCTCCGACAGTTGCCGGTAGTCGGTGATATCCGCCAACTGCACAAAACGGGAACCGTCCGGACAGGTCGTCCGGGCAAAGGTGAGACGATAGAGCCGGTCACTGATCCGGACTTCCAGTTCGTGATCCGTCTCCGGAAGCGTACCAGAGCCTCCGAGCCGCCACCCAAGTTCCGGCTGGTCGGCTTCGCCCAGACATTCGATCAGCGGAATGCCCACTTCAAGGCAGGCATCAAGTCGGGCAGCGCTTTTGTTAAGATCCAGAATCCGGCCGTCGGGCGCAATCCGAAGAACCGCTCCGGGAAGCGCACCGATGGGGACCTGACTGTAGGATCCCACATCGTCCTCCTGAACGTTCATTGAAACTACCTCTTAACTGTAGCAGGAAGCCGGGAGCCTTCCAGACCCGGGATTGTCCCTAGGAGGCCATTGGGCGCCTGTGTGGGCGGCCGACGATGGCCTCGGCCATCTGGCTCAGAGGCAAAATTTCAGCGGCCGCGCCGATTTCAATGGCTTCCCGGGGCATGCCGAAGACCACCGAGCTTTCCTGGTCCTGGGCGATGGTGTGGGCACCGGCCTGGCGCATGGCCAGCAGACCCTGGGCACCGTCGTCGCCCATGCCGGTCATGATGATGCCCAGGGCATTGCGCCCCGCGGTATTGGCGACCGATCGGAACAACACGTCCACCGACGGTTTGTGCCGGTTCACTGGCGGACCATCCGCCACGCCCACACGGTACTGGGCCCCGCTGCGGCGAAGCTGCATATGGCGCCCGCCCGGGGCAATAAGCACCAGACCGGGAATCACCCGATCACCGTCCACCGCCTCCCGCACCTCGCAGCGGCAGAGCTGGTTCAGCCGCTGGGCAAAGGCCGCCGTGAACTTCTCCGGCATGTGTTGCACCACCACAATCCCCGGGCAGTCTGCCGGCACTCGGGTCAGCACCGCTTCCAGTGCCTGGGTGCCACCGGTGGAAGTGCCCAGCGCCACCACCTGATCGGTGGTGCGGGCCATGGCCACCGGCGCTGGCGCCCTGGGTTCAGGCGCTGCCGCAGGACGCGCCCGCGGCACTGCCGCGAGCTTTGCCCGCGCCGCGGCCTTGAGCACCTGCACCATGTGCTGGCCACCGGCCTGCAGAAAATCCCGCAAACCGAGCTTGGGCTTGGTGATGATATCCACCGCACCGGCGGACAGGGCCTGGAGCGTGGTATCCGCGCCCTTTTCAGTCAGCGTGGAGCAGATCACCACCGGCGTGGGACGCTCTTTCATCAGCTTGCGGAGGAAGGTGATGCCGTCCATGCGGGGCATCTCGACGTCCAGAATGATCACGTCCGGCCAGTCCCTCTGCATTTTCTGCAGGGCGAAGATCGGGTCCGGCGCGGCTCCGGCAACCCGTATTCCGGGGTCCGACATCAGCAACTGGCCCAACACCTGGCGGACGACGGCCGAGTCATCAACAATGAACACGGAAACTGGCGCAGTCATGCGACTCCTCCTGATGAAACCGGGCTGGCCGGCTCCGCCCGGCTTTCGCCCCGGCGAACCCAGACATCGCCATCGGCAATGCTGAAGAACAACCGCCGGTACCCTGTGCCGCCGAGGCTTCTCGATGTTACCGACAGCCCGTAGTGCGCCATCAGGGCCTCGGCCGCATCGACATTGCGCCTGGCGACCGAGCTGCCATGGGGACCTACATCAAACATGCTGGCGCCGCCGAACAGCTTGGCCTCGTAGTCGGTGACCACTGTGCCCTGCTGACGGATTTCGGCAACCAGCAACTCCAGGGCATCTGCCCCGTAACGGGCATTTAGCGTACTTTCAAGGCTACGGCCCGGCAGCATGTAGTGACACATGCCGCCAAGCTTAAGCTCCGGGTGCCACAGCGTCACCGCGATGCAGGAACCCAGGGTGGTATGAATCCGGGTGTCGCGATCCCCGAAATACCAGTCCCCGGGATGAAGAAAGATGTCGATGCCCGAACCCAGTTGTGCGGTCATTTTTGTTTCCGGTAAATGGAGGGCGCTATCGCCTCGAGTCCGTTCTGGAACCCGTTCAGGGTCTCAGAATGACCAATCAGCAGATAGCCGCCGGGGCGCAGACAGGCCTGTAACCGGGCAACAATCTGCTGCTTGGTGTCGGCATTGAAATAGATCATCACGTTGCGCAGGAAGATCACGTCGAACTCGCCAACGTCCGGCAAGCGGGTGTTGAGGTTGATCTGACGAAACTCCACCCGCGACCGCAGGGCCGGATCCACCATCAGGGTGCCGGCTGCTTCGCCAATGCCTTTCAGACAATGGCGTTTGAGACATTCCGGCGGAATCCGGTCGGTCCGGGCCAGGGGATAACGGCCGGCTCTGGCTTTTTCCAGAACCTGGGTACTGATATCCGAAGCCAGAATCTCCCAGCCGCTGGCGCCCATCGTATCCGACAGCACCATGGCGGCGGTGTAGGGTTCCTCGCCGCTGGAACAGGCGGCACTCCAGAGGCGAAAGCGGCCCTGCCGACGTCGCTCGGCCAGAATCCGGTCCCGCAGGAACTCGAAGTGCCGGGGCTCCCGGAAGAAGTAGGTCTCGTTGGTGGTCAGCAGGTCGACCGCGACCTGCTTCTCCGAGGCACTCGTCTTCAGATAGCGCCAGTACTCGGCATAGCTGCCCAATGCCAGCGTCTTCAACCGCCTGGAAAGTCGCCCGGCCACCATGGTGCGCTTGCTCGCCGGCATGTGGATGCCGGCAACCGCAAAGATCATCCCCTGGAATTCCCGGAATTCGGCTTCACCGAGAACCGGGGCGGCATTCACCGCACTCTTTACGCTCTCGGCACGAAGCTCAGTGGTCGAGGACATCTTGGTGGCCATCCGAGATCGCGGCCAGCTCGGCCATTTCACGGGTGTTCAGCGTTTGCTGAACGTCCAGCAGAATCACAAACTGGCCCTGAACCTTACCCATGCCGGCAATGAAGTCCGCCCGGATGCGAGCGCCAAAACTGGGTGCGGGCTCTATCTCCGCAGGCGGAATTTCCAGCACCTCAGAGACCGCGTCCACGATTACCCCGATTTCCTGCAGGCTCTCGTCCGCGCCTTCCACCTCGAGGATGACGACGCAGCTGCGGCGGTTGATGGTGCTCTCGCCCCGACCAAAGCGGGCGGACAGGTCGATCACCGGCACCACACTGCCCCGCAGGTTGATCACCCCGCGCACAAACTCGGGCATCATCGGTACGGTAGTCAGGCTGCCGTACTCGATGATTTCACGAATGTGCAGAATGCCCACCGCAAACATCTCGCGACCCACCTGAAAGGTCAGATACTGGTTCTGGTCTCCGGAGGTGTCCGCAATGCGGACCACCTCCTGCTGTCTTTGTACCTGGCTCATGGTCACCTCCGGTCAGAAGCGCACGTAGGCAGAAGCATCAAACTCGTCGTTGTCCTGCACCGGCCGGGAAACCTCCCGGGCCTTTTTCGCAGGCACCGCAGGCTTGGCCTGACGCATGGGTGCCTGAGCACCGTGGCTGTCGTGGGTGCGGAAGAAGGCCATGGCCTGCTGCAGCTGCTCGGCCTGGGACGACATTTCTTCCGAAGTGGCCGCCAGCTCCTCGGAGGCAGAGGCGTTCTGCTGGGTAATCTGATTCAGTTGCTCCATGGCGCTGTTGATCTGCTCGACGCCGGCCGACTGTTCGCCGGAGGCGGCAGCAATTTCCTGCACCAGATCGGAGGTTTTCTGGATCGAAGGTACCATCTCGGTCAGCAAGCGCCCGGCCCGCTCGGCCAGCTCCACGGAGGACCCGGCCACTTCTCCGATCTCCTGTGCGGCAACCTGGCTCCGTTCGGCCAGCTTGCGTACCTCGGCGGCCACCACCGCGAAGCCTTTGCCGTGCTCGCCGGCCCGGGCCGCTTCAATGGCCGCGTTCAGGGCCAGCAGGTTGGTCTGGTAGGCAATGTCGTCGATGATCGAGATCTTCTCGGCAATGCTCTTCATGGCGGTAACGGTCTGGCCAACAGCCTCCCCGCCTTCCACCGCTTCCCGGGAAGCCTTGCTGGCCATGCCGTCGGTGATAGAGGCGTTCTCGGTGTTCTGGCTGATGGACGCGGTCATCTGCTCCATGGAGGCACTGGTTTCTTCGACACTGGAGGCCTGCTCGCTTGACGCTTGAGACAACGACTGGCTGGTAGCGCTGACTTCCTCCGAAGCCGAGGCCAGGTTGTCCGCACCGGACCGGACTTCAGAAATCACCTGGGACAGTTTCACCACCATCCGCTGCATGGTGTCCATCATCTGGCCAATCTCGTCGCGGCTGCGGGCCTCGACTTTCACGGTCAGATCGCCGTCGGCAATGCTGGTAGCCGCGGCCATGGCTTCTCGGATAGCGCCGGTAATGCTGCGTGCGATCACATAGGCGAGCCCAAGGCCGAGCAGGATGCTGACCGAGAGCAGTACGATTACCGCGAGCTGGGCGGCTGAGTAGGCCTCGCTGGCAGCAGCGCTGGCAGCTTTACCCATGTCGACATTCCACGTCACGTTGCGTTCGATGGCATCGCTGATATTGTTGAACGCAGCTCTCGATTCACCACGGTAATAGTCCATCGCCGCCTCGGTATTACCCGCGAGAGAGAGCGACAGGAGCTTCTTATGGTCGGTCTGGTAACTGTTCCAGGCAGACTGGTATTGCTCGAACAGAGCTTTTTCCTCGGGCATGCTCAATAAAGCGGCAAACGTTGCGGTCACAGCCTCTAGTCGGCTGTCGATGGTGGCCATGCGCTGCTCGTTCCCGGCCATCTCCTCAGCAGACTGGGAAATGATGTGTTCCAGTTCGAACCGGCGATAGTCGCCTACCAGCGCATCCATGGTCTGAGCGGCGTCAACTGCGACCATCCAGTTATCCGCCAGTTCATTGGCAGAATCGTTCATGGTGGACATCTGCATCAGGGCAAACACACCGGTGGCAAGGAACAACACGAGGACCACCCCGAAGGCGCCCATCAGTTTGGTGAAGATTCGAAGATTATTTAACAGGCTCATTGGATTTGATCCCCTGTGTAAGGCCATGTCTTGATTGATGAAAACGCATTCCCTGCGCGCTCAGCGATTCCTGCTCCCGATGGCTGATCTGGGAAATCAGGGCCTGCACGTCCAGAATCAGGGCCACCTGGCCACTCCCCAAAATGGTGGAGCCAGATAACCCTCTGAGATGAGAAAAGATGCCGTTCAGCGGTTTGATCACGGTCTGGTGTTCGCCCAACAGATCGTCCACGATCAGGCCCGCCTTGCGGCCGGCGTGGCGCACCACAATGATGTTCTGCCGCCGGCCCGGCTTGCCCGGCACGCAGAACTGATCCCGCAGCCTTACCAGCGGCAGGACCTCCTGGCGCAGATTCAGGTAGTCCTGGCCGGCACTGAGGGCCTGCTGCTCGGCACTCAGCTCCGTGCATTCGACCACCATTTCCAGGGGAACCACGTAGGTGGCCTCGCCAACGCTGGCAAGAAAGCCGTCAATGATGGCCAGGGTCAGCGGCAACCGGATACGGAAGGTGGTGCCACCGGCAACACCCGGCGATTCCAGCTCCACCATGCCGCGCAGCGCCTCAATGTTGCGGCGCACCACATCCATGCCAACGCCCCGGCCGGACAGGTTGGTGACCTGTTCCACCGTGGAAAAACCCGGCTCGAAGATCAGGTTGAAGATCTCGGTGTCGGAGAGCACCGCATCCGGCTTCACCAGATCCCGCTCTACCGCCTTGGCCAGCAGCCGGTCACGGTTGAGGCCGTTGCCGTCGTCACTCACTTCAATCACCACGGCACCGGATTCGTGATAGGCATTGAGGTGCACCCGGCCCTGGCCCGGCTTGCCCTTGCCCAGGCGAACCTCGGGCAACTCAATGCCGTGGTCGCAGGCATTGCGCACCAGGTGAGTCAGCGGGTCGGCGATTTTCTCGACCACCGTCTTGTCCAGCTCGGTATCGGCACCGGTAATCACCAGCTCGATGTCCTTTCCAAGTTCCGAAGACACGTCCCGAACCACCCGCTGAAAACGCTGGAAGGTTTCACCAATGGGCACCATGCGCAGATCCAGGGAGCTGTCACGGATCTCTTCCACCAGCAGGTTGAGATTGGCCGCAGTCTCCCGGGAAACGGCATCGCCCGAGCGTTCCGCATCCAGCGTGACCGTTGCCGAGGCAATCACCAGCTCACCCACCAGGTTGATCAGGTTGTCCAGTTTGTCTGCCTGGATCCTGAGGTGCTGCACCGACTTCTTCCGGCGGCCCTGCTGCAGGTCGACGGCCTCTCCCATACGGATATCGCCCACAGGCTCGTTGCCCTGCTCCGGATCCGCAGGTGCGACGCCACTCACTGATTCAGACTCGTCGGCTGCCTCCGGCCGGAAGATCTCCAGCTCACACAGTTCACCGGCAAACTCGAACACATCCTCGATGTCGCTTTGAGCGGCGTCAGTGCGCAGAGCCAGGTCAAAGCTCAGGTAACAGGCCTCGGGGTCAAACTCGGGCAGTGCGGGCAGGCCCTGCTCCAGAGCCGTAACCTGCTCAAGCTGCCCCAGGGTTCCCAGGAAGCGAATAAAGCCCAGGGGATCCATACCATGACGCAGGGCATCAGCGTGGACCCGGATCCGGATCTGCCAGAGGCTGTCGCCAGCAGGCGACAATGGCGTTTCAGGCGCCGCAGCGGCCGACCCGGAAACAGTCAACGACTGGAAGGGTTCGAGCTCTGCCAGCAGGGCCCGGCCCGAAGGCTGGAGCTCAACGGCGTCGGCAGGCTCGGGCACCTCCACCAGAAGACTAATGTGGTCCCGACAACGTAAAAGCAGGTTGGCCAGCTCCCGGCTCAGGGCAATCTCGTGGGCCCTCAGGCGGTCCAGAACATTCTCGACCACATGAGTGAACTCCACCACGTGGTCGAGGCCGAACATGCCAGCCGATCCCTTGACGGTGTGCACGCAACGGAAAAGCGCATTCTGGAGCTCTGCCTCCCCGGGCCGGGTTTCCAGTTCAAGCAGGATGTTCTCCATGTCGAACAGCAGCTCGCGGCTCTCATCCAGGAAGGTTTGAAGCGCCTGTTCCATGTTCATGACTGCGACTCCAGGCCGGCCAGCTCGAAGACTTCCCGAACGGCCTCACTGTGGTTGACGAGGGCAACCGTCTCACTGCCCGGCACTTCCAGGCGCCGGGCCAGCAGCAGGATCTGTAGCCCCGCGGTATCCAGCTCGGTTACACCGCCCAGGTCAACATTGCGAAGCTCGCCGGTTCCGAAAGCACTGCAGAGATGTTCGGAGGCGGAGTTGGCCTCATAGATGGTGAGCTCGCCCCGGAACGACAGGCAGCCGGTGCCGGCATCGAAATCGGCAACGGCGCTCATGGTCCCACCAGCTTGTTGACCGCAGCCAGCATCTGCTGGGGCTGGAAAGGTTTGACCATCCAGGCTTTGGCGCCTCCGGCCTGGCCCTGCATTTTCTTGTCCTCGGCGGACTCGGTGGTCAGCATGATCACCGGAGTGAACTTGTACTCGGGCCGGGCTTTGACTTCCCGCAGGAAAGTGAGCCCGTCCATGTTCGGCATGTTCACGTCCGAGATCATCAGGTGAACGCGCTGCCCATTGAGTTTGCCCAGGGCATCGCGGCCGTCGCAGGCCTCGATCACATCAAAGCCGGCGCCCTTGAGGGTGAGCGATACCACCTGCCGGATGGACGCCGAGTCATCCACAATCAGAATACTTTTAGCCATAGTTTTGACCCGTTAGCTGTCTGTCTTTGCCGGCCACCGCCGGACCCACTCTGTTCAGAAAAACGTAATATCACCGCCGGTTGCCGACCGGGCCGCCCCCTTGCTCTCGTCATTGCCGCCATGTTTGCTGCGATGGTTGTTGCGCTCCTCAGCCATGGCGTAGGAGGCCTCCATCTGACGCATCACCGAATCCACGTCAGGCAGGTCGCCGGCGCTCAGGCTGTCACTCACTGAGCCGATGTTGGCGCGCACATGGCTCAGCATCTGACTGGTGCGATCTTGGAACTGGAGCTGTACCAACGCCTGCTCCACTTCCGACTGGATGCCGACGTTGGACCGACGCAGGGATTCGGCGGATTCCACCAACCGGGTCCCGAAACTCCGGAAACTGGCTAGCACCTGCTCGATGGTGCGTTCCGACGACGACACCGCTTCGCCGTCACGGCCCCGTGAGTCCTGGGCTGCGCTGACCGCGGAGCGGATGGAATCACCGATGTAGCCGACCTTGGTGCTGATTCGCTCCCCGGTCTCGGCAGAAAGCCGGGAGAGTTTGCGCACTTCGTCCGCCACCACGGCAAAGCCGCGCCCGTGCTCACCGGCCCGTGCTGCTTCTATGGCCGCGTTCAGTGCCAGCAGATTGGTCTGGCCGGCGATGGTGGCCACGTCCTGCGCCATGGTGTCGAGCTCATCCACAAAGGTATCCAGACCGTTGATCTGCTGAAGCAGGCCATCCCGGTCTTCAAGCGCTCGCTGCAGGGTATTCACCACCGACTGAAGCTCGTTTTCAGACTTGCCGAAAACGCCGCCCAGGCCGCCTTCCAGGGAATCGGCCACCTCCGAGGACATGGCGGTGGCGTCGCGCAGTTCCCCGGCGAGGTGACTGAAGCAGGTGGTCAGATCGGTGATGGCGCTTTCGGTCTGGGAACGGGCGGTTTCGATCTGCTGGGACCAGATGGGCAACAACTCAGAGCCAAGCTTTTCGCAGGCCTGCCGCTGGGGCAGGTCTGACGTCGCCAGCGCTGTGGCCTGGCTCTCCATGGCCGCGGAGAACGCCGCGGAACCACGGTGGCAGAGTGTTCGTGCCAGCAGGGCAGCACCAATACCAACAATCACCAGGGCCAACGCCAGGGCAAACCGCCCCGGCCCCGACAGTGCAAACAGAAACGCTGTGGCGCTCAGCAGCGCAGGTGCTGCGCTGACAGCCATCAACTTTGATACAGGAAAGCGAGGATTAGTGGTCACGACTGGCTCCAATTCTGATAGGGCCATCGTGCTCCCGGTGGGTGAAGCGAACAATCAGGTCAATGCTGGTAATCGCCTAAGGGCGGGCCAGGCTGTTCCGTAAGGGAAGGACTACTCCGCCTAGGGCGCCGGGAACAACCCGGAATTGGCCGGTAGCTTCCGGACCACCGCCTGGCAGACCTCGTCCTGATTCTTTCCCTGCCCTTCCACGGTAAGGTCGGCGTAGCGTTGATAGAGACGGTGGCGCTCCTCGAACAGATCATCCAAAGACTGATCCGGCCTCCGTGATATGCCCCGCATGCTGTGATCGCCAATTCGCTCAATGACGAGCTCAAGCGGGATATCGAGAAACACCACAGTACCGTTGGTCTTGAGATGTTCCATGGCGCGGGCGCTGTAGACGGCGCTGCCTCCCGTACTGATAACTTTGTGCCGGACATCCAGCTTGAGCAGCACCTGTTCTTCAATTCGCCGCAGGGCTTCGTAACCGTCGTGGTCTACGATTGCCTGGAGAGTACGACCGGTTTCTTCCTGGATGAGCAAATCGGTATCGACAAACCCGAGGCCCAGGTGTTTGGCCAGCAGCACACCCACCGTGCTCTTGCCGCTGCCGGGCATACCGATGAGAACGAGGTTGTCTGTGTCGGTCGGGTTAACCATGATGCTCTGGAGGGACCTCTACGGAGAATGAGAACTGGCCGGCATTAAACGCAGAACGTAACATTTTTACGACACAGCGCGCGCTTTATTCCGCCCCGCAAGCCCGTATAATTCAGGCAACGGCGGTTTTTAGAGAATACCCGAAGCCGGCCATTAACGGCATCTTTCGCGAGTGAGTAATGACCATCGGCAGATCACTTCTGAGTTCATCCATTGCAGCACTTCTGCTTGTACTGTCGGCTCCCGCCATGGCAGACAGCATCAAGCGCATTGTGCATCCCGATGGCACTGTCGAATTCACCAACGTGAAAAGTGCCAGCCAACCAAGGGCCTCCAGCGGCAACGACACCGTCTACCGCTACACTGATGACAACGGCGTGGTTGCCTACAGCAGCGTACAGCCGGCCGCTGCCGAGTTTGAGGTGATCCGTTTCCACTGCTACGCCTGCGACCCTGAGTCCAGCGTGGACTGGCGTAAAACGCCGCTTTTCACCAAACCATACCACTCCGAGATCCAGACCGCAGCGCAGGAATTCGGCGTTGATCCAGCACTTGTCCGCGCTGTGATTCACGCCGAATCCGCATTCAACGAGAAAGCCCTATCGCCGGTGGGCGCACAGGGGCTGATGCAACTGATGCCGGGCACGGCTGAAGAGCTTGGTGTGCGCAATGCGTTGGCGGCGGACGAAAATATTCGTGGCGGCGTCCATTACCTGGCCAAGATGCTTGCCCGGTTCAATGGCGACATCCGGCTGGCTACCGCCGCCTACAATGCGGGGCCCGGTGCTGTGAGCCGATATCAGGGCGTACCGCCCTACGCTGAAACCAAGGCCTATGTTGAACGGGTTGGCATCCTTCACGAGCGCTACGCTGCACTCTGATGCAATAAGGGTAGCCAGAATTTTCCGGCGTCTGAAACAGAAGCGCCCGGTATCAGGACCTGCTGATACCGGGCGCTTTTAGTACCGATTGCCGCCGATTATTCGGAAGCGGCAATCAGGCTGGCGTTACCGCCCGCTGCGGTGGTGTCCACACACAGGTGACGCTCGATCACATAACGCTGATCCAGGGTGTGCTCTGTAATCAGCGGCAGCAATGCACCGTCACGCTTGGCCAGTGCCTCGCGATAGGCCTTCAGCAGGGACTGAACGCCGCAACTGACCACCGCCTCAAAGCCGTCGACCGTTGCCAGTGCATCCGGCTCCAGCAGACCTTCCGCGCCAGTGATTGGCAGTCCGGCCTTGGCAGCCTGGTCCACCGTATCCTGAACACCCGGTGCAATCACCACTACCTTGTTGCCTTGTGACAACGCGGTGCCGGCCTGCTCCAGAGCGGTTTCCTTATCCGGCCCCAGACACAGCACCACACCACGGGCGTGGTTGGACAGGCGGTTGGTTTCACCCGTTGGGCCGGGCAGCGCTTCAACGTGAGCGTCCAGCGGCTCCGGAACGTTTCCGAAGATGGGCCGGACTGCGTCCATACGAGCCTCGGGCCGGGATGCCTTCAGTTTGTCCAGCTGCCCGATCAGCTTCTGCAGCTGCTTGGCATCCACCTTTTTGGCGTTCGAATCCGCCTCGCGCTCGACCGTTTCACCTTTCAGGAAACGACGCACATACTGCGGACCACCAGCCTTCGGACCGGTACCAGACAAGCCCTCACCCCCGAAAGGCTGGGAGCCCACGATGGCACCGATCTGGTTCCGGTTCACGTAGGTGTTACCGACCTTGATCCGGCTGGTAATACGCTCGACACGGCGATCGACACGGCTGTGGATGCCAAACGTCAGGCCGTAACCCTTGGCGTTAACGTCGTCCACCACCTTGTCGATGTTCTTCGCATCAAATGTGGCAACGTGCAGAACCGGACCGAAAATCTCCTCTTCCATCTCTTCGATACCACTGACGCTCAGCACCGCCGGAGAAACGAACAGTCCTTTCTCGGGTACCTTCATCTTCTTCAGCAGCTTGCCGTTGCGCTCGAATTTCTCGCAATGGTCCACGATTTTCTTGCGGGCGTTTTCGTCAATCACCGGGCCGACGTCCGTGGAGAGCAACCAGGGATCACCGATACCCAGTTCATCCATGGCGCCGTAAAGCATTTCCAGCAATCCATCGGCAATGTCTTTCTGCACGTAGAGCATACGCAGGGCCGAACACCGCTGACCGGCACTCTGGAACGAAGAGGCCAGCACATCACGGACTACCTGCTCCGGCAATGCCGTGGAATCGACGATCATCGCGTTCAGACCACCGGTCTCTGCCACCAGCGGCGCGTCCGGCGCCATGTTCTCGGTCATCACCTTGTTGATGCGTTGGGCAGTCGCGGTAGAGCCGGTGAAGCACACGCCGCTCACCCGTGAATCGGAGGTCAGGGCCGCACCCACGGTGGCGCCGGTACCCGGCACCAACTGGATGGCATCCTTCGGGATACCCGCCTGGTGCATCAGTTCCACAGCGCGAATGGCCAGCAGGGATGTCTGCTCAGCCGGCTTCGCCACCACAGTGTTACCCGCCGCGAGGTTGGCCAGGATCTGACCGGTGAAGATCGCCAGCGGGAAGTTCCAGGGTGAAATACACACCATCACACCGCGGGCATCGCCGCTGTCTTTGTAGCGAATGGCCTCGTTGGCGTAGTACTGGGAGAAATCCACCGCTTCACGGATCTCGGCCACCGCATCCAGCAGGGATTTACCCGCTTCACGGGTGGTGAGGGCAAACAACTCGGCGTAGTTCTCCTCATACAGGTCGCCCACCTTGCGAACGCAGGCCGCACGCTCTTCAGCAGATTTTGAGGACCAGCTCTCGAACGCAGACGCCGCTGAGGTAATCGCGGTGTCTACATCGGCGTCTGAGGCCTGGGTGACGTGGCCGACCAGATCGTCCGGATCGGCCGGGTTACGGACCACCTGCACCTCGGTGCCGGCTACTTCACCGGCAATCACCGGGCCGCCTTTCCAGCGATAGTCCTTGTAGGCACCACGACCCTTCTCGATCTCGTTGACCGTGACCGGATCGGTGATGTCCCAGCCTTTCGAGTTGCGACGCTGATCACCAAACAACTTGAACGGATGCACGATCGCCTTGCTGGAAATGTTGTTGCCCATTTCCTCAACGCTGACGATCGGATCCTTGGCAATCTCTTCCGGCGTGATGCGCTTGTCGACAATCTGGTTCACGAAGGAACTGTTGGCACCGTTCTCCAGCAGACGGCGCACCAGGTACGCGAGCAGATCCTTGTGGGGGCCAACCGGCGCATAAATCCGGCAGGGCACACCACTCACCTTCAGTACCTCGTTGTGCAGGGACTCACCCATGCCGTGGAGGCGCTGGAACTCGTAGTTGTCCACCCCCTTGGTCTTGGCCATTTCAAGAATGGCAGATACCGAGTGCGCGTTATGGGTAGCGAACTGCGGGTAAATGCGGTTCGTCATGTTCAAAAGTTTGGTGGCGCAGGACAGGAACGAAACGTCACTGCAGGCCTTGCGGGTAAACACTGGGAACCCGTTCAGACCCATCACCTGGGCACGCTTGATCTCCGCGTCCCAGTAGGCACCTTTCACCAGGCGCACCATAAACTTGCGGTCGTACTTTTCCGCCAGCCCATACAGCCAGTCAAGCACGAACGAGGAGCGCTTGCCGTAGGCCTGGACAACCACGCCAAAGCCGTCCCAGCCGGCAAGCTCCGGATCGGCGACCAGTTCTTCAATGACATCCAGGGACAGATCCAGCCGATCCTGCTCCTCGGCATCGATGTTGAAGCCCATGTTCGCGGCCGCCGCCTTCTTGACCAGTTCACGGGCCCGGGGCAGCAACTCGTTCATGACCCGCTCTTTATTGCCGTACTCATAGCGGGCCAGCAGTGCAGAGAGCTTGACCGAGATACCGGGATTCTTGCGGACATCGCCCTTACTTGCCTTGGCGATGCTGTCAATGGCGGTGGAATAGGCGTCGTAATAGCGCTTGGCATCATCATCGGTGCGGGCAGCTTCACCCAGCATGTCATAGGAGTAGGTGTAGCCCTTCTCCATGTATTCCTTGGCTTCATCCTGGGCTTCATCGATATCGCGGCCCAGAACAAACTGGCGGCCCATTTCTTTCATCGCCTGGTTGGCCACAGTCCGGATGACCGGCTCACCGAAGCGCTTGAGCAACTTGCGCAGGGTTTCACCGACGGTGTTGCGCTCGGAGTCCTTCAGCAGGTTGCTGGTCATCAGCAGGGCAACGGTGGCGGTGTTGATCAGTCCAGAGGACGCCTTGCCTACGTGGGTACCCCAGGCACCGGAGGTGATCTTGTCTTCGATCAGCTCGTGGATGGTGGTGTTGTCAGGCACACGCAAAAGTGCCTCGGCCAGACACATCAGGGCAACGCCTTCCTTGGTGGTGAGGCCGTACTCTGCCAGGAACTTTTCCATGATCGTGGACTTGGCATTCTTGCGAACGCTGCGCACCAGCTCGGCGGCGCGCGCAGAGATCGCGTCGCGCTCGGCCTGGGACAACTGGGCACCAGCAATCATCTCGTGGATCACCTTGTGCTCGTCAGCGAGATAATAATCACGAATCGCCTGCCGGCTATCGACAAGCTCGGGCGTCTGTGATTGCTGCGGTCTCATAGTTGTACCCTCGTAGTTGTTTGTCTCTCCCGCATTCTACCGAGATCGACAAAGACAATTTCTCTATAAATTTAAGACACGCACCCTATTACGGCTTTTTTAGATGATAAAAATTTAATATTTTTCTTCAAAAACCTTAAATATAGGGCGATTTGCCTCTCTATATCCTCTACGCGGCCTTCATTGCCAGCTCTCTGAGGACACCATGCGCCACCGAGAAAACGGCGCAATCCACATCATTGGCTGCCTGCATATCGTGCAGCATTCGCTCCCATCGGCCCAACAACATGCGCTTGTCCTCGCGCCAGGCTTCAAGACGTTTCTCCGGCGTTCCTTCGCCATCAACGGGCTCCGACAACACGCTGAATGTGAGGTTCCGTAGCTGATGATCCAGCTCGTCCCGAAAATGAATGGTTGCCAAAACCTGCCAGTGGCCATTTGCCCTGAAGCCCCGCATCTGCCTGTCCAGCCAGGTCAGATTCAGGCTTTCCCCCAGGCTGAAATAGACCCAGGCCACGGACTCAAGGCTTACCTCCAACTGGCGGGATATCTCGATCATATCCATCAGCCAGTAGCGGCTTTCCGCCGAGGCGCACCAGGCTGCCAAATCTTCGGGAACCATCCGCTCACAGTATTCAGCATAGCGTTCATACCACCGACTTGCAGGAATCACCGATTCAAGTCGGTCTCTGGAAGCCAAAACATCCGCCATTGGACCCCGGTAATGATCAATACAGGAGACCGGATCCAGGGCCTGCCGACGGTTTTGCAGCAGCCAACTGGTACTGCGGGTGACCAGCCGGATGGCATCGGCAAACAGGTCTGCCTGAACGTCTGCGCTTACATTTCCATCCAGAGATTCGATGGCCTCCCAGTGGGCGTCTACGTCATGGATTCGCAGGGAGATCAGGTAGGCTGCAGCAATCCGGCCGGCATCTGCCCCCGTGGCACTGCGAATACGGTCGAACCAGGTAATGCCCATCCGGTTCACCATATCGTTGGCAATCTGCGTGGCCGAGATTTCGGCACGCAGGGGATGAGCCTCGATCGCCTGCGGGAAGGCGGCCAGCAGGGAGGCCGGGAAAGCCGAGTGCAATGCCGAGTTAAAACGCGTGTCGTGCACGATCGGCGATGCGACCAGGGCCTGTTTGAGCTCAATCTTCGCGTAGGAAACCAGCACTGCCAGCTCCGGCCGCGTCAGGCCTCCGCCCTGGTCACGGCGAGTCTGAAGCTCCTCGTCGGAGGGCAGAAACTCCAGACCACGATCCAGCTTGCCCTCGGCTTCCAGTCTGCGCATGAGTCGATCGTACTGGTCGGCAGTGGCAACCGCCGGATTCTGGGCCAGACTGAGCGCCATGGCCTGACGGTAATTGTTGCGCAGAACCAGCTCAGCCACTTCCGGGGTCATGGCCCTGAGCATCCGGTTCCGCTCAGTAAGCGTCATAACCTGCCGATGCACCAGGTCGTTGAGCAGAATCTTGATGTTTACCTCGTGGTCCGAGCAATCGACACCACCGGCATTGTCAATAAAATCGCTGTTCACGGAACCGCCACGACGTGCGAAGTCGATCCGGGCCTTCTGGGTAACACCCAGGTTTCCGCCCTCACCCAGGGCTTTGCAGCGCAGCTCGGTACTGTCGATGCGCAAAGCATCATTGGTTTTGTCGCCAACATCCTCGTGGGACTCCGAGGGAGCTTTTACATAGGTGCCAATGCCACCGTTCCAGAGCATGTCTACCGGGGCTTTCAGCAGAGCGCTGATCAGATCCGCCGGCGACAGAGTCCGGGCCTTTATGCCCAATACCTTCCGCATTTGCGCCGACACAGGGATGGATTTCATGGATCGCGAGAAAACCCCACCGCCCTCGCTGATCAACCCGGTGTCATAATCGGCCCAGGAGGAACCGGGCAGGCTGAACAGTCGCTGGCGTTCCCGGAACGATGCCGCAGCATCCGGATTCGGATCGATAAATATGTGCTGGTGGTTGAACGCACCAACCAGGCGAATCCGGTCCGAGAGCAGCATGCCATTGCCAAACACATCGCCACCCATGTCTCCGATACCGACGACGGTGAATTCATCCGCCTGCGTATCCGTGCCTTTTTCCAGGAAATGCCGTTTTACCGACTCCCAGGCACCCCGGGCAGTAATGCCCATTTTCTTGTGGTCGTAGCCTTCACTGCCGCCGGAGGCAAAAGCATCGCCCAGCCAGAAACGGTATTCGGCTGCCAGAGTGTTGGCTATATCGGAAAACGTGGCCGTACCTTTGTCTGCGGCGACCACCAGATAGGTATCATCGTCGTCGTAACGAATTACATTGTGCGGGGGAACCACCCGACCATCTTCCAGGTTGTCGGTGATATCCAGCAATCCTCGTATGAAAGTCTGATAGCAGGCGACACCCTCTTCCCGCAGAGCCTCCCGCGAGCCGTCACGTGGCGGCTGCTTCACCACGAAGCCACCCTTGGCGCCGGCAGGCACAATCACCGAGTTCTTCACCTGCTGGGCTTTTACCAGACCAAGGATTTCCGTGCGGTAATCCTCAATCCGGTCGGACCAACGAAGCCCGCCCCTCGCCACCGGCCCGGAGCGCAGGTGCACGCCTTCAATCCGGGGTGAATAGACGAAAATCTCGAATTTTGGCGTCGGGCGCGGAATATCCGGAATGGAGGAAGGATCCAGCTTGAGCGACAGGTAGGACGGAGACCCTCCGTCCTCACGGACCTGGAAATAGTTGGTCCTGAGCGTGGCCCGGATGAGCGTAAAGAAACGCCGGAGGATACGATCGTCGTCCAGACTTGCCACGGCCTCAAGGGCTTCCCGGAGCTCGCCCTCAAGCCTCTCCACCTTCCCTTTGCGGCCTTTGATGTCCGGTTCAAAACGACTGAAGAAGAAGGCAACGAGCCGCGAGGTAATATCCGGGTGCCGAGCGAGAGTTTCTGCAATGAAGGGCTGACTGAAACCGAACCGAATCTGCTTTATATAGCGGGCATAAGCCCTGATCAACGCCACTTCGCGCCAGCCTAGGCCACACAGCATGATCAGTTGGTTGAAGTCATCGTTTTCGGCAAAGCCGTTCCAGATTTCCCGGAACGCCGACTGGATCAACGGTCTGGCGGTGTCCAGATCGGCTGCCCGACACCGGTCGTGGAGCTCCACGTTAAAATCGCTTACCCCGAAGGTTTCACCGTCCCGGCGCCGCACCCGGTAGGGATGCTCGCCCAGAACACGCATTCCCAGGTTTTCCAGAATCGGGATAACGTCTGAGAGAACGACCGGATGACCTTCACTGTAAAGCTTGAAGTGGAATCCCGTCTCGGCCGGATCCCGTGGCTGGTAAAAGCGCATGGGGACATCGGTACTCACGGCAATGGACTGGATCTGTTCGATATCGGCGAGGGCTTCAGAAACCGGGAACCTTGCCCGGTAGGCGGAGGGGAAACCGCCGCTGAACACCTGGGCATAACGCCCGCCTATCGAGTCACCGAAACTGCGGACCAGTTCGCCGTGGAGGTCGTCATCCCAGGATCGGGATTCTTCAACCATCCGCGCCACGATCTCCCGGAGTTCGAGGGAGTCGTCGTTGTCGGGCGCCTGGTTCTGGAGGACATCGGCAAGCTGTTCCAGCAGGGTTTGTTTTTGTAATGCGCGGGAATCGGTCATCGAAACTCTCCGGACTTGGTCAACGTTCACACTGGGCTGATACAGCTACCAGTATACGCAAGCCCTGAAAGTCACTTGGACCATATAGTTTCAGATTAAAGGAGTTTCGATTATATTTGCCACACCATTTAGCCGTTAATTCAACCTGGAACAGACAACATGGCCGATTTGGACCGCATAGACCAATCCATCATCCGCGAGTTACAGAAGAACTCCCGGATCACGGTAACCGAGCTTGCGTCCCGGGTGGGCCTTTCCAAAACGCCGTGTCAGGTGCGGATGCGCAGGCTTGAAGAACACGGATACATCACCGGTTACACCGCCCTGGTAAACCAGACCAAACTGGGCCTCAGCCACATTGCCTTTGCCCAGGTCACGTTGAACGACACCAGCAGCAGCGCCCTCACCGCCTTTAACAAAGCCGTTCAGAGCGTGTCGGCGGTAGAGCAGTGCCACATGATCGCCGGCAACTTCGATTACCTGCTGAAAGTCAGAACCCGCAACATGCAGGAATACCGGCAGGTTCTGGGGGAGGAGATTTCGGCCCTGCCCCATGTGCTACAGACCAGTACCTTTGTGGTGATGGAGAATGTAAAGGACGCCGGATTGTAGGAGCCCTGCGTACCACCCGGCGTCGGTTGTCACTCGGATTGCTCGTACTTCGGCTTGTAGCCGCTGGCATCCACACGGGCGCGATCCGGCTCGGCTTCCGCAAGCGGCTGAACTTCCTGCAGGCTGGCGAGGGACCGAAGCGTCAGACGCTGGTATTCTTCCGTACCCTTCTTCTTCCAGGCGATTTCCTTTTCGCTGAGCATCCGCATGACCTTGGCCGGTGAGCCAACGATCAGCGAGCCCGGCTCACAGGTAAACTTCGCTTTTACGAAGGCGCAGGCGCCAACAATCGAACGTGGCGCAATGTGGGCTTCATCCATGACCACCGCGTTCATTCCTACCATGGCATCTTCACCAACAATGCAGCCGTGGAGAATCGCCCCGTGCCCGACATGGCCATTCTTCTCGACAACCGTGTCCATTCCCGGGAAAGCGTGCATCACGCAGGTATCCTGGACATTGGAACCCTGCTTGAGAACGATCCGCCCGAAATCCGCTCGTAACGAGGCTGCCGGCCCCACGTAACAATCCGGGCCAATCCAGACATCGCCAATCAGCACGGCTGTGGGATGCACGTAGGCAGACGGGTGAACGACGGGAACAACCCCTTCTATACTGTAACTGGGCATAGCGATCTCCTGGTTGGCAGGGTCCAGCTGCAGTCAGCGGCAAAGCCTGCTGTAACATGGGACCCGAAAAGTCTTTGTGATTCATTTTCTGTATCACATTATCCTTTTCCGGGAGTTTTTTCATACTCTGGCAGCCGATTCCGATGCGAAATTCGCCGTTCCCGTTATGCCAGCGAGGAAGACCATTCAAATTTTTGCCCACTTTTCATAAAGATACACCGGGCGCACCATTGAATCCGACCAAAGTGATACAGAACCAGGCAAGCACAGTCCTTGACGAGTATCAATTCTAAGATATACTCATTTGCCACATTCGATAGCAGTGTGCCGATTCAACACACCTTTCACGCTATCCCCCTACAACAAACAACAGGACATACCGCCATGACTCAGCCGAGCATTCTTCTTGAAATCGATCAGGGCGTGGCTCTGCTTACCCTGAACCGTCCGGACAACCTGAACAGTTTCAACGTTGAAATGCATGAGCGCATGCGCGAGGCCATCAGCACCGTGCGCAAGGATGAGTCTGTCCGCGTGCTGGTCATCACCGGCTCTGGCCGGGGCTTCTGCGCGGGACAGGATCTCGCCGACCGAAGCGTATCCCCGGATCAGGAGATGCCGGATCTGGGCGCGTCCCTGGAGAACTACTACAACCCGCTGATGCGTAGCCTGCGTGATCTGCCCATGCCCGTGCTCTGTGCCGTTAACGGCGTGGCAGCCGGTGCCGGCGCCAATATTGCCCTGGCCTGCGACATTACCCTCGCGGCCCGCTCGGCCAATTTCGTTCAGGCTTTCTGCAAACTGGGCCTGGTTCCCGATTCTGGCGGCACCTGGACACTGCCTCGCGTAGCGGGCATGGCCCGTGCCAAGGGCATGGCGCTTCTGGGCGACAAGATCAGCGCCGAACAGGCCGAGAGCTGGGGCATGATCTGGCGGTGCGTGGATAACGAGCAGCTCATGGAAGAGACCATGAAACTTGCCCGTCATTTCGCGACCCAACCGACCAAGGGTCTTGCGCTTATCAAGCGGGCTCTGCACGCCAGCGCCAGCAACACCTTTGAAGAGCAGATCAATCTGGAGCGCGATCTGCAGCGCGAAGCAGGGCAGACCGAAGACTACCGTGAAGGCGTTGCTGCCTTCATGGAAAAACGCACGCCGAACTTCAAGGGGAAATAAGCCATGCCGGCACTGGATACCCAAACCAAAGTTGCCGTCGTCGGCGCCGGCGCCATGGGCTCGGGCATTGCCCAGGTTGCCGCCCAGGCAGGCCATCAGGTTTACCTGCACGACCAGAGAGAGGGAGCCGCCGAGGCCGGCCGTGACGGTATTGCGAAGCAGCTCCAGCGTCGTGTCGACAAAGGCAAGATGCAGCAGCAGGAGCTGGATGATGTGATCGGCCGTATTCAACCGGTGGCCAAACTGGATGACCTGGCCGATGCCGGGCTGGTGATCGAGGCTATCATCGAAGATCTCCAGATCAAGCGCCAGCTTCTGGCGAACCTGGAAGATCTGTGCTCCGCAGACGCGATCCTCGCCACCAACACCTCCTCCATTTCTGTCACCGCCCTCGGCGCGGAAATGAACAAGCCCGAGCGCCTTGTGGGTATGCACTTCTTTAACCCGGCGCCACTTATGGCATTGGTTGAAGTCGTGATGGGGCTGGCCACCAGCAAAGCCGTTGCCGACACCGTCCACGCCACAGCAACTGCCTGGGGCAAGAAACCGGTGTATGCAACGTCTACCCCGGGCTTTATTGTCAACCGCGTGGCCCGTCCGTTTTATGCGGAAAGCCTGCGCCTGCTGCAGGAACAGGCCACCGACGCCGCCACGCTGGATGCCATTATCCGTGAAGCCGGCCAGTTCCGGATGGGCGCGTTTGAACTGACCGACCTGATCGGCCACGACGTCAACTACGCCGTTACCAGCTCTGTCTTCAATTCCTATTACCAGGACCCACGCTTTCTGCCATCGCTGATCCAGAAAGAACTGGTGGAAGCAGGTCGCCTCGGCCGCAAGAGTGGCCAGGGGTTTTACCCCTATGGCGAGGGCGCAGAAAAGCCCGAGCCTCAGACCGAGCCAGCGCATCAATCGGATGAGACCGTGGTCATTGCCGAAGGCAACGCCGGTGCGGCCGCGCCGCTGCTGGATCGATTGAAGGCTGCCGGGCTGACCGTTATCGAACGCGACGGCCCAGGCCAGATCCGCTTTGGCGATGCGGTACTCGCACTCACCGACGGCCGGATGGCTACCGAGCGTGCCGCCAATGAGGGCATAGCCAACCTGGTGCTGTTTGACCTGGCCTTTGACTACAGCAAAGCAAGCCGGCTTGCCCTGGCGCCTGCCGATCAGGCTTCCGAGGCAGCGGTTTCCTCTGCCTGTGCTTTACTGCAGAAAGCGGGTATCGAAGTCAGCCTGATCGCAGACCGCCCCGGACTCGTCATCATGCGCACCGTCGCCATGCTGGCCAATGAAGCCGCCGATGCGGCCCTGCACGGCGTGGCAACGGTCGCCGATATCGACCTGGCCATGAAAGCGGGCCTGAACTATCCCGATGGCCCCCTGAGCTGGAGCGACCGTCTTGGCGCCGGGCACGTGTTCAAGGTGCTCACCAACATCCAGAACAGCTACGCAGAAGACCGCTATCGGCCTGCCCTGCTGCTCCGGAAGAACGCATTTGCACAGAAGGGGTTTTATTCATGAGCGAGATGGATCCGCAAACACTCGCCGAAGAATGCGCGAAAGCCATGTTTGCCCGGGACCGCGCCAGCCAGAAGCTGGGCATGAACATTGAATCCGTAGCCCCCGGTAAAGCGGTCCTCACCATGACCGTGACCGGCGACATGATCCAGGGCCACGGCTCCTGCCATGGCGGTTACCTGTTTACCCTGGCCGACTCCGCGTTTGCCTTTGCCTGCAACAGCTACGACCGGGCCACCGTTGCCTCCGGTTGCAGCATTGATTACATGTACGGCGCCAAAGAAGGCGACCGCCTGACCGCCACCGCCGAAGAACAGGCCCGTGGCGGCCGAACCGGCGTTTACGACATTACACTCACCAACCAGGACGGCCGCAAGGTTGCCCTGTTCCGGGGCCGTTCCTATGAGGTTCGTGGCACCGTACGCAATTCGGAGGAAACTGCATGAGCACCGACAACACCCTGAAAGACGCCTACATCGTCGATGCCATCCGCACCCCAATCGGCCGTTACGGGGGCGCCCTTTCCGCCGTGCGCGCAGATGATCTGGGCGCTGTTCCCATCAAGGCGCTGACCGAACGCCATCCGGACCTGGACTGGTCGAAAGTTGACGACGTTCTCTACGGCTGCGCCAACCAGGCCGGTGAAGACAACCGCGACGTTGCCCGCATGTCTCTGCTGCTGGCAGGCCTGCCCGTCGATGTACCTGGCAGCACCATCAACCGTCTGTGCGGTTCCGGTATGGATGCAGTGGGCAGTGCGGCCCGCGCCATTCGCACCGGCGAGACCCAGCTGATGATTGCCGGCGGCGTCGAATCCATGTCACGGGCTCCCTTCGTTATGGGTAAGGCCGAGTCAGCCTTCAGCCGCAAGGCGGAAATCTTCGACACCACCATCGGCTGGCGCTTTGTAAACCCGGTCCTGAAAAAGCAGTACGGCATTGATTCCATGCCCGAGACAGCGGAAAACGTTGCCGCCGATTTCGGCATTTCCCGGGAAGACCAGGATGCCTTCGCCCTGCGCAGTCAACAGCGTACCGCTGCTGCCCAGAAGGAAGGCCGGCTGGCCGCTGAAATCACGCCGGTGACCATTCCCCGTCGCAAGCAGGACCCGCTCGTGGTGGATACCGATGAGCATCCCCGGGAAACCAGCCTGGAAAAACTGGCCTCGCTGCCGACGCCGTTCCGTGAAGGCGGTACGGTCACCGCTGGCAATGCCTCCGGTGTCAACGATGGCGCCTGTGCCCTGCTGCTGGCCGGAGCCGACGCTCTCAAAAAGTACAACCTCAAGCCCCGCGCCCGGATCGTTGCCATGTCAACGGCCGGTGTGGAGCCACGGATCATGGGCTTTGGCCCGGCACCGGCCACCCGCAAGGTCCTGGCCACGGCCGGCCTGGAACTGGCCGACATGGACGTGATTGAACTGAACGAGGCGTTTGCAGCCCAGGCCCTGGCGGTAACCCGGGATCTCGGCCTGCCGGATGACGCCGAGCACGTTAACCCGAACGGTGGCGCCATTGCCCTGGGCCATCCTCTGGGCATGAGCGGTGCCCGGCTGGTCACTACCGCCCTGAACGAACTGGAACGCCGCCACGCCGCGGGCCAGAAAGCCCGGTATGCCCTGTGCACCATGTGCATCGGTGTTGGCCAGGGCATCGCCCTGATCATTGAGCGGACGGATGCGGTGGCCTGAGGCCACCGTGCGGAACTGAACAAAGACCATTACTCGACAAGAACAACGCAGGACAGACTCATGACCTTACCACTGCAAAAACTTGGCAAACTTGACCGCATGGAAACCGCCAGCATCGATGAGCTGCGCCACGAACAGCTGCAACGCCTGCGCTGGAGTGTGGTCCATGCCTACACCAACGTGCCGTTCTATCGCAAAGCGTTTGATGACATCGGCCTGAAGCCCATGGACATCAGCTCCCTGGACGATCTGGCCAAGGTGCCATTTACCACCAAGGCGGATCTGCGCGACAACTACCCGTTTGGCATGTTTGCCACACCCATGTCCGACGTGGTTCGCGTGCACGCGTCCAGTGGCACCACTGGCAAGCCAACCGTGGTTGGCTACACCCAGAGCGACATCAACACCTGGGCCGACATTGTCGCCCGCTCCATCCGGGCCGGCGGCGGCTACCGGGGTGACAAGGTACATGTTTCCTATGGCTATGGCCTGTTCACCGGTGGCCTGGGCGCCCATTACGGCGCCGAGCGCCTGGGCTGCACCGTCATCCCTATGTCCGGTGGCCAGACCGAGAAGCAGGTACAGCTGATCAAGGACTTCGAGCCAGACATCATCATGGTCACGCCGTCCTACATGCTGAACATTGCCGATGAGATGGAACGCCAGGGTATCGACCCCCACAAGCTGCCTCTGCGCCTTGGTATTTTCGGCGCAGAGCCCTGGACCAACGCCATGCGCACCGAGATCGAAGAGCGCCTTGGCATCGAGGCACTGGATATCTATGGCCTCTCGGAAGTCATGGGTCCCGGTGTGGGCATGGAGTGCATTGAAACGAAAGATGGCCCCACCATCTGGGAAGACCACTTCTACCCGGAAATCATCAACCCGGATACCGGCGAAGTACTGCCAGACGGTGAATACGGCGAGCTGGTCTTTACTTCACTGACCAAGGTGGCACTGCCGATTCTGCGGTACCGCACCCGGGATCTCACACGCCTGTTGCCGGGCACCGCCCGCCCGATGCGCCGGATCGACAAGATCACCGGTCGCAGCGACGACATGCTGATTATTCGTGGCGTGAACGTGTTCCCGAGCCAGATCGAGGAGCAGGTACTGAAGTGCGACGCGCTGGCGCCCCACTACGAGATCGAGGTTTACAAGGAAGGCAACCTGGACTGTGTGGATATCCGGGCCGAGCTGAAACCGGGCGCCACGGATACCCCCGAAAGTCGCGCCGCAGCAGCCAAGGAACTGACACACCACATCAAGTCCTACATCGGCATCAGTACCCGTGTCGAAGTAGTGGAAACCAATCGTCTGGCCCGCTCCGAAGGCAAGGCCAAGCGAGTGTTCGACAACCGCAACAAGTAAGCCTGCATGCCCGGCAGAGAGTCAGACCGCAGACACTGGGTCTGACTCTCACGCCCTTACCCGATCCTCACCACAGAATTGCCGATTTAATTTGACTTTCCTTTTGCTGATCTCAATAGCATTTCTGCACGTATCATATTTTTTATTATGCAAATCAGCACTATAAGATCATCCAAGGAATCTTTTAGATATAACATGACACACAAAGACAGTTCTTGATATTTATTCAGTATCATATAATATGGAGTCATTGGCCTTCAGTCGTTACTGAGGGCTCTGTGTTCACGGACAACAGAACAACAAGCCCGATCCGGAGGTATTTGTTTATGTACGCCCAGCTCGTTGAAACCGGCGCCAAGCGCCTGAAGACCAAAGAAGAGATGTCGCCTGAAGAGCGCGAGTTTCAGGAAAAGGTCGACGCCGAAACCAAAATCGAACCCAAAAACTGGATGCCGGAAGGCTACCGGAAGACCCTGATTCGCCAGATTTCCCAGCACGCCCACTCCGAAGTGGTTGGCATGCTGCCGGAAGGCAACTGGGTAACCCGTGCGCCTACTCTCAAGCGCAAGCTCCAGTTGATGGCCAAGATCCAGGACGAAGCGGGCCACGGCCTGTACCTGTACAGCGCCATGGAAACCCTGGGTGCTGACCGTGACGAAGAGATCGAGAAGCTGCATCAGGGCAAAGCCAAGTACTCCAGCATCTTCAACTACCCGACCCTGAACTGGGCCGATATGGGTGCTGTTGGCTGGCTGGTGGATGGCGCCGCCATCGTGAACCAGGTGGTGCTGCAGCGGACCTCTTATGGCCCCTACTCCCGCGCCATGATCCGCATCTGTAAGGAAGAAAGCTTCCACCAGCGTCAGGGTTACCAGATCCTGCTGGACATGATGCGCGAAGGCACCGAGGAGCAGAAAGCCATGGTGCAGGACGCCATTAACCGTCTGTGGTGGCCGGCCCTGATGATGTTCGGCCCGCACGATGACGAGTCCCCGAACTCCCAGCAGTCCATGGCCTGGAAGATCAAGCGCAAGAGCAACGACGAACTGCGTCAGATGTTTATTGACCAGACCGTGCCGCAGCTCGAGTTCCTCGGTTGCACTGCGCCGGATCCCGACCTGAAGTGGAACGAAGAAACCGGCCACTACGATTTCGGTGAAATCAACTGGCAGGAGTTCTACGACGTTCTCAAGGGCAATGGCCCCTGCAACCGCGAGCGCATCAAGACTCGCAAGAACGCAATTGATGAAGGCGCATGGGTCCGCGAAGCGGCCGTCGCCTACGCCGAAAAACAAAAACAGCGCGCGCAAGCCGCTTGATACCGGAGGAATAGAACATGGCTGAATGGCGCCTTTACGAAGTTTTCGTAAGATCCAAGCACGGTCTGAACCACAAGCACGTTGGCAGCGTTCACGCTGCTGACGCCGAGATGGCCATGGAGAACGCCCGTGACCTTTATACACGCCGCAACGAAGGCGTGAGCATCTGGGTTGTGCCCTCCGACACCATCACGGCGTCCGCGTCCGACGAGAAGGAAGTGCTTTTCGATCCGTCGGAAGACAAGGTTTACCGGCACGCTTCCTTCTACAAGCTGCCCGATGAAGTCGGACACATGTAAGGAGCGTTACCCATGACACAAGCAGAAGCATTAAAGGAATACCTGCTGCGCCTGGCGGATTCCGACATGATCCTCGGCCAGCGCCTGTGCGAATTGTGCGGCAAGGCCCCGGCACTTGAGGAAGAGATGGCTCTGATGAACGTTGCCCTCGATCTCGTCGGCCAGGCCCGCAACTGGTACGAGTACGCAGCCGAGCTGATTGATGATGGCCGCGATGCCGACAAGCTGTGCTTCCGTCGCGACGCCCACGACTACCGTAACCTGCTGCTCACCGAGCAGCCCAACGAGGATTACGCGGTCACCATGGGCCGTCAGTTCTTCTTCGACGTGTACCACTACTTCACGCTCAAGAGCCTGACCGAATCCAGTGATGAGCGCATTGCCGGCATCGCCGCCAAGTCGCTGAAAGAGGTGACTTATCACCTGCGTCGTTCCTCGGAGTGGGTGAAGCGTCTGGGCGATGGCACCGAAGAAAGCCACCGCCGCATGCAGGATGCTGTGGATATCCTCTGGCGCTTTACCGGTGAGCTGATCACTCCGGACGACACTGATCGTGTGATGGCCGAGGCTGGCATTGGCCCGGATCCTGACCAGCTGGCCAAAGACTGGCGCGGCATGGTCAATGAAGTGCTTACCCAGGCAACCCTGACGCCGGGCGCAGAAGACGCCTGGATGTACATGGGTGGCAAGCACGGCGAGCACACCGAGCACCTTGGTTTCATCCTGGCAGAAATGCAGTTCCTGCAGAGGGCCTATCCCGATGCCACAACATGGTGATTCAGACAGCCGGTCAGCTGTCGACATTCTGATTGCCAGTGATCGGGTGCCGGCAAATGCCCGCCCCGATCTGCTGACAGAGGACGACATCTGGGCACTTCTTGAGGAGGTCAAAGACCCCGAAGTGCCGGCCATCAGTGTCGTGGAGCTCGGTATTGTTCGGGCGGTTCACTGGGACGGCAAAGAGCTGTCCATTGACGTGACCCCGACCTACTCCGGGTGCCCGGCCACTGAACTGATTGAAGAGCTGATTGCCGAAGCCCTGCGTGCTGCGGGCTTTCGGGACCCGAAAATCAATCAGGTGCTGACCCCTGCCTGGACCACCGACTGGATCACAGACGAAGGCAAAGAAAAGCTCCGGGCTTTTGGCATCGCCCCGCCCGTTGGCAGCTCCAGCAAAATGAGCCTGCTCGGGGAATCGGAAGTCCTTACATGCCCTCACTGCGGCAGCCAGGATACCGAACGGGTCAGCGAATTTGGATCCACCGCCTGCAAAGCCCTTTATCGTTGCAAGGAATGCCTCGAGCCCTTCGACTATTTCAAATGCATCTAGAGCCGATACGATCATGAACAAATTTTACCCACTGACCCTCAGAGAGGTCAGACCTGAAACAAGAAACGCCGTATCACTTGCTTTTGACGTGCCGGAAGATCTGGCAGACAAGTTTCATTACCAGCAGGGCCAGCACCTGATCGTGCGCACCAAGTTGGATGGCGAGGAAGTGCGCCGTTCCTACTCGATCTGCCGTAGCGTCAATGACAAGGAACTGCGCATTGCCGTGAAACAGGTTCCCGGCGGTCGCTTCTCCACCTTTGCCAACGAGCAGCTCAAGCCCGGCCAGACTCTCGAAGTCATGCCGCCCCAGGGCCATTTCTCCATTGATCTGGACCCGGAACGTGAGGGCAACTACCTGGCGGTTGCCGCCGGCAGTGGTATTACTCCGATCCTGTCGATCGTGAAGACCACCCTGGAAACCGAGCCCAAGAGCGAGGTTACCCTGTTCTACGGCAACAAGGCCACCAGCAGCACCATGTTCCGTGACGAGCTGCAGGACCTGAAGAACGAGTACATGTCCCGCCTGAACCTGGTGTACATCTTCACCCGTGAAGAGCAGGACATAGACCTGTACAACGGCCGTATCGACCACGAAAAGTGCGACAAGCTGTTCGATCACTGGATCAACGCCAAGGAGCTGACCGCTGCGTTTATCTGCGGCCCGCAGATGATGACGGAAACCGTGCGGGACTCTCTGCTGAACCACGGCATGGAAAAGAGCAAGATCCACTTCGAGCTGTTTACCCCGGCCGGTGGCAAACCGCAGCCCCGGAAAGACCGGGATCCCGCCCATGTGGATCCCCAGTCGATCAGCGAAGTCACTGTGATTGCCGATGGCCGTTCCCTGACTTTCCCGCTGGTGCGCGACACCAAGAGCATTCTGGATGCCGGCAACGAAGAAGGTGCTGACCTGCCCTATTCGTGCAAGGCCGGTGTTTGCTCCACATGCCGCGCCAAGGTGGTGGAAGGCGAAGTGGAGATGGACCAGAACTTCGCTCTGGAAGACTACGAGGTGGAAGCCGGTTACGTGCTTTCCTGCCAGTGCTACCCGATCAGCGACAAGGTGGTTCTGGACTACGACGAGATGTAGTTTCCACCCCCAGAACAAGACCAGTGCAAGGCAAGTCCCGCAGCAGCGGGACTTGCCTTCGCGTTTCAGAAACGAATGGAGTTTCCCATGTCAGTCCTGAAAAGTTTTATTGCCGGCCAGTGGGTCGGTGAAAAGCCTGCCAAGGCTCTGCCAAGCGCCGTTAACGGCGAAATCGTCGCCCATACCCACGACGACACCCTCGATTTCAAGAACGCCGTTGAGTATGGCCGCAAGGTTGGCGGTAAAAACCTGATGGCGATGGATTTCCAGGAGCGTGCCCTGGCCCTGAAAGCCATGGCCCTGTACCTCCAGGAACACAAGAAAGAGCTCTATGCCCTGTCGATGCACACCGGTTCCACCAAGGGCGACAACGGCATCGATATCGATGGCGGCTTCGGCACCCTGTTCTCTTATGCCAGCATGGGCCGGCGCGAGCTGCCCTCTGGCAACGTGGTGCACGAAGGCCCGGTGACTCCACTGGGCAAGAACAACCACTTTGCAGGCACCCATATCCTGGTACCACGCGGTGGCGTTGCCGTTCACATTGACGCCTACAACTTCCCGGTGTGGGGCATGCTGGAAAAATTTGCACCCACGTTCCTGGCAGGTATGCCGTCCATCGTGAAGCCGGCCACCTCTACCTGTTATGTGACGGAACTGGCCGTTCGCCTGATGCAGGAATCAGGCGCGCTTCCGGAAGGCAGTCTGCAGTTGATCATCGGCAGCACCGGTGACCTGTTCGACCATCTGGAAGAGCAGGACGTGGTTACCTTTACCGGCTCCGCCGCCACCGCGCGCAAGCTTCGTAACCACCCGAACATCATCAACCGTTCGATTCCCTTTAATGCCGAAGCGGATTCCCTTAACAGTGCGATCCTCGCCCCAGACGTGACTCCCGAGCACGAGGAATTCGATGTCTTCGTGAAGGAAGTTGGACGTGAAATGACCGCCAAGGCCGGTCAGAAGTGTACCGCCATCCGGCGTGTCCTGGTGCCGAAAGACCAGGTAGATGCAGTTTGCGACAAGCTCAAAGAGCGTCTGTCGAAGGTCACCGTCGGCGATCCCTCTGTCGAAGGCGTTCGCATGGGTGCACTGGCCTCCATCGACCAGCTGGAAGATGTCAAAGCCAATATCCAGGAACTGCTCAAGACCAGCGAGCTGGTAGTTGGTGGTGACGGCAGCTTCAAGGCGACTGGCGATGGCACCGAGAAGGGCGCGTTCATCGAACCGCACCTGCTGCTGTGCCGTAACCCGGAAAACGGCTGTGGCGCCCATGACATTGAGGCGTTCGGCCCCGTGGCTACGGTGATTCCCTACGACACCATCGAGGACGCCGTTGAATTGTGCTCCAGAGGCCGCGGCTCCCTGGTCACCACCCTGACTACTCGGGATCCCGCCATTGCTGGCAGGGTCGCACCACTGCTGGCTGCCTTCCACGGCCGTCTGCACCTGCTGGATGCCGAAGCCGCGAAAGAGTCCACCGGCCACGGCTCGCCACTGCCCATGCTCAAGCATGGCGGCCCCGGGCGCGCCGGTGGTGGTGAGGAACTGGGTGGTATCCGTGCGGTTCACCATTACCTGCAGCGCACCGCAATCCAGGGCTCCCCGAGCATGCTGGCCGCAGTAACCCGCGAGTACGTGCGCGGTGCCAACGTGATTGAGACTGAAGTTCACCCGTTCCGTCGCCATTTCGAAGACCTGCAGATCAACGAGTCGCTGCTGACGCACCGCCGCACGGTGACCGAAGCAGACATCGTGAACTTCGGCTGCCTGTCCGGTGACCACTTCTACATGCACTTTGATGAACTTGCCGCCCGGGAATCCCAGTTCGGCAAGCGCATCGCCCACGGTTACTTTGTACTGTCGGCCGCGGCCGGGCTGTTCGTTTCCCCGGGCGAAGGTCCGGTGCTGGCGAACTACGGCCTGGATACATTGCGGTTCATTGAGCCGGTTGCGCCGGGAGATACCATCCGCGCACGGCTGACGTGCAAGCGCAAGATCGATCAGGGTCGGACATCCCCCGACGGCCACCCCCAGGGTGTGGTTGTATGGGATGTCCAGGTGACCAACCAGAACGACGAACTGGTTGCGAGCTACGACATCCTGACACTGGTTGCCAAGAAGCCCGAGTAACTCCGGGCTTCCCTGCTTTCTCCCTGTCCTGGACCCCAGGGAGAAAGCGTCAGGCAAATAAAAGGGGGACAGGTCGCAAGACCTGTCCCCCTTTTATTGGTCAGAAGAAAATACCCAGCGGTTACATGCCCAGGTAGGCCTCCCGGACCTTCTCGTTGCTGAGCAGCTCACGGCCCGAGCCTTCAATAACCACTTTGCCGGTCTCCAGCACATAGCCGCGATCGGCCAGTGCCAGCGCCTGGGACGCATTCTGCTCCACCAGGAAGATGGTGATACCCTCTTCCTTGAGCTCTTTAACGATGTTAAAGATCTCCTCGATGATCAGTGGCGCCAGCCCCATACTGGGCTCATCCAGAAGCAGCAGCCTCGGCTTGGCCATCAGGGCGCGCCCCATAGCCAGCATCTGCTGCTGACCACCGGAGAGTTCACCCGCCAGGTTATGGCGTTTCTGGCGCAGTATCGGGAACTTGGTATACATCCGTTCCAGATCGTCCATCACCTCGGGGGTTTTGCCCCGGGTGTAGGCACCCAACAGCAGGTTGTCGTGCACACTCAGGTCCTTGAAAACCTGCCGGCCCTCGGGCACCTGAACAATGCCTTCAGCCACTCGCTGATCGGCACTGATCCTGGACAGATCCTTGCCTTCGAAGGTGATAGCACCGCGGTCAGTGGGCTGCAGACCGGAAATGGTCATCAGCAGGGTGGATTTGCCGGCACCGTTGGCACCAACAAGTGATACGATCTCACCGCTGTTGATGTGAATATCCACATCATGCAGAACTTCGATCTGACCGTAGGACGTCACCAGCCCCTTGATGGACAGCATTTCCTCTTTGGCGTGCGGTGCTGTTACCCGGTCCGCGTGCTTGAGCCCCAGTCCACCGAACTTCTCCGGGGTGTAGCTGACAATCTGGTGCCGCAATTCCCGGAACTCTTCCCGAACGCGCTCACCGAACAGCGGATCATTTTCCACGTCGCGCGCTTCAATGATCTGCTGCCAGTCTTCTTCGGTCAGCAGTTTACGGGCCCGCGGAATGACCACGCCCTCTTCCTTGCGGATATGCTTGCGCAGGGCTTCGGTAAAGCGCGCCAGAGCATGACTGAACTCCTCTCGGCCTTCCGGCCAGTTTTGCTCGCAGTCAGTCAGCAAACGGCGGAGTTCCACCAGCTTTTCATGACCAATGACATAGCCCTTCGCCAGCTTCTCCAGCAGGGGCGCTGTCTCGGGGGACTTCTCACTGAGCCGCTTGTAAAGCTCGATGTCCGTGGGCGTGCTGTGGACCCTCTGGGAGAAGTGCTGAATGTAATCGAAAATGGTGGTCAGCAGCCGCTCATCCGGGCGCTGATCGTTGAGGTTCATATCACTCAGCAACTGGTCCAGCAGATCGAGAATCCGCCACAGCGCCTGGTGTTCATGAACAATAATCCGTACGGCCTGCTCGCTGCGTGACTGGGCAGGCGCCATTTCAGTATTTTGCTCGCTCATGTGAAATGTCTCCTTGCTCAGCCACCCAGGTAGGCGGCGATAACATCCGGGTTCTGGCGGATTTCCTCGGGGGTCCCCTCAGCCAGAACACGGCCGTAGTTAAGCACCAGCAACCGGTCGGATATACCCATCACCAGTTTCATGTCGTGCTCAACCAGCATGACCGTGGTTCCCTGATCGGCAATCTTCCGGATCAGTTCTTCCAGCGCCGCGGTTTCAACCGCGTTCAAACCGGCCGCTGGCTCGTCCAATAGAATAACCTTGGGTTCTGCCGCCAGTGCCCGGGCAATCTCCAATCGCTTCAGCGCGCCATAGGACATCGCCGAGGCTTCGGCATCCAGGTAGTCGCCGCATCCTACATATTCCATGAGTTCCGCCGCACGCTTGCGAGCCGCCGCTTCGTTGCGGCGCAGGGAAGGCAGGCGGAACAGCGTGGTAAACAGATTGCTCTTGAGCTGCAGGTGCCGACCCAGCATCACGTTTTCGATCGCTGTCATGTTCATGCAGATCTGCATCTGCTGGAAGGTGCGGCACATGCCCCGCTCAGCCAGCTCATTCGGCTCCAGTTTTGCGGTGCTTTCACCGTTCAGCAGGATCTCACCCTTGGTCGGCGTATAAAGGCCGGTGATCAGGTTGAACAGTGTTGTCTTGCCGGCACCGTTGGGACCGATGACGGAATAGACCTGCCCGGCTTCCACAGAGAAGCTGACCCCCTCGACCGCATGCACACCACCAAAGGCTTTATCCAGCCCTTTGACCTCAACAAGTGCTGTCATGCCTCACCTCCGGCTTTTTTCCGCATTTTCTTGGAAACAAAAGCGCTCAGAGTCGGGAGCAGCCCCTTGGGCATAAAAATCATCGTAAGCATCAGGATCAGGCCAAACATCACGTGTTCCAGCTCCTGGAAATCCGCCAGAACCTGGGGCAGCAGTTTCAGCACCACGGCACCGAGAATCACTCCGAAGGTCGATCCCATGCCACCCAGTACAACCATGGTGATGAAAAGGATTGAGAATTCGAAACTTGCTACTGCGGGCGTTATGAAGCCCTGGAAATGGGCATACAGGCTACCCATGAGACTGGCGTAAATCGCAGAAATCACGAACACCAGGCTTTTGTACTTCGCTGTGTTCACACCGACAACACTGGCAGCTACTTCCGAGCCATGAACCGAACGCAACGCCCGGCCAATGGGTGACTCGATGAGGTTCAGGGCAAACCACACCGCCACCAGGAGCACAACGCTGGCAAAGATATACCAGGCCTGGAAGCCTTCAATCTCCATTCCAAACAGCGAATAGCTGCCGAAAGTGCTCAGTTGCCAGCCGAACACCTCAAACGCCGGCACAGGCATGCCGTCCGGCCCGCCCGTCAGTGCCCGCTCGTTGTTGAGGATGATGGCAATAATGAAGCCCACCGCGAGGGTGGCCATGGAAAGATAGTGGCCCTTCAAGCGCAGAATTGGACGACCCACAATCCAGGCGATAGCGCCCACAGCAATGGCACCCACCACCAGTGCGGGCACCGAAGACCAGCCATAGGTGCCGGTCGCGATACCGGTAAAGTAAGCGCCCAGCCCGAAGAAACCGGCGTGGCCAAGACTGATCTGGCCAGCAAAACCCACCAGCAGATTAAGACCAACCACCGTAGCGGCAATGATCGCCATCTGGGTAACCAGCTCGTAATGGAACGGGTTGCCCAGAAATGCGGGAAGAATGACAAGAATCAGGGCAAGAATAATCAGCCCCCGGAGACGCGACTGCATAAACGTATTCAACATCAGACGCGCTCCACTACCTTGGCACCGAACAATCCACGGGGCATGAAGAAGAGCACCAGCAGGATCATGGAGAATGCCACGGCATCCTTGTAATCGGATGAGATGTAGCCGGCCGCCATGGCTTCAACGATACCGAGAGACAGACCGCCGACAACCGCACCGACACCGCTGCCCAGACCGCCAATCGCAGCGGCGACAAATCCTTTCAGCCCGAGAATGATACCGATGTCGTAGGAAGTGAACGTAATCGGTGCCACGACGATTCCGGCCACCGAACCCAACAGTGCTGACACCATAAACGCCAGCATGAGAACCATCTGGGTCCGGATACCAACGAGTCGTGCAGCCTCCTTGTTCATGGAAGTAGCCAGAATAGCTTTACCAATCAATGTCTTGGTAAAGAACAGCACCAGGCCCACCACCAGGATCGCACCTATTCCCAGCACCCAAAGGCTCTGGCTGTTCAACACCGCGCCAAACACCTCGATGGGCTGGTCGGTGCTGAAATTCTGCATCACATGGTATTCCTTGCCCCAGACAATCTGGGCAATACCACGAATGAAGATCGACGCACCGATGGTGATAATAATCAGAGTTACAACATCGGCCTGCTTGGCCGGCGCAATCGCGAAACGTTGCAGGGCAATACCGAGGATGCCGGCCAGAATCACAGCCAACACGACTGCGAGAATCATGGGCACACCCATGGCCGTCAGGGAAACCGTGGCCATGCCTCCAATCATCAGGAACTCGCCCTGGGCGAAGTTGATGACGTGACTGGCGTTATAGATCAGGGTAAAGCCGAGGGCTATCAGGGCGTAGGTCGCACCGATAGTAATCCCGGTGAACAGGTACTGTAAGAATTCTGCGAGCATAGCGGTGGTTCCGGTCGAACATCGGCTGGCGATTGCTCCAGGGGGAGGAGCATCGCCAGCCGCGAGACAGGTTAAAGGAGTATCAGTTAATCAGCTTCCATTCGCCGTTCTGGACTTCCAGAATGCGGAAGGATTCCGGATCAAGGCCGTTGTGGTCTTCCGGTGACATGTTGAACACACCGGTTACGCCAACATAGCCATTGATGTTTTCCAGCGCGTTGCGAACGGCTTCCGGATCGGTAGAACCGGCTTCTTCCATCGCACGAACTGCCAGCATCAGGCCGTCGTAGGCGTAGGCACCGAAGGTGGATACCTTGGAATCCCAACGGGCCTCGTATTCAGCCTTGTAGTTCTGAACCACTTCTTTCTGGGGATCATCATCCGGCAGGGAATCCGGAACCAGCAGCGGAGAGGCAGGCAGACGCAGACCTTCGGCAGAAGAGCCAGCCAGCTCCAGGAAGCTGTCAGATGCAACACCGTGAGACTGGTAGAACGGAAGTTCCATGCCCAGCTGCGCGTAGTTGCGAGTCACGATGGCCGGACCCTGACCGAAACCGAAGTTCAGGACCGCTTGCACACCACTTGTGTTACGGATATTGGTCAGCTGGGCGGTCATGTCTGTATCAGATCCGCTGTAGGTCTCATCGGCCACTACTTCCATGCCCATCTGCTCGGCGACTTCCAGAGTCTGGGTGCGACCGGAGCTGCCGAATCCGCCAGTACCGGAGATCAGACCAAACTTGGTGATACCGCGGTCTTTCATGTCCGCGAGAATCCGCTCAGCGGCCATCCGGTCGGTCTGGGGCGTCTTGAAGACCCATTTTTTGACAGGATTGGTGATAACCACCGCACCGGCCAGAGAGATGAACGGAACCTGAGCCTGCTCAACCAGAGGAACCGCCGCCATGGTGGCGCCGGTAGTACTGCCGCCGACGATGATATCGACCTGGTCTGAACGGATCAGGCGACTGGCAAAGTTACGGGCAGAGGAAGCGTTGCCAACGTCGTCATAGTGAATCAGCTCCAGCTGACGACCAAGAACACCGCCTTCTTCATTGATTTTTTCAACGTACATCTCGAGCGTTTTCAGCTCGGGATCACCGAGAAAGGATGCCGGGCCTGTCACCGACAGGAACGACCCGATCTTGATGGGATCCGCAGCCTGGGCGCTCATCATCATGAGACTGGCTGCTGCTACGGCTGCGCATTTTCCTGCGCGACGAATCACTGTTTTAAACATTGTTTTTGTTCTCCCGAATTGTGCAGGGGCTTGAATTTATGGTTTTCCGGTCGTCCCTGATTACAGCACTCCTGATGTTCGCTACCGGTAAATTCGATACCATTGACGAATATCAAACGAAGTTATTGTATCATAACTCTCGTGTCAACCGATTTCACGGCACTCGGCCACAGCTCTTTCAGTAAAGCCGACACTGGCGCAACGTGCCAGCGCGGTAAATAGAAAGACAAGCCTTTACCTGACACGTAAGAACCGCATAATACGTGCAACGTGTTTCATTGATTCTTATTTGCGAACTCAGGCCATGACTGCAAAAAGCCAGCTAGAATTGCTCGTCAAGAATTTCCAGAAAAAGCGGCCGCTGCGCGCAGGCTCCCTCATCATTACCATCTATGGCGATGCCATCGTTCCCCGGGGTGGCAATGTCTGGCTGGGAAGCCTGATGAAGCTGGTTGAACCCATGGGAATCAGTCAACGACTGGTACGCACGTCGGTGTATCGCCTGGTTCAGGAATCCTGGTTGCAGACAGAAAAGGTGGGGCGCTGCAGTTACTACAGCCTCACGGGACCTGGCCTGCGCCGGTTCGAGCAGGCTTTCCAGCACGTCTATAACCTGGACACCGAGGAGTGGAGCGGGAGCTGGTGCCTGGTGTATCTGAACCAGTTGTCACCAGAGCTCAGACAGAAGGTTCGGGAAGAGCTGAAATGGCTGAGTTTTGGCAGCATGGCCCCAGGGCTGATGGAACACCCGCGGTTTACCCGCAGCGAGCTGATTCCGATGCTGCAGGAATGGGGCGCCCTGGAAGACACCATTGTCATGCAGACCATGCCCATGGAGCAGAAGAGCCCAAGGGCCCTGAGACTGCAGGTCCGGGAGAGCTGGAACCTTGAGGAACTCGGCGGCCGGTACCGACGGTTTCTGAGCCAGTTCCGCCCACTGTGGCGGGAGCTTCAGTCGGAAGACACCCTCAGCCCTGAAGAGTGCCTGATTCTCCGCATACTTCTGATCCACGAATACCGCAAGATCCTTCTGAGGGATCCGCTGTTGCCGGATGAACTGTTACCCGGAGACTGGGAAGGTCGCAGTGCCAAGCAGCTGTGTCGCAACCTGTACCGGCAGATCTACGTACGCGCCGAGCAGTGGCTCGACGAGAATCTGGAGAATGCGTCCGGCCCCCTCCCTGGCCCCGGCGAGAAGTTCTACAAGCGCTTTGGTGGTTTGAGAGATACTGCGTCCCAGGGTGAGGCGCAAACAGAACCGGAAGTGCTATAAACGCTGATCAGCCAGATGATGAGTCATCAGCGGATGAAAGCTGCTTTCTGGTCTCCAGGCGCCCTTCGCGACGGATCTGGGCATTTTTGAATCGGCGGCGCTGCTCGTCAGTCTCCGGAATCACCTCGGGCACGTCCACAGGCCGGTCATGTTCGTCCAGCGCGACAAATGTAAAAAAGGCCGAGAGAATGTGCCGGGTATCGCCGGTGTAACTGTTCTCCGCCTCTACCCTCGCACCAATCTCCATGGAGGAACCCCAGCTCCGGTTCAGCGACAGGCTGAACAAAAGCGTATCGTTACCCTTCGCCGGCGCCCTGAAGTGAATTGAATCCACCGCAGCGGTCACGCAGACATGGGCAGAATGCCGCTCGGCCACAACCAGCGCCAGCCGGTCGCACTTTGCCATGATCATGCCCCCGAATACCGTGTTATGGGAATTCATGTCGTTCGGAAACACCTTGTAGACGTGCTTCTCGATGGCCGATGCCGATACGGGCTTTGAAGGTTTTCCAGGCATGATGCCCCTCTCCTTTTAAACGAAATCTCGATGGGGGACCCCATTCATCCAGCGACCGCAGCTTCGCCCTGACGCTGCTGAGCCCTCCTTGCCAGATGAAGCATAACAACACCCAACGCCATCACCATGAGGGTCAGCCAGAGGCCGTTGGTGTAGTTGCCTTCCACATCAGCGAGATAGCCGACCACAGCGGGCGCCACCATCTGCGCAATGCCATAGCTGAAGGTGAGCCGGCTCATGGGGCGGGAAGGGTTTTCGGGGAACACCCGCCCCACCATTGCCAGCATCATGCTGACAATACCAATAAAGCTGGCACCGTAAATGATCGAACTGAGCATCACACTGGCCAGGCTGGTGTTCACGATCAGCATCAGAATACTGACAGAGTTCAGGATGTACGCCAGGTAAAGCGCCAGCCACTGCCCCCATCGGCGGGAGAACACATCCCACAGCCAGCAAGCCGGGGTAGCGGCAAGGCCTGCAATCAGCCAGACCAACCAGCCCTGACCCTGAAGCTCGGGCATGGATTCCGCAATCGCCACCAGGAAGGTGGCCGTCACGACATAGCCCACACCGGCGCAGAAGTACGCCAATTGAAGGATACGTATGAATCGGCTGCGCTCTTCGCCGCCCTTGCCCACACCGGTTCTTGGCAAAGCACAGGCCCGATAGTCCGGCATCCAGCGCCAGGCAGGCACCAGCAGCGCCAGCGCCACCAGCCCATAGATCACCCACTGCTGATCCCAGCTGAACGGGTCCTTGATCAACTCCGCCGTTACAGCGGTCAGGACGATCCCGAGGCCGATACCGGAAAAAAATACTCCGAGCTCGGATTTCTGGTTGTGCTTGATCAGCCAACTCATCAGAAGCCCGGCGCCCAGCAACATGCCGGCCGAGGTACTCAGACCGGAAATGAACCGCAGCAGATACCAGAGCCAGACATTGGTGGTGTAACCCATCAGCAGGGTTGAAACCACAGCAACCACCAGGCCGAGCTGGTACAGCCGAACCTTGAGATCAAGATCGCTGATCCGTGTGATGAGCACCGCTCCGGTCAGGTAGCCGGCGTAGTTTACGGTTGCCAGCAGGCCCACCACGGATTTGCTCAGCCCAAGCGCCGCCACCATTTCCGGGATCATCGGCGTATAGGAGAAGCGGGCAATGCCCACCATCACCACCACGGAAATGACACTGGCGACCAGCACTTTTATGGTTGCTAGAGGTTTCACAGACTGTCCTTACTTGAAAGCAATGTCAGATCAGGCGCGACCCAGGAACTTTCGCTCCTCCACGTTGATGCGGATTCGATCTCCGGTGGAGATGTGCTCGGGAACCTGGACAACCAATCCCGTCGCAAAACGGGCCGGTTTGGTTCTGGCGGTAGCAGAGCCGCCCTTCACCGACGGGTCGGTTTCTTCGATTACCAGCTCAACCGTGGGCGGAAGTGCCAGTGCAACCGGTGCATCCTTCAACAGGATAACCATCACGCCCTGGGTGTCTTCGGAGATGAACAGCAGTTCGTCGGCGATGGCTTCACGATTCAGGCTGTACTGGGTGAAATCCTCGGTGTCCATGAACACATATTCGTCGCCGTCGGCGTAGGAGAAGGTCACTTCCCGGCGTGTCAGGTCCGCGAGGTTGAGCATGTCCGAATCCTTGAAGGTCTCGTCCAGCTTCTGGCCGGTTACCACGTCGTACATACGCATGCGGTACAGGCTTCCCCCGGCGCGCCCCTGGGGCACCGAACGCTCGATGTCTTTCACGAAATAGACGCGGCCATCGTATTCAACCGCAGAGTTCTTTTTGATTTCACTAGCTCTTGGCATTGTCTTTCAATCCGGATGATTAGTTAGGAACAAAACTTTCTGACCGCTGATATACCATGAACGCGGTCGAGTTGCGATACGCTGTTTTGGCAGTACCAGCCCCCCTGACTTATGATCGGCCTATCCTGTCGGCAATTCGGTGGCCAAATGAATATTCGAACTCTGGAAACCTTTATCTGGATTGCCAGGCTAGGCAGCTTCCGGGCCGCCGCCAACCGGGTCTATGCCTCGCAACCCTCGGTTTCTGCCCGCATTGCCGGCCTTGAGGACCAGTTGGGCGTAGAGCTGTTCGACCGGTCGGCCCGCAAGATAACCCTCACTGCCAAAGGTCGGGAGTTCCTGATCTACGCCGAAAAAATGCTCGCCCTTCACGGCGAAATGATGCAGGCCGTGGCGAAACCCTCGTCGATCCGGGGCACCATACGCCTGGCCGTTTCCGAAACCATTGCCCACACCTGGCTGCCCCAACTGATCGAACGGGTCAGTGAAGCCTATCCTGCCATCAACCTTGAGCTTGATGTCGACATCTCCGTCAATCTTGCCGAGAAACTGGCCAATCATGAAATTGATATCGCCTTCCTCATGGGCGGTGTCAACCAGCCTGGCATCATCAACCGGGATCTGTGCCGTTATTCGCTGATCTGGGTCGCCAGCCCCAGACTGGACATTCCCGGCGGGCGCATATCGCTGGAGGAGCTTTCTACCTGGCCGATCATCACCTACCCCAGGAAAAGCGAGCCCTACCTTGCCATTCGTTCGCTGGTGGACCCGATGAACCACTCCACGCGGATCCACTCCAGCTCGTCACTTTCCACCATCATCCGCATGACTGTCGATGGCCTGGGCGTGAGCGCCCTGCCCCGGGAGATTCTCGAACAGGAACTTCGCGCAGGCACCCTGCGTCAGTTCGAGATCGATGCCGAGGTACCCGACCTTGCCTTTTGCGCCGCCTATCGAGCCGGCCCAGGTGGCAAAGTGGTCCAGGCCATTGCCGAACTGGCGCTGGCCACAGCGGAGAACCGGTCGGCAATGATTGAAAACGCGCCCGGAGAGGCCGGCAAGACAGACTGATCAGCTTTTTCGATCACAGCTGATCCCAACTTTCGAATTGTATTAATCGCAACCTGTGCCTTAAATGTATAAATCATCCTTTTTTGAGGCGGCACCATGGCAGCGATTCATTCCCTGAACGTACACTCAACGCCCCAAGCCGTGCGCCAGGCGGCCCGGAGCGGCCTGCTGTCCGGCCCCACGGCCGGACTGGCCAGTGGCTACGTGCAGGTCAACCTGGTAATCCTGCCGGAAGCCGAAGCAGCAGGCTTTCTGAGGTTCTGCCAGGCCAACCCGAAACCCTGCCCTCTGCTCGCGGTCAGCGAGCCCGGCGCCCGAACCTGTGATGCCATGGGCGCGGACCTGGACATTGCCCGGGATGTGCCCGCCTATCGCATCTACCGTAACGGCGTCGCCAGCGAAACCGTCAACGATGTCGCCGACGAATGGCGGGACGACCTGGTGACCTTTGCCCTTGGCTGCTCCTTTACTTTCGAGCATGCCCTGATGCAGTCCGGCCTGAACATCCGGCATATCGAACAGGGCCGGAACGTGCCCATGTACCAGACCTCCGTACCGCTGACGCCCGCCGGTGGTTTCAAGGGCAACCTGGTGGTTTCCATGCGGCCGTTCCTGGCCGCCGACGTCATCCGTGCCGTCCAGATCACCACCCGCTACCCCCAGGTTCACGGTTCCCCGGTTCACCTCGGCGATCCCGCCCTGATAGGTATTTCCGACCTGGACTCACCGGATTACGGCGATTCCGTTTCCGTGGGCGAGAATGAAATTCCAGTGTTCTGGGCCTGCGGGGTAACCCCCCAACAGGTACTCATTGATTCTGGTGTGGCATTCGCAATCACCCACAGCCCGGGGCACATGCTGGTCACGGATATTCCGGACAACAGCCTGTCCCTGTTCTAACCCGAACCAACCCCGAAGAAGACCATGAGGAAACTGCTATGACTACAAGAAAAACCCTCGGTGCCGCCTCCCTGATGAGCCTGGCCCTGGCCGGTTCCCCGGTACTCGCCCAGGAGCTGGACAACACCAGCATCAACTATGTGGGAAGCTGGAGCAGCCTGTCCCTGTACCAGAACTTCGAGCGTCCTTTCTGGGAACAGCATGTTCCCGAAGCCTCGGACGGCCAGATCAGCACCGAGGTGACCACCTTTGACCAGATGGGCCTTGGCGGCGGTGAAGTCTTCCGACTGATGGAGCGCGACGTAGTCGAGGTAGCCTCTACGGTGGCCGATTATGCCGTTGAAGATGCGCCGGAGCTGGAAGGCCTGGATATGCCAATGATCGCGCCCGATGTGGAAACCGCCCGAAAAGTTGCTGAAGCCTATCGCCCGGTTCTGGCCGAGGCATTCAAGCAACGTTACAAAGGGGCTCAGCTACTCGCCGTTGTGCCCTACCCGTCGCAGATGGTCTTCTGTAATGCTGAGATCAGCGGCCTGCCGGACCTGAAAGGCAAGAAAGTACGGGCCAGCGGTCGCACCACAGCCGAATTCCTGCAGGCCCTGGGAGCCGAAGGCATCACCCTGAACTTCAGCGAAGTTCCCGGCGCCCTGCAGCGCGGCGTCATTGACTGCGCCGTTACCGGTTCACTCTCCGGCTACAGTTCCGGCTGGCACGAAGTATCAACCCACCTGTACCCGTTGCCAGTAGGCGGCTGGGATCACGTGGTAACCGCCATGAACGGCAAGAAGTGGAACTCGCTGTCCGAGACAACCCAGCAGTGGCTGACCGCGGAAATCAAGGAAAACTACGAAGACCCGGTCTGGGCCTCAGCCGTTGATGAAACCCGCGAAGGCATTGCCTGCCTGACCGGCAATGGCGAATGTTCCCGCGGCGAACCTGGCGACATGGTTCTGGTGGAAGCCACCGACAACGACTTCACCCAGGCCTCCCGTCACCTGGAAGAGACCCTGCTGCCGAACTGGGCACAACGGGTAGACCAGAAGTGGGTGGACCGCTGGAATGAGACCATCGGTGCCGTCACCGGACTCAAAGCCAACAAGTAACTCTACCTCAAACCGACCTGACACCCGGGCTGCATCCGCAGCCCGGGTGCTCTGGAGACCAACATGCTAGACCAGGTGAATTCCTTACTCGACCGGGTGCTGGTCGGCGTCCAGACCGGCTCGCTCTGGCTGGCCCGCGCCGGCGGTGTCCTGATCCTGCTCACGGTGGTGCTGGTAACCATCGAAGTGATGTCCCGGCAATTCATGGGGCGTTCGCCGGTCCATGCCACAGAACTGACCGGCTACATCATGGCGATCAGTGCCAGCTGGTCATTCGCCTACACCCTGGTGTGCAAGGCTCATATCCGTATCGATGCCCTGTACCTGAACTTCCCCATGAAAGTCCGGGGTGTCCTGGATCTGGTGGCACTGCTGGCCATGGCCATGTTCGCCATCCTGGTAGTCGATGCCGTTTACGAAGTAATCAGCGCCTCCTACAGCGGCGGCTCCACCGCCAATACCCCGCTGGGCACACCGCTCTGGATGCCCCAGGCCCTGTGGATGGTCGGCCTTGTCTGGTTCGGTTTCGCGGTATGCGTGATGTCCCTCAAAGTTCTGTTCGCCCTGATCAGCGGCCATTCCGACCGTGTTCAGGCACTGGCCGGTAGCCCGACCATGGATGAACAGATTAAAGAAGAAAACAAGGAAGCACGCTCATGATTATTACCGCGCTGCTGATTCTGATGGCTTTACTCCTGCTGAGCGTGCCCGTTGCCGCCACACTCATGGCACTTGCGCTGCTGCTTGCGGAACTCTTTTCTCCGTTCCCCCTGATCAATGCCCTGGGGGACGTGCTCTGGTCAGCCTCCGACAAGTACCTGCTGATCGCTATTCCCCTGTTCATTCTGCTGGGCGAGATCCTGGTGCGTACCGGCATTGCCCGCGGCACCTACCGCGCCCTGGAAAGCTGGCTGTCCTGGCTGCCGGGCGGGCTACTTCACGCCAATGTGGGCACCGCCACCCTGTTTTCCGCCACCTCCGGCTCCAGCGTGGCGACCGCCGCCACCATCGGCACCGTCGCGCTGCCCCAGGGCAGGGATATGGGCTATGACCCGAAACTGTTCACCGGCTCCATCGCCGCCGGCGGCACACTGGGCATCATGATCCCGCCTTCGATCAACCTGATTGTCTATGGCTTCCTGACCGAGACGTCCATCCCGCAGCTGTTTGCCGCCGGCCTGATACCCGGCCTGTTGCTGGCGCTGATGTTCATAGTTGGCACTGCGCTGATCTGCATCTGGAAACCGAGCCTCGGCGGGCCCAGCGTTTCCCACAGCTGGGGCGAGCGGATTTCAGGCCTGAGGCATCTGGTGCCGGTGCTTGCCTTGTTCGGCATTGTGGTGGGCTCCATCTATACCGGGCTGGCAACACCCACCGAGGCCGCGTCGCTGGGCGTGCTCGGCGCAATAGCCATTGCCGCCTTCATGAGGAAGCTGTCGGTCAAAGTCATTGTTGAAGCCCTGGACGGCACCATGAAGACGACCGGCATGATCATCCTGATCATCATTGCGTCCTATTTCCTGAACTTCGTTCTCGCATCTGCAGGCATCACCCGTGAGCTGACCAGCTTCCTGGAAGGTGCGGGCCTGGGGCCCTACTCGACCCTGATGCTCGCGATCCTGCTTTACATCATCCTGGGCTTCTTTATTGAAACCCTGTCGCTGATGGTGATCACCATTCCCATTGTTGCCCCCATCATTATTGGCATGGGCTTCGATCCGGTCTGGCTCGGCATCCTGATCATCCTGCTCATTGAGATGGCGCTGATCACCCCGCCCGTGGGACTCAATCTCTACGTGGTGCAGGGCGTTCGCGAAGGCGGTCCGTTCAGCGATGTCATGAAGGGCGCCATGCCCTATGTCGGCATCATGTTCCTGATGGCGGTTGTCCTGGTGCTGTTCCCGGAGCTGGCGACCTTCCTGCCTGAGCTGATGAATTAACCGGTCACAAAACCTCAATCGGAGTAACCTGATGACAACGTTTCACCTTGCAGACACCCGAGAGAATATCACCATAGAAATCCGCCAGCTGGTGATCGCTGGCTGGGCGGGCCGGGTGCAGGCAGCCATTGATGAACACATTGAAGAACTGAAGGAAATTGGCGTAACACCGCCCTCTGAAACCCCGCTGTTCTACCGCGTGGCAGCCAACCAGCTAACCACGGCGCCGGAGATCCAGGTGTTGGGCGGGCAGACCAGTGGTGAAGTTGAAGTTGTTCTGATTGGCAGCGACCAGGGAACCCTGGTCAGCATTGGTTCCGATCACACCGATCGTGAGGCGGAAGCCTGGTCGGTGGCCCACTCCAAGCAGGTCTGCGCCAAGCCCGTCGGCGCGCAGGCCTGGCGCCTGGACCAGGTCATCGACCATTGGGATGAACTCCAGATGGCCTCCTATGCCACCATCGACGGCGAGGAAGTGCTGTACCAGCAAGGCCCGGTAACCGGACTACTGCACCCCACCGAATTACTGAGGCGTTTCGGCCTTGATAAGCCAGAGCTGGCACCCGGCCAGGCCATGCTCTGTGGCACGCTTCCGGTTATTGGCGAGTTGCGACCAGCCGACGCCTTCCGCGTGGTGCTGAAAGACCCGGTGACCGGCCACGAACTCCAGCACCGGTATGCCATCCAGACCCTGCCGGTGATCGCATGAACCCGGTAACCCCACTTGCGACCTTGCTGGACGATCTGGGCAGCGGCAAACAACGGGCCACCGAATTGCTGGAAAGCTGCTTCACCCAGATTGATCTCAGAGACAGTGCCACCGCCCAGGTTTACACCCGACGCTTCGACCAGTCGGCGCGGGCCGAGGCCGAGGCCGCCGATCGTCTGCATGCGGCCGGACTGTCGGGAGGACAGCTTGCCGGGTTGCCCATTGCCCTGAAGGTTCTGTTCGATGTTGCGGGCGAAGTCACCCACGCCGGCTCCCGGGGCTGGCAGGATCCGGCAACCGGGGATGCCCTGATTGTTTCGCGATTGCGGCGCGAGGGCGCGGTGATCACCGGGCACACCAATATGACCGAATTCGCCTACTCAGGGCTCGGTCTGAACCCCCACTACGGTACGCCAGACAATCCCCTGGCGCCGGGACGTATTCCGGGTGGTTCCTCCTCCGGTGCCGCCGTTGCCGTGGCACTGGGCATGGCCGCAGGCGCCATCGGTACCGACACCGGCGGCTCGGTGCGAATACCTGCAGCGTTCTGTGGACTCACCGGTTTCAAACCCAGCCAGTCGAGGGTGCCCCGGGACGGCACCTTCCCGCTATCGGACAGCCTGGACTCCATCGGCCCCATTGCTCCCACGGTTGACTGCTGTGCCCGCCTGGATGCGGTATTGTCCGGACGCTCCTACCGGCCAATCAGGCCCGTTTCGCTGAAAGGGCTCCGCTTCGTTGTGCCAACAGACTATATGCTGGACGACCTGGACAACACCGTTGCAACCGCCTTCAGCTGCAGCCTGGAGACCCTGCGAAATGCCGGTGCAACCCTTATCGAGGCTCCTGCGCCGGTGCTCGCAGCGATCCCGGAGCTGATGGAAGGTGGCGGCTTCACTGCCGCCGAGAGCTACTTTGTGCACCGACACTCTCTGGAAAAACACGGGGAGCTTTACGATCCACGCGTCGGCAGCCGGATCCAGCGCGGCGCTGCAATCAGCGCCGCCGATTACCTGGAACTCTGCCGCCGGCGGCAGGCCAGAAAACAGCAGGCCGACCAGTGGCTGCAGGATTACGATGGCCTGCTGGCCCCGACAGTGCCTGTGGTACCACCAAGGTTCGAGGAACTGACGGCCGACGAAGACTACGCCCGGCAGAACCTTTTGGTGCTTCGCAACCCGACCGTGGCAAATATGCTGGATCTGTGCGCCATCAGCCTGCCTAACCACAGAGCCGAAGAGCTGCCGAGCGGACTGATGCTGGTCGGCCGAAACGGCACGGACGATACCCTGTTGCGCCTGGCACAGGCCATTGAACGCGCTTTGTAACCGCCATGCTGACCGTCCTCCTCACCAAGCTCATTGCCACCGCCGTCGTCGTGATCGGCGTTTCCGTGGCGGTTGGCAAACTGGGGCCGAGGCTTGGCGGCATCATGGCAGGGACTCCCATTATTCTGGGCCCCGGGTACTACTTCATGCTGCAGGACTGGCCCGCCGGGTTTGTTGAAGAAGCCGCCCTCGCCACCCTGCACGCATTGATCGCAACCCTGCTGTTCAGCATCACGTTTGTGCTGGCTGCCGGGCGGCTGGGCGCGGTTGGCAGCCTTGCCCTGGCAACCCTGTGCTGGATTCCCACGGCCTGGCTGTTTGCATTCATGCCCGGAGGCATTGCCGTCGCCGTTCTGGTGTATGGCCTGGTCCTGCTGGGCGCAGAAGTCATCAAGCGTGCACTGGCCCTGGACCAGAGCAGGGCTGCGGCTGCCACGGGCTGGTTCGACCTGATTCTGCGCGGGTTGCTGGCCGGCGTGCTGGTTGCGGTGGCCACAACGGTGGCGGCCAGGTCCGGCCCGCTGCTATCCGGCATGCTGGTGGGTTTTCCCGTGGGCCTGTTCACCATCGGCTGGGCACTGTATGACCGCTATGGCGCCAATGTGGCCAGGGCAACCGTGGCCGCGGCACAGCAAGGCATGCTGAGCCTGGTGGCCTTTGCGGTGGTCACTGCCGTTCTGGTGGGCCACGTCCACCCCATGGTCACCTTTTTTCTTTCCCTGCTGGCCTCAATCGGGGTCAGCGCGATTCTGTTCATGATCAGCCAGTGGCGCTTCCGTCGCGCCTATGGCCACCTGCTGGGCGCTTCTTCCAACAATAACCGGACTATCGAGCCATGACTGACACCACCCGTGATTCACAATCGCCGATTACCGATTCCCGCTCTGGCGGCGAGAATGCCCGCCGGATCCTGAAACGCGACCCGAACCCCCACATGTTCCGGCCGATCCAGTTCCGCTCGGTGACTGCCCGGAACCGGATCATGCTCTCGCCCATGTGTCAGTATTCCGGCCAGGACGGTCTCTCCAATGACTGGCATTTCGTCCATCTTGGGGCTCGGGCCTCGGGCGGCGCCGGCTGGGTGTTCACCGAGGCCGTGCATATCGAACCCAGGGGCCGGATTACGCCCCACTGCCTGGGGCTGTGGAACGATGAACAGCGGGACCGTTTGGCCCGCATTGCCCGTTTTGTGTCAGAGCAGGGGGCCGTGCCCGGCATCCAGCTTGGCCATGCGGGCAGAAAGGCATCGGTGGGGCGCCCCTGGGAAGGCTCACACCCGCTGCGGGCAGACACCGGCGGGGGGGAAGACCTGGTTTCAGCATCGGCCCTGCCCTACGCCAGCCAGTGGCAAGTTCCCCAGGCCATGTCAAAGGACCAGATCGGTGACTCACTCGAAGCACTGCGAACCGCGACCCGGCGGGCGCGGGAAGCCGGGTTTCGGGCCCTGGAACTGCATGGCGCCCACGGCTATCTCATTCACCAGTTCCTGTCACCACTGAGCAATCAGCGGACCGACGAGTACGGTGGCTCATTCGAAAACCGGATTCGTTTTCTGCAGGAATCCATACAGGTGGTGCGCCAGGAATGGCCGGACGATCTGCCCCTGTTCCTGCGCCTGTCCTGCACCGACTGGGTCGAGGGCGGCTGGACACTGGACGACACCGTTCGTCTGGCCACCCTGCTCCGCTTCCAGGGTGATGTGGACCTGATAGACTGCTCCTCAGGCGGCAACGATCCGCGACAGCAGATTCCGATTCACCCTGGCTACCAGATACCGCTGGCACAGGCTGTTCGCAGCCGGGCCGAGATTGCGACCGGCGCTGTCGGGCTGATTCACAGCCCGGATCTTGCCGAGTCGGTGATTGCCAATGGCCAGGCAGACCTGGTGATACTGGGCCGGGCGCTGCTGGCAGATCCCACCTGGCCATTGAAGGCAGCCGCTGCCCTGAAAGCGGAAAACGTTGAATGGCCCAGGCAGTACGAACGGTCAAACATTTTCTGAGCCAACACAAACGCCTCACCAAGAGGCAACGAGGTAATTATGGCAACCTTGAAGCTGAACGCCGACATGGGCGAGAGCTTCGGCCCCTGGGTTATGGGGCTGGATCATGAAGTCATGCCCCATGTCGACCTGGCCAACATCGCCTGCGGGTTTCACGCTTCCGATCCGGACGTGATGCGTAAAACCGTTCGCCTCGCGAAAACACACGGCGTCGGCATTGGAGCCCATCCGGCCTACCCGGACCTGGTCGGCTTTGGCCGGCGCTCGATGGCCTGTTCGGCCGATGAGATCGAGAACCTGGTTCTGTATCAGCTGGGCGCGCTCGAGAGTATCTGCCGGGCGGAGGGAACCCACCTTGTCTATGTCAAACCTCACGGTGCCCTCTACAACGATATGGCCCGCGACGCCGACCGCTTTGCGGCCGTTGCCCGAGCAATTCGATCTTTCAATGCGGCTTTGCCCCTGATGACACTCGCCATGCGGGACACCGCCAACCTCCGCGCCCAGGCCGAGGAGCATGGCATTACCCTGTGGTTTGAAGCGTTCGCCGACCGGGCCTATGACCCTGAGGGCCGCCTGGTACCCCGCTCCCAACGGGGTGCTGTTCATCATGACCCGGAAACCATCATTGAACAGGCGCGGCGGATTGCCACCGGGCAACCCCTGACCGCCAGCGATGGCAGCCAGCTGGTTCTGGAGGCCGACACCCTGTGCGTTCACGGCGACAATGAAGACTCCATCGCCGCCGTCAGGCGCATCCGCGAGATGCTGACCACCCTGGAGAAGGCCTCGTGACCCATACGGCCCTGCCGAGACTTGAATCGGCCGGCATTGACAGCTGGATGGTGCGCCTGTTCGAGACAATCGAGGAAAACAACCTGTTGTGGCTGTCTGCGCTGACCCACGACTGCGAGGTGGCTTTTGGCGAGGCGCTGGTGGATCTGGTGCCCTCCTACACCACCCTGCTGGTGACCTTTGATCCGCTGCGGATCAGTTCCTGGGAGGCCCGGAAGAGACTGGCGGATGTACTGCACAACCTGGTTCCGGACGACGCCGGCGGTGAAGGTGAGCTGCACGAAATTGCCACCTGGTACGACACCTCGGTGGGGCCGGACCTTGAGCGCGTGGCCAGGCTCTCGGACATGTCTGTCGAAAGCGTGATCAAAACCCACAGCTTCCAGGAATATCGGGTGTTTGCCCTGGGATTCTCCCCCGGTTTTGCCTTCATGGGGCTTCTGGATGAAAGCCTCACCTGCCCCCGGATGAACACACCCAGGCAGAAAGTACCGGCCGGCAGTGTCGCCATCGCGGGCCAGCAGACCGCCGCCTACCCTGCGGTGACTCCCGGTGGCTGGAACCTGATCGGTCGCACAGCCGCCCGCCTGTTCGATCGAAACCGGGAGGGATTCAGCCTGTTGAAGGTGGGTGACAGGGTGCGCTTTGTCTCTGTTGACCGGCAGACTTTTGAAAGCGAAGGCGGTGATCCTGCCCCGGCGGAACCGGCAAAAGAGGAGACGGGCTCATGAACCCTGCTACGACCTATGGATTTCGGGTAAACCGGGCCGGCCCACTGGCATTGCTGCAGGATGCCGGGCGTTTCGGTGTACGGCATCTGGGCGTTACCCAGAGTGGACCCGCAGATCTTCACGCCTGGGCCTGGGCCAACCAGCTGGCTGGTAATCGTTGGGGCAGCCCGGTTCTGGAGGTTACCTTTGGTGGCCTGGAATTACAGGCTGAATGTGATCTGACCATTGCCGTGACCGGCGCGGATCTCTCGGCCAAACACGACACCCAGCCGCTGCCCATGTGGCTCAGGATCCGGATTGGCAAGGGGGAACGGATCGTTTTTGGCGCACCGGCCAGGGGCCTGCGCGCCTATCTTGCAGTGGCCGGCGGATTTTCAGCGGAGCCGGTACTGGGCAGCGTTGCCTGTGTCGTCCGGGAAAAGCTGGGCGGTTTTGACGGCCAGGGTCAGCGCCTGGCGGAAGGCGACCGTCTGACAGTCTCAATGCCTGATTGCGCGTATACGGAGGCCGTTGAAGCGCCGGAAAGCGAGCAACCGGATTACTCCCGGCCCGCCGTTCTCGATCTGTTGCCGGGCGCCCAGATTGCCGATTTCACAGGACGCAGCCTGTATGACGCCTTCAACTGCGAATGGCGGGTTGATGATCGCGCTGACCGGATGGGCGTTCGCCTGACCGGCCCGGCTCTGCACTGCCGGATCGGGTCTATGGTTTCCGAAGGCATCTCCCTGGGCGCGGTGCAGGTTCCGCCAGATGGCCAACCCATCGCGCTGCTCAACGACCGGCAAACCATTGGCGGCTACCCCCGGCTGGGGAACCTTACCCCGCTTGCCGCCAGCAGGCTGGCCCAGTGCCTTCCAGGGCAGAGTGTTCGGCTCAGGCCAACTGGCGCGGAGCAGGCGCTCCGGCAACACCGTGCCTTTATCGATCAGGTTCAGGCTTAACCCACCAGAGAACGAACATCGGCGAGAAACCGGTCTACCTGGGCTTCCGTGGTTGCCCAGGAACACATGAGCCGGGCGCTACCACCAATGAAGTTGTAGAACCGCCAGCCTCTGGCGCGTAGCTGGACCTGCACAGCTTCAGGCATTTCTACAAACACGCCATTGACCTGTCGCGGATACCGCAAACTGACTCCTGGCAGGCCTTCCAGACCCTCCGCCAGGCGTTGGGCGCAGGCGTTCGCATGTCGGGCATTCTGCAACCAGACATCATTCTCAAGCAGTCCGCACCAGGGTGCCGAGATATAACGCATTTTCGAGGCCAGTTGCCCCGCCTGCTTGCAGCGCCATTCAAAATCTTCTGCCAGTGATCGATTGAAAAAAACCACCGCCTCGCCCAGGGCCAGACCGTTCTTGGTGCCGGAAAAACACAAAACATCCACTCCGGCCTTCCAGGTAATCTCGGACGGGTGCACATCCAGCGCCGCCACGGCATTGGCAAACCGGGCGCCATCCATATGAATACTGAGCTTATGACGGTCGGCTACAGCCCGAATAACCCTGAGCTCCTCGGGCGTATAGACCGTCCCTACCTCTGTGGCCTGGGTGAGACTGAGCGCCTTGGGTTTCGGGTAGTGAATATCGGTCCGCTTGGTTACCAGGTGCTCAATGCTTTGGGGCGTAAGCTTGCCATTTTCGCCCTGCCCCAGCAGCAGCTTGGCCCCATTGGAGGCGTACTCCGGGCCACCGCATTCGTCGGTTTCGATGTGCGCAAGCTCATGGCAGATCACGCTGTGGAACGACTGACCGATTGAGGCCAAGGCCAGGGAGTTGGCTGCGGTGCCATTAAACACGAAGTAAACGTCACAGTCGGTATCGAAGAGCGTCCTGAGGCCATCCGCCGCCTTTTGCGTCCAGCTGTCCTCGCCGTATGCCGGCTCATCCATCCGGTTGGCCGCTTCCATGGCTTTCCAGGCCTGTGGGCAAACACCGCTGTAGTTGTCGCTGGCAAACTGTTCGGACTGGGACACAACGCGCTCCTGAATTCTGAGAGGAAAGCCCTCAACGTTATAGGAACCATCCATCCTTGCCAACTTGCGTTCCATCTCAATCCGGGTAAAGCCAGGGGAATGAAAGACCCCGATACTTTATACTCGGGCCTTTGAAAACCTGCAGAACAAGGACTCTCCCGCCATGAGGCGCTTCAACATCGCCAGCATTCCTGGCCGGATCATCACCGCCATCCTTGCCGTTGCTTGCCTTGCCGGTAGCTATTACGCGATGACGACGGGCCTCAGTCAGCTCACCGAGGCGCGGCAACTGGAACGACTTCCCGAGACCCCCGTTGGGGCACTGACCACAGGCCCTTATGTCATCGCGGGCGAAGTCACCGATCAGTTGGGAACCCTGGAAACGCCCTACTCGAAAACGCAGGCGGTCTACTATCGCTACAAACTCGAGGAGGAATACCGCGACTCCGACGGTGATCTGCGTATCCGCACCCTGGATTCCGGCTCCCGCGGCCGGGATTTTCTGCTCCGGGACCAGACCGGCTCCGTCACCGTGGCCGCAGGCGGCAATCTTGCGGCGATGGAGTGGGTCCTGGAGCGCACCTATCGCCAACAATCCGGCCGGCGAATCTATTCCGAGTGGGCTCTGGTTCCTGGCCATACAGCCAGGGTAATAGGCCAATACAATAGCAAATCCGCCTCAATCAGCTTCGCAGGGCTTGAGGGCTTCAGCCTGCCCGCCATGGTATCAAGGAATACCCTGGCCGCAGACAGTGGCGATCGCTTCTTCGAAGCCGCCATACGTATTTCCGTTGCAACCGGCCTGCTGGCTCTGGGCGTTGCGCTGGTGCTGCCCCTCGTAAAGATTCACCGGTTCTGGGTCTACGTATTGGTGATGACAATTGCAGTGTCAGGAACTCTCTCGGTGCTTGGCATCAACCAGCTTCGGCAGGAGTGGTCTGCCATCGCCGATTTGTATGAGACCCGCTATCAACAGCTTGATGACGCCGGCAACCGTTCACTGGTGCTTGCCGACGTGGCCGCTTTGCAGCAACTGATCCGCCAGAGCACCAGTGGCTGGCTGGATCGCTGGATGTTCCGGAGCGTGGTCCAGAATCGCCTGCCAGTCCCTGAGCTTGACGAGCAGACCGCCAGCATGGCCCGATCCATCGTGGCCAGCCAGCCTGTCGGCCGATACCAGCATGCCTGGACCAGCCGGGGGCTTGCAGTGGCCAGCATTATCGCCGCCCTGCTGCTCTTGTGGTTGTCCATCCGGACCGTGAAATTCAAGCGCCTGATCGAAGCCGTTCCTACCAGCAGCACCCGGGGACTCAGTTTTGGTCTCTCGGAGCTCAAGGCGATGGTGGATGTCGATGATGAGCATCCTCCTCTTCGGGATCCTTTAAAGAACGAGAAATGCGTAGCCTTCGACTACAAGGTGGAGGAAAAGCGTGGCTCCGGTAAAAACGAGAAGTGGCGGGTTATCGAGCACCTGCAGGAAAGAGTGCCTTTCTGGCTGGAAGACAGCGAGGGGAAAGTGCTCGTCCAGCCAGACGGTGCCAAGATCGAATACCCCCAGTACCATTCAGAACGCCAGGGCGACAGGCGTTACACCGTGCGCTTCCTCGACACCTTCGTGAACGTCTACTGCCTGGGTTTCGCCGGCCTGGACCGCGAGCAGCCGGACCGATTGACGATCCAGAAGGATGACGCCTCACCCTTCCTGATCAGCGGTAACGAAGAGGAGGACATCGTGCTGGATCGGGGGGCGAGGGGATTTGCGGGCATCGCCCTGACACTCGGCCTGTTCCTGTTCTCCACCACCGCACTGTTTGCCGCAGATGGCGGATTCAGCCCGGACAATCTGATTCTGTCGGCCCTTACGGTGCCCATCGTCCTGCTCGCCTACACCGGAATACTGCACTACAACGACATTGTCTTCCTGAAAAACCGCGTGGACCGGGCCGCCGCCAATATCGACACCATTCTCCAGCAACGCCACGACCTTTGGCCCAACCTGGAGAAAGTGGTAAAGGCGTCTCTGGCCCATGAAAAACAACTGCTGAAAGCCATAGCCCAGCTACGTAGCGCGGACCCTGCCGAGATGAGCGCCAAGGGGCAGACAGACAAGCTGCTCCAGTTTGAAAAGAAAGTAACCAGTGCACTTCAGGCCCGGATCGAAGGCTATCCGGACCTGAAGAACAATCAGGTGATTCAGAAATTCATGTCGATCATGGCAGAGACGGAAAACTACCTTTCGCTACTGCGAAACAGCTACACCGAGAGCGCCATGATCTACAACACGCGGATCCAGTCGTTCCCGGACTTGATCCTGGCCAAGCTGTTCCGGTTTCGCGAAGCACCCCAGTTCAGTTCAGAAACCTGAACTAGCCGTTGAGGCCCAGATGCTCTGCATCCTGCTCGATGCAACGATCCAGCAGCGCCAGGTAGTCCGCCTTGGCCTTCACCTTGGTTTCACGGTGGGCACGCATGTTCAGGGTTTTGAAATGGAGCGCCAGCTCGGTGGCCCGCTCGACCAGTTTGTCCTGGGCAACCACTTCATCCAGGAAGCCCGCCTCGACCGCTCCTTGCGGGTTGTAGATTTCCGCGTTTACAACTGAACGGTAGAAGTGAGCAGGCGCCAATCGATGGCGGGCAATTTCGATCCCGGCGTGATGCATGGTCATGCCGATGGCCACTTCGTTCAGGCCCAGCTTGAAGGGCCCCTCAATGCCAATGCGGTGATCCACTGACAGCAGAATAAACGCCCCCTTGGCGATGGCATGGCCGCTACAGGCACCGATGATCGGCAATGGGAATGCGGCCAGACGGCGGGTAAAGGTGGAGCCGGTTTTTACCAGTGCAGCAGCCTCTTTAGGGCCCTTCTGCATTTCTTTCAGATCATAGCCGGCAGAGAACACGCCTGGCTGCCCGGTCAGGATTACAACGGCCTTATCCTGCTCCGCCCGATCCAGCGCGGCATTGAGCCCCTCGAACACTTCATGGCTCAGGGCATTGGCTTTGCCATTGCTGATGGCAATTGTCGCAACACCGTCTTTCAAGTCATAACTTACCAGCTCAGTCACCTGTGCTACCTCTCTACCGGAATTAAAGTGAGCGTTTGTTTACTTCGACGAGCCTGATTGTGTGTTACGCGGGGCCGAGTTTCAATATCAGATGATCATGTTGCCATCACGGGACCAGGAGTGGGCTCAATAAATTGGCCGGTACGGTCGCAAAGCGAACATTCAGGCTTGGCAATAACGCCCAGCTCACGCGCCGGTTTGGAGCTGAGAAGCAGCGGAAAATCGGTCGCTGTGCAGCCGCTGGTTATGTATTACTGGGATCCAAGGATGAGGCAAAAGATTTACCTAATTTACAGAATACTTGGAGTTATCGGGTATAAACACCACCAAAGCGCTTTGCACTAGAGGTCCCATCTGAAAATACTTGACGAATTATCAATTCGCCCTGCTTTGGGCTGTAAGACCAAAAAACATCTGCATCCTCCTCTCGGTTCCGCCAAGGGCCATCCTTTGTAGCCCACACAACCGAGTCTCCCGAAATTTTGCATCGAAAGTCCCAGCGCGAATTATCTGATTGTCGGATATAAAAAAGTTCGGTGACACCAAAGCCATCAGTGCCGCGGCTAGTCACACTCGACTGGTACGGCTTGCCCATCAATGCTGCGATTGCACCTTTGCAAATGTCTGCGTCAGATATAACAGAGCGCCGTTGATTTTCGATAATAACGCCGAAAATAAAATAAAATGCAGCGATGATCGCAGCGCACAGGAGTGTAGCGAGGCCAAAAAATTGCGGCCATGTGAGCGCTGCTAGAGTGTCGACTATACCGCGCTTTTCGCTCTTTTCGTTCTCAGACATTACAGACTCTTTCCCATTGGTACTGTCCCTACGACTTCAGAAGTCTGAATGGTGCCCCAAACCTTAAGGCATATGTTTTTGAGCATAGCACCGACATGAGCGGCGCCCGACCTGGGCGACAAGGGCGACCAGTGGAGGCTGACGGCCAGGTAACTGTGCAGCAGATTTTTACGCCTCCCAGTTTGACAGTGCACCTTCTTGTTATATGTTGGCATCGCTAGGAATCGGGTTTACGGAAACCAAGGTTTTTTCTTCTGAGTCCCACGCGACTAAATACGGCTGCATTCGACTGCTTTTAGAAGAAACTAGCTTGGAAACGGGACTAGAACCGACATCGTCATTCACGAACTCAACCATAGCTTCGATGTAGACTTCGGTAGCCTCATCAAACTGACCTTTATCCCAGCTAGTTTCATACAAGAACTTAACCCTCTCATTACTCTGCCCAACACAGTAAAGGGCCAATACTAGGGAGTACTTGGTATCAGGTGATTTCTTTTCGGATGTCGAGATCACCTGAACGCGATATTTGGCATCTTCCCCAAAATACTTTTCATACACGCCCAGCAGCGCACGTTTAATGTATGGGTAACAGTCTTCCGCCGCTTTATCACCGAGTTTTCTGACAAAAGCTGCACCAAAAAAAAGTGCGATCGACGTAATCCCATACAAGAGTATCGAGGCCTGGGGACCGCTCTTTGGGATCTCGTGAACTTCCGCTTCATCACCGAACAAGGAAATTCCTGACCTCAGTTGATCTACAGCCTCTCTGTCTACTCCTTCTTCAACTGCAACATTCAGGATCTCCCTATTCACGCGTACCTCCTAAACATATAACGCCAGGCTCACGCGCCGGTTTGGAGCCGCGAAGCGGCGGAAAATCGGTCGCCGTGCAGCCGATTGTTATAGCTTTATGAACTCAACTCTTTTTTCTTGTGCCCATAAATCGGCAATGCAGAGTCATAAAACTCTTTTACTTTTTCTTTTATTTTTTCAAGGTGATCGATGAACTCCTGCTTTTGAGTTTCGATCACGTTATTCATGTAATAGTCGACTGTCTCTGGTGGAATCACAGGGTCTAGCCCCTCTTTTTCGCTCAGAAAATTAGCTTTATGCATGGCTGATATGTTAGTAAAATTATCATCTGAGTAGCGCCCATGATGAACGATTTTGTTACGTTCTACACGGTATTCTGTGCATTCCCTTCGTATTGCTCTCAGCTTAGACTCTAACTTGAAAGCCTTGACATGCTCATTGGTAACGAGCAATTGGTGGCCAATGGAATCATTTGCGATCCCTAGATCCAGCAATCTATTCACGAAAATTAAACAGCGATCATAGATAGTAGCACTTCTAATAAAGTAGTTTTCGATAGCATATTCAACAAATTCTGCCGGAGTAATGTTTTCAGATTCAGGGCAGTCTTCATAGGCAGATTCTAATAAAAGTATCGAAATATCGGCTTTTTCAATTGACGCTGAAATTGAAGATAAAGATTGAGAGCAATTAAAAATATAATGATCTAGCCTACTTTCGAGAGATAACTCCTTTTTATCTGGGTCCATTCTTCTAATCGGACTATCCTCATCTAGGATGATAGCCTTCTCTATCTCGTGAATATCCTCATTTTCTTCACTCATGCTCACCTCTTTTGGCTATAACGCCCGGCTCTCGCGCCGGTTTGGAGCCGCGAAGCGGCGGAAAATCGGTCGCTGTGCAGCCAATTGTTAGCGATCGATTGTGGAAATCAAAGTGAACTGAATATTCCGTCGATTGAACTCATCTTGTATCCAGCTAGTTATTCTTAGGATTGCTGCAACAAAAATAATCACGAATTTGATCCGGTGATCACTGTCGGCCCAAGTGTATTTCTTTTCCACACGCTCACCCTCCGCATTCTTGCCAGACACGAATGCATGTAGGCTTTCACATGGTGAAACCTGAGCCCCCGGAACAACGCTATTAACCTGGTCTTTCAGCGAATCAATTAACGAACCTTCAAGCTCATAGCCCTTTCGATGAGAGAAGCGATTCCTGACTTCGTTGATCTTGTCTAATAGCTTGAAGATGTCAGCATCCAGCCCAAGATTCTTCGCTATAACGAGCTTCGTCTTGAACGGGACGAAAGTACCCGCGTAGAGATCCTCAGTGGCCGTTAATTTGGAGGCCCAAACGTTTAAAGCTTCCTCAAGGATAAGGTGCGCTCGAAGAACGCAGGTTGCCTCATCGGGAATGCTTATCATCGCCAGATAGTCTTGATGATCGAAGATCCGATTAAAATCGCCTCCGACGGGAATCTCCCTTTCGTTCATGGTTGACTATTCTCCATAATCGCTAACGCCGTTGTTCAGCGGTGCCCTTGTAGCGCAGCGAAAAGGGCATCCGGTGGAGGGCCGTCAGGCCCGGAACGAACTGGAACAATTGGTTAGATTGAGACAATCTCCCCGGATATGGCCTCGATCTCACAACCACTTGTTTCCAGCCGAACCTGGTCTGGCTCACCAGCCCAGTTACTAATGCGCCCAACATTGAGAACGTTCAGCCCTGCATTTTCAATATGGCGAACGACCCCCGCCTCGTAGCGACATCTCAGCAACTTGTCGGATTTTTTATCACCAGTTACCGGAATTTCTGCAAAAAATAGGCAAATGTTATCAACGAAATCATTGTTGAATTTTTGGCGGTCTATGTGGGCGAACCGAGGGATCATGCCATCCCCGGAGCGATGCATTAAAATACTTTGATTCTGACGAAGGCCATCCAAGCAATGAGCTTGATAGTTACCTTTTAGGCAATCTCGCAGGTGGGTCTTATGTCGGGACGCTATGTTTGCAGCTTCACCCACGTAATATGCTCGATAAAGCGACTGTTCGACGTGAACACACCAAATATAAAACCCATTTACGGAAGCTTCCGGATGATCAATTAATGGACTTTCTCCGCGAAAACTAAACGGGCCACGAACTTCCACTGTTTCCATTCCATTCTCCAATCTAACAGCAATTAGGCAGCTCGCTTTATCATTGAAGAAATTTGACTGCGTCATGATTACTGACATTGAACCACCAAGCGCGCTACACATCATTTGGTAAAACAATAGCTTAGCTGATCATGACTATCTCTGCCATGTAATCATTCAGCGTCTGCAATTTGCTATCTCAATCATGCTGGATGAAATTGGTGTGATTAGATTGGGGGCTCTGGAGGAAAGACCTGACTCTTACATTCGCTTTTGTTTAGGCAATGGAGGGGCCCTGGCAGAGCCCGAAATTGCTCATCGCCTGACTCCGAGAGAAGCTTCGATCACCAGTAATCTACGCTTGAGGGCAGCTTTACCCCATCAAATCTCAATACTCTCCGCGATCTCCAAAGCATCCTCCACCTCGACACCAAGGTATCGCACGGTACTGGACATATTTGTGTGTCCCAATAGCAACTGCACCGCTCGAAGATTCTTGGTCTTCTTGTAGATCAATGTCGCTTTGCTACGTCGCATTGAGTGGGTTGCGTAGACTGAAGGATCAAGTCCAATGCTGGTAATCCATTTTTTGACGAGACGGGCATATTGATGAGTAGTGATGTGGTCAAACTGTCTCATCCGACTCGGCCACAGATAATCCATACCTGTAAGACCGCGCAATTTGATCCACGCTTCAACCGATTCGCGCGTCTTTTTCGTTATCTCAAACTGGACAGGTTGACTGGTTTTCTGCTGAATGACTTGGGCCCTATCCAGTACCTCTCCGTTTCTGGAAATATCTCGAACCAGAAGCTTAACCATATCGCAGGATCGGAGTTTGCAATCAATCGCCATGTTGAACATCGCCAACTCGCGGATGTTCTTTGCGATTTCTAATCGAATACGTATAGCCCAGATCTGTTCCAGTTTGAGAGGAAGTTTTTGGCCCACGAGCTTTCCCTTATTCCAGGGAGATTTGCCAATTGGAAATGTCATGGTGTAGCCCTCTTTTGAGGGATAGGAACCATAAGTATGGTTAAAAAGCCTGTTTTCTGCTGGCCAGGCTTAAGTAGAGCGAACCCCGATCAGCCAGCGCTGAAGGGAGAACCTCGGCGATCGCTTACGTCTTGGAGACCAAGAGCGGCAAAGAGTAGAGTTCAGGCAGCGTGATGGTCAGGCTTACGAGGCGTAATCAGTTTATTGATTTGGTCGGCTTTCTCCTCACGGGCACGGCGCAGATCGTAGTCAGTCTGCAAATTGAGCCAAAACTGCTCGGTAGTCCCAAAGTAACGGGCCAAACGCATGGCCGTATCCGCGGACACACCACGACGCTCGCGAACAATCTCGTTCAGGCGCTGTGCAGGAACATAAAGTTCTTTTGAAAGCGCATTCACACTCATGCCAAGAGGCTCAAGGTAATCCTCAAGTAAAATCTCTCCTGGATGGATAGGGCGCATACCTACAGTAACCATTGCGCGACCTCCTTAGTGGTAATCAACAATCTCCACGTCTTCCGCCCCTTCATCTGTCCAGCGGAAACACAACCGCCACTGGTCATTGATCCGGATGCTGTGTTGCCCCTCTCTGTCTCCAGAAAGCGGCTCAAGTCTATTCCCGGGCGGAGACTTTAAATCTTTAAGAGCTTCAGCGCTTAGCAGCTGCTGTAACTTACGCTCGGCCGTTCGCTGGATTGCATTGAAACGCCGAGTCTTACCTGTTTTTACAAGCTCCTCTGTGTGCTTGCACTTAAAGCTCTTGATCATGATCACCCACCTTATAACGCTGCACGTTAAACGTGAAATACGATTTGGTTATAATAACACAAAATTTTATAATATGGGGAGTCAAGAAAACACTTGGCGGGAGTGTTGCAGTTTACCACGAAAACGCATCATCCGGTTGCACTTGCGAACCATACAAAAAGGCCCGCGAAAACGGGCCAGGAAAAAACAAACCAAACTTACCAGGCAGTAAGCGGTTCAATAATTGGGGGCAGGTCAATCGCACTGTGGACTTACCCCGGTCCGCTGAATGTTCGCTTTTTGTTTGCTCGGGCTGGTCGCAAAGCGGACATTCAGATAGATTTCGAAAGCAAGCGTTCAGCCTGGTCAAACGTGCGACAATGTCGGCAGGCGATCATGGCGAATTCGACCTGCCAACGCTTCAAAAAGCCAAAATTGCCGGCTTCCCTCGACCTCTCATTAAGCGGCCATTTTCCTGCGGTACCTGCGGCTAAGAACAGTGTTGTTCAGTTGTCCGCAAGCCAGAGCCCAAAGCGGCGACACCTCCGGTTTGGCAGGCTTTCCCAGGCTGTGTTTGAGCAGCTGGTATTTCACCACCGACATATACGCCAGGGAAGCCAAAGGTTTGTTTTTCCAGGTGATCGGGGACAGTTCCGGTGCGCTGTTTCGGCCGTTTTCCCAGTCTCTCGGCAAGTTTGGATCGATGGCCAGCGCCGTTGCGATGCCTACCATGTCCACGCCGCTACTCACGACCTGCTCTGCCATGGGCAAGCGGCGTATGCCACCCGTCACCATGACGGGCATTCTGGCGACGGCCTGGATGTCTTTGGCGAATTCAAAGAAATAGGCTTCTCTTGCCAAGGTGCGGCCATCCCGGGCACTCCCGTGCATAGCTGGCGCCTCGTAACTGCCACCCGACAGCTCGACCAGGTCCACACCCAGGGGATTCAGCATAGACACAACCTGCCGCGCATCATCCTGGCTAAAGCCACCTCGCTGAAAGTCGGCGGAGTTCAGTTTTACTGCAACGGCGAAGTCCGGTGACACCGCAGCGCGGATACCGCGAACCACCTCAATCAACAGGCGTGCGCGATTCTCAAGCGAGCCGCCCCAACGATCCCGGCGCTTGTTGGTCAGCGGTGACAGGAACTGACTGATCAGGTACCCGTGCGCGCCGTGGACCTCGACGCCCGTGAACCCGGCCTGCTCAGCCAGTCTGGCTGTTTCAGTGAAACGTGCGATCACATCCTGGATCTTTTCTTCCGTAAGCTCTCGTGGCGGATTGAAATGCTTGGACATCTTGCCCAGATCGACGGATATCGGCGACGGCGCCCATGTTTCCTGAGCTAGATCGCCCGGCATTTGACGACCGGGATGATTGATCTGCATCCAGAACTGCGCGCCCCGCGCTCGTCCGGTGTCAGCCCATCGTTTGAAGAGTTGCAATTGATCGTCGTTCTCCAGAACCACGCCGCCCGGACCGGTCATCGCCCGGCGGTCAATCATCACATTTCCGCTTATCAAAAGGCCGGAACCACCTTCGGCCCACGCCCGGTATAGCTGAATGAGGCGCTCCGAGGGGGCGAAATTCGAATCCGCCATGTTCTCCTCCATGGCAGCCTTGGCAATTCGGTTAGGCACCTGGGTGCCATTCGGGAGCAAGAGTGGTTGAAATAAGTTCATGGGTCACCTCCTTAGGATGTGAGGCGACTCTATCCTTAAAGTCAACTTTAAGGTCAACAAGAAAATAAGGGTTGACCTTAAAGTTAGATTTAATCTTAAGGTGCTTCCCGCAACCAACACACATTGGGAGGTACCAAGAATGAGATTCTCACATAGAGCAGCAGGGCTGGCACTGGCGCTTATGTCTTCACTGTCCCACGCGGAGACCACCGTCATAGACATTGCGGGTTAAGACGTGCCCGTGATCGAAGACGGACTCTACGATCGGTTTCGTTCAAATCCGCCGCTCTCGGTAATTGCAGAGGAATCGCCGGAAACCGATCTGAGCTGGTTCCGGACGCTGGAAAAACAGAAAGTGGATATGGGATTTGAATCCTATTCACCAAATTTTTACTACGAAAACACCAAGGTGACGGCGATTTTTACCGCCGATCTGGGCCGTCTCATCTCGCTCATGCCCGAAGAGGTGCGAGAGCAGGTCCAACCCTTGAGTATCTGGCCAGGCAGGGGTTTAGTAGCGCTGACGGGCTACGCCTATCACTACTGCGACAATGACTCTTACAACGAAATCTCGCTGGCGATAGTCACTACCAAGCCGGGCGACGCCAACATGGGCCCTATCAGCCTCTTCCGGCAGTCCCGAAATGCAGATTTCTGGGGTTATGTTCTCAAGCTGCCTGTGGATACAGAACTGGCGCGGGTACGCGGCGTGGTCGGATACAATCTGCCCAAATGGCTGACAGGCATTCATTATCGGATGAGCGAGCGCTCGGTCATCTTTGAAGTGATGGACCAGAAAAGCGGCAAGCTGGATTTTGTCTTTGAGACCGATCGATTGGAGGACGTTTCCGAAGAAGAAACCATTGTGACTAACAGCTTCATAAATATCGATCAGAATGGGCGCCTGGTCTATGGCCACGCCGATTCACGCCAACTCAAACATGGTTCGACCATGGATGACGAAGCCGTCAATCTTGAGTTGGGCGACGGTGAGTTCTCGGACTTTATTCGCAGCTTGGATCTTGGTGAGATGGTCCGATACGACTACGTTCCCAGCTTTCAGAGCGCACTTTACGCGCCAAAACCACTGGCCTCCCTGAACGACTGAGATCAGTGCTCGGGCTTTCCCAGACCATACTGGGAAAGCACCCGTTTTGCGTTGTCGGCACAATCCATATCCTCCGGTTTGGCCTCAATATCCGCCAGAACATCCAGCAACTGGGCTTTACTGGCAGCCAGCTTCTGCTCCATGTCCTCGATATCCCGGACCTTCTGGTGGAGTGATTGCAAAAGAAAACTGTGGTCCCACGTTTCCATGTCCGACGGAAGTAGAGATCTCAGCTCATCCAGACTAAATCCAGCCTGTTGCGCCGTGGTAATAAGCTTCAGCACGGTGACCGCTTCGGGCGGATAGCTGCGATAGCCGTTTGCCTTGCGCTGCACGTTTTTCAGCAATCCGATGTGTTCGTAAAAGCGGATCTTGGAAGGTGCCAACTGCGTGAGCTTGGCAATTTCACTGATTTTCATGCTCGCCTGCCGGTCAGTATTTAAGGTTCAATTTAACTTTAACAATTGCCGGGACAGGCGCCCAGCTTTCTGTCACTAAAAGGTCATGCTGATCCAATCTAAAAGTCCGCTTATGTTAAGGTGCCGCGTGGAATTCAGGATGGTCGCAAAGCGAAACATTCATATTCGTGGGTACGAAGGAGCAGGTAGATCAAAGGTCTGTGACGGTTCCGGTCAACTGGGTTATTGGCCAAGGAACATTTTCAGGAATGACGAGAACTGAAGCCCCCTAGCGATTTGATCAAAATAGAAGTGATCACTCATAAAATCACACCAGTCGGCATCTTGCTGTTCAATTGTTAACAGATGGTGGCCTAGGTCCTTTTAAGAGAGATTGCCACATCACGGTAGGAATTTCTCCTTTCATTCCACCGAATAGGCCTTGCACTATCTGGCATGACCTGAAGAGCAAGGATAAACGATGCAAGAGTCAGGACTGAAAGCAGTTTAGGGAGAGTAAAGCGCTGAGAAGTAATCGTTGGAGCCTTAAATTTGGTGAAATAGGAGGCAAGGAGAACACTAATGCGTTCTCCTTTGCTGAGCTGCCGGGAGAAAGGCGTGCTCTCCCCGAACCAACCTAATCGATCCCTCCAAGACAGGCGTATTTGAGCTCGGTAAACTCTTCCAGGCCGTAACGAGAACCCTCCCGTCCCAGACCAGATTCCTTAATTCCCCCAAAAGGGGCCAGCTCGGTCGAGATCAATCCTTCATTGACACCAACCATGCCGTATTCGAGTGCCTCCAGGGTCCGGAAGATACGCCGATAGTTGTTGGTGTAGAAATATGCCGCCAGCCCGAACGGTGTCTGGTTGGCCATCTCAATTGCCTCAGCTTCGCTTTCAAATTTAAAGACAGCGGCCAAGGGTCCAAAGGTTTCCTCCGAAGCGACCAGCATGTCCACGGTTACGTCCGCCAAGACAGTTGGAGCAAAGAAGTGACCACCCAGCTCATGGGTTTTCCCGCCACAGAGCAGCCGAGCGCCCTTCATAAGTCCGTCATTAACATGAGCCTGTACCTTTTCGACCGCAGCTGTATTGATGAGAGGACCAATAAAGACGCCTTCTTCCAATCCGTTACCGACCCGTAACTGCCGCACTTTATCGGTAAGTTTCTCCAAGAAAGCGTCGTAAACACCAGCCTGAACCAAAAACCGATTTGTGCAGACGCAGGTTTGCCCGGCATTGCGGAACTTCGAGGCAATCGCCCCCTCAACTGCTGCGTCCAAATCGGCATCGTCAAAGACGATGAACGGCGCATTGCCGCCCAATTCCATGGCGGTTTTCTTCACGGTACTCGCACAGCGGGAAAGCAAATGCTTACCCACCGGCGTTGACCCGGTGAACGACAGCTTTCGAATTCTGCTATCCGTGGACAGCACATCGCCAACCTCGGCTGGACGCGAACACGTAACGACGTTGATCACCCCCTCTGGGATGCCTGCCTTCTGAGCCAAATGCGCCAACGCCAGTGCAGTCAGCGGGGTGGACTCTGCGGGTTTGATTACGATCGTGCACCCAGCAGCAAGCGCCGGGGCACACTTTCGCGTAATCATGGCGAGGGGGAAGTTCCATGGTGTGATTGCAGCGACAACGCCAACCGGTTCACGCAAAACCAGAATACGCTTGCTGGAGTCAGGGCCAGGCGAAACATCACCCAGGATTCGCTTGCACTCCTCACTGAAGTACTCAATGAAAGAAGCGCCGTAAACGACCTCACCTCGCGCTTCGTGGAGTGGCTTGCCTTGCTCCAGTGTCATGATTTGCGCAAGTGCATCAGTTTCTTCGATTACAAGATCATACCAACGCCGCAAAAGGCGGGCCCGTTGCTTCACAGGTACTTTGCGCCATTCTTTACCGGACTTTTCGGCAGCCGCCACAGCCTCCAAAGTGTCTTCCGAACCCAAATCTGCGACTTGAGCAATAACCTCGCCATTAGCAGGGTTGCTCACACTGTACTGCTGATATCCCAAACGCCACTCATTTCCAATGAGCGCTGCTACTTTCCCGCCCGATACGACGTCTAACAGATTCATAGAGTTACCTCTCAGACTACCATTGAGAGCGACCCGTCCAATGGCCAGTCCGCCTGTCATCAACGGGTTCGCTCTGATCATCACACTCACTTAAAATGCGGCATCACCTCAGACGCAAAGAGCTCAAGTGAGCGCTTCTTCTCCTCAAAAGGCAGCGTGTTGTCGGTCCAATAGCTGTATTCCGTGATTCCAAGTGCCTCGTATTTCTTGAGCCGCTCCACCAGTTCTGATGGAGCGCCAATCATCATGTTCCGGTGCAGGCTCTCGAGAGAAAACTCGGGGTTACTGGCAACATCCTCCTCGGAGGCAGGCTTGAAAAATCCATCGACTGCCTGCTGGTCATTTTTGAACCATGCAAAGAAATACCGGTAGAACCGTTGCAGGGCCTCCGCGCCACGCCGCCAACCTTCGGAATCATTTTCTTCGTGCACGTAAGTATGACGGAGGAACATTAGCTCAGGGCGATCGACCTCAGGATGGTCGGCACACGCCGTATTGAATTTCTGGGCGAGGTCGGCAACTTCCTCGTCCCCCTTCATCAGTGCGGTGACCATGACATTGCAGCCATTCGCAACCGCAAAATCGTGAGACGCTGGGTCCCTTGCCGCGATCCAAATCGGGGGCAGGGGCTGCTGGAGTGGCTTAGGAACGCTCGTCGTTGTCGGGAAGTTATACACCTCACCCTGGTGACTGTAGTCCCCCTTCCAAAGACCCCGAATGGCGGGCACCATTTCACGCAAAGCCGCCCCACCCTCTGAGGCTTGCATGCCATTGGTCATGCGGTCGAATTCAAACTGATAGGCACCTCTGGCGATTCCAAACTCCAACCGCCCACCGCTGATCACATCCAGCAATGCCGATTCACCCGCCAAACGGATTGGATCCCAGAATGGGGCGACAAACGTTCCCGCGCCAAGACGAATACGGTCTGTTTTCGCGGCCAGATAGGACAGCTGAGCCACCGGGCTTGGGGAAGACGTAAATTGCATCCCATGGTGTTCACCAATCCAGGCTGTTCGAAAGCCGGAGGCTTCGGCAATTTTTACGAGCTCGCAAAGTTCCTCAAACAGCTGCTGGTGGCTTTTGTCACCCTGGTAGCGTTCCATGTGAAGGAATAACGAAAACTGCATATTAAATCTCCTCGATGCGCCCTTTACGACGCTTCAGATTGTTCAACGGCCACTGGTTGGCCTACTTGCTCGCTCGCCAGGGCTTTGAACATGCAGTAGCACATGACCAGCAAGGCAATAGAAAACGGTAATGCGGCTGCGATAGCGGCGGTTTGGAGGGCCTGCAGCCCGCCGGCCAGGAGCAGAACAGCAGACGTCGCACCCAAGCCCAAGCCCCAAATCACGCGGTACGTCTTCGGAGGATTCGGGTTGCCCTGAGACAAAATAGTGCAGATCACCAAAGTTCCAGAATCGGCGGATGTCACGAACCAGGTCACAATCATCAGAGTGGCCATTCCAATCATGAAGCTTGTCGCCCAGGGCACGTTGAGCGCTTCGATGGTTTGGAACAGAACTTTGGTTACGTTTTCATTGGCCACTGTTGCCAAATCAACGCCTCCGAACAATTGGAGGTGAAGGGCCGTGCCGCCAAAGATGACGATCCATACCATTGCACCCAAGGTTGCCGCGAACATGCCGCCAAAGAGCACCTCACGAATCGTTCGTCCCCGTGAAATCCGAGCGATGAACATCCCCACATAAGGGCCCCAAGACAACCACCAACCCCAGTAGAAAATGGTCCACCAACCCTGCCACTGACTCTCCGGGTCCGGGCTGGTCCAAAAGCCCATTGGCAGCAAATTACCTAGGTAATCACCAACGCTGGTTGTAAAGATGGTAAGCAGGAAGACTGTAGGCCCGGCGAGAATAAAGAAGGCGAACAAAACCATACTTAGGTGAATATTCCACTCGCTAAGCATACGGATGCCCTTCTTCAAGCCAGAAACCGCAGACACCGTCGCTGCCACAGTCACCCCTAAAACCAAAAGCACCTGATTGGTAGCGGAGATTTCTAACCCGAACAGGCTATTCAGCCCTGCATTCATCTGAGAAACCCCAAGCCCCAGAGTGGTGGCCGTGCCAAAAAGGGTGGCGAAGATGGCAAGCAGGTCAATGGCATGGCCGATGGGGCCATAGATGCGGTCGCCCAACAGAGGATAGAACGCGGAACGGATGGTCATGGGCAGTCCACGACGATAGGCAAAGTAGGCAAGTATCGCCCCCACGAGAATGTACACAGCCCAACCGTGTAAACCCCAATGGAAAATTGTGATTCGTAGCGCAGCCTGAGCTGACTCCAGTGTATTGGGGGCAACACCATCCATGGCTATAAACGGATTGCCCTGGAGATGGCTCAGAGGCTCAGCGATGCTCCAGAAAAGCAGCCCAGTGCCCACTGCTGCACTGAACAGCATTGCGAACCACGTGAAGTTGGAAAACTCCGGCCGCTCTTCGTCCCTACCCAAGCGCAGCTTGCCGTAGGGGCTGAAGGCGATCATAAGCGAAACAAGCAAAACGACGTTTACCGTCAGGATGTAGTACCACCCGAGTTCGTTCTCGATGTACTGCTTCGCTCCCGTGTAAATAACGTTCGCCAGGTCCGGCTGCAACACCGTGAATAAAACAAATGCCAACACCATGGTGGTTGAGGCGACAGCCATCGTTTTGTCCACGCCGGCGAATAGCTCTCGCCACGGAATACTCGATTGTTCTTTCTGCATTGAATTTTCCTCCCGAGCTCATTCATTGGAATTGTTCTGGTTCAGAGGCCTAGCGAGTTCTCGGCAGCTCGTTTTCGGCACGGCCATCTGACAACTGCGCTTCAGAGTTTGGTATACCATAATACAAAATGCAAAGACTTTATCCTGAGAGCAGCTAATTTTTAGCATCAAAACACCTAACTTATTGTTTTTATGATTATAAAAATTTTATAAGCTTGGCAGAACCCAATTTTCTTCACTCAAACCCAATCTTAACGTTGCTCGATAAGGTTTTTGGTATTATGGTATACCAACATCGCAGGCATCATTTAACCACCTGCAACTGGAATGCAACGAGGAGGAAACCCAGTGAGTTTCGAAATTCGCAAGATCGTCACCTTCCGAGAAACCACGTACATAGAGGCCGGAAAGGCAAGTGATAAACCCGTAACCATGGTTGGTGTGGCCGCCGTAGTCAGCAACCCATGGGCCGGCCGTGGATTCGTGGAAGATCTGTCACCTGAGATTCGCAACGGCTGCTCAGAGCTCGGCGAGCTAATCGTCAAGCATATTCTGGATGAGATCAGCGGCGACGATGTCGAAGCCTATGGAAAAGCTGCGGTAGTCGGTGCAGAGGGGGAGATCGAACACGCCTCTGCCATCATCCATACCCTGCGATTCGGCAACCATTTCCGGGAAGCGGTGGGCGCTAAGAGCTACCTGAGTTTCACCAACAAACGCGGCGCGCCGGGCACCTCAATTCAGATCCCGATGATGCACAAGCACGACGAGGGCTTACGTTCCCACTACATCACATTGGAGATGTGCATCGAGGACGCGCCGCGTGCCAATGAGATTGTGGTCGTTCTGGGTGCTGCGGACGGTGGTCGACTTCACCCGCGCATTGGCAACCGCTACCAGGACCTTAAAGAATTAGCCGAAGAAGCCGAGCAGGCCGCCCAACAGTGACCGGCCGGGGAGGACAAATGCTGCTAACCCAAGCACGAACCAGCGCGTCGGGCACTCGTTACTGGCGCGCAGGCAGTGGCCAACCTGTGGTACTGATTCACGGTGTCGGTCTGGACGCCACCCTGTGGCAGGAACAGATGGAGGCGCTGGCACCTTATTACGATGTAATCGCCTACGACATGCTCGGCCACGGCGAGAGCCCGCTTCCCAAGGTGGACGCCACGCTCGAGGATTACGCCGATCAGCTGGTCACACTGCTCGACGAGCTCGACGTGTCCACAGCAACGGTCATGGGCTTTTCGATGGGCGGACTGGTGGCACGAGCATTTGCCCTTCTTTATCCCGATCGCCTTCAGGCGCTCGTTGTACTCTCCAGCGTCTTTAATCGAAACGATCAGGAGCGGGCCGGCGTGAGCCAACGGTTAGCCCAAACTCTTGAGCAAGGTCCGGCCGCGAATGTCGAGGGGGCCCTAGAGCGCTGGTTCAGTCCGGCGTTCCGTCAGGCTCATCCAAACCGTATTGACGCGGTCCGTCGTCGGGTCACCAGTAACGATCCGGACGGCTATTATCGCAGTTACGCCTTGTTTGGAACTCAGGACCGTTTCGGCGCCGACGAGCTGGGGTCGATCCTGGTCCCGGTACTGGTTGCTACCGGCGAGCTGGATCCGGGATCCACGCCCGACATGGCACACAAACTGGCCGGGCAACTACCGAACGCCCGCGTACACATTCTGGAAGGACAACGGCACATGGCACCGGTTGAAGCAGCGGATCAGGTCAACGACCTCCTGCTGGACTTCCTTGCCAAGGTGCACCGGCCTTCCTTGCAAAAGGAGAGTCTCGAATGAGTCTGGATACGCTGACGATGTTCATTGATGGTGAGTGGCGGGGCGCACGCTCGGGAGCCACATTCGAAAGCTACAACCCGGCAACGGGTGACGTTTGGTGCCAGGTTCCCAACGCCGACGAAACCGACGTTGAGGACGCGGTCCAGGCGGCGCACCGGGCGTTCGAGAGTCCGGAATGGTCTGGCCTGACCGCCACCGCCCGGGGCAAGCTGCTGTATCGCTTGGGTCAATTGATCTCAGAGAACGCCGAAACACTGGCGCAGCTGGAAAGCCGTGACAACGGCAAATTGATCCGAGAGACCCGGGGCCAGGTGGGCTACCTGCCCGAGTTCTTCTATTACAACGCTGGCCTGGCCGACAAGGTGGTGGGCGAAACCCTGCCGCTGGACAAACCAGACCTGTTCGGGGCGACAATGCGAGTGCCGCTGGGCGTGGTTGCCGCAATCATTCCCTGGAACAGCCCGCTCTATCTTACCGCCATCAAACTGGCCCCGGCATTGGCGGCAGGCAACACCATTGTCATCAAGCCTTCCGAACACGCCTCCGCCAGCCTTATCGAGCTGATGCGACTGGTGGAGATGGCAGGTTTCCCGCAAGGTGTGGTGAACCTGGTTACCGGCTTCGGTCCGTCCACCGGGGCAGCCCTGACGGCTCACCCCAAAGTGCGCAAAATTGCCTTTACCGGTGGTTCCGGCGCTGCTCGCCACGTGGTCCGTAACAGTGCGGAAAATTTCGCGAAACTGTCCCTCGAGTTGGGCGGCAAGTCACCCAACATTTTATTTGAGGACGCCGACCTGGATAGCGCCCTCAATGGTGTCGTGGCGGGCGTTTTCGCCGCCTCCGGACAAAGCTGCGTGGCCGGTTCCCGACTGTTGGTACAACGCACCATCCTCAACGAAGTTTTGGATCGCTTGCGCGAGCGCGCCGCGACCATCCGCATTGGCAATCCCGCCGATGCAGACACGGAAATGGGTCCCATTGCCACCGAGGCCCAATTGAATCAAATCGACCAAATGGTGACCCAGGCGCGAAGGGATGGGGCCGAGGTACTGTGCGGCGGCCAGCGTCTGGAAGACCGAGACGGCTGGTACTATCCGCCAACGATCCTGGCCTGTCATTCCCACCAGATGCCCATCGTTCAAGAAGAGGTCTTTGGCCCGGTGGTGGCGGTGATCCCATTCGATGACGAGGCCGAGGCTCTGCGCCTTGCCAATGACACCGAATATGGTCTGGCGGCCGGCATCTGGACCCGCGACGTAGCACGCGCCCATCGGCTGGCTCGCGATGTACGTTCCGGCATCCTTTGGGTCAACACTTACCGTGCGGTTTCGGCAATGGCACCGATCGGCGGATTTGGCGCCAGTGGCTACGGCCGCGAATGTGGCATCGATGCGGTACGCGATTACACCGACCTAAAAACCCTGTGGATCAATTTGTCCTCAGATCCGATGCCTGACCCTTTCATCATGCGTTAATACGGGAGAGTGCGATGATCGACACACAAGATTACAAGCAGGTTCTAGGTGCCTTTCCAACTGGCGTCACTGTGGTCACTGCCCTCGACGAGGAAGGCTGCCTGGTTGGTTTCACCGCAAGTGCGTTTTCTGCGGTGTCCATGGATCCTCCGCTGGTGCTAATCTGCCCTAGCCTTAACTCGGATTCGTATCCCGTTATCAAGCGAAACGGGCGCTTTGCAATTCATATTCTGGGGCATGACCAACAAGCTATCGCCTACCGTTTTGCCGGCAAGGGTCGGAACAAGGGTGAAGGCATTGACTGGCGTCGTTCTGAACTGCAGAACGCCCTGATTTGCGGCGCTGCCGCCTACCTGGAGTGCCGCGTTTGGGAAGACTACCCGGGCGGTGACCACGCGATCCTGGTGGGTGAGGTGGAGAAACTGTGGTGCGGCGGCGATCAGGTCGATCCGTTGCTCTATTGCCGCGGAAAGATGGACCAATTGCCGGAAAATCTGCGCGCGCTCGCCCGCGCCTCCTAATCTCAATTTGAAGAGGAGAACCAAATGTCAGACGAACGATTTGAACGCGGTCTGAACAAGCGCCGCAAAGTTCTGGGCAACGAGCACGTCGAACGTTCCATGAAGAATGCCGACGACTTCTCTCAACCCCTACAAGAACTGGTGACTGAATACTGCTGGGGCAACGTGTGGCAACGCGACGGTCTCAGCGACCGGGACCGCAGCGTGATAAACTTGGCCATGCTTACAGCCCTGAACCGTTCGCACGAACTGCGCCTACATGTCCGGGGTGCCATCAACAACGGTATGCGCGTAGAAGAAATCCGAGAAGTGCTGATGCAGACGGCTATCTACTGCGGGATACCGGCCGCCATTGATGCTTTCCGTCAAGCCCGCGAGGTTCTCGTCGAGATGGGCGAAATCTAGTCACAGCCTGGAGCCAAGAGAAGAAATGCAACGGACCCCATTAGATGACAGCCTTAAGGTCTCACGTAACCAACCAACGCTACGGGAGATGGTGCTCGATAAACTGCGTCAAGCCATTATGAGCTTCCAGCTTCTGCCCGGTGACCGCTTGGTAGAACGAGACCTCTGCAAACGTCTCGGCGTCAGCAGAACATCGGTGCGTGAAGCCCTTCGTCATTTGGAGGCGGAAGGTCTCGTAGAAAGCGAGGGCGGCCGCGGGCCACGCGTTGCTGTCATTACACTCGAAGACGCACGGGATATATATGAACTGCGCTGCGTTCTAGAGAGCATGGTGGTTCAGCTATTCACGCAGAAGGCCACGGACAAACAAATGGCAGATTTCGATCATGCGTGGGAGATTCTAAAAGCGACGCTCCGAAGCGGAGATACCGTAGCCATTGTTAATGCCGTCAGTGACTTCTATGGCGTTCTCTATGAAGGTGCGGGCAATCGAGTTGCGGGCCAGTTCCTTAGCCTGTTACAGGCCCGAGTAAACTACCTGCGAGCCACCTCTGTTTCTCAGAAAGAGCGCTATCTCGACAGCTTTCAGGAAATGACCAAGATCGTCGAGGCGATCAAGGCAAGAAACGCCGAAGCAGCGCATGAAGCCTGTGTCGAACACATCAAGGCCGCCGCCAACGTTGCCTTGGCAGCGCTGGCTGAAAAGCAAGGCGAATCGGTTGAGCCTATCTCACCGCCTGTCAGTGTGGCGAGAAGCCTCCAGTGAGGTTAAATCATGCCAAAGTACTGCACCAATTGCGGTAACTCACCGCTCACAAGGGGCATCCCGGACGGCGACACCCACGCACGAGACTACTGCAGCGCCTGCGGTTGTGTTGTCTACGACAACCCCAAGGTAATTGCTGGCGCCATCATTGAACAAGATGGGCGGCTGCTCCTTTGTCAGCGGGGGATACCACCACGCGTGGGTACCTGGACTCTCCCAGCGGGATTCATGGAACACGGTGAAAGTGTCGAGGAAGCGGCTCGCCGGGAGGTTTGGGAGGAGACCGGAATGGACACCGAGGTCACCACTCCGTATTCGATATTCAGCGTACCCCCGACCAATGAGCTTTATATTATCTACCGGGCTCGAATGCTCGCTTGGAACGGAACGTCCGGCCACGAGACACAAGCGGTGGATTGGTTTCTACCAGAAGACATTCCCTGGGAGCTGATTTTCTACCCAGCAATTCGCCAGATCCTTGAACGGTATATTGCAGAGCGGACCATGGGTTCCTATGGCATTTACACCGGCAGCATGGAATATGGGAACATTCACTTCATGCGGTAAACTTCTAGAAAATCGGAGGCAACACCTGTTGCCTCCGGCCCGTTAAGGCTGAAGCGTTTCCACAACCTCAAGATTAAAACCAGCCAGCCCTTTGTAATTCAGGGGCGCGCCCATCACCCGCAATTTTTTCACACCCAAATCGGCGAGAATTTGCGACCCGGTTCCGACACTGGAATAACGTCGGGACGACACATCGGGTGGCGGTGTGTCTTGTTGAGTTGCCCGTGAAAGCAGGCTCTGGGGTGATTCGTGGCTGGCCAGAATGATTACGGTGCCACGCCCTGCCTCCGCAACCTTTTCCAGCGCCGACCACAAAGACCAGGCGCGGGGGCCTTGATAATCCGCCCCAACAAGATCTCGCAATGGGTCGACCGAATGAACCCGAACTAAAGTTGGTTCGCTACCCCTGACATCCCCCATCGTCAAGGCGAGGTGAGCATCGCCAGATATCAGATCCTCATAGGTGTGCAGCACGAATTCACCATGCGCGGTAGACAGCGGCTGTTGCCCGGTATGCTCCACCGTCTTCTCCGTCTCTAAACGGTATTGAATGAGGTCTGCGATCGTACCGATCTTGATTCCATGTTGACGAGCAAACTCCTCCAGCTCGGGACGTCGCGCCATGGTGCCGTCATCGTTCATGACCTCAACAATTACCGCCGCCGGCTCAAGCCCCGCCAGGCGAGTAAGATCGCACCCCGCCTCAGTGTGACCTGCGCGGCTAAGCACCCCACCTGCACGGGCTCGAAGCGGAAACACATGCCCCGGCTGGACCAGATCCCGGGCGTGGGCATTCGGCGCGACGGCCGCGAGAATTGTAGTGGCCCGATCTGCTGCTGAAATACCAGTGGTGACCCCCTCCCTCGCCTCAATGGACACCGTAAATGCTGTGGTGAAACTGGAGCCGTTATTTACGGCCATCGGCGCCAGCTCGAGTTGGTTGCATCGTTCGGCAGTAAGAGTAAGGCAGATCAGGCCGCGCGCGTGCTTGGCCATAAAATTGATTGCTTCGGGTGTCACGTGCTGTGCAGCTAACACAAGATCACCCTCATTCTCCCTGTTCTCGTCGTCCAGCAATAAGACCATGCGGCCATTTCGAATGTCTTCGATAAGGCTCTGGGTTGAGTCAAAGTTCATATAGTCACCGCTCTATTCGAATGATCGCCATCGCAGGCACCCATATTTTGGTATACCATAATACAAAAATAAAGACGGAACGAGGTATACGTGGTGGCTAAGGGCTTTTGGATTGCTAACGTTACAATAACGAAAAACAGTGATTATGCGGATTATCAGAAACTTGCGCCACGAGCGTTTGAAAAATTTGGCGCCCGTTTTCTAGCCCGGGGTGGAGCTAACCAAGCTTTAGAGGGGCGGTCTACCCCCCAACGCACGGTCGTTATTGAGTTTCCTAGCTATCAATCGGCTCTCGATTGTTATCATTCGGAGGAATATGGCAAAGCACGGGAGGCGCGCCAAGGTGCATCAGTTGTCGACATCGTAATCGTTGAGGGGCTTTGAGCAGTGCGGGCATCGGGCATACGCGCCTGCGTGAAGTAGCTCTGGCTTCCAAACTTTAGGTCATTGTTCCTAACCCTCCCATTCATTTGTAGGGTTAAGGTCAAAAGCTTTGAACGAAGGCCATTTGATCGATTGCTGAATCACTGATCCGTTCACTCAATCTATAAAATAGGGTCATCAGACAGTAAGCGGCTCAATGATTGGGGGGCAGGTCAATCGGACTGTGGACTTACCCTGGTCCACTGAATGTCCGCTTTTGTTTAGCTGGGCCCGGAGTGTGCCCTGGTCGCAAAGCGGATATTCGGATCGGGGAAAGTCCATCATAAAGATGGTCGAATATCTGCCGCTTGCCTGCATTGCGGCTCCATTCTTTCTGCCGTCAATTGGCAATTTTCAGTTTTCAACGGATATGTGAGAAACTAACATGGTTCCGCATCTTTGGAGTCATCCTGCAGGTAATCATTTCATTGGCTTCGCAGGCCTACGCTTGTTGAACAGGTTAAGTGAATCATGCCGGGAAAAAATTCAGATTATGAGCTCCTGGCTAATGTAATAGAGTCTATTCAGACATCCCGGTTCACATCTAATCTGACAGCTTTTCTCCACCAAACCACCACCTTCGACAGCGCCGTAATTCTCGGTCATCGCTCTGGCAAACATCCCATTTATTTACACGACTCTCTTCAGGAGAAGCGGCACCTTCTCTTCAATCATTATCTTACCCATGCCTACCTTGGAGATCCTTTTTACCTTCAACTGATCGAAAAAAAGCAGCAGGGGGTTTTCCTTTTTAAGGATGTCGCCAGTGGCGTGATTCCCTCAGCTGAATACCAGCGCTCGTTTTATAAGAAAACAGGCTGGCAGGATGAAATCTGCCTGACCATCCAACTAGAGGCCGACCGGTGGATTGTCATTTACTTAGGGTTCCTAGAAAGCGGGCAACGGTTTTCCCGCAAGCAGGTCGAGGCTTTACTTCAGCGCTTCGACGTCATCGCGGCTTTATGCCGACAGCATTGGAATACGCATCCGTTTCACCTGGGTCAGCCCTATGCGGACTCGGGTTCATCCGGCAGTAATATCCTGTCGGCTGTAGCTTCCTTCGGCGGTGATCGCCTTAGTCCCAGAGAACAACAGGTTCTTTCGCTGATCTTGCAGGGGTTGGACACCCGAGAGCTCTCTGAAAATCTGGGCATCACCGAGGGCACAGTGAAAAATCACCGCAAAAGCATATACGCGCAACTGCACGTAACATCTCTTGGGGAGCTGTTCCGCCTGTTTCTTAATTACGCCATAACGTCCCCCGACAACAACTGACTCGACGTACTGTCCCTTTGGGGACATTGAGGGCCGGACAACTGGAATCTAATCTGACTCCGTTTACCTGACGGGAGCGAACCAGTGAATCCGACAACTTTGATTGATGATCTAGAAAATCGTGGGCTGATTTCGCTGTCCACGAGATCTGAAGAGCTACGAGCACTTTTAAGCCAGCCGCAAACTGTTTACTGCGGCTTTGACCCGACGGCGGGCAGTCTACATATTGGGCATCTGGTGCCCCTGCTGATGCTCAAACGATTTCAAGATGCAGGCCATCGTGGCGTGGCACTGGTTGGCGGTGCCACTGGGATGATCGGCGACCCCAGCTTCAAGGCCAGCGAACGCACCCTGAATCCAGCGAACCAAGTGCAACATTGGGTCAGCGCGCTCAGCAAACAAATTCAAGAGTTGATGTCCCAGCACCAAGGGGCACCCCTGGATATCGTCAATAACGCAGACTGGCTTGCTCAAATTGGCGTAATCGGATTCTTTCGCGATATTGGCAAGTATTTTTCGGTGAATGCGATGATCAATAGGGAATCCGTGAAGCAGCGGTTGGACCGTGCGGACCAAGGCATGTCGTTTACCGAGTTTAGCTACGCCCTACTGCAATCCTACGATTTCGTCCATTTGAACAAAACCTTGGGTTGCCGACTGCAAATAGGCGGAAATGATCAGTGGGGTAACATTTTAAGTGGCATCGACCTGACCCGCCGCCTGAATGGCAACCAAGTGTTTGGACTAACCTTGCCGTTGATCACTAAGGCGGATGGTACAAAGTTCGGCAAGACCGAAACCGGTACGATCTGGCTGGATTCAGAACTGACTTCCCCGTACAGCTTCTATCAGTTCTGGCTGAACACCGACGATGCCGACGTTTACCGCTTTCTCCGTTACTACACGTTTCTTGACATTGAAACGATTGAGCAGATTGAGTTACAGGATCAAAAGGTTAATGGCCGACCGCAAGCCCAGCGAATTCTTGCTGACGAAGTCACACGATTTGTGCATGGAGAGCATGGACTTTCTGGCGCCCAACGTATCTCAGAGTCACTGTTCAGCGGCAAAGTAGCGTCCCTTTCTCTGGAGGAACTGCAGCAACTGGAGCAGGATGGTTTGCCCTCCTTTGGTGCTCACTCTGACGATTCTCTGGACGCTGCTCTGGTGGCGGGGAATATCGCCAGATCCAAACGACAAGCCCGTGAGCTGATCAGCCAGGGCGCAATCCGCGTCAATGGCGAGCGCTGCCATGAGACTAGCCTTGGAGATAGCTTTGCGCTGTTCGATCGTTATTGGATTATTCAAAGAGGAAAGAAACAGTTTTGCATGTTCAAACGCAATTGAACATGTAGCCTCCGAGGAACAGTGCAAAGCCCATCACAACAGGGGCTCCAATGCAAACAGATAGGCGTGCGCCCAGCCTCCCATGTTTCTCACCTGGACATGGATTCTCCAGTGTAGGAGTGTACCGTTCACCAATAAGCGATACAGCCGACGGAAACCCCGAGCCAATTACCGCTTCATTATCGGCAAAACAGCAATGGGTGGTTTCCTTATGTTCGAAGCCCCTATATCGCTAGTCCGCCGCATGCGGCCGCTCCCCTTGACAGAGTGCGCCCCTTAGATATATAAGTGATCGATCACAAATTATAGGATCAGCTCGATGTCGAATGTAGGCCGCCCCGTCAATCATGCGGCGCGAGAAGCTAAAACAGAAAAAATCATCAATGGTGCCATCCAGTGCTTTTTGAAAAAGGGATTTCACGGCGCCGGGATGGCCGAGATTTCACGAAAGGCGGGGGTTAGTCAGGCCAACCTCTATCAGTACTTCGCTTCGAAAAACGAACTGATACTGGAGATCGCGAAGCGCTACTTCTCCAGAGACATGGATGCCTTAAGACGGGTGGAGAGCGCGAGTGACTTCCAGGCGGCGCTTGAGCAGGAAGCCTACCTGACCGACGATAAGACAGGCACGATCATGTATATGGAGATACTGGCAGAGTCCTCAAGAAACCCTGACATAAAACGGCTTGTGCTTGAATCCAGCAAGAATCTCTATAGTGTTTCATGCTCAATCTTCAAGAAGGCACAGGAATCGGGGGCGATTGGCCGGCACCTGACACCCGAACAGATCACGCACTTCATTTTTTCATATATTGATGGGCTTTCCTGCCATATCGCCACGACCGACACTGAATATTCAAGTGAACTGTTCAGGCTGTTTATGCAAACCCTCCTGAAACCAACAACTTAATGGCCTATCGATAGATTTCATGGGATTATCTGGCGTGCTATCACTTATTTATATAACTGAACGTTCATTTTTATATTTTTCGGCCACTGTCAAGACTGTGCTCACTTTCGCCGCCATCTCTGTAGCCGCCTTACTGCAGGCCTGCAGCGAAAGCCCGCAGCCAATCACCGCTGAGAATATAAAAACGGTCTCTGTCCGTGAAATAGACAATGTTGATTATTTTGAAGCCATCCAGTTGCCCGGCATTACCGATACGAAGAGTCAGTCTCAACTCTCGTTCGGTGTAGACGGTACGGTCTCAAGTGTCCGGGTTGATATAGGAACTCAGGTTCACGCTGGCGACATGATGGCCTCGCTCGATCAGGAACCCTACAGACTGGCGCTTGAAAACGCTCGCTCTGAATCAGAGAGAGCCCGGGTTACATTTGAAGAAGCCAAAAAGAACTACGAGAGACTGGTCAGCCTGCGCGCCAGGAACCTGGCCTCCGAACAGAACCTGGATGCCTCGAAATCCAATTATGAAAACGCCCGGGCCATGCTCAGGGAAACTCAGTCGCAAGTCAGGCTAGCCGAACGGGATCTATCAAGGACAGAGATACATGCGCCCTATGACGGCATGGTATCGGGCCGCAGAATCGAACCGTTCGAAGAAGTGACAGCGCATCACGTGGCTTTTACGTTCGACGGCACTGGAGCACGCATCGTTGAGTCATCGGTTCCAGAAATCCTGGCGACGCGCCTGCAGAATGGGGACGAACCGGAAATTATCGTCCACCATCGAGGCCGTTCCTTTAGAGCATCCGTTGCGCACCTATCCAGACGGGCAAACGAGGGGTTAGATTTTCCGGTCAAACTCCGAATCGACGCTACCGGAGAAGCCCCCCCTTCTCCGGGACTTGTGGTTTCGGTTACCTACCGAATACCCGAGGAAGGGAACATCGCCCTGGTGCCTCATGGGGCCGTTGTTGTTGAACCGGTCGATGGCACCCCCTTCATTTATCGATACGATCAGGAGACCGGGACGGTTAGCAGAACCCCGGTCACTATTGTTAACTCCGAAACGCAGGGTTACTGGGTCAGAAACGATCTCGGCAACGGTGATCTATACGTTGCAGCGGGCGCCGCGTTTATTAGTGATGGGCAGAGGGTATGGCCGACAGGAGCCGACCAATAATGTCTATTACTGCATTTTCTCTCAACAACAGTCGGCTTGTTCTGTTTATTTTCATCGCCTTACTAGTTACTGGGTTAGCGTTATATCCAGATTACCCCTCCAGGGAGGAACCGACGTTACCAATCAACCAGACCGTTATCACCGCTTACCATCCGGGTCTGGATATCTATGAGACAGAGGCCCTGCTTGCCCGGCCTATCGAGCGAAGCTTGCGCGAACTCGAAGAGGCGAAAAATATCACTACCTCGATAAGGGCCGGAGAAGTCTATCTGACGTTTGAGATAAAAGATGGCACACCGAACTACTCGCATACCTGGCTTCGGGTCAGGGCGAAAATGCAGGACGTCCTAAACACCCTGCCGGACGGTGTTTCGGGTCCCTTCGTCAACGACAGCTATGATGCTGTAGCGGTGATGACGGTGGCTCTGAGTACAACTGATTACTCGTATCAGGCGCTGCGGGATAAGGCAAGCGAGCTTCGCAACTATCTTTATAGCGTATCTGGAATGGATAAGGTTACGTTACACGGCGTCGTCGACGAACAAATATCCATAAAATTAAAGCCCTTTGTTGCATCGCGGTATGCACTCAACCCCAGCGATATTTATCTGCAGCTCAGCAAGGCCAACTCACTTGCTCCGGCAGCTCGTGTTAATTTCAACACTCAGGAAAGTCGGCTTTTCGTGGAAAGTGGCTATGAAAGGTTGAGCGATATTGCGGAAACGCCCATATCGCTCCCAGACGGATCGATGCTCCCCTTGAGTCGTCTCGCAGACGTTACACGAGTCCCTGCGGTACCACTCACCAGTACCGCCTATCTCGATGGGCGCCAAGCGATCGTTGTTGCCGGCTACATGGCCCCCGGGATTAACATGGTGGACTTCAATGAGCAGCTTCGAACCCGATTAGCTGAGTGGGAGGACGATCTACCTGTTGGCTATCAGATGAAGACGATAACCGACCAGGGCAAAGTTGTTGATCACGTGATATCAACAATGATCTCAACCCTCCTGGAGACCATTGTCGTGGTGACCATTGTGACGATTATCGCCCTGGGCTTCCGGACGGGTTCTCTGGTGGCGCTGGCCGTGCCTATTACAGGCGTTATCACCCTGGTTTTTCTGCGGGTTATGGACGTAGAGCTGAATGAAGTCAGCATTGCGTCCTTCATAATCGCACTTGGCATACTCGTCGATAATCCCATGGTAATGGTTGAGGACATTTCCAAAAGAGTGGCCCAGGGAGAAAGTCGCAGGTCTTCCGCCCTGATGGCTGGCAAGACTTTGGGAACGCCCATTCTCATCGCAAGCCTGACCGTGATACTCGCCTTCGCCCCGCCCGTGTTCACTGACAACATCACCGCCATCTATATGCAGACGCTGACGATTGTCATCGGTGTCATGTTGTTGGTTTCTTGGTTTGTCGCCACGATGTTGATCCCGATCATGGCGCAGTGGTTCGTCCGGAAGCCATCCCGCACTCAGGAAATGACCGTTGGCAGACCTTCCCGCCTGATGGGTGCCATGTCTTTCCTCTGGGATCAGGTTCTGGCAAGACCCTGGACGTTTCTCTGTGCAGCCACCGTAAGTCTTGTCGCCTCGTTATTTCTCTCCAGCACCATCCCTGAGGCGTTTTTTCCACCCTCCGAACGCTCCCAGTTGCAGATTTCCATGGAGCTACCAGCCAACACCCCGGCAGAAAGAACGGCCGATATTGCGGCGGAAATGACTCAGTGGCTGAGCGACAACGATCGTTTTTCAGAAATTACGGGTGCGGTCGCCTACGTGAGTGACGGCGGGCCTCGATTCATCCTGGGTCTGAATCCACCCGAGCCAGCGCCACACTCCGCGTATTTCGTCGTCAATGTCACAGAGAATACTGACGTCAGCGAACTCGTCGACAAGCTAAGAGCAGAGATTCCGCCGGAGTATCCTTCTGCAAAGCTGGAGATAAACCCCTTTTTCATGGGCTCCACACCACCCGGAGAAGCTGCCATCCGACTCACCGATAGCAGTCACTCCGATATCCTGAGCGCCTCTGGCATTATTCAAAGCGCCCTGCGTGACATAGAAAACACCATTAACGTAAAACAGGATTGGGAAAAATCCGTCGCTAACTTCATTGTAAACGTTGATCCCGCGGCAGCCCGCCATGCGGGAGTAACCCGTGAAGATATCTTACGGGCCCTCAGAGAGAGCAGCATGGGAGAAAACGCCGCTATATTTCGGGAAGGCGAGCATCAGCTACCCATCGTTCTATCAACCAGCCTCGACGGCGATCTGTCATTGTCGAAGTTGCGGAACATTCAGGTATTCGCCGAGTCGTCGGATCGCTCGGTCTACCTGTCAGATATTGCCACTATCGAGACCAGGCTTGACCCTTCCCTCATCAAAAAGCGCGATTTGGTGCCCACGGTAACAGTGACTGCGTTGAATCCTTCGATGACATCGAAAGAGTTGGCTTCCTCGGTTTCAGGCGCCATTGATCAGGTAAAGCAACAATTCGATATTCAGGTAGAGTTTGGTGGTGAAATCGAGGAAAGCGCGGTGACATCGGAAGCTATATTCGCCTTTTTACCGCTGTGCGTCCTGGGCATGATCGTGTTGTTTATCTACAAGTACAATTCGTTCAGGAAAGTAACCATCATTGTTCTAAGCGTGCCTTTCTGCACCATTGGCTTATTGCTCGCGCTGGTAATCTTGCGTCTGCCCTTCGATTTCATGGCGAACCTGGCGATTTTCGCACTGATAGGCATCATCGTTTCAAATGCCATGCTGATCATTGAACAGGCGGATACTGAAAAAGAAGCCGGGAAATCCGAGCTCGAAGCCCTGAAGTGCGCTTTAATGGAACGTTTCCGGCCGATTATGCTGACTCAGATCACCACAATACTGGGTCTTCTTCCTTTACTGATCGCAAACGATCCCCTATGGAGATCGTTTAATGTTGTCATTATGGGCGGTCTTATTTCGGGAACTATCGCCTCTTTTATCGTTGTCCCAAGCCTGTACGTACTGTTCTTCCACAGGAAGTCCACCACCCCCCAGGTGAATCCAGAATGAACGAGTTCATGCTCTACGTTAGCGTGTTTGTAGGAGCCGCCATTCCAGTGCTGGAAGTCTGGATAGCGGTACCTCTGGGAGTGATCGCCGGTTTGCCGTGGTTTCCCGCCGCCATCGCAGGCTTTGTCGGAAACCTCGTCTCTTTGTTGCCGGTCATTTACGCCAGCGAGAAGGTTTCAGCGTTCATTCATCGCTGGTTGAAGCGCCCCAGGACCACTGACACGGACGAACCACAGCCCTTAGAAACGGACCGCAAACACCGCATTCTGGAAAAGTTCGGAGTTCCGGGACTGGCCTTTCTGGGTCCTTTTCTGATTGGGGTACACGCCGCAGCAGCTTTTGCTATAGGGATCGGCGCTGCCAGGAAAAATGTCCTTGGTTGGTTTACCTTATCCCTGCTGGTTTGTTCCCTTCTTTTTGGATTTCTTGCAGGTATGGGAATAACCGAACTATCCGAAGGCAAACAACTGCCGTTTTCTGGCGTGTTCTGAGGGCGTGCGCGACTCCATTGCGGAATAGAAACTGACTTGATATGAGATGTCCGTTGAATATGCCGACATCGGAGAATAGTGAGTGCGTCTTCTGGAATATTGGCTATGGCACGGCTCGGTGCGAATGTCCGCTTTTGTTTAAGAGCTTGGAAAGCCCGGCCTGGTTTCAAAACGAACGCCCAGATTTGGGATAATTCTATGCGGCGGGTTCGGGACACCAAGGGACTCAAAAGAGCCAGTCAGAGAAGTAATCATCCAGGCCGAGACTGGTGAAGACAACACCTGCAGGCAAGCTAAGACGACGCAACAGCGGTGTTTTACGCTCTCCCTCCGATCCACGTGCTGGTCGTATACCACTCGGAAAGAGCTTTTTACCCAAGCGGTCATGCAAGAACACGATAAAAAACAGTACAGCGGACAACACTGCAATGTTGAACACCGCCGCCCAAGCCCCGGTAAACATCAATTGAACCAAACCGTTTATTGCCACCCCAAGCAAAACACCAATAACGACATTGACTACTGAGTTTGCCCAATGGCCGGCCTGTGCAAAAAATGCGGCAGCCCGCTGGGCACGTACCTCAGATTCCTGTTTGTCGGGCTTTGCATCTGGTTTGAGCCTCGACCAGACGACCAATGCCATGACAACGCAGATGAAGGTTAAGGCTATGAGAAAGGCCAGACCTTTCACCATTAAAGTTCTGGCCGCGGCAGTTTGGGTAGCATGGCCTCCACATCAATCGTGTAGGTAGAGAAAAAGGCCTCCGCCGCCTCAATTAAAGCCGTCTCGTTTTTGAGTATCCCAAGATAGACCGGCCATTCGGCGTCTATCAGTTCCGTGCTGTAACGCTCTGGATCGACGTCCCCCAGCGTTGCCAGGAACCGGAACTCCGCTTCGTTCATGACAATGTAATCGCACCTTTTGTGCAGAAACATTTGCAGCATCTGCCGGGCGTTGTAGGCGTCATGGCGCACCAGTTGGCTCCCGATCCGTTGCTCGATTCGATCACTGTAGACAAACCATCTGCGAAGACAGATACCTCCATTGAGGTCATCGAAGGAGTCGGGCTGTTGGCCGGGTTGCGCGAACACGCGGTCACGCCAGGTCATTACCGGCCCTACGGCGTGCATTCGGTCCGGCAGAGGCATCCAAAGCGGGTTGGCGAACACCGCGTTGGCCAGGCCTCGTTCCAGAGCCCAGGCCTGGCGTTTGCGAGTCATCGGAATGAAATCGGCAGAGATACCAGTCTCCGCGGTGAAGTCGTTGATCACCTTCACCAGAACGCCCTCGTTGAGGTCGTTGCCGTAATAGAACGGAAGAAAGCCCTCATCCGAACCCATAACCTCAAGAGTTTGGGAATGAACTGGTAGGAGCCAGAATGCCATGATGAAAAACAGGACTACTCTCATTCTGTCCTCGTTGGAATGATCAATCGGGTAAGGCCGTCGCTTGCCCGACTCTGCCTTGCCAGTTCAAGACAGTTTGGCTCGAATTCCGGCCACAAGCCATAACAAAGTCGACATTGTTGAGAACTCAGCGTTACCCACAAAAACTGTGGATAACTTTGTGGGAACAGCTCGGATAGGTGCATTCAGCCCTGCATTAGCAGGGCCTCAGCAATTATGGCGTTTTTATGACCGGCCAAAGAAAATACAGCCTTTCCGGGCTAGCGAATTCCCTTGGACTGCAGCCATTGACTGATCTGCGCCTGATTCATGGCGCCGCTCTGGCGGGCCACTTCCCGGCCATTCTGGAACAGGATCATTGTGGGGATGCTACGAATGCCAAACTGGCTGGCAGGGCCCTGGGCCTGTTCGGTATTGAGCTTGGCAAAGCGCACTTTGCCCCGCCAATCTTTCGCGGCCTGTTCAAACTGCGGTGCCATCATTTTGCACGGGCCACACCAGCTCGCCCAGAAGTCCACCAGCACCGGTAAATCACTACGCCCGGTATGGGCTGCAAAGCTCTGGTCTGTGAGTTCCAGAACCTGATCCGGCCACAGCGGCTGTTTGCAGGCGCCGCAATTTCCGCCGGCTGACAGTTTCTCCACCGGTACGCGATTGACCTTGTGGCAGTGGGGACAAACCAGGTGTCGGATGTCGGTCATGATTCATTACCCTCAGAGTGTGTACTGGTAAAAATGATCAGGGCAGACGACAGGAAATCAAGCCGCTGCGCTCACGCTCGCATCGCCAGACCGGCCGTTTGCGGCCATAATGATCAGCAAGAGTGGGAAAGCATCAGGTATACAGGGGTTCAGGATGAGAAGACTCGATGGCAAAACGGCTCTGGTTACCGGAGCGGCCAGAGGCATTGGTGAGGCTATCGCCGCTCAGTTCGCGAAGCATGGAGCGAAGGTCATCGTGTCAGATATTGACGATCAGCAGGGTCAGGCACTCGTTGATAGCTCAGAATTCGACATGCACTATCTCCATCTGGACGTGAGCGATGAAGCCCAGTGGATCCATTGCGTCAGCTTTATCGAGGAGCAGTTCGGGGGCCTGGACATCCTGGTGAATAACGCCGGCATTACGGGATTTCTGGAGAGTAGCGGGCCTCATGATCCGGAAAACCTCGATCTTGATTCCTGGCAGACCGTTCATGCAACAAACCTGAACGGTGTTGCCCTCGGCTGCAAGTATGGGATCAAGCTGATGAAGACTTCCCGGGCCGCCAGCATCGTCAACATTTCCTCAAGATCGGGGATTGTTGGTATTCCGGGGGCGGCTGCTTACGCCTCCAGCAAGGCCGGCGTCCGGAATCACACCAAGACCGTGGCGCTCTACTGTGCCGAAAAAGGCTACCCGATCCGGTGCAACTCCATTCATCCCGGCGCCATCATGAGCCCGATGTGGGAAGCGATGCTTGGAGAGGGAGAAGCAAGAGAGGCCGCGATAGCCGAGGTAGAAGCTGGCGTTCCAATCGGAAGGATGGGAAAACCCGAGGATGTTGCCTATGCTGCGCTTTACCTCGCCTCAGACGAATCAAACTACGTCACCGGCATCGAGCTGAACATCGACGGCGGCATACTGGCCGGAAGCGCCTCCGCTCCGGCCAGACGATAATGTCGGTATTCAGAACTCTGACATCACATCCTGAAGGTCCTGCTTGAGCTCTGCAGGCTCGGTAATCCATACCGTTTTATCCAGTCCGGGAAACACGCCCACATCCAGGCCATCCTTCGTCAGGCCGGGTACCCACTTCCGAAAAAAGTCCGGCAGTGAAATGCTGCGGGGAGTCAGCTCATCGCCGCCGTCGGCGTAGTCGGAGGCAAAAGCCGAGGTGGGCCATACCGGCAGATATTCAACGTCGCCGTCGTCCGAGGCGATCTTGAGGAACCGGCTTTCGCTATTCACCAGAATCCAGATTTCCCGTTCCTCGGCTACATGGCTCAGGAAGTAGTCATACCGCTCTTCACCATCCATTTCGATTACTTGATCAAGGTTTTCAGTGCTCATGCGCGGTACGCCGCTCCAGCCGTTTGCATTTGGGTATTCGTGGGAGACTAGCATGGAGTCTCAGTTTTCCACCACCCGGGCCCGGAGCCTTGGCAACTGAGCCGGGTAATGCTCCTGGATGAAGGTTACCATGCCCTCCCGGACCGCACATCTCAGGTCCCAGTTCTTGCTGGAATCCGCAGCGCTCATCAGAAATCGCACCTGAATTGCCTGATCACTGGAATCGGTTACCTGTACCGATGAAAATTCGCCATCCCAAAGGCCGGACTCATTCAGCAAGCGGGTGAACTCCTGCCTGAGCGGCTCAACCGGCATGGTGTAGTCCACCCAGATAAAGACCGTGCCCAGCAACTCGGAGGTATTTCTGGACCAGTTCTGGAACGGGTTTTCGATAAACCATTGCAGTGGAACTACCAGGCGGCGCAGATCCCATACGCGCAAGACCACGTAGGTGGCTGTAACTTCTTCCACCCAGCACCACTCGCCCTGTACATGCAGCACATCGTCTATACGGAAGGGCTGGGTCAGGGCAATCTGCATGCCCGCCAGAAGGTTGCTCAGGACGGGGCGGGCCGCAAACCCGAGAATCAGGCCGCCAACGCCGGCAGAGGCCAGCAGGCTGGCTCCCATGTGCTGAACCGATTCAAAGGTCATCAGGGCGGCGCCCAGGCCAATAATAACGATGAGGATATTCAGTGCCCGCACGAGGAATCGGGTCTGGGTTTCGACCTTGCGAGCGCGTTTCCACTGCCCCTCCAAAACCGGATTGAGGGCAACGATGACCTCACCTATGGCCGAGGTCAGTCGGACGGCCGCCCAGGTAATGGCGAGCACAAGCAACAGGGTTGTAACCTGCTGGATTGCAGCCATCAGGGGCAGATCAGGTGGGGCAGTCTCCAGAGAACCTGCCAGGGCAAGCAGGCAAAAAACCACGCCAAGAGCACGGGCAGCGGCATCCAGGAACAGCCGGATGACGGTTCTGGACTCTGAAAAATGCCGGAACACAGCCAGGGCCAGCCGGTAAACGATGTAGGTAATCGCAACCGCGAGAATCGCCGTAAAACCCGGCCACAACCATGCCTTGAAACCGGCTTCAAACGATTCCAGCATCTGCCCTCCCGAGCATTCGATCAAAAAAGTCGGCAGGCGAATACATTCCTGTATTCTACTCAGCCCCGTAAAAGACTAGACCAGCCCCTCGCACCGTGCCATCGACAACGGTCATGCACGGAGATTTCTGAAAATACACATGGTCTGATGAAATATGCCAGCGTATTGTTAGGGTTCTATCTTTCAAGGAGATCAGTTTTGTCCCATCTGCAGCTGGCGATACTGCTGGGCATGACCGTGGCACTGGGGCCGTTGGCGCTTGATGCCTACCTGCCCGCTTTTCCGGACATTGCAGACGGTCTGGGCGTGGACCACGGGCATGTAGGGCTCACGCTCAGTGCCTATGTAACCACCTTGGGCCTCGCCCAGCTGGTGGGCGGCCCCCTGTCTGACCGATACGGTCGCAAACCGGTGCTTTTCGGTGGATTGCTGATTTTTATGGCAGGTGCAGTCATGGTATCGCTGGCTGATACCCTGTCCGACATGGTGTTCTGGCGGATTGCTCAGGGAATTGGCGGAGCATTCTGTGCAGTATCGGTTCCTGCCATTGTCCGGGACGAGGTCAGTGGACAGGACGCAGCCCGGCTGTTCGGGCTCATTGGCCTGATCATGTTCATAGCGCCCGCTGCGGCACCCTCGCTGGGTTCACTGATGCTTGCAATGGGCGAGTGGCACTGGATATTCCTGATGCTGGCCGGCTATGCGGCATTTCTGGTGCTGACTCTGCAGGTGGCGCTTTTCCCGAGACTTAAACCGCGCACGCCAACAACCACGCCCATTCGCTCACTGGTGACCAATTACCTGCTGGTGCTCAGGCACAAAACCACCATGCGCTTTATTGGCATTCAGGTTCTGTGCTTCAGCACCATGCTGTTGTTTATCACTAACTCCTCATTCATTTACCAGGAATGGTATGGGCTCTCCAACAGCACCTTCGCCATGTTGTTCGCCGCCAACATTGCGTTCATGGCTGCGCTGAATCTGATCAACCGCCCGCTGCTGAGGCGATTCTCCTCCGTGCAGCTGGTGCGCGCACAGGTTATTGCCCAATGCCTGGCTCTCGTCGCTCTGGTCACCAGCGTTCAGTTGCAGGGGCCCCTCTGGCTGGTGGCCGGTTGCATCATTGTTGCCATCGGCTGCCAGGGCGGCATCGTGCCGAACAACATGGCCAATGCCATGGAGTTTTTCCCCAATCTAAGCGGCACTGCAGCGGCCCTGTTGGGCGCATCACAGTTCACCATTGCCGGGGCCGTCAGCACCCTATCTTCCGTCTCGGGAGACCAGACTCTGCTGACCATCGCCATTTCCATGCTGGCCTGTTCATCGGGAGCCGTGCTTCTCGCCCTGGGCGCGCCGCGGGCGGTCGCTTTGGCGAAAGAATCCGGTTTGTAACACTTTCAGCACAGGGATCTTCTGAACAGTTTTTGGGGAGGAGTGCTCAAAGTGACACCTCCTGAAACAACGGGATCATCCCCAAAACCGGCAAGCGGCAAAAGCGGTATTTTTGTTGCGGGAACTGGTTTATCTTAACCATAGGAGACAACGTTCCTATTACGTTCATCACGCAGACACAGAGCGGCTCTGGCTCGGTAATCGGAGAAAAATGCATTGAGTGACAACCCCGCTGGACTGGTTGAAGATAGCTCCGTTTACAGAACCTTATTGGAGTCAACCAAAGCGATTCCCTGGAAAATCAACTGGCGAACCATGCGATTCGAGTACATAGGGCCCCAGATTGAAGCCTTGCTCGGCTGGTCCCAGGACAGCTGGCTAACCGTAGACGACTGGGCCACCCGTATGCACCCCGAAGATCGGGAGCGGGTCGTCAATTTCTGCGTATCGCAATCCGAGGCCGGAGTCGATCATGAGGCGGACTATCGGGCCCTCACCGAACGAGGAGAATACGTCTGGTTGCGGGATGTGGTGCATGTAGTGCGTGACGATAACGGCGATGTCGAGGCTCTGATCGGCTTTATGTTCGACATCAGCGAGCGCAAGAAAACCGAAGACGAATTGGTCGCACTGCAGAAGAAACTGGAAGAGTACTCTTACAAGGATGGGCTTACCGGCGTCGCAAACCGCCGAATGTTTGATACCGTCATGAACGAGAACTGGAACGACGCCATCCGACACCAGTCTTCTCTGTCAGTCATACTGCTCGATATCGACAATTTCAAAGCGTACAACGATCTTTACGGGCATTTGCAGGGCGATGAGTGTCTCAAACGAATCGCTACGCTACTGGAGAACGCGGCCCAACGTCCCCGCGACTTCGTGGCAAGGTTCGGTGGTGAGGAATTCGTGATCGTCTTGCCCGAAACGGACACACCAGCTGCCACCAGAGTGGCTGAACGCTGCCGTCAGTTGCTTCTCGAGAAACAGCTTCCACAAGGAGACAGCCCGCACAGTAAAAAGGTTACGATGAGCATGGGTCTAGGCACTGTGATTCCCTCACGCGACGACCGCATCGCCGATTTCCTGGATCTGGTCGACCAGCGACTCTATAAAGCGAAGCGGGACGGCCGTAATCGAATTGTCTTCGATTAGAATAGAAAAGGCCGCGCATTAATCTGAGCGGCCTCTATCCCGATTAACTTACTGCTGGACTTGCTCAAAGTAACCGGTCAGACGGTCCTTGTTCGTTGCAGCGGCTGCAGTGAGCTTATCCACGGCGGCTTTCGCAGAGTCGTAATTGACCGCTTCGCCTACCTGAATGACACCGGCCATGTTCAACGCGGCGTGAGGCGTGCATTTATAAACGTATACGCCCTCTTCGTTCAGGGTCACCGTGATGCCCTCATTCATGGCTCCCTGCCAGCCTTCAGCACCCTCAGGCACCTCTACGGACACTGAGTTGTGGGCTGGATCGACAAGGACAAATTTGACGGTATCGCCAGGCTCGGCCTTAGAATCAATGAGGGCCTTTTCGTACACACTGTCATCGTGTCTGCGGATATTGAATGATGGCGGAACTACAGATCGACGGCATACACTGCCAGAGCAAGCTCGCTCCTATGTGTAACGGCAGATCCTGAACGGAGGGAAGCTGTGGCGAGCCGTAGCCGCTCGCATGCTTTGGATGCATTACCTGGACGCACGAGGTCAATGAAGGAGGCAACGTGATCTACGAAACTGAAATGAAACACCTGGCCCGCTGTGTGGAGTTGGCCTCAATGGCAGTGGACAACGGAAATCCGCCTTTTGGCTCCGTGCTGGTGGATGAAACCGGTGCCGTCAGGTACGAGGGCCATAACGAGACTGCCGGTGGAGACGAAACCCAGCACCCCGAGTTCGCAATAGCCCGTTGGGCAGCTGCTAACATGACTCCGGATGAGCGAGCCGCCTCAACGGTCTATACCTCCGGCGAACACTGCCCGATGTGCGCAGCCGCCCATGGCTGGGTTGGCCTTGGGCGAATCGTTTATGCAAGCTCTTCAGAGCAGCTTTCAGCCTGGCTGGACGAACTGCATGTGGCGCCACCACCCGTGGCAACCTTGCCAATCAATCAGGTGGTGCCAGGTGTTCCCACTGAGGGTCCATTCCCCGTCCTTGCTGACGCCATCCGAGAGCTACACCAGCGCTATGCCTTGGCGGAACGGAATAAAACATAGTTCCCCAACAGCGCCAGGGATGCTCCCAGCACAGCCGTTGCTGTCCATTCAAAGCCCTCGAGCCAGGTCGAAACGCTCAGGGCCACGACGGGGAAAAGCACCGTGGCGTAGCCTGCTTTGTCGGCACCGAGCGTCTGGATGACAGTGATGTAGCAATAAAACGCAATGATAGAGCCAGGCACCGCCAGGAATACAGTCGCTCCCCAGAATGTCGCTGAAGTGGGCACCACCCATTCCACACCCTGCAACAGGCACCAAATGCCAAGAATCACCGCGCCGTAAACCATGGCCCATGCATTGGCCAGGAACAGCGGCACTTGAGACATTCGCACCTTGATGCTGACCAGGTTGCCCATGGAGAACCAGAAGGTGCCGGCAATGGCGAAAAGAATGCTGGTAGCTGTGGCGTTACCCAGTTGCAGGTCATGCCAGAACAGCAGGGCCACACCGGTGATCCCCAGAGAGATTGCCGGATACAGCCGAGCGGTGGGCCGCAATCGCAACCAGAGCCAGCCATTCAGGGCGTTAAACAGCGCAGCCAGGGAAAATACCACCGCCAGCAGACCGCTTGTCATGGATTCAGCCGCACGATAGATCAGAAGGAAGTTGATGCTGTACAGGGTCGCCCCCTGCAGTACCAGCCACCCGTGCTGTTTCAGGGTCAGTTTCTCCAGTCTGCGCACGATGGCAAGAACCACCAGTGTCACTATGGAGGCCATAACGAATCGGTAAAAAACGGAGATATCGACAGGGGCCGCTTCAACCTGCAGGCGAATCGCCGTCCAGGTCAGCCCCCAGATCAGTACCGTCAAACCATAGTGAGCAGAGATGGGCATGCCAGTGGGGTCCTGTAACTATCGGGAACAATTATTGATCAGGGATAAGCATAGGACTCAGACCACACGCAAACTTGTCAGATCTTGCTGAACCATGGATGATTCTTGCGGAGGCTCCCTATGCAGACCGATTCCGAATCCATACCTAAACACCCAACGCAATCGCGCCCGGCAAACCGTGACATTGTCGATACCCTGAGAACCGCTGGCGTCGCTCCGCAGCGAATGGTGGAACTGGATCAGGGGCGGGCTCTGGCGCAATGGCAGAATCGTCAGGGCGAGGTGCGCTATGAACGGCCCCGTCACCATGCTTTGAGCATTTACATAGACAAAGGCGAGCAAGCCCGAAGGGTGTTGAACGGCAAGGTTGTCAGTCAGGGCTTTCCGGGTGCCGTCTGCCTGTTTCCGGCGGGGAGCCGCTCAATTTGGCAAATCGGCGGCCAGTTCGAATTTTTTCATTTTTATTTTAATGATCGGGACGTCGCCCGGTGCGCCGAACAGACCTGGGATGCCGATCCAGACAAGCGCCAGCTTTCCGAGCTGTACCACGCCGAGGATCCGGTTCTCGCCCAGGCTGGAAAGCTCCTGGCACTCAGCGACTGGCAGGCTCCAGGCCAGACCATGGCCATGGATCACCTCGCTCAATGGCTTCTTCTTCACGTTGTCAGCCGCCATTCCGGTGTTCGGCATTCACTGCCGGAGGTTACGGGACAGCTGTCATTTCGATACCGCAGAATGCTGCAAGAGCGTATCCACGCTCATTTGGGCCAGTCTTTGACGCTTGGGGACATGGCCGGCTGGGTCAACCTGAGTCCCTATCATTTTGCCAGACTCTTCAGGGCTACATTCGGTTGTGCGCCGTATCAATATTTACAGGAGCAACGATTAATCCTGGCCCGGGACCGGCTTCGAAACAGCAGAGACAAAATCACTGCCATTGCGCTCTCGTGCGGATTCAATGATTCCAGTCAATTCAGCCGGGCATTCAAATCAAGGTTCGGAGTCACTCCATCAGGCTATCGATCCCACTGCACTTACTAATTCACCAAGCCCGATCGAGGCACGAGACAAGTCATTGCCGTGAGCGAAACGTCCCGGAATACCGCCTCTGAGGCAACAACACTCGGGAATCGATCGTAAAGCGTCCGCCGACATGTGGAGGTTCGTGCCTCGGCTTTTTTGACGCAATCAGCATGGGCTTTGGTTTCACTGCCCTCGCCCGTGGCGTCTGAGCAGAAGTCCGGAATCTGGGCGAAAATCCAGTCAACTGCGGCGCTGAGTTCAACGGGATTGGCCCGCAGATTGGTCAGGCGGCTGGCATCAACGGGTTCGGGTTGTTCGCGGGTCTGGTCCCAGAGAACAAACAGCAGGGCGGCAGAAACCAGTACAACAGTGACCTTGGGAAACTTCATGGGCGCCTTTTCAATCCGGTGAATCAGATCGCCGATCATAAACGCTCAGGCATCTGCTGTCCCGGTTTCCTATACTAATCAGGATTTCACGTGCACGGGCTTTCCAAACCAAGCACCCTGCCAATCGAACAACCCTTTCGCTTGAGCCAAAAGGAGTTTTGCAAATGACCACACTGATCGTTGGTCTCGTTCTGTTTCTCGGCGTGCATTCGCTCTCCATCGTAAACGAACCCCTGCGCAACCGGCTGAACGCATCTATGGGCGAGGGAGCCTTCAAAGGACTCTATTCCGTGGTGTCCCTTGTTGGTCTGGTTCTGATCATTTGGGGTTACGGTGCAGCCCGGATGGATCCAACCGTTATCTACGTGCCACCCGCCTGGCTAAAGCATGTGGCCTTCCTGCTTCTGGTGCCTGTATTCCCGCTGCTGTTTGCCACCTACTTCCCCGGGAAAATCAAGGCAAAACTGGGGCACCCCATGCTCGTTGCCGTCAAACTCTGGGCGCTGGCACACCTTCTCGCAAACGGAATGCTCCACGATCTTCTGCTGTTCGGCTCGTTCCTGGCCTGGGCCGTGGCCGACCGGATCTCCATGAAACGCAGAACGCAACGGGCCATTCCAACGCTGCCAGCCACCAAAGCCAATGACATCATTGCCGTCGTTGGTGGCCTCGCGGTGTACGTGATTATGGTCGTCTGGGCCCACCAGTGGCTCTTTGGCGTGGCGCCGGCCTGATTGACCGGCGCACAACCTTACTAGAGTCCCTGAGCTCCGCGGCGCAACCAGTCGTGCACGAACGCGAGCTTGCGTTGCGCCGTTTCGGACAGGACAAACGGGTACAGATCAGAAAGGCCCATGGAGCGGTTCACATGGTTAACCCGAATGGCCAGCGACGCCGCAACGTTAATCAGCATGGCCGTGTCGGGCTCGGCGTAAGGATCCCAGCCCTGCCTCGGCACCTCTGGCGATGTCAGACCGGCTGAAACAAGGCTGTCAGTGATGTCTGTCAGGTGCAGCAAATGTGCAGCGGTTTCTGCCCAGTCCTCGTGAGGGTGTGCCGAGGCGTAACTGGTCAGATAGAACAGCCTCCAGTCTTCCGGCGGACCGTTATGATAGTGATGCTCAAGGGCCGCCGGATAATCGGCGCGCTCGTCACCAAACATCTCCCGGAACGCATCCAGAAAATCTTCCCGCAAACTCAGGCGCCACCAGAGCATATGAGCGATTTCATGGCGCATGTGGCCGACCATGGTTCGATAGGGTTCTTCCAGGGCTTGCCTTCGGGTGGTACGAACCACTGGATCCGCCTCTGCGACACTGATGGTTACCACACCGTTCGCATGCCCCATGGCAACCGGAGTCAGCCCCTCGGCCAACATATGGAAAACCGGGCGCGTACCAGGATCCTCAGGGCGGAACCAGTGCCAACGGCCGAGATTGTCCAGCGCCCAGCGCTTTGCGGCCTCAGTCTCGGCCCAGTTCGGCATGGCATTGGGAATGTTGGGGTCGGGTGCCAGCGCCGTCATCGCGCAAGACCGGCAGAAAGCGCCTTTCTCGGGCGCTATCCAGTTGCAGCCAATAATGTCCCGATTTACACAGAAGGGAGGCATGGGAACGAACGCCCTTGCCTGTGGGTCGTAAGCGACCGGTGTACCCTCGGCAGTGGTCAGATTATCAAACCACAGATTTCCGGAACCCACCGGGTTAGAAAAAACCTTCATAGAGCTGGTGCTCCTTTTAGGCGGCAGTATGCTCGAAAATGTATCGCCGTTCTTCCGAACCTATACCCTATAGCCAAGGAACACCAGCCGGAGCGACAAATCGGCCAAGCAACTACTTACATCCTGATCACCAGATCGTCGTAATCAAAACGCACTTTCGGCAAGCCTGAACTTCGGTCACGGGCACTTCGGTAACCCAGGGCAACAATGGCCGAACTCTCCAGACCCAGGTTTGCCAATCCAAGCACGTCATCGTAGGCGTTGTGATCAAAACCGGTCATAGGGCAACTGTCGATCCGCATGGAGGCGGCCGCAGTGAGCAGCGTACCCAGGGCGATATAGGCTTGCTGGTGCGCCCACGCCTGTTTCTCTGCTTGCGACTTGGATGCGAGTGCCTCTTTCATGTGAGTCACATAGCCCGAGATCTCCGCCGCAGGTACGCCCCGGGTTTTCTCAAACTGCGTGACATACCTGTCCACTGTGTGATCGCCAATATTGGTATGGGCGGCAAAAACGATCAAATGCGAGCAGTCCACAACCTTCTGCTGGCCATATGAATAGGGCAGCAAATCCTGCCGGAGTGACTTACTCTCCAGCACCAGGATTTTGTATGGCTGCAATCCATAGGACGAGGCGCTCTTGCGGGCCGCATCAACCAGAGTTTCCACAATGTGCCCACTCAGTTTTTCAGGCGAAAATTCACGGACGGCGTAGCGCCAGTCCAGGGCTTTGTGTATGTCCATAACGTTGTCTCCTTCAAGTTGAAGTAGCAACTCTATGGAACTTGAGAGCCCCAAAAAATCGACAGAATAGAATTACATTTTTTCCGAAATGGAAATAGCCAGAGGTAAAGTGCCGGTTTCAGCGCTATTCCCAGTAAGGCTTCTCACCCAAATGCTGGTCGAGATGATCGAGCAATAAACGAACCTTCGTCGGTTGGTTACGCCCGGGCGGGAAAAGGGCGAAGACGGTATATGGCTTCGGAGGGAACTCGGGCAGCAGGGGAACCAGGGAGCCCTTTTCAATATCGTCCTGCACCAGAAAACGCGGCACCAAGCCAACACCAGTCCCTCTCAACAAGCTCTGTCGGATCGCAAGGCTGCTGTCTGTCCTGTAGTTGCCGTTGACGATCACCTCCTGATCGCCAAGCTCCCAGACTCTCGGCCGGTCGTGGAGACTGAACGTCAGACAGTTGTGCCCTGCCAAATCATTCGGGACATGAACCTCAGGTGCGTTCTTCAGATACTCCGGTGATGCGCATACGATATTTCTGGATGTTCTGAGTGGTCTGGCCATCAGGGTTGAATCGGCCAAAGAGCTTCGAACCCGAATGGCGATATCAACGCCCTGCTCCACCAGATCAACCATTCGATCACTGAGCTGAAGGTCGATATCGATTTCGGGATAGTCCCGCAGAAAACTGTCGATAGCCTCAGTTATGTGGGTCAACCCGAACGACATAGGCACATTCAGCCTTATCGTCCCTCGCGGCTCTGCCTGCAACCCTCTTGCCTCAAGCTCTGCCTCTTCCAGATCATCCAACAACGCCTGAGTCCGTTGCAGAAAGACGAGCCCCGCATCTGTCAGGTTCATGCGGCGAGTGGTCCGGTTAATCAACCTGGTGTCCAGATCCCGCTCCAGAAAGGCAATGTGCTTACTCACCGTCGCGGCTGTGATATCCAGGTCATCCGCAGCCCTGGTGAAACTGCCCAATTCCGCAACACGCCTGAAGATGTTCATGGCTACCAGCTTGTCTGTGGCCACTGGAAACTCCCGATTATTTCCGATTTGGAAGGAGTATTATTCGATCACGCCCAATTATCAACTTAATGGATTGCGGCACACTGACTACCGGTGATAACCCTCACAACCCGGAGCATTCAGTGATGATAGCCTCAGCGCAGCGTTCGTTTATCCCTCCCCAAGCCTTGATCTGGGGCCTACTGCTGGCCAACGGATTTCTGATCGCACTGATGCTGGCGCTGGCGAAAGCGGCAACATCCCAGGGTATGCCCGCAGTCACTTATGCCTTCTGGCAAACGCTCATTGCAGGAGTCCTTCTACTGTTGAGCTCCCATAAACGCCGCTCACTGCTGGAACGTCGCCTGACCCGCTATTTTCTTATCAGCGGTTTGACCGGTATCGCGGTTCCGAATGTCATTGGATTTTATCTGGTCACCAAACTCGGAGCCGGTTTCATGGGGATCATGTATGCCCTTCCACCCATATTCACGTTCCTGCTCGCCACCAGCATCGGCCTGGAAAAGCGAAGCTGGATCAAACTGGCCGGGTTATCCATTGCGGTCGTCGCCTGCGCCTGGATTGTGCTGCAACGTCATTCCGAGATCAGTAGCCCGAACATACTCTGGTTCGCCATGGGCCTGATTATCCCGGCGATGCTATCCATCGGTAACGTCTATCGCTCAGTGGCTTGGCCTGATGATGTAAAACCCATGATTCTTGCATCAGGTACGCTGCTGGCGTCAGCTTTCACGCTTGCCCTGGTCGCCAGCCTGACGGACACCCCTATTTTTCCGAAGGGCATGGGATCGGATCTTATTGGCATTGTTGTTCTGCAGGGACTACTTACCGCGCTGACCTACCTTTGCGCCTTTGAACTGCAGCGGCGCTCCAACCCAGTGTTTTACAGTCAGCTCGGTGCAGTAGCGGCCGTGTTCGGATTGCTGATCGGGGTTATCTGGTTCAGGGAGAACTACTCGTTAACCATCTGGCTGGGTGCTTTCCTGGTAATCCTCGGACTCAGGATAAGCAACAGGAAGAAAGAAAAAACCCTTGAGCCTTAGGCAGAACCTGGGTTTTAGAACTGGCTTCGACCCCGCAGCAGTATCTGAAAGTCATCAATACTGTCGTCGCCATCCAGCGGGAAGGCAAAGTCGAGGTGCAGCATCCGTTGCACCTCGATGCGGCTGGACGCGAGCCTCATACCGAAGCCGACATCTTTCAGCACGCCTTCGTCAGGGCCACTATTCCGGTCGTCGGTGAACCAGGCCCGGCCGACGTCTGTAAAAATGACGCCGCCCACTCGGAACAGCTTGAATGGATGCCAGTCCGGGAAGTAGCGCCGTTCAAGGGTCCATAGCACCCGGCGATTGCCCTGCTGGTATTCACTCGGGTAACCGCGAAGACCATTCTCACCACCAATAAGCAGCTGCTGATCGGCCGTCAGATTGTGCGCTGCCGTGAACGCGAGGTTGGTATACCAGCTATTCCACCGCTCTGAGCCGCCGTGAAAATACTGAACGCTCACAGTCCCCAGCAGATTTTCTACCTGGTCCTCGTCGAGACGATAAGTGCCGCTCTGGCTGAGGGTATAGCTGGCGTAGTTGGTCTCGGTTACGTGCAGTACATCCTGGAAATCCATATTAAGAACCACACGGTCCTCGGTGGCACCCAGCCCGCTGCCAGAGTAGCCCAGCTCGGTTCGCCACACGAATCCATCACGCACATCCTCGACCCTCTGAAGCCGGGTCAGGTTGGTCATTTCCCGGAAGCGATTCTGGCGATAATCGAAGCCAATCCAGGGATAACTCAGGGTTCTGTCTTCAGGCAGGATGTCGAGATTGGGTTCGTTGGGTAATTGGTCGAAAGCGAGTGCATCGTAGCGGTAGCCAGCAAGCAATCTCAGTTGCCGGTCGTCCCTCTCAGCGAGGCGCCAGCCTCCATCAATGCTGAAAAACTCGTGGCTGCGCCGATAATCGGCAATGGCCTCTGCTCCGACGTAGCGGGATTCTTCCCGGACATCGTCGATACCACTCAGACCAAATCGCCAGTTGGTCGTTTCGCTGAAGAAAGGCCTCTCAAGGTAAGCGCCTCGGCCCCGGCCATCGCTCCGTTCATCGAACGAGAACCCTGCCTGCCAGTGCGAACCCAGGACGTTCGGATCATCAAAATACAGACTGGTTTCGGTGCGGTCCGGGTCCTTCGCATAGCCGATACCAAGGCTCTTTCCTGAGCCGGCAAAGTTGGGATCGGACAATCCGAAGTTGGTGGTGTTCTCGCCTCCGGATCGCGACACACCAACGCTGGGGAAAAGCGTCCAGGTATCCCTCGTCAGAACACTTACCTCGATTTCGTCTCCACAAACCCGGGTAACGCCCACCCAGGCTGCGGTCAGATATTCCCGCTGGCGCAGCACCCGCTCGGATTCGGAAATAAGCTCGGGCTCGTAGACGTCGCCTTCCTCGAACACCAACTGAGCGCGCAGCGCAGATTCCCAGGTAGGCGTGTTGAGGGCGTTCAGGGTTCGATACAGCGCGTTGTTCTGCTCGGGATCAGTGGTGTCAAAGATCGGACGGCGAAGAATTTGGATGCTACCAATGCGCGCACCCTCCGGAATGACCAGATCGTTCTGCCGGGCGAGCTGATCCCTAGGTTTGTCCAGATCAATGGCTTCCGGCTGAATGCTGCTGGCGATGCACTCGTTTCTGTCCGATTCCGCAGCGGCGCAGGACCCGGCGAAAACCAGACCTGAAACAACAAGCGCTTTCCTGAACACCATACTGACCTCTGCTGCCGCACAGACAATAATCTAGCCCAGCGTTACTTCACTGTCAGCGGTCCGGCGGCCGCCATACAGGAACGTCCTCCTGCTTCGGCTCCTCCCAGTCCCGATGCATGGCGCTGCTGAGCGCTTCTTCCAGCTTCATGAACAGTTCACCATAACGGGGGCTGAACCGGATACCTTCCTCGATTTCTTTCCAGGCATCGAACAACTCATCCTCGTGGGCTTTTTCGTTGTCGAGAAATGCCCAGGTCATCTGGCGGGCACGCATCGGGTGCACGCCCATGGCAGTCAATGCATGCCCACCGAGTTCAAGCGCCGAATGATAGGTTTCACTCACCACATCATCGGCACCGGCCTCCCTCAACTGGTATCCGTGGCCTCTGTCGAAGGCGCGTGCCAAGACCCAGACACCAGGAAAGAACTGCTTCACGTGCTCCACCATCTGGACCGAACGGTCCCGATCGTCGATCGCCACCACCAGCAGCCGAGCCTGTTCGATGCCTGCCGTTTCCAGCAAATCCGGCCGACTGGCATCCCCGAAGAAACTCCTGATATTGATCTGCCGGAGGTTCTCGATCTGCTCAATCTCATGGTCCAGCGCCACGATCGGAACCTTATTGGCCCGCAACAACCGGCAGACGATCTGGCCGAAACGACCAACTCCGGCGACGATAACCGGCGCCTGCTCGTCGATGGTATCCGCCTCCCGGTCATCATTCTGCGAACGCCGGTAGCGCGGTAGCACCAATCGGTCATAGACAATAAACAGCAGCGGCGTCAGGAACATGGATAGCGCAACTACCAGCGACAGAATCTGGGAGGTTTCCACAGGAATCACGTTGTTCTGGACGCTGTAGGTCAGAAGCACAAACCCGAATTCACCGGCCTGGGCCAAAGCCAGTGTAAACAGCCAGCCATTGCTGCCACGAACCCTGAACAGCAACGCCAGGCCCAGCAGAATAGCGGCCTTGACCACAATCACGGACACAGCCAGGGACACCACCGTTCCCCATTGGTCCGCCAGAACGTCAAAATTGATGCCCGCGCCCACGGTAATAAAGAACAGGCCCAACAGCAGGCCTTTGAAGGGTTCAATGTTCGCTTCCAGCTCGTGCCGGAATTCACTGTTGGCCAATACTACGCCGGCCAGGAAAGCCCCGAGCGCGGGCGACAGGTTCACCAGGCTCATCAGCGCAGCAATTCCGATCACAAGCATCAACGCGGTGGCGGTAAACACTTCACGCAAACCTGACTGCACCACATACCGAAACAGGGGCCTGCTCAGGTAATGGCCACCCACAACCACGGCGGCGATGGCTGCCACCACAACCAGCCCATGGGCCCAGCCTGGCAGGCTGTCTACCAGGCTCAAGTGACTGCCATGGTCTTCAGTGGCGCCACCGGCCGCCATCAGTTCCGGCAACGCCAGCAACGGAATCAGTGCGAGCATGGGAATGACCGCAATATCCTGGAACAGCAACACCGAGAAGGCGCTGCGACCGCCTTCGGTTTTAACCAATCCCTTTTCGTTGAGGGTCTGAAGGACTATCGCCGTGGACGACAACGCAAAGATCAGACCGACCGCAAGCGCCGTCTGCCACTGAAGCCCGAGCCAGACAGCCACAGCCATACCGGCGGCGACGGTCAACACCACCTGCAGCCCACCAAGTCCGACCAGACGGACACGCATGGCCCAGAGCGCTTTGGGGTCCAGTTCCATGCCAACCAGGAAAAGCATCATTACCACGCCAAACTCGGCGAAATGCTGGATGGTGTTGGCTTCCTGCCCTACCAGCCCGGTAACCGGGCCGATCACCACACCCGCCACCAGATAGCCCAGGACCGAACCCAGACCAAAGCGTTTTGCCAGGGGCACAGCGATCACTGCTGCCACCAGGTAGATAAAGGCCTGGACGAAATAAACTGTCATCAATGTTTTCCTTGACGTGGAATCGGTCGGCGGCAGGCTACCACCGCGATGCGATGCATTGAGGCACCTCGTTCCAGGCGCGCCATGGAAGCCTGCCGGACAAAAAGTCCCTGACCGGCCTGGCCGGCTAATTACCGGCCAAGTCAGAGAAGCGAATGAAGTTATAGTCGCCCTTCAGTACATCGGCCAGATGACGGATGTGCTCCGGAGTGATTTCGCAGCAACCGCCAACCACGCTTGCGCCATCGTCCAACCACTGTTTGACCTGCAGAGCATACAATCCTGGAGAAACATCTGGTCTGGCTTCCAATTCATCCACCAACGCTCCACTGGCCATTGGCTCAACAGTCTTGAACGCGTTGGCGTAACCACCCGTGAGAGGAAACAGTCCAGCCAGCTCAGGCATTGCCTGCCCAATCACCTCTGGATCACAGCAATTGAGCATGACAGCCGTTGGCCTGAAGGTCTTGACGGCTTCAACCGCCTGGCCAAGGGTTTCTCCGGACCGGAGCTTGCCATCCGTTTCCAGCCGGAAGGCCACCCCAAAGGGCTTGCCCGATTCACTTGCAGCAGCACAGGCGGCTTTCGCCTCCAGGATGTTGGTCATCGTCTCGATCAAGAAGACATCTGCACCGCCCTGCAGGGTAACGAGTACATCGAACTCCGACTTCAAATCCTCGAATGTTCGGTCAGGTTGATCACGGTAGCTACCAACCAGCGGTGGCAGGCAACCGGCGATATCAACGTCGGCGCCAGTTAACGCGATGGCACGTTCCAATACCTCGAACGCCCGTTGATGGATGGCACCAATCTCGTCGCCAAGGCCTTCTCTGGCCAGTCGCGTGGGCGTCGCGGCATAGGTATTGAGAGTCAGGGTCCGGGCGCCCGCGCGGATAAAATCCGCATGAACATCGGTCACTACATCCGGCTGTTCCCGCATTACCGCCACCGACCAAAGCAGTGACGTAACATTCATGGCCCTGCGGTAGATTTCCTGGCCCAGGCCGCCGTCAAGGAGTGCAACAGATTTCATAAAGTACTCATCAGGGTGTGACGATATTGAACCGGCCCTGGGGCTTGTCCAGCATGCTGAAAAAGCCTATCAGGTCGAGCCTGCTTCCCTCAAAACTGATCTCGTCGCTGAACAGAAGTTCCTTTAGCCCGGCACGGCCGATCAACAGATCCACGAACAAAGGCCGCGTCAGGCGCAATGTTGCATCAGCGGGAGTGTCCGCACTCACCAGACGGTTGTGAAGCACAGAATGTTTCAGAGTCAGCAGATAACTTTCCTGCAGATCCGTGAAGGTAATCTTGATGACGGCGCTCTCGCCTTCCGCGTCCTCGGCATTCAGCCGTACCGCCATGCTGTCAAGAAAGAGCGACACCGGTGTGTTCAGCAGCACCTCTCTCATCATCGCCGGCTTGATGCCTTCTTCCGGAGAGCCGTGACGCAATTCATAGGCGCCGGTCAGGTAGAAATCCCGCCAGGGGGCGGATTCCGCCTGATAGCCGAGCTGGTCATAGACGCTGGCCAGCAGTTGCTTTGCGTCATCATTGCCGGGCTCGGCAAAGACAACATGATTGAGTAACTCCGCCAGCCAGCGGTAGGTGTCGCGCCCATCGGTCGCGCTCATATCCGATGCCGCCTCGAATTCCTCATGGGCTTTTTCCAGGACGTTGTCCGCACCTCCCATCATCGCTACATAACGTCTGGCAGATTCGCTTTCCGGCAATGGATTGAGCTGAGCCGGATTGGCGTTAAACCAGCCCAGGTAGTGCTGGTACACCGCTTTGGCATTGTGAGACACGGTGCCGTAATAGCCCTGATTGTGAAATGCCTGATTCAGCTCCGGCGGCAGCTTAAGCTGGTCGGCAATTTCTCTCGGCGTGGCGCCCTGGTTCATCAAACGCACTGTCTGATCGTGAATGAACTTGTAGGTATCCCGCTGAACCGCCAGAAAGTCCTGGATATTCTCTTGCCCCCACAGAGGCCAATGGTGGCTGCCGAAGTAGATATCGGCGTCGGCAAACAGCGTCTTTGCCTCGTCGATAAAGCTGCTCCATAGACGGGCATCCCGAACCTTCGCGCCCCTCAGGGTGTAGATGTTGTGCATGTTGCGGCTGACCAGCTCGGCACCGCAAAAAGCCTTCTGTTCCGGTAGATAGAAGGTAAACTCCGCGGGCGCTTCGGAACCGGAGACAATCTGGAAAATCATCGGCACACCGTCCACCGTCAGCTCCGTGCCCGTTTCGCTGATCAGATCCGTCGCCGGGGCAAAGCCAAAGGTGCCAAACGCCGGCCCTTTGCCCAGACCAGTGCCAACATGGCCGCGTTCGTCCCGCTCCAGGCGCTTGCCATACATGAACATGGCCCGGCGTGTCATGGCAGGGCCGGCGATGATGTTCTCGCTGGTTGCCTCTTCCTCAAAGTCCGCGGGCGCGATTATGCGCAGCTTGGCTTTCTCCTCGTCCGACAGGTGCTGAAGAATGCCCTGCACGCCACCGAAGTGGTCAATGTGGCTGTGGGTAAAGAGAATGGCCCGCACCGGCTTCTCGCCCAGGTGTTCCCTCGCAAACAGAAAGGCCTTGCTGGCCGTCTCCCGGGCGGTCAGCGGGTCTACCAGTATCCACCCGGTATCGCCCTCGATGATCGACATGTTCGCCAGATCGTACCCCCGGATCTGGTAGAGCCCGTCGGTGACCTCAAACAAACCGTGAATGTTGTTGAGGGCAGCCTGACGCCACAGACTTGGATTGACCGAGGCCGGGGCATTTTCTCCATCCTCATCAATAAAGTCGTAGGCCGGCATGTTCCAGACCTCACCGCCTTCAAGATGGTCAATGACCAGCTCCGGATCCTGTCCAATCAGCCCCCGCCGGGCATTTTCGAAATCAACACGGTTTTCAAAGGGTCGCTGTTCGAGCACCTCTTTGTTGGCCTTGCCGGTAGTGGCGGTGGGCGCAGTGTGTCCGGTACTGTTGGCTTCGGAAGAATCGGGGCCGGAATCGCACCCAGTCATGAGGAGGGCAATACCCAGCAGAAGAACAAGAAGAAGCTTTCGGGACAGTGGCATTTTGGGAAACCTTGTCGGTCTGTTGTTATTGGTTTCCCCAAGTTTACTTCAGAGTGGGCCTGAATCCGCGCCGGTCAGCCAAAATAGTCCTCAATCCACTCGAACAGTCTGGTGGTTGTCATGTCGCCAAGTGCCATCTGTTGAAAGTCATTGCCTACCTCATCCTCGATGGTCACGAACTGGTAAAGAAGAGTGTCGGGCTGTTCATCATGCAGTATGAGCGTAATCCTTCGGCGGGTCCGCAGACAGTCAATCGTCATCACATCCGCCGGTATACCGGCATCGCGCATACCACGACGAACCTCCACCACCGGATTGATGTGCTGATGGGTTGCCTGGATGCGGGCATGGGCATCGCTGGCAAGGTCGGACAGGGTTTTCAGGGGATCTTCAGACATTAGCTGCGGTGGACTCCAGGTTTTGACGTATTCGCTCAGCAACAACCATGGTAGCCCAATACTCGACGACGGCGGAACCTCACGCCCCAAACAGGCGCCGGGCCAAACAGCGTAAGAAACTCATTAACAGGGAATGAGCAAACCTTAAGTGAAATCAGGCTCTACCGGGAGTAGCCTGCGCCTGAATCGATCAACGCGGGGGATTAAACACTATGATCAACATGCTGGCCGCGATTCCAGTGCGGGCCCTTTTCGCCCGGCTGTTTTCGCTGGTTTTCTTTGTGTTGGCTTTTGTTCTCGTAAGCACAACAGTCATGGATGTGATCCGTGACCTTCAATCTGGCCAGCAACTCATGCAGGCCCTGATCAAAGGCGTCAACGGGAGCATCATTGCTCTCGCCGTATACGAGCTGGCAATGGTTATCCGTTCCGAATACAGCGGACGTTCAGAATCTCACGATGTCATCACTATGATGCGGCGAACACTGCCACGTTTTATCGGCACGGTTTGCGTTGCGATGTCTTTGGAAGGCCTGATCATGATCATCAAGTACAGCCAATTGGAGCTGGCTGGAAATCTCTACTATCCGGTCGCTATTATCGCGAGCACCGCTCTGCTGCTTGCATCGTTGGGTGTATTCCTCCGAATGGCGCCCAGAGACCAGACCTCCCCCGGAGAGCCGTCATAAACCGGCAGGAAGGGTTCCATGCCAGACCGGCAACCCCAGATCCTCCGGATCATCATTCGGACCGCCGGTGCGGCTTTTGAACGCCCCTTCTTCAATAGGTATCTGGAATAAAGCCGTTGCTTTTCGCTCCTTATCATTCGGTGACCTGACCTGCTCCCATCGGCCAGGCTCGATCTGATTGATAATGGCGCGAAACGCGGCATCAAAGTCGGCATGGTCCGTGACCGGCAACGCCCTGCCATACAACACCAGTGACTCATAGTTGGCACTGTGATTGAAAGCCGATTTGGTCATCACCCATTCATTTGTCACAGCGAAGGAAATGCAGAGCAATGCGCCCGATTCCAGACGCCGGGACAATCGCCCACCATTGAGCGTGTGCACGTAGAGGTCGTCACCCAGTCGCCAGGCCGTGATCGGGATGATGCGAGGCTCGCCTTCTTCCACAAATCCTATATGCGCCGTTTTTAGCCGATCAATCAGCCTGTAGGCTGTTTCCCTGTCATAGCTCGCTCGCTTTACCGCCCTTTGCACCCTGCTGCGTGGACAGGAAGTCAGTGGGGACGCGTTGGTCCCGGCCAAATCAGTCGTTGTCATCAGAAGCTCCTTTCCGGTCTTGCATTTCACAAAAGACACTTCCATTAAAAGGCACTTCTGATACCATCAAAAGATCCAGATTATGAATTTTAATGGAACCAGTTGATGTGATCGAAGATATCCGGCTGGACGGCAAACAGCCGTTGCAACACCAACTGTATCAACGACTGTCCGAAAGGATACTGGACCAACGTTACCTGCCCGGGCGCCAACTTCCACCCAGCCGGCAAATGGCAAAAGACCTGGGCATCAGCCGCAACACGGTGAACGCCGTTTACGAACAGCTCAAGGCCGAGGGATTTCTGCAAACTCGGGCCGGCAAGGGTATCTTCGTCCATGAAGATATCAAATCGGCCGTGAATCCCTCAGGACCGGGCCTTAGCAAACCTGGTGTCGTCTCCATGGAACTGCCACCACTGCCTGCACTCCCACGCGGGAAATCAAAACCCGTGGAAGACGCCAGTTTGCCGTTCCAGCCGGGCCTTCCGGACCTTGACGCGTTTCCGATCCGGGCCTGGAACCGGATCATGCACCACCAGGAAAGCCGCCGATCACTGCGGGGATATGACAGCATCCAGGGCTATCAACCCTTGAGACGCGCCATCGCCGCTTATCTGCGAACCTCCCGCGGTGTTCGTTGCGACGAGCATCAGGTGATCATTACCAACGGCGCCCAGCAGGCACTCTCGCTGTTAGCGGATGTTTTTCTGCAACCAGATGACAGCATCCTTTGTGAAAACCCCGGATACCGTGGCGCCCGGAACGCACTTGGCCGTTTTGGCAACCCACTGATCCCGATACCCCTTCGAAACCAGGTTCTGGACGTGGAAGCGTTGCCCGGCCTTGAGCCTGCCAGGGCCAGACTCCTGTTCTGCACACCCACGCACCAATACCCAATGGGCGGCATCCTGGACCTGTCCCAGAGAATGGCACTTGTTCAGTGGGCCCAGCAAAACGGGTGCTGGATCATCGAGGACGACTACGACAGCGAGTTCCACTTCTACAACAAGCCCTTCGCTGCCATTCAGGGCCTGTACGAGAATTCGCCCGTGCTCTACATGGGCAGTTTCAGCAAGACCCTGCTGCCCGCATTGCGCATCGGCTATCTGGTGGTCCCGGAAGCGGTTGTCGAGCCCTTGCTCTGGGCCAAGCAGATCAGTGGTGGCGAGACGCCGCTCCTTACCCAGGCCACCATCGCCGAATTTATTGAGAGTGGTCAGTTCACACGCCATCTCAGGCGTATGCGCCAGCTCTACCGGGACAAATGGCAACGCTTCCAGAATGAGGTGATCGAAAAGCTCGATGGACTTGCCCAACCAGTGGCGGAAAGCGCGGGAATGCATCTGGTGCTGGAGGGGGCTTTTGATGATGTGGCCCTCAGCCAATGGTTGAAAACCAGAGGGTTTGGCAGCACGCCGCTCAGCGCACACTTCCTGGGAGAATCCTCCAGAACCGGCCTGGTAATGGGCTTTGCCAGTGCCAATGAGCGTGAAATCACAGAATGCGTCAACACCCTACGCTCGGGGCTCGCCAAGCCATGACATCGAAGCACGAAAAACAGATTCTTGCCGCCTGGCACTCAAATGCCCGGCCCTGGATCAAGGCAGTGGAAGAGGCAGGCATACGTGCACCCGGCACGCTTTCTAGCAGCGCTATTCTGAGTGTCATTGAAGATTACTGCCCTGCGGGCGGCTCAATTCTCGACGCAGGATGTGGCGAGGGCTGGCTGATCAGAGAGCTGACCCGCCTCGGTTACCGTGGTACCGGAACAGATGCCGTACCAGAACTGATCGAATACGCCCTGCAACAGGGAAATGAAACGTTCAGGTTAGTCGCCTATGAACAACTACAAACAGCAGGTTTAGGCAGGTTCGATCTTGTCGTGAGCAACTTTGCCTTGCTGGGAGACACCTCAACCAGCGCATTTCTCAAGGCTTTGCCTGGCCTCCTCAATCCAAATGGCGTATGTGTTATCCAGACGCTCCATCCGGTCGCTTTTTTCCAGGAGGGCGAATACATCACTGGCTGGAAGCCCGGCACTTGGGCTGGCCTACCCGGCGATTTCGGCGATCCGGCTCCCTGGTTCTTCCGAACGCTCGCCGGTTGGCTGAACGTGTTCACTGAAACCGAGTTGACGGTTCGAGAGATCAGGGAACCCTCAACGAAGGGCCAACCGCCCCAGTCGATTATTTTTGTGGTTCAAAATACTCGGAAAGCTCAGCGGCCAGAAAATCAAAAACCGTCCGAACCCGAAGGTTCATCCTGAGTTCCCGGTGGGAAACGAGCCAGACATCGCCGCCAAAGACCAGATCCTCGAAGACCCTCTCAACTTCAGGCTCTGCATCACCCAACTCAACGGGCATCATGCCAATACCGATACCAGCCCGAGCCATTTGCCAATGAACCAGATGACTGTCCGTCCTGGCAACAAATTGCTCCTCCTGCAGCTTGAGGCCACGTTGCGCCAAGGCTTCCAAGTATCTCTCATTGTTTGAGAGAAAGCCGATGAATGGGGCCTCACAAAGATCGTCGGTCATTGGCGATGGTAGATCAGCCAGAATTTCGGGTGTGGCGAAAAGAGTCGCAGAAAATTCACCCACCTTCCGGGCGATCAGGTCAGGCTCCGTAGGCCGAAAGTTCCGTATTGCAATGTCTGCCGCACGGCGGCGCAGATCGCTGGCCTCGTTGGATGCGACAAGATTGACGCGAACGCCCGGATACTGCTGTCGGAGTTTTTGAAGGATGGGCGGCAGAATATAGGCTGCTGTGATTTCCGATGCTGAAATCGCAATCTCGCCTTCAATGGACGTTGCCCGACCAGTCGCCGCGAGCGAAAGACTGCTGGCGGCCTCTCCCATCGCTCGAACGTAGGCAAGCAGATCCAGGCCATTCCGAGTCAGTTCCAGCCCTCGACCACCCCGCTCGAAAAGCGCTGTAGAAAGCTCTTCTTCCAGCGCCGCAACCTGTCTTCCCAGGGTTGGTTGCGAAACGCCCAACGCCTTTGCGGCAGCAGAGAGAGATCCCTCCTCCGCAGTCACCAGGAATGCGCGTGCTCGGTTCCAGTCGAATTTAACGGCTCGCCAATCCATTCAGAAATGCATACCTGAAATTATTTTATGTCGATATTACCAACAAAAGTGAAGATATAGAATCCGTTCCAGGTATTGAATCAACAACCCCGAGAGCCGAGAACATGAACTCTTCCATCAGTTTCTGGAACCGCAGCGCTGCACGCTACGCCCAACGGCCAATCGCGGACCAGAATGCCTATCTGCGAAAAATCGCCCTCACCCAGAAATATCTCAATCCGGAAATGGATGTTCTGGAGTTCGGCTGCGGCACCGGATCGACGGCACTTATTCATGCTCCCAGGGTGCGCAGCTATCTGGCAACCGATGCCTCTCCCCGGATGATAGACATTGCCCGAAAGCGGAAGACAGAAAAATCCGCTGACAACCTCCGCTTTGTGGTTGCCACGCTTGACGACATGCAACATCGGCAGCAGGCGTTCGACGCAATTCTGGGGTTGAACATTCTGCACCTGCTCCGGGACCCGGAGCAGGCCATATACCAGGCTTTCAGCATGCTAAAACCGGGAGGTGTGTTCGTCAGCAATACCGCCTGCCTACAGGACACACGCCCGTACCTCAGGCCAGTCGCCCTTCTGGCCAGGATGCTGCGCATGGCTCCTTACGTGAAGTTCTTATCCCGTCAGCAGCTTGAACACCAGCTGGTGCGAGCCGGATTCCAGATTCAGTATCGCTGGGTTCCGGAGACTTCGAGAGACGTTTACTTCTTGATTGCCCAGAAGCCAAAGTAAGATTCGGACGATCGTAACAAGAGTCATAAGGCGCAATGAAAAGAGCACTGTGTTTACTCATCCTATTGGTACTGGCCGCCGGCTGCAGCCACAGAGCTGTCTATGAGAACGTTCAAATAAATCAACGGAACGACTGCGCCAACGAGCCGCCATCGACCTACTTCGAATGCCTTGATCGCGCGAATAAACCCTTTGATAAATACCAGCGTGAAAGGAAAGAACTGTTGGAAAAGCCAGAATCGGATGGCAAGCTTCCCTGAATCCAGGGCTTGCTGAATGGCAGCCTCAATCGAAAGGAGAATTCAATGGGAAGTTCAAAGCTGGTCGGTATCGTTTTGCTGGTGGTTGGCGTCGGGCTGCTGTATTTCGGCTACCAATCAACACAGTCGCTGGGGAACCAGTTGACCGAAACAGTAACGGGGCGTTTTACAGACCAGACCATGTGGTATCTGATCGGCGGGGCGGCCGCGGCTGCAGCCGGCGCTTTCCTGACATTCTTCAAGAAATAACCCTGCCTGTTTTTCACCGCTCGGGCCTGACCAGAAACCAGCTGGCCAGGACGAGCGCTCCGAATACCGTGTAAGCCACGATAAACACCCAATCCGGCGCACTGTAATAAAGAATGGACTGCAGCCAGTGCTGGATGAACGATCCCTCATAGCCCGCCTCCCCGGCCTTTGTGCGAAGCGCCATTTCCCAGCTGGTAAGCGGGCATAACACGCCCAGCCAGGATTGCAGAACCACAATCGCAATCACGATCAGGTGGCTGAGGCGGAACCAGAAATTGCGGACCCATCGCCACTTAAGGAAATGACCAGCGAAGGTTGCCACCAGCCCGAGGATCACAAAGGCCACCAGCATCGTGTGCAGGATCAGGAGCGCATCCGCAAAGATGAGGAACCAGTGGGAATCCATCGCTAACCTCCAAAAACTGCGGTAGCCCCAGTTTTCGTCTATTGTGGAGACACGTCAATCACTGCGAGCGCGGGAGCGAGCAATGAACCACGCACCACCTCCAGCCAGGCTCGGATTCCTCTACCCGGGCCATGCGGCCGAAGACGATTATCCCCTGATGGGCTCCATGATAGAGCCCCCGGCTCAGGTAACCCTTATTCACACCGAATTCCTGGAGGACGCTCACACCGTTGAATCCCTCAGTGAAATGGGGAGTATCCATCGTCTTACGGAAGGAGCAGAAAAACTGGCTGACTCGGGGATTGAATCGGTGATGTGGACCTCCACCAGCGCCAGTTTTGTGCTCGGTCTGGACGGCATCCGCCAGCAAATCGACACGCTCGAGAAACTCCTTGGAGTACCCGCCTCCACCACCGCAATGGCGTTTGCCAGAGCGGTAAAGGCCATCGGAGCACAGCGAGTGGCCATCGCTGCAACCTACCCCGAAGAAGTCGCACAGCGATTTCGGGAATTCCTCGATCACTTCGGGATCGAAGTGGTGCACCTGTCCAGCCGAGGCATCGTGACAGCGGCTGAGGTAGGTACTCTGGAGCGGGAAGAGGTTATCGAATTTGCACTGGCAAATGCACGCCAAGACGCCGATGCGCTGCTCATTCCCGACACAGCCCTCCATTCCGCCGCCTGGCTGACGGATCTGGAGCGGGCAATCGGTCAACCAGTGCTGACTGCCAATCAGGTCAGTTTCTGGGAAGCCCTGCGCTTATGTGGCAAGGTGGCACCTCAATCAGGACTTGGGCGTCTATTTGAAGAAGTCCTCTGACACCAAAACCAAAGGAGAACGCTTTATGACATTGCATCTGGAACTCGCTCCCCTTATCAGCCTGGGCGCCGGTATTGGCATATTGGTGTTTCCCAAGTTGCTCAATTACATTGTGGCCGGCTACCTCATTGCGCTGGGTGTACTTGGTCTATTCGGGCATTCCTTTTGAGGTAGTCCAACACCCCGGACCCTGCCGCTTTTAGACGGCTCGGTGTCGTATTGGATTTACCCGCCCAAAGCAATTAGAGCCACATTGAATAGAAACCCTGCCCGGAGACCGGCAGCGGGGCCGTGTTCAATGCAGGTAGAGGGGATCCAAAATGGCACAACTACCGAAACGGGCAAAAGTCGTAATCATTGGCCAGGGTGGTATCGTTGGCTCGTCGGTAGCGCACCACCTGATCGAGCAAGGCTGGGATGACATCGTGGGTCTGGAAAAATCCGCCATTCCCTCCGATATCGGCTCGACCTCCCACGCATCGGATTTCTGCTTCACCACCTCCCACGACAAGCTGAATATATACACCACCAAATACAGCCAGGCGTTTTATGAAAAGCGTGGCAATTACGTGAAATGCGGGGGCATGGAAGTGGCCCGTATTGATGACGACGAGCGAATGGACGAACTGCGCCGCAAGGTGGGCTCCGGAAAAGCCTTCGGCACGAATGTCAGCATGATCTCGCCCAAACAGGCCAAGGAGCTGTTTCCACTACTGGACGAAAACCAGATCCAGGGCGCCATGTGGGACCCGGATGCCGGGCTGGTGGTGCCCCGCTCCCAGAGTGTTGCCGGCGACCTGGTGGAAGAAGCCGTGGCCACCGGCAAACTGCAGGCCTTTGCCTACACGCCAGCCATTCGCATCGATGTCCAGGACGGCCAGGTGCGTGGCGTTGAGACCCACAAGGGCTACATTGAGACTGAATACGTGGTTCTCTCCATGGGCATCTGGGGCCCACTGATGGCCAACACCGCGAACGCGCCCCTGCCACTGATGCCACTGGAGCATCCATTGCTGTTTTTCGGCCCCTACGAAGAGCTCAATGGCACCGGCAAGCAGATCGTCTATCCACTGTTTCGCGATCAGGGCAACTCCGCCTATGTGCGGGACACCGGCGACCCGACCACCACCGAAGGCGGCCGTATCGAGTGGGGCTACTACGAGGCGAAGAACCCACGGCTGGTCTACCCCGGCGCCATTGCCGAGCCGGGTGATGCGCGGATGTCCCCCTCAATGCGGGATCTTTCCCTGGACCAGGTCATGGACGCCTACGAAAAGGCCATCGAAATGACGCCGATCCTCGGAGAACTGGGGTGGGAAGAAAAGCACTCGTTCAATGGCCTGCTGTCAGTGACGCCAGATGGCGGTTCACTCATGGGCGAATCCCCGGAAGTCCGCAATCTGTGGTTCTGCGAGGCGGTCTGGGTGAAGGACGGCCCGGGGGCGGGCAAGGTACTGGCCGACTGGATGACCCACGGCTCCCCTAAAATGGACCCCCACAGTATTGATATCGCACGTCATTATCCGCTGCAGAAAACACCGGACTACGTGTATAACCGCTGCTACGAAACAGCCAAAAAAATCTACACCCCGGCGGTTCACCCCCGTGAGCCCTACCTTACCGGTCGCAAGATGAGAACCAGCCCTTTCTACCTGCGGGAAGTCGGTCTGGGTGCTTATTTCATGGAGGCCGCGGGCTGGGAGCGCGCTCACGGTTATGCGGTCAACGAGTCCACCCTGCTTGCGAAATATCGCGACCGGATCCCGGTGCGGGAACACGAATGGGATACCCGGCACTTCTGGGAGGTCTCCAACGCCGAGCAGCTTGAGATGAGCGAATCCGTGGGTATGATCAACCTCTCCCATTTCGCCATCTTTGACATCTCCGGCGCCGACGCAGAAGCCCTGCTGGAATATCTGTCCGTTGCCAAAGTCGGCGGTACCACGCCCCACGGCAAAGGTGTCTACACCCATTTTCTCGACGAGCGCGGGGGTGTACGTTCCGACCTGACCATCATTCGTCGGGGCGCCCAGGACTATCGGGTCGTCTGCGGCGGTGACACCGGCCACCGCGACTACTGCTGGATCACCCGTATGGCCCGAGAGAAGGGGCTGGACAACATCCAGGTGCATGACCGCACGGACGAACTGGCGACCCTCGGCCTCTGGGGTCCCAAGGCCCGGGAGACACTGGCCCAGTTCGTTACCGACCCGGACCAGTTGTCCGCGGACAATTTCCCGTTTGCCACCGCCCAGGACCTGAACATTAAAGGAGTCCCGGTCTGGGCCTTCCGGATTTCCTACGTTGGCGAGCAGGGCTGGGAGCTCTACTTCCCCTTCAGCTATGGTTTGAGAATCTGGGACCTGCTCTACGATGCGGGCGTTACGCCGGTGGGCATCGAAACCTACGCCAACACCCGTCGTCTGGAGAAAAGTCTGAGACTGCAAAACGTGGATCTGGAGACGGAATACAACCTTTACGAAGCCGGCCTGCAACGGCCCAAGGTCAAGGAAGCGGATTTCCACGGCAAGGCCGCGTATCTGGAACAGCGGGAGTGGCCCCGGCAAGCCGCTTACCTGTGCACCATGACCATGACCGAGCACCGGGATGCCAACGGCATTCTGCGCTACCCGGTAGGCCAATGGCCGATTCTGGACCCGCAAACTGGTGAAGTCCTGGTGGATAGTCACGGCCGCCGTTCCTACAACACCAGTGTGGCGTGGGGGCCCTCGGTGGGGAAAATCATCCTGCTCGGTTACATCCCCGCCGAGTACGCCCAGGAAGGCCGTGAACTGACCCTGGAATACTTTCAGGAGCACTACCCTGTCCGAATCGAAGCGGTGGGTTACCGGGCACTGTTTGATCCGGACAACGAGCGGGTCAAATCCTGACCGTGTTCAGATCGGAGGCGCGGCGGTCAGCATTCAATGATGTTAACCGCCAGCCCTCCCCTGGCAGTTTCCTTGTATTTATCCAGCATATCGCGACCGGTTTCCCGCATGGTGTGCAGCACCTTGTCCAGGGAAACGTAATGTTTGCCGTCACCCCTCAGGGCCATGATGGCAGCATCAATCGCTTTCACCGAGGCCATGGCATTGCGCTCGATGCAGGGAATCTGCACCAGCCCACCAATGGGGTCGCAGGTCATGCCCAGATGATGCTCCATACCGATTTCTGCGGCATTCTCGACCTGTTCCGGTGATCCGCCCGTTGCCGCTGCGAGCCCGGCCGCGGCCATGGCACAGGCCGAACCCACCTCGCCCTGGCAGCCCACCTCGGCCCCGGAAATGGACGCATTTTCCTTGAACAGCGCGCCAATGGCTCCGGCCGTGAGCATGAAACGCACAATGCCATCCTCATTGGCTCCAGGGCAAAACTCCCAGTAGTAGTGAAGCACCGCCGGAATAATCCCGGCAGCGCCATTGGTGGGTGCCGTCACAATCCGCCCGCCGGCGGCGTTTTCTTCGTTCACGGCCAAGGCATAGAGATTCACCCAGTCCAGCGCGCTCAGGGAAGGTGAAATCAGGTCCACGCGCTGCTTGTCCATCAGAGACCGATACAACGACGCAGCCCGGCGCCGAACCTTGAGACCACCTGGCAACTCCCCCTCGTGCTGAATGCCGTTCTGTACACACTCCCGCATCACCTGCCATAGCGCCAGAATTCCGCTACGAACCTCATCTTGCGTGCGCCACGCCTGTTCGTTGGCAGACATGATGTCGGCGATGGCCAGGTCATGTTTCCGGCACAGCTCCAGCAACGCCCTGGCACTGCTGAAGGGGTATGGCTGTGGGGTATCGTCCTCGCGCAACTTCAGGGTGCCCTCACGGGTTGCATCCACCACGAACCCACCACCGACCGAATAATAGGTTTTCTCCAACAGGCACTGCCCGTGCCGGTCAAACGCCTGGCAGGTCATGCCGTTGGGGTGTGCGGGAAGAGATTTGCGGCGGTAATACACCAGATCGGTATTCTCACGGAACCGGATAGCCCGCTGCCCGGCAACGGAAAGGCTTCCGCAATCGCGGATCTGCTCGAGACGTGCCGGCATTGCCTCCGGGTCAATCTGGTCTGGTCGCTCACCTTCCAGCCCCATCATGACCGCAGGTCCGGTGCCATGCCCCTTTCCGGTGGCACCGAGCGACCCGTACAGGGATACTTGAAGCCGACCAACTGAAGAAAGCAGACCCTCGCTTGCAAGAGACCCGGCAAATCGTCTGGCCGCTTCCATGGGCCCCACGGTGTGGGAACTGGAGGGACCAATACCGACCTTGAACAGTTCGAAAAGACTGACGGCCAATGTAACGCCTCCCGTTCAGGAACCTATTCTAATCTTAGTGCCGACCGGTCCCAGGCGCATGCTTTATGGCGACATGGAAACGATAATTTCCGACAGCAGAACAAGCCGCGTCGGGTCCATACTGGCATGCTGAATGTCGCATTTGGACCATTGGCACTCTGGCCACCACCTTAGAATGAAACCAACATGGAATTGATCACTTATTGCACGATTAAGGTGCAGCAGCTAGTGTTCAGATTGTGGTGGTCAGCAAGGACATTTCGGCTACTGGCCGGCACAACTGGCCCAGGCTGGGCAAAGGGGGTTTTTTATGACCACTGAAACCGGCACGCAAACAGACAGGCCAATTCAGCAGCCCTATCGGGTCGGCTTTCTGCTGATCGACAACTTTACCCTGATTGCCCTTGCCACTGCGGTGGAACCGCTCCGAATGGCCAACCAGATGGCGGGCGCGGAACTCTACTCATGGAAGCTGCTGACAGCCGACGGCGGCTACGCTCGCGCCAGTGACGGCATCACCATGGTGCCGGATGCCTCAATTCAGGACGAGTACAACTTTGATCTGGTCATCGTGGTGGCCGGGATTGACGTCACCCACAGCTTTTCACGCCGGGAAGTGCACTGGCTGAAACAGATGGCCCGGCGGCATGTACTGCTGGGTGCGGTCTGCACTGGTCCCTATGTGCTGGCCAGCGCCGGGCTGCTCGACGGCTATGCCTGCAGTGCCCACTGGGAATGCCTGGAAGCCATGCAGGAAGACTTTCCAAGGGTACAGACCAACAACCATCTGTTTACGGTCGAGCGTGAGCGCATGACCTGCACCGGTGGCACCGTGCCCATGCACATGATGCTCAGTTTCCTGGCGCAACGGCACGGCCAGGAACTCAGCAATGCCATCTCCCACATGTTTGTCTGCGACCGGGTCCGGGAGGAGACCGAACAGCAGCCCATGCCGATGCATCCGGGCCTGGCCCGCGCGCAACCCAAGCTGGCGGAGGCGGCCCAACTGATGGAGTCCAATATCGAAGAGCCGATCGAGCTGCAGGAACTGGCGACTCTGGCCGGCATATCACGCCGGCAACTCGAGCGACTGTTCCTGAAACATATGGGATGCACGCCGTCTCGCTATTACCTCAGGGTACGACTGAACCGGGCCCGTAGGCTACTGAAGCAGACCTCATGTTCCATCGTGGAAATTGCCTCCATGTGCGGCTTCGTTTCCGCCACCCATTTCAGCCGTTGCTATCGTAAAATCATGGGGCGCGCGCCCAAGTACGAACGAATGGCAGTTTTCACTCCGGCCGGCGCCGAAGGCCTGCTGACAGGCACCATGGCCGGTTTGTCGTCTTCATCCCTGCAAGCCCTGAAGCGGGCCCGGACTGAGCCCACCTACGGCACCTTTGAGAATTCCCCCAAACAGACGGTTTCAGGTTAACCCCACCACAAGGCCATTTTCGTCCAGGGCAATATCGAGCGCAGCCGGCCGCCTCGGCAGCCCGGGCATGGTCATGATGTCGCCACAGACGGCCACCACGAAACCGGCTCCGGCCGCCAGGCGCACTTCCCTCACCGGTAACATATGCCCCGACGGAGCGCCCTTCACCGACGAATCCACCGAGAAGCTGTACTGCGTTTTGGCAATGCACACGGGAAGGTGGCCAAAGCCCAGGCTTTCGTATTCCTCGAGCTGTCGTTTGGCGACCGTTGTAAACTCCACGCTGCCGGCATGGTAGATACGGGTAGCAATGGTGCGAATCTTGTCCGCCAGGGGCAGGCTGTCCTCGTACAGAAACTTCACCTCCGGTTTGCCCTGGTCCATCTGGTCGATCACTGCCTGGGCGAGTTCCGTGGCACCTTCACCACCGGTTGCCCAGTGATCGGCGGGCACTGCCCGCACGCCCAACTCCTCGCTTATGGACTGGACCAGCGCCATTTCCTCCTCGGTGTCATCCGGGAAACGGTTGATGCACACCACCGGGGTCAGGCCAAACTGCTGCAGATTACGGATATGCCGCTCAAGATTGGTGGCCCCTTTTCGCAGCGCCACGAGGTCGGGAATCGCCAGTTGGCTTCGGGGAATACCGCCCTGCATTTTAAGGGCCCGAATGGTGCACACCACCACCGCAGCATCCGGGCGCAATCCGGTGTGCCGGCACTTGATATCAATGAACTTTTCCGCGCCCAGGTCGGCGCCGAAGCCGGCCTCGGTAACCACCACGTCGTTCAGGGCGAGCGCAGCCCGGGTGGCGGTGACGGAATTGCATCCATGGGCGATATTGGCAAACGGGCCGCCATGGATGAACACCGGGTTGTGCTCCAGGCTCTGCACCAGATTTGGCTGCAGCGCTTCTTTCAGCAGTACGGTGAGTGAGCCCTCCACGCCCAGATCGCGAACGGTCACCGGCGACATGTCTGAACGCCTGCCAACGATGATGTTTCCCAGGCGTTCTTTCAGGTCGGCACGGCCATCCGCCAGGCACAGGATCGCCATGATCTCGGACGAAACGGTGATATCAAATCCGGTCTCCCGGGGCACGCCATGGGCGGCACCACCCAGCCCGGATACCACATTACGCAGAGAGCGATCGGTGAGGTCCAGAACCCTGCGCCAACTGACATGGCGCGGGTCCAGGCCGGCTTCGTTGCCCCAATGAATGTGATTGTCGATCAGCGAGGCCAGGAGATTATGGGCGGTTGAAATGGCATGGAAGTCACCATTGAAGTGGAGATTGATGTCTTCCATTGGAATCACCTGGGCCCGGCCTCCGCCGGCGGCCCCGCCTTTCATTCCAAAGCAGGGCCCCAGGGACGGCTCCCGCAGACACACGGAGGAACGCACACCCAGGCGGTTGAAGCCATCGTTCAGCCCCACGCTGGTTGTGGTCTTACCTTCCCCTGCAGGCGTTGGGGTAATGGCCGTCACCAGTACCAGCTTGCCTCTGGGTGCCGAGTCGGACGTATCGACATAAGCCATGTCCAGCTTTGCCTTGTAATGGCCGAAGGGCACCAGACTCTCCGCCGGCAAACCGAAACGCTGCTGCGCCAGCAGAAGAATGGACTGGGGCTGAACCGAGCGGGCAATCTCGATATCCGGCGTGCCCGGCGGCGGAAACTCGGCAGACTCCGGCGTTTCGGGTGTGAGTTGATGGTACTGAAGACTCATGACACCGCCTCCCTCTTCTCGTCGACGGACCCGCTGTGATCCCGAATCCATTGCGCTGACTGGCGCAGGCCTCCGAACGGAAACAGATGAATGCCCCGCAGCAGGGTCTCTGGATTTTCCAGACAATACTCCACCAGTGCCCGGACCATATCGTCCGGTTTCCAGGCACCCAGCATCCGGGCGCTACCAGGCCGACGCAGCAGCATCCGGGCGGATGCGCCCACCCCACACATGGCTGCATAGGCGATAAGCGTTTTAACCCGCGTCGGGCCCGCCATGCCGATATAGACCGGCACCTCCTCCAGAATGTTGCCCAGCCCCTGCAGCCAGTCGATCACCACTTCTGCGTCGAAGGTGAACTGGGTCACCACCCAGAGCCTGGTCGCGGTCGTACGGGCGTATTCACGCTTGACGCTCAGCGCCTGTGCCAGGGTTGCCCTGTCCGCCATGGGATGGCCGTCCGGATGCGCCGCAACCCCGATACCGTGGAACCGGAACTGGGCCAGCAATCCCGATTCAAGCACCGCCAGCGTGTCGGGGAACGGGCCGGCCACCGCGTCGCTGTCGCCCGCGATCAGCAGCAGCCGGTCCACCCCGTTTTCATTCAATTGGGCCAACCAGTCCTCCATCTGCCCCCGGCTCTGGGCCATTCGGGCGGGCACATGCGGTACTGGCTGCATGCCCAGATCCAGCAGACGACGGGAAGCCTCCAGCGTGTCGCTGAATTCTCCCTTTGGCAGGAAGGGTACGTACACGCAGGTGCCCGTCGGCAGCAGATCCGGCAAATGCTCTGTCGTCAGGATCTGGCGGGGTGTAGCCTCGATGGATGCCGAGCGCACCAGATCACGAAATCGTGCTGCTGCCTCCTCATCGGGCCGATTGAACGCTTGTGGTTCACTAACCAGTGTCATAAACCGCGCACCCCATTGCCAACAGTGTTTACCAGACAGCCGCTATCGCCGGTTTTTCCGGCGCTGTTAATCGGCGAAATCGATCCCCTTGGCCCGGGCTCTTTCGCGGGCGTTGGGATTCACCGAAGGCCGGAAAGGCACGTCCACCACTTCCGCCTCCACAGCGGTTGAGCCATCCGCGGCGGCATATTCCACGGGAAGATGCACAGTCAGCCGCGTGCCGACAGTTCGGAGATCAAATGGCACGTAGGCCAGTGCGATGTTGGTTTCAAGCTCCGGGGAATACCAGGGGGAGGTAACGTAGCCCTCCGGTTCGCCGCCATCCGGGCCGCTGACCAGCCAGAAATCGTTGGAATAGTCAGTCACCTTGCCGCCACCAAAACGGATGCCCACCATGATGTGGCTGAAAGGCGGATGACCGGCTTCCATCTGTTCACGGACCGCCTCAAGCCGCTGCTTGCCGATATAATCGGCCTCCTTGTTGCGCGGCACCTGGTACGCCAGGTTGCACTGGAACGGCAGGGTTTCCTGATCCACATCCTGCCCCCAGGACAGAATGCCGGCGGCAATCCGGCGATGGTGGGCGGGCGCTATGACCCGAAGATTGTGAGGCTCGCCTGCGGCAAGCACGGTGTACCAGAGGTCCTCGGCGTATTTGGTCGCTTCCTTGAGGTAAATCTCGTACCCCTTCTCCCCGGTAAAGCCGGTCTGGGAAACGATCACGTCGTGGCCGGCCACCTGGCCTTCCATCAGGCCGTAGTAGGGGATGTCCCTAACGGCGTCACCAAACAGGTCCGCCATAAGCGCTTCGGACTTGGGCCCCTGAATCTGCACGGGCGCCACGTCGATTTCCGCAATGGTGACATCGAATCCCATGCCGATGTTGACGCCCCGCATCCACAGCTCGAGGTCACTGTCGGAGAGCGAAAACCAGAACTCGTCCTCGGCGACCCTTAGCAGAACAGGGTCATTGATGATGCCGCCTTCTTCATTGCACAGAATGACGTACTTGCCACGCATGGGCTTGATCTTGGTCGCATCCCGGGTGATTACGTAATTCACAAACCGCTCGGCATCCGGGCCTTTGACCTGGATCTGGCGCTCAACCGCCACGTTCCACATGGTGACGTCGTGGATCAGCGACTCGTACTCCAGCATGGCGCCGCCGTCTTCCGGGCGGACATAACCGCGGGGGTGGTACATACGGTTGTAGACCGTCGCCCGCCAGCAGCCCGCTTCATAAGCCAGATGCCAATAGGGTGACTTGCGAACACGGGTGGAGATCAGCATTTCCACCGGTGTCGGCCCGGATTGGCGCAGGTTGATAGGGACGCGCCGATCCGACTGGTCGACGCTGTCGGGCTGGCGTGCAGCGCCCGCCCGTTGTTGTGGATAATCCAGAAGTGCTTGCTCGAATTTAACGGCCATGGCTATCTCCCCCTTGCCGGGTTGTCGATAGCCCTAATGTGGCCGTCCTTGAGGTTTCCGGGAGGAACCAATACGACACTGAGTCGACTAAAAGCGTCAGCCTCTCTAGAAAATCAGAGCCAGGCCGCCAGTAACAAAAGCGAACAGCACGGATAACCAGAACACGGTCCGCCAGGGGAAAGGCGGAGGCGGAGGTTCAATCGCCAACTCCTTTTCCAGGTAGTTCCGCAGCAGGCGGGTGTTGCGGGTATTGGCTTTGTATACCGCGTCAAAGCCATCACCTATCACCGGCAGCAGGCCACCCAGGAAATCAATGCCCATGTTGCGCAGCATGCGAAGCTTAACGGCCTTGCTGGCGCCCGCTCTCTGTGCTTCCACCAATACGTAGCCGGCCAGCACCAGGCCCACGGCGTCCCCCACCACGGGCAACAGGCCAATCAATGCCTCCGCTCCTATCCTTACATTGGTAAACGGAATAGCAATGTTGCTATCGGTGAAGCGGCTGAACTTATCCAGCCGCTCAAGAATGGCCCGCTGCCGGGCTTCGGAAGGTTTCGGCATTTCTGCTCCAGTTCAGGCGCTCACTCAGGCTTTGCGCTGATTTCTTCAAATGCCTGAACCAGGGTATCCGGTTCCTGGGCGCCGGAGATCAGGTATTTCCCGTTCACGATGAACGCCGGCACGGCAGAAACGCCGGCCTGCTGGTAGGTAGCTTCGTCCTCCCGGACCACACTGGCGAATTCGTCAGAATCCAGAATTTGCTCGGCCCTATCGCGATCCAGCCCAAGGCTCTCGACACAGCCCAACAATACGTCGCGGTCTGAAACGTCTTCTGCCTTTCCAAAATAGGCTTCGAACAACGCCTGTTTCATCTCCGTCTGCTTGCCCTGCTGGCCGGCCCATTTCACCAGCCGATGAGCATCGAAGGTATTGCAGGTGAAACGCTCCTGCATTTTTTCAAAGTTAAGGCCCAGATCCTTCGCAATCGTCATCATCTGGTCCTGAGTGGCACGCATCTCTTCCTCACTCCGGCCGTACTTGCGGGCCAACGCCGGCAGGATTGGCTCACCTTCACCAGTGTGATCCGGGTTCAGTTCAAAGGCATGCCACCGGACGCCAAACTCGTATTCAGGCGCCAACTGTTTCATGGCGTGCTCCAGGCGCGCATAACCAATCGCACACCAGGGGCAGGCGATGTCGGAAACAATGTCGATGTTGATCGTTTTCATGGCATATCCCGTTCATTGCGTTTCAACACGATACCGACAGCCTAACACGTAGACAGATCAGCCATCTCCCGCCAGATGCTCCCGGATCAGCTCCGCCATCTGCCTTGCAGGTTCAGTCGGGCGGCCCGGTGGCCTATGCAGGGCCATCTCGATGGATTGCAGGGCCGGCATACCGCTGCGCTCGTCCAGCACGCGCAGTTGGGGCGTGAGCATGTCACGGGTTACCGGCACCACGGCCAATCCGGCCACTACTACTGGCATCAACCCCGTCATCGACTGACTTGAGTACGCCAGTCGCCATTGCCTCCCCGCAGAAAACAGCGCCTGCTCCGCCACCTCCCTGAACACATCGGCGCCCGGCGAATAGAGCGCAAGCGGGATAGGATCTGCCAGGGACGGCTGCTTCTCGGCGCCGACCGCCCACACCAGCGGTTCGCGACGAATCACCTCACCCCCGGGAGAGCGGGTCTGGCGTGTCACAACCGCCAGATCCAGCTCACCAGCCTGCACCTGCTCCAGCAGCCTGACACTCGACCCGCAAATCACCTGCAGCTGAACCGCCGGAAAGAGCTGGCTGAAATGGGAAAGAACGGAAGTCAGCAAAAACGCATAGTCTTCCGGGATACCGAGGCTCAGTTGCCCCGAAACCTGCCGCTGCTGCAACGAATCCAATGCCTCGTTGTTCAGGGCCAGCATCTTGCGGGCGTAGCCGATCAACTGCTCACCCTCCGCGGTGAACCGTATACGTCGGCCCTCTCGCTCATGAAGGGACACTTCCAACAAGGCCTCCAGTCGATGCAACTGCATGCTCACGGTTGACTGGGTATACGCAAGCCGCTCGGCCGCCGCGGTAACCGTTCCGGTATCGGCAATGGCCACCAGCGTTTGCAGCACGGTCAGATCAAGAATCCGTGGACGCAAATCATTATCTCCTGTGATGCTTTTTATCAAAAACCGTTGTTTTTGTGATGCTTAATCCGAGTATATCCTGCCACTGTCAGATCGCAACACACCGGCTAAAGGAGCACTACCCATGAGGATACTCAACGCGACCATCCGCCTGCCCAACATCCTGAGCATCATCGCGGCTCTGGTTGCCGTGGTGCTTTGGGCCGTCGCGCCTCTGCTGGTGGATGCAGCGCGCTCCATTCCGCCGTTTCAGCTTACGACCATCGCCCTGATCAGCGGTGCCCTGGCTGTGCTGCCCATGAGTTTGCGCGGCCGCGAAGCGCGCAGATCCGTGAGAGTCTCCTGGCAATGGAAACTGGTTATTTTCGGGCTTGTGCCATTGCTGGTACTGGGAGCGGTCGGCGCCTATCTGGCCGGTTTGGGCATGGCGCCCACCGCAGAGGCGTCACTGATCACCTATACCTGGCCGGTGATGTTCATCCTGATCAGCCAGTGGGCTTTCCATCGGCGGATCGCCCTACCGGTTATTGCGGGGGCACTGATTGCCTTTGCCGGGGCGGCTTTGCTGCTCGGCCCAGAGGCTCTGAATAATGGTTTTTCAGGCAATCTGACTGGCTACGGGCTAGCTCTTGTGGCCGGGGGCTGCTGGGCCCTGTATTCGTGGATCTGCCAGGCAACACCGGTTGCGATCGCTCCGGTCATGCCAGGCCTGTTCCTTCTGGCCGGCGCCGGAGCAGCAGCCGCGGACACCGTATCCGGCTCTGCCCATGCACTGCCTTCAGGCACCGCGCTTGTGGCTGGTGTCGCACTCGGTCTGGGGCCATACGGACTGGCCATGGTGGCCTGGGATCTGGCCCTTCGGAAGGGGCCCACGGCACTGGTGGGAAGCCTCGCCTATGCGGTGCCCGTGCTCGCCGCCCTTTTCCTGGTGCTGGCCGGAATCGCAGCGCCGGACTGGCGGCTGCCCCTGGCAGCAGTGCTTGTGGTGCTGGGCTCACTGGTGGCATCAAGCCGCAGGAAAGCCTGAACAGGCCATACCGGCGGCATTAGGGCTGGTTCAAGGCCAGACCTATCGTTCTTTACAGGAAGACTTGCGTATACTCCTCATGAGCCACTCAAACCGCATGAGGAGTATGCCAATGGCCGATGAAGATACACTCACCGCACTGAAAACCGCCTTTACCTTCATGCCCCAGCCGGTCGAGATCAACCGGTTTGAATACGGGGATGATGCTGACAGAATCCTCGCCCAGGTGAACTTCGTACGGGAAGTGCTGACCAGTCACGGCATTGACCCGGAAGAAGTCGCCGGCGAAATCAACCCGGACTCATCCCCCAATTCCTGTTACTGAGCCACCGCACTTCAGGAGCAAGCATGCCTTATCAGTTCGAAGACCTGAAAAAGAGCTGCCACAGTGAATGGCAGGCGTACATCCAACACAGCTTCGTGCAGCAGCTGGGCAATGCGTCGCTGGCGCCCGAGGCGTTCCAGCATTACCTCAAGCAGGACTACCTGTTCCTGATCCAGTTTGCCCGTGCCTTTGCCCTGGCCGCTTACAAAAGCCCAACTCTGTCGGACCTTCGGCAAGCCAAGGAGGGGTTGCAGGCCATCGTGGATGTCGAGCTGGACCTGCACGTCAGCTACTGCAAGGAATGGGGCATTTCCGAACAAGAGCTGGCCGATCTGCCGGAAGCCCGGGCCACATTGGCCTACACACGCTACGTTCTGGATACCGGCAACCGGGGCGACCTTCTGGACCTGCACGTCGCCCTGTCGCCGTGCATGGTGGGCTACGGTGAAATCGCCAACTGGCTCAACAGCCGCGCAGAGACTGTCCGGGGCGACGGCAATCCCTATGATGCCTGGATCGCCATGTATGAAAGCGCGGAGTTCCAGGGAGCCATGCAGGCCGAGATTGACTGGCTCAACGAACGCCTGGCCGATGTCTCCCCTGCCCGCTTCAAGGAACTGACCCGGATCTTCAGCGACGCCACCCGGCTTGAAATCGATTTCTGGGAAATGGGCCTGAAACAGAGCGATTGATTTGCTCAACGGCTTTCAAGCCGCTGGTCTCGGCCAGACTACAGATTGCGCAGGTATCCGGGGCCAAGTTGCGCCATCTGACCTTGAATCCAAGCCACTCTTTCCAGCACGTATGAGGATGGTGAGTTGACACGCAACACTTTGGGATTCGGAAGGACGGCCGCAAGTACGGCCGACTGGTACTGCGTGAGATGACGGGCTGGCTTGCCGAAATAGGCCTGGCTGGCAGCTTCGACACCATAGATGCCGGGACCAAACTCAGCAATGTTCAGATAAACTTCCAGCACCCGTTGTTTTGGCCAGAGGCCGTCTATAACAAGAGCCAAACCCGCCTCGATGGCCTTGCGGATAAAACTACGCCCGTTCCAGAGAAAGAGGTTCTTGGCCGTTTGCTGGGTGATGGTGCTCGCCCCTCTGAGCCCCTCGCCCGCCCTGTATTCGGAGAGAGCCTGACGGATGGCCTCAAAATCCACGCCCACATGATGCGGGAATCGCTGATCCTCGCTGGCAACCACCGCCAACGGCATCCAGGCAGAGATCTCACGCATGGGCACCCATTCGTGGGCGAGGGATTTGCCGGTACTCTGGAGCTGATAACCCAGCATGAAGGCCGAAGTCGGCGGATTCACGAACCGAAAGACCAGAACAACCAACAGGATCAGCACGATAGCGCCAACGCATAGCAGCGACAACCATCGCACAAGTTTGCGAGCGCCTGATCCCCTGGCCATCAGCTCAAACCCTCATCATGGAAGAAGCGATTTCCCGCTGCGAATTGACCAACCGCCCGGGGAGCGCGCAAACTTCTTCCAGTGATTCTGCAAGAGCCTATGCTACGACCATGCCTGCAAAAGTCAAAACCCGCATTCTCTTTCATTCCAGACGCCTGAATATATACCTGGTCCGATATCCACAGGGCCACAAGGTAGGGCCGCACGTGGACATGGTCTCAGAGGGCCGACTTTACAAACTTAATTGTGTTTTAGCCAAGCCCAAAGCCGGTGGGGAATTCATCTGCGAGAAAAACATCTTTAACCTTTTCGGCCGACTGTATCTTTTCCGTCCGGATCTTTACCAGCACAGGGTTTCCAGAATCGAAAGCGGTAACAGGTGGCTGCTGAGCTTTGCCTTGACTGCACCCTGAAATACTCTGCCAGGGGCAGTAATCGCCACGTAGCGGCCAGTAATTATCAGTCAGAGTCTCCACCGTTCTGTTAAGCAGGTCAGCTCAACAGGCATTCCTTGGCTTCGTTAATACGCGCTGCCAGGTAATTGCTGCCACCATGATCCGGGTGGAGTTTCTGCATCATCCGTCGATGGGCCTTGATGATCTCGTCACGACTTGCTCCAGGCTCGAGCCCAAGGATATCCAGTGCTTCGCTTTCGGTCAGAGGGCCTCCCGCGTTGCCATTGCTGCCAGTCTGCCTATCTTCCGAGGCCGCCTCATCGTCCTGTCGCCAGGAATCACCGAACCGGCGATCCAGATAACTTTCCAGGAGCCGGGCTGAGTCTTCGTCCTGCGCCCGGCAATAACGCAGCAGTTCAAGGAACTCGTTCTCGCCCAAATCCGCCAGCTCGCGGCCTTCCATGGGCCCCTTGATGACCCTGCCGCTCATGGTTCCGGAATCGTGGTCCAGAGTCATTTCCAGGATGTCACTGGACACATGAGATTGATTTCCAGCTTTGGCTTGGGCTCCGCCAGCCATGCCACCCAGCCCACCACGCAACAAAGACGGCAGCATGCGACGCAATAGCGGATACAGAAACGCCAACCCGGCGAACACAAAATGCAGGCGCCCGGTTACGGCCAGAACGACCACGATCCCGATACCGACCAACAAAGCGAGTTTAAGAATGGCTGCATTACGTTGGCTGGCCGGCTGATTGCGCAACCACACCCAGGCAACAACCGCGACAACGATGGCAACAAGCGTTAACGGCACTCAGATACCCCGGGCGCACCGGCCCTTGAATGGATTTCCCGAAGCACTATCGGATCTGCTTCGTCAGGCGCTTCACTTCCGAAGAGCTGCGGCTTGAAAAGTCCTGCAGAGCCTTGGCTCCCCCGGAAGCATAGACCGCAACCGCCGCCATAAGATCCTTCAAAACTTGGGGACTGTTACGATCAAAGGGCGCGTATGCGCCTCCAGAGAGTTTACTCACCTGCTGGAACACCGCCCGGGCATGGGCATCATGCCCCTCATGAAACATGAACACCGGTGTGCGAAGCATTCCCAATTCCCCCGCGGTGTGACAGAGCTCGTCCACCGGTTCCTCGCAACAGTCACCGATAAACACCACCGCCTTGACGGGCTTGGCGCGGGTTTCTTTCACCGCATGGGCCAATATCCGGCTGATCTGGGTGCGCCCACCGAGGCAGGAGACGCCGTTCATCAGGTCCAGCAATTGCCCGGTCTCGTTCACGAACCTCGTGGCCTTGAACTCACCGTACCCACGATAGTAACAGAGCTGAATAGCCAACCCGCCCAGATCGCGGGTTGCCATGAATAGCTCGCTCTGCAGATGACAGGCCTGATCCCAGGTTGCCTCCCGGCTTGCGGTGGCATCCAGCGCGAAAATCAGCCGCCCCTGCCCGCCGCCCTGCTTGGGGAGCGTCCGGACCTCGTTGATAAACTGATCAATCGCCTTTTTGTCGGATCGGGTGCGTAGCTCTTTGTCGGACATAGGCTCCAGAAAATCCCTGCGACAGAAAAATCTGACGCTAAAATAGTAGGGCATAGATCGCACAATTCACAGGCTTGGCAAGAGGCGACGCATCGTGAATACAGGGCGTTGGCACCGAATCAGGAACCTGGCCAGATTCCGGTTTTTCCTTCTGGGCCCGCTTCTTATTGCCACCCTCGCTCTGCCATGCGCGGCGCAGGCCTCAAACAGTTTTTACCTGCTCTATCGCCAATGGCAGCCGTACGACTGGCCTGGGAATCTGCCCTCTGCCAGCGAGGTGACCCGCTCGCAGCGAGGGCTTGGCTGGCAGAAACAGGGCTCTGTCAGCACCTTCGGCATCGATTACGATTATCAGCCACTGCGCATCCGCGCCGGCGACCCGGCCCACAACGGGCACCTGCATCGGTTAACCTTCGGTGGTGAATGGCAGCTCGGGCTTTACCGCCTGGAAGCGCAGGCCGGCGTTGCCGGCACTTCCAACATGTTCAAGTACCAAGACTTTCACAGTGACGTGCTGAATGGCCGCATTGCAATGTTCCGGGCGATGGACGAAACAAGCCCCTTGAGCTTCGGGATAGGCGGCGACCATCGATTCGGATCCTTCCGCTGGCTTCCCCGAGTCCGCTGGCATCAACGCAATGAAAACGGGCATTGGCTGCTCGACCTGCCGGTTTTACTGCAATGGCAGAGCCCTGGCCAGCGCTGGGCATTTCGGTTGGAACGAAACGGGGATCGTTGGGCCACGTTGGACAAGGACAGAGACGTTGAGAGTGCATTGTATCTGCGGGAGTGGAGAACGGAACTTGAATACCGGGCCTACGACGGAGGCGGGGCGTGGCCGGGAGTGACTATTGGCATCGGCGCCAGCATCGATACCCGCGTCCAATACAAGGACCTGAACACGGGCACCGTGAATCTGAGCCTGGGTGAGGCACTACTGGCCAGCCTCAGGCTTGATTGGTAAGAAAGTCATTCGCTTCCGAGAGCAAATATAAAAGCGCAAGCTCACCCCGCCAGAGCGGCTCTCACCTTCTTGCTCAGATGGCCCATCTCAACCCGGCCAAGTACCTGGGGTTTTAGCTCGTTCATCACTTTCCCCATGTCCTGCATTCCCTGGGCGTCGGTTGCACTGATCGCCATCCGGATCAATCCATCCAGGTCATCCTCGTTCAGGGCCGCGGGCATGAACTCCTCGATGATCACCATTTCGGCGCGCTCTTTGTCACCCAGTTCCTCTCGGCCGGCATCATCATACTGACTCGCGGCGTCGCGGCGCTGTTTAAGCATCTTGTCCAGCACCTTCAGAACATCCTCGTCGTTGAGCTCGCGGCGTTCATCAATCTCGATCTGCTTCACCGCAGACTGGGCCATACGCAAGGTAACCAGACGGGTTTTGTCCTTGTTACGCATTGCTTCTTTTACCGCGCTGTTCAGTTGTTCCTTAAGGGTTGGTGCCGTCATTGCTGATCTCCTGTTATTTGGCCTGTACCACACCTACATGGGGGCAGACTCCTGAAAATACAAAGGCCCCTCGATGAGGGGCCTTTAAAGTCGCACGGAATATGGCTGCGATCAGCGTGCCTCTACATCTTGCCTTCCGCGATCAGCAAGCGGCGTTCGTGATGAAGGCCTTTGAACAGGCTGTAGGTCATCACCAGTAGCACTATCGTGAATGGCAGCCCGACACTCACAGCGCCGGCCTGCAGGGCATTCAGCGCCTGTTCACCACCTACAAACAGAAGCACGGCAGCAATTGCCCCCTCGGTAACTGCCCAGAAAATCCGCTGAGCTGTCGGTGCGTCCGTCTTGCCACCGGAAGTAATACTATCGATGACAAGCGAACCGGAATCCGAGGATGTTACGAAGAAGGTCAACACCAGGGCAATGCCGATAAACGAGGTAATTGCCGTCAGGGGAATATTATCCAGTGCCTGGAACATGGCCAGCGACACCTCAGTTATCCCGTCAGACGCCAGCACACCAATATCGTTCTGCACCTGATGAAGCGCGCTGCCTCCGAACGTGCTCATCCAGAACACAGTGATTATGGTTGGAATGATCAGCACCGCCATCACGAATTCGCGCACCGTCCGGCCATGGGAAACCCTGGCGATAAACATTCCGACGAACGGTGACCAGGAAATCCACCAGGCCCAATAGAAAACCGTCCAGCCGTGGAACCAGGTTGAATCCTCTTCGCGACCGAATGGATTACTGAGCGCAAACATATTAGAGGCGTAGGAGACCGATGTATCCCAAAGCCACTGAAAGATGGCGAGCGTGGGCCCTGCGAACATCACGAACAGGAGCAGCAGCCCGGCCATTATCATGTTGGCGTTACTCAGAATCCGAACGCCGCCATGAATGCCACGAATGACAGAGAGTGTCGCAACCGCGGTGACGCCCGCAATCACGCCCACCTGAACGTTAAGACCTCCCTCGATATCAAACAGGTAGGCAAGCCCCGATGCGGCCTGCTGGGCACCAAAGCCCAGAGAGGTGGCAAGACCAAAAATCGTCGCCAGCACGGCCACTATATCGATGATGTTTCCTGGCGTGCCCCACACCTTGTCGCCAAGAATTGGAAAGAAAGCAGAGCGAATGGTTAATGGTAGGCCTTTGTTGAAAGCAAAGAAGGACAATGAGAGCCCGACAATGGCATAAATCGCCCAGGGGTGCAGACCCCAGTGGTACATGGTCGCGCCCATCGCTAGCCGAGCGCCTTCTTCGGTGTTTGGTTCAACCCCCAGAGGCGTTCCATACCAGTCAGTGTAATAGGCTACCGGTTCGGCCACCGACCAGAACATCAAACCTATCCCCATGCCGGCAGCGAACAGCATGGCAAACCATGACAGCAACGAGAATTCAGGTTTGGCATCGATACCGCCAATCCGAATTTTGCCCACAGGCATGAAAATCAGCGCCAGGCAGCAGATAACAAACAGGTTTGCGCTGAGCAGAAAGCCCCAGTCGAAGATAGCGATTGCACCGTTCTTGGCGCCATCAAGCAGTTCCTTTGCACCAGCAGGAAATATCAGTGTTCCAACGACAAACGCAACGATCAGTACTGCGGTTAAGGGAAACACGATATTGTGGATATCAAATCCGAATTTCTCGATATTATCCTGACCGGCCACGTAGTCGGTCTGATAATCATCTTTCACAACGTCACCCATAGTGAGGGCTCCTTTGACTGCAGACGCCGGCAGTCGGTTGGAAAATTTACCTCTCTAAGTGCCACATCAATAGTTTGAACTCTAAGAATCGAAATTTCCAACACACCGCCAAAAAGCGGAAATTGCAGGATATGGAAAGAAGCTTTGCCATTTTTGAGTCCTTATTCGAAGGAGCGACTCTCCAACTCTGTTAAACTTGACCGACTCTATGCCCCGGCAACGCTCGAAGGTTCGCGCCCATGAAACTTAATCCTTTTAACACCCGTATCGGCCTGGCTCTGGGGGGTGGCGCTGCCAAGGGCATTGCACACATTGGTGTGCTGAAGGCGTTTGAGGAAGAGCAGATCAAGATACATTGCATATCGGGCACCAGCGCAGGCGCCCTCATCGCAAGCTACCACGCCTTCGGCCGCCCGGCTGAGTCCATCCTCAGCATTTGCTCTACGCTGAACCTGTCGAAAATCATCAATTTTACCTTCGAGCGTGGCGGGCTTTTCAGCACCAATACCGTTCGCGAGATGATCCACCGTGACCTGGGGGATGTCCGGATCGAAGACGCCGACATTCCGCTGGCCATCTGCGCCACGGATATCGAGACCGGCGAGCAGCTGATTTTCCGGGAAGGCAATCTGGCGGACGTTGTCTGCGCGTCTATGGCGGTACCCGGCCTGTTTGTACCGGTCGAAATTGACGGGCGGACTCTGGTGGACGGCGGGCTGGTTGAGAACGTACCGATTTCGCCACTGGCAAAAATGGGCGCCGGTATCACGGTCGCCGTCGACCTGAGCCATGTCAGCCGCTACCCGAAGCCTGACAACACCTTCGATGTCATCACCAATGCCATCAATATTGGTATCGACTTCAACACCCGCAAACAGCTGAAAAACGCCGATATAGCCGTAGCACTGGACCTGAGCAGCTACAGTCTCACCAACAACGCAGACCGTATTGATGAGCTGTACCTGGAAGGCTATCACCCCATGAAGAAAAAGATCCGTCAGGTGCTCTGGTACAAGCGGATGCACGTTGCCATCAGCCTTCTGAAAACAACCCGGACATTAATGCCCTTCAAGGTGCCGGAGATTCTCAAAGAGCTGAAACGCCACGGCTTTGCGGTGCGCAATCGGCATTAGCCTCTCAATGGGCTCTCAATCGCCCTCAGCGGTGAACCAAAACGCTCTTTGAAGCCTACTCTTCACACCCGATCATTTTTCAAAGCGAACGGAGCTTGCGCATGATTACAGTTCACCACCTGAACAATTCCCGCTCACAACGCGTCCTCTGGATGCTGGAAGAGCTGGGTGTGCCCTACGAGATCAAGCACTACCAGCGTGATCCCAAAACCATGCTGGCACCGGAAAGCCTCAAAAAGGTGCATCCTCTGGGCAAATCTCCGGTGATTACCGACGGCGATCTGGTGGTGGCCGAATCCGGCGCCATTATCGAGTACCTGGCCCACACCTACGGCAAAGACACCATGTTGCCCGAAAGCGGCGGCCAGGCCTGGCTCGACTACACCTACTGGCTGCACTATGCAGAAGGCTCCCTGATGCCGCCGCTGGTCATGCGTCTGGTGTTTGAGAAAGTCAAAACGAGCCCGATGCCGTTCTTTATTAAACCGGTCGCCAAAGGCATTTCTGACAAAACCAATGAAATCTTCATTGGCCCGATGATCAAAACCCATCTGGATTTTGTGGAAGACCACCTGGCGAAGAATACCTGGTTCCTGGGTGACAAACTGAGCGCGGCAGATATCCAGATGAGCTTTCCGCTCGAGGCCTCGGTAGCCAGGGGTATCGTCGGCAGGAACCGCCCCCATATCACCGGCTGGGTGAAACGGGTTCACGCCAGACCGGCTTATCAGAAGGCATTGGAGAAAGGCGGCGATTACGACTTCGCCTGAAGGTCAGGCTGTCACCTATTCAAAAGGAAATCCGAAACAACCTCGTTAAAGCGCCTTGCGTCTTCCAGGTAAGGCGCGTGGCCCAAGCCGCTCAGTTCCACGTGTTGGACATCCGGAATATGGGCCAGCAAGGGCTCAGCCTTTGTCAGGGGCGCCACCGAATCCTTGTCGCAGGTGATCACCAGAGTTTTTGCCTTTATTTTTGCCAGCTCAGGAATCAGGTTGGCGGTCTGGATGGCCCAGGCCGCATTCACAACACCATCCGGCCTGGATTCGGCAGCAATGGCTGCAACCCGCTCGAACAGTTCCTCGCTGGTTTCATCCGGCAACATACCCTTGGCGCGTCGCCTGCCGTATTCCTCCCTGGGCAACTCTTCCAGTTCACGCAACCGGCGCTGATAACGTTCATTGGCACCGTCCGTCAAACCGTGGCCCGGGTGGGTGCAGGAGAGAACCAGTCGCTTCACGATCTCCGGTTCCATGATGGCTATTTTCATCGCCACCAACCCTCCCATGGAATGCCCGACCAGATTGACCGGGCCGTCGGTGCAGGTCTCAAGAAACTCGATAGCGACTTTAGCAAGATCCGTTACGGAGTCACCAGCCACGTCGGATTGGCCATACCCGGGCGCATCCCACGCCCACATCTTCATTGACGTTGCCAGGGCCGACAACTGATCAACCCAGCTCGATCCGTTGCCATTGAGGCCGTGAAGGAAGAGCACCGGCGTACCGCTGCCGTTTTCCAGGTAGCTAAGCCGACCATGCGCAAGGCGTACAATCGATCGGGGCATTTGCTGTTCCATAGTGGTCCCTTCGCTCATAGTGGGGTGTCTTCAAAACGGAGATTCTTCACCGTCGTCTGACCCTTTCAGCAGTTCGTTTTCATCGCCGGAATCATCGTCCGAGCGGTAGGATTCGTTCACCTGCAGATCGTCAGTGAACAGCGGCTCCTCGGTCTTCCCTTCCAGTAAGTATTCGGCCCCCGCTTCCGACATTTTTCTGCCGCTGTGACCAATGCCGTAGACGGTTTCCAGCTCCCAGTTGTATTCCGTGTTCAGCTTTTCGGCCTGCTCCCTGTTCACCCGGTAAAAGTTCTTGCCCTTTTCCAGGCGGTGCGCGCCCTGGGCCTTGGCAATTTCAAGCTGGCTCAGCAGACGGTGAGAGGTATCGTCATCGTCGGTGCCCAGCATGATCACCAAATGGTGCTTGTAGGAGGCTTTGAGGTCCTCTGGTTCAACGCCCGTGTTCTTCAGCCCGTAACGCAGGGGCAAGGTCCAGTCCGGGAAGGTGTAGGTGCCTGAATTAGCGGCGATGCCCGTGCCTATGCGGGCCTGCGGGTACAGCATGATCATGCGGGTAACGAACTGGGCTCCACTGCCATGGCCCCAGATATCGTAGGTTTCGGCATCCAGGTTGAAGTGTTTTTTCAGCTCATCGAAGGCACGTTCGAAGGCGGCAAACGAGGTCTGCTCCACGGGCACCCGCTGACCCTTGGTTTCGTCGGTAGAGTCAGAATCCGGCGTTACCCAGTTGCCGGTCTGATACCCCCAGCCCGTGGGAAAGTCCTGGTCTGAGATTTCCGGCGCAACGATGAGAACGCCGTATTGTTTTGCGTAAGCACCCCAGTAATCACGGTATTTGTCCGCGTCCCGACGACCACCGTGCATCACCATGATGACCCGTGTGTCGGGTTTGATCTGATCAGGTCGCGAATACCAGAGCCGCATATCCACCGGCTTGGCGTCGGTGCCAGCGGAAACCACGAAAGAACCGTAGCTCTCAAAGGTTTCCGGCTGAAAGAGGTCAGATTCAGATTCTTCGCTGTATGCCGCACTACCGGGTTGCACCGAGGCACAACCGGAGAGGACTGACATGAGTCCTACTAGAAATATGGCGATGAGTTTCATTGCGCAGGTCCTCTGTGTTGTTGTCTGGATCAGGATTTAAGCTGGCTGCCGGCAGTTTTCGCTTTCCAGCACTGAACCAGCGTGTTGTCGATGAGTTCGGGCCCCGGGGCCTCTTCGCGGCATTGCTGTTCAGCAATGGGGCAACGTGGGTGGAACGGACATCCGCCTGGACGATTCATCGGATTCGGGAAATCTCCGGACAATCCGGGATCCGGTACGCTTTCTCCCGGCGAGATGCTCAGCGCTGAATCCATCAGCGCGTGGGTATAAGGGTGCTTCGGGCTGGACATAACCTGGTCACGTTCGCCGCATTCGACAATTTCGCCCAGGTACATCACCGCCACCCGATCCGCCATGTGCTGAACCACGGAAAGGTTGTGGGTAACGAACAGATAGGTCAGGTCCAGCTCGTCCCGCAGGTCCAACAGCAGGTTGAGGATCTGCGCCTGTACCGAAACATCCAAAGCCGAGGTAGGCTCATCGCAGATCACCACTTCCGGATTCAGGATCAGCGCACGACCAATGGCCGCACGCTGCCGCTGGCCCCCGGAGAGCTGGTCGGGATAGCTGTTGAACACCCGTGACGGCAGGCCAACCAGCTCCATCATGTCCCGGACCCTCTTGTGTTGCTCGTGGGAGGATCCAATACCGTGCACCACCAGTGGCTTTGCGATGATCTCGCCAATGGTTTTCCGGGGGTTCAGCGACGAATAGGGATCCTGGAAAATGGGCTGGATCATGCGGGCCCGTTCCATGGGCGGAAGATTTCCAATGCGCTGGCCGTTGAGTGATACCGAGCCGGTCGACGGCGCCTGAAGTCCCATGATGGTTCGGGTCAGTGTTGTTTTGCCGCAGCCTGACTCGCCCACCAGAGCCAGGACCTCCCCCTTGTTCAGGGTCAGGCTGACATCATCCAGTGCCTGCAGCGGTTTGCGTTTTCCGAACAGCCCCCTGCGTACCGAAAAGGTACAGCTGACATGTTCCACCGCCAGAATGGCTTCTGCCCCGCGACTGTGGTTTTTTCCGATTCTTTCGCTGCCAACTGGCCGCTCCGCCGTCCCCTCGCCTTGCTCAGTTTCAGGCTCATGGCACACAAAGTACCTGCCCTCATGGAGCTTCTTCGTTGGCGGATTCGTTGTTGTGCAAACGTCTGCTGCCCTCGGGCAGCGGGAAGCAAAGGCGCAGCCCGAGATCTCGCCGGTCATGGCAGGAACAATACCCGGAATCGCCCCAAGCCGTTGCTGGCTTTTCCCCCGGTACCCTGGCACACACTCCAGTAACTCTTTGGTGTAGGGATGGCGCGGGTTTTCCAGCACCTCTGCCGTCTTGCCGGTTTCGACGATATCGCCGGCGTACATAACCGCTATGTTGTCAGCGGCCCGCGACACCACACCCAGGTCATGGGTAATCAGAATCATGGACATGCCGAACTCCCGCTGAAGATCCCGGAGCAGGTGCAGGATCTGGGCCTGGATGGTCACATCCAGAGCCGTCGTGGGCTCGTCGGCAATCAGCAGTTCCGGCTCGTTCATCAGGGCCATGGCGATCATCACTCTCTGGCGCTGACCTCCGGAGAGTTCATGGGGGTACTGCTTGAGACGGCTGGCCGGATCGGGCAGGCCAACCCTCTCCAGCAGGTAGATCGCCCTTTTCTCTGCCTCGGAATCTGACACCTTGCGGTGCAGAGTCATGGTTTCCTTCAGTTGCCGTCCGATGGAGTACACCGGGTTCAGACTGGTCATCGGCTCCTGGAAAATCATGCCGATACGCTGGCCCCGGATCTTGCTGGCCAACTCCCGCTCGGTGGCGTGAGTCAGGTCACTGCCATCGAAGTCGATACAGGAGGCCTGGCGTCTTGCGGCGGGTGGCAAAAGGTTCATCAACGCAAGTGCGGTCATGGATTTGCCGGAGCCGGACTCACCCACAATACCCAGGGTTTCCCCGCGATTGAGTTCCAGGCTGATACCACGAACCGCGTGCAGCGTACTGGAATCGGTCGGAATATCGACTGACAGATCCTGGATATCCAGAATGGATGCCGTGCTCATATCAATTCCTCCGATTGGTAACGGTCACGTCCCGCACACCATCGCCCAGCAGGTTGATGGCAATAACGAGAATGAACAGTGAGATGCCTGGCAGGATGACCAGCCATGGCTGGAAGAACATCGCCTGCTTGCCTTCGGCGATCATCAGGCCCCAGGACGGAATGGGCGACGGAATACCAAGGCCGAGAAATGACAGGGTGGCCTCGTTCAGGATGGCCACAGCCACCTCGAGGGTGAAAATCACCATGATCTGGTTCACCAGGTTCGGCAGCACCTCCTTGACCGCAATCTGGAACTTGCTGCACCCCATGGCTTGTGCGGCTGCAACAAAGTCCAGCTCGCGCAGCCGGAGCGTCGCCGACCGTGTAACCACCAGATAGAACACCCAGTGGGTCGCACCAATCACAAAGATCACCACCGTGATTGACTGGCCGATTACGAACACCAGCGCCATGATCAGCAGCAGGCTGGGTACCGCCAGCTGGCAGGTCACCAGGAAGTTCACTGCCTGGTCCAGCCAGCCACCGAAGTATCCCGCGATGAGACCAAGAGTGACACCTATGATCATGCCGATGGTGGCGGCACCTATGCCGATGGTCATGGAAATACGCGCGCCGTAGATGATTCGGCTGAGGTAATCCCGGCCAAGATGATCAGTACCCAGAAGGTATTCCCAACTGCCACCCTCAACCCAGACCGGTGGCAACATGCGCATCGGCAGGTTCTGAAGGTATGGATCGTGGGGCGCCAGCCAGGGAGCAAACAGGGCAAACACAGCCATCACCAGCAGAATGCCGAAACCAATTTTCAGGCCGTAATGGCTGCGGGCACGCTTCAGGGCGGCCATGGTCGGACTCAGGCCAAGGCCCGCCTCTTCCGAATCGATGCGAGATTCGTCGGCGGTCAGTTCAGACGGATTCATAGTGTTTCTAGCAGTCATGGTTCACCCCATCCGAATCCGTGGGTCAAGCCAGGCGTTGATCAGATCAGCCGCCAGCGTGAGCAGTACAAAAGTCAGTACAAAGATCAGGATCAGAGACTGAACCGTTGGAATGTCCGAGTTGAAAATGGACTCCACGGCAAGGCGGCCGAGGCCATTCATGCTGAATACTGATTCGGTGACCACCGAACCACCCAGCTTGTGGCCAAGCTGCACCGCCAACACACTGACGATGGGCAACAACGCGTTGCGCATGGCCTGTTGAAGAATCAGCCGGTAACCCACGAAGCCCTTGGCGCGAGCGGTGCGAATGTAATCCGAGGAGAGCACGTCCAGCAGCCCCGTTCGGGTCAGACGCATCACCGCGGGAACCGAACTGGCGCCAAGCACCAGGGCAGGCAGTACGTAGTGTTTCCAGGTGGCATCGCCAGACACCGGGAAGATGGGAAAGGTCACCGAAAACAGGATGATCAGCATCAGGCCCAGCCAGAAGTTCGGAATGGCCTGGGCCGATACCGCCGTCGATAGTGCAAAACGGTCAACCCAACTGTTGGGCTTCAGGGCGGCACTGATCCCCAGCGGGAGGGCAATCAGGATGGTGACACCCAATGCCGAAAGCGCCAGCACAATGGTGACTTTGGCGTGCTCCTTGATCAGCTCGACCACTGGCTGCTTCCAGAAGTAGCTCTGGCCAAAATCACCCTGAAGGGCACTGCCCAGCCAATCCCCGTACTGGACAGATACGGGCCGATCAAAGCCGTACTGCTCGCGGATGTCGTCAACCATCTCCTGGGGCGCATCTTCACCGGCAATGGTCTGGGCCGGATCCGTTGCGAAGTGGAACAGTGCGAAGGTGCCAAAAGACACGGTAAGCGCTACCAGCAGGGCCATCAGCCCGCGTCGAAGGATATAGTTAAGCATTATTGGTCGCTCCAGCTGGCTTGCCAGAAACGTGGAACGCCGTCTTTGGGAACCGGGAACTCAAGCCCCGGCGACAGCAGGTAGTTTTGGCTATAGGAAAACATTGGAACCCAGTAGGCCTGTTCGGCGATGCGATTCAGGGCCTCCCGGTACAGGCGTTCGCGTTGGCGGCGATCAATGGTGCGTTCTGCCGCCAATACGGTTTCCGCCAGTTCTTTGTCATCGGTGTAGTTGCGGGCAGAACCAGCGGCAAAATGGACCCCGGTGGAGGCAGAGGCATCGGCAGTACCGCCACTGCCATAGGAGGCGAAGAAGGCTTCCATATCTTTGTCGTTCCGCACTTTGGCGAACACATTAAGCTTCACAAACCGCAGATCAACGTCCAGACCGATAGCCTTCAGGTCGCTCACCACTGCCTCGGCAATGATCTTCTCGCGGTAGGCCCAGAGCTTGAAGGAAAAGCCGTTGGGGTAGCCGGCCTCTTCAAGGAGCTGTTTCGCCTTTTCAGGGTTGTAGGGATAGACAGGCCCGTCCGCATTGCAGCCAAACTGCCGCGGGTGACAGGCGTAGGGAACCACCTCCGCGCTTCCTCGCACCAGGTAACGGGTGATCTCCTCGCGGTTGATGGCGTGATTGATTGCCCGGCGTACCTTCAGGTTGGTAAACGGGCTGTCCGGGTCTGAAAAGCCGGCAGCGTCCAGGGTAATGTAGCCAATGCGGATATCGTTGCCTTCCTTACGTTCCACGCCCGGAAGGTGGCTGATGTTATCGGCCACATCCGGTGGCACGCCCATCATCATGTCGATACCGCCGCTGAGCAGCTCTGCCTGCTGGGTTCCCTGGTCGGGAATCACCCGGAACACCATGGTTTCAATGGCCGGATTGGCTTTCGGGCTGGCCTGATAGTAATCCTCGAACCGCTCGATAACGATTTCGCGGCCTGCGCTGAACTCTTTGATCCTGTAGGGGCCAATGCCGTTGAGCGGCCGATCTTCGGCTGCGTTATCCATGCCATCGGCGCCCTCGTATGTACCTTCCTTGCGCACCGGAATACTGATCGCCATGTCCCGCAGCGCCATTGGATAAGGTAGATGAAGGTTAAAGCGCACCGTTCGAGGCCCGGTTTTCTCGACACTCTCAAGCCACGACTGAATCACCGGCCCACGGCTGGTGTCTGACTCTTCATCTAGCACCCACTCAAAGGTATAAACCACATCATCGGCAGTCAGTTTGCTGCCATCGTGGAAATGCACATCATCCCGAACGGTGACATCCAGCGTGGTTTCGTCGACCCATTCATAGGATTCAGCGGCCAGTGGCTCAAACTCGAGGGAGTCGGGGTTCACGTAGAACAGACCGTCGTCGGTCAGGCGGGAAAGAATCAGGCCTTCGCGCTGGATCGAGTACAAACGGTCCACGGTGGTCAGTGGCTTTTCAAACGCAACCACCAGCGTATTGTCATCCTTGCCCGCGCTTGCGCACACCGGCAGCAGGCCAGCGACGACCGCGCTTATCAGTCGATTCTTGAATGGCGCCGGGGTCCGGGTCCTCATCTCTCCTCCTGATTGTCATTATTTGGAGAATCTGATCAGCCCACCCTGGCAAGGTTCATCGACGGGCGATCATTGAATGAGGCCAGTCTAGGTAGGGTGAATTGATTTTAAAATTGAATATAAGTCATATTTCTATGCAATTAATGCATCCTTAGTCAGCGTCGCCTGTCATCACGGCATGTTCACCCAGAGACTCACTAACCTGGTCACTCAGGCAACGAACCAGGCTCTTGGTCGCTGGTGTCTCTTCAAAGCCCGGCGGAAAAAGCAGAACAAACTGCAGTCTGTAGGAGGGGTTCAGTGGCAACAGGCTGTATCGGCTCTCGTCCACCGCCAATGCTGCCAGCCGGTCAATAATGGTTACCCCCAGCCCTTCGACCACCATCTGGCAAGCCAGCACGCTGGAGGTTGTCTCGATTTTGCAGGAGAGCTCTACACCAGCGGAATGGAAGATTTCTTCCATCTGAAAGCGAGGGCGCAGTCCCGGTGCCAAAGCAATGATGTCGTGTTCCGCCATCTGCTCGGCAGTAACCGATTCGAGCAGCTCCAGCGGATGCCCTTTCGGCACCATCACCATGGCATCGGTATCAAAGAAGGGCCGCTGGATCACCGACGGGTGGTTACAAGGCCTGGTCAGAGCCACTGCAATGTCGTAGTGCCTGCCAGCGACCCACTGCTCGATATCACGATGCCCACGAACGTCTACACTGAAACGTTGTTCGGGATTTTCCGCCACGAAACGGGCAAGCGCCGGCGAAACGAGGCTGTTGGCCAGGCGGGCCAACGCCACAATGCGAAGGGTGCGAGTACCACCATCCTTGATCTCCTGCACGATGCGGGGCAGGTCATCAAGATTGGCAAGAATTTTTTCGGCCTCCCGATAAAATTCCTTACCCTCCGGGGTAAGTACCAGACGGCGCTTTTCCCGCTTGAACAGCTTGAGCTTCAGTTCGTCCTCCAGCGTCGAGATAAGACGACTGGTGGCTGGCTGGCTCAGGTTCATCACATCCGCGGCCGCTACCAAGGAGCCGTGAATTACCACCGCACGGAAGCACCTCAACTTTTTGATATTCATGTTGATCTCCGGATCAGATGCAGAAAACGCATATATCTATCTAATGTTTTCAATTTACATAGGTATCAACTGTAGCCGATAAAAGGGGTGTCAACACAGGAAACGCCACTGAGCAATCAGTACAAAACAAAAACCGGAGGCAATATGAGGTTTTCAAAAACGCTGCTGGCGGCTGGGGTTTTCAGCATTGCAGCATCCCCGGCATCGGCCCTTGAGGTGGAAGTAGGTGGCCAGGTCAACCGGGCGATCATGTACGCGAAAGACGGTTACAACGCGAACGAACTGGGACTGGGTTCCGACACCGAGATCTATCATGTGGACAATCGCAACAGCCCCACCCGATTCAATATTGGCGGCACCCAGCGCATTATCGATGGTTGGACCGCTGGTGCACTGATCGAAGTGGGCGTATTCGCCAACGCATCCAATGATGTCGATCCCGCCCAGAAGAATACCGGCCCGGAAGTCGATGAGCGGATCACCGATGCCTTTCTCGATACGCCCTATGGCAAGCTGACCGTAGGCCTTGGCGAAGGCGCCGCCTACAACGCCGGGCGCCGTGACTATTCCGGCACGGGCGTGATCAGTTTCCGCAACCCCAGCCTGATTGGGGGTGAACTCAGGTTTGCCCTTGAACCCTTCCCGGCATCGTTCCGCTCAAGGCCGAACAGAACGCCCCCGGAAACCAATCCTTTTGACGAAGCCAACCCGTTTGGCAACGAAGTCAGCATTTCAGGAAGCATTCGGGATTACAATTTCGAAGGCCGCCACAACCGAATCCGGTACGACACTCCGCGAATAGGCCCGGTAACCATTTCCGTGAGTGCAGGCCATGACGGCAGCGACGGCCAGGATTCCATCCTCCAGATGGGTGTCAAATCCGGCCTGCGGGTTCCCGGTGGCCGGATGCTGATTGGCGCCGGTTACTCTCGCTCAACCCAGAACATCGACAACCTGAGCAGTGACGGGCCCGATGTGAACACCTATGGCGGCTCTGTTTCTTACTTCCACAGTGACACCGGCCTGAACCTGTCACTGGCTGCCGTGAACCGCGCGGAGAAACTGACGCCGGAAGAGGCAACTGACACCTTCGACGCCACGGATACAGAGCTTGGACAGTTTCGCTATGTAAAGCTGGGGTATCGCCCCAACCGGACGCACGCGTTCGACATCCATTACGGCGAAACCCGGGACAGGAATAAAAACGACGAGAAAGGGTCTGTTATTGGCGTCGGTTACGTGTTCAGCCCAACCGACCTGTTTGACGCCTACGCGGGCGCAAAAATCCATAGCCACGAGCGGGCCGAATGGTGCACCACCTCTGGCAATACCTGTTATTCGCCAGAGTACAAAGACATCATTCTGGTAACGACCGGCTTACGAGTGAAGTTCTAGAACACTCCACGCAACGTCATTGTTGTGGTCTTTTGCCCCTGCGCTGCAGGGGCTTTTTTGGTAAATAGAAATCCAGATCTTCCTGCGCTTTGAGCACATCCCGCATCCTGACCGGGTCGTCCCGATCACCGCCAAGCTAGGTGCGGCGTTTCATGGGCGCGCTGTCCCGGAACAGATTTGACTGGCATAGATAAGAGGCTTGTCCGTTCATCCTCGCAGTCTGTAAAAGGGCTCGAGAACCGGCTTCAGGCCTTTTGCGTCGTCAATAAACAGCTGTAGATGAGGGAATGGAATCTCAATACCGGCTGCGTCCAGCGCCTCTTTCATCTGCTCCAGAATATCGGCCATGATTCTGGGCCGCACATCCAGGTTATCAGGCGTAATCCACACTTTGATTTCAAGGTTTACCGAAGAATCACCGAGGCTCTTGAGCAGAACACGGGGTTCCATACCAGCGCCCTGCAAAACTTCGGGATGCGACAGCAAAACCGGCATAAGGACTTCCCTCGCCGCCTTCGCAGATTCCTTGTAGGCAATTCCCACCGGAATATTCAGGCGTGTCACACCCTCCGCGCTGTAATTGATGATATCCGTGGAGGCAACACTGTCGTTTGGGATCATTGTGAAGATATTATCCCGGGTTCGCAGCCAGGTGGTTCGCAAGGCAATCTTCACCACCTTGCCCTCCTGTCCGTTGATGGTAACCCAGTCACCGATCCGAAAAGGCCGCTCAATCAGCAAGGTGATACCGGCAATGAAATTGGAGAGCGTAGATTGCGCTGCAAAGCCGACCGCAATACCGACGATGCCCAGACCGGCAATGATAGACACCACATCAAAGCCGAACTGGGCGAGCACCGTTACCACCGCAAGCGTTGCGGCGATAACCGCAAACAGATTCTCGACCAGTTGCCGGATGGAAGGATCCATTCGATAGCGTGAAGTGCCTTCCTTGATCAGCCGCCGGAAAATTACCCAGACCACGTAGAAACCGAGGACCATGAAACCCGCCCTCGCCATTGCCTTGAGAACCTCGGGAGAAACCCCGAATTGCGCAAGGATAACCAGGAGCGCACCCAACCCGGCGAGATAGCGCAGGCCGCTGCGCATCTGGGCGTAAAGAGGGGTCTTGGTTCGCCGCTCACCCAGACACAGCCTGATGACAGTTATCAGAACCAGATAAACGCCCAGGAATACGACAAGGTAGATTAAAGAAACCAGCAACTGACCAAGTATCTCTACCAGCAACGCTCCCCAGTCGAGATTCTCGCCTGACACCGCCTGAAAGGCATCGCCAAGATTACGACGGAGCTGCTCAATCAAATCTGCACCGAATGATTCAACCATGATTTGCCTGTTCCTCACGCAATTTCACCCGAACGCTCTTCCTATGAATCCTCTGGTTGAGTGCGAGCAATAAGAAATCTTTTCTCTCTGTCGATAACAAGTGTGGCCCGTGCCGGCATAATCTGCCATCCGTGGTGGGTCAGGAATGACTTAAGAGCCCTCAAGCAAAATGCCGCAGGCTACGGTCACTGCGCCCCAACAAACCCGCTAGCTGCTGACCAGTCTCGCGTATAGATCACCGGAGGCAATATCGGTGGCGCCGCTCGCCAGCCATCGTCGAATCTGGTCGGCACTTTGCCAAGCGGGCCAGAGAAAGCTCCGCTGCTCCCCCTCGATGGCATTGAATTTGTACTCCCCCAACCGCTCCAGCTCCTTGAGGCATAGGATTGCCTGATCCAGGGCACCGGATACAAATTCAAAAGACAGTGCCGGCACTGGGCAGGTCAGTCCCGCCAGCACCTCTGGCTCAAATCCTTCCACGTCAATCTTGCAGAAATCAGGAACACCGTATCGGGCGATCATTTCATCCAGGGTTATTACCTCCACCGTAATGGCCCGCTCCCATTGGATCTTTCGAAAGCCCGGAGCACGGGTTTTCAGGGTCTCCCGCCAACCAGCGGCAAGCGACGACACGGATGGAGTGCGATAGCTCAAGGCCATTTCCGCTGCCCCGGGCTGGCTTCCGACGGCTTCGGTCAGGAATACAACGCGCTCCTTGCGAGTGACCAACCTGCGAAGCCAGAGCATCATGCCCGGATTGGGCTCGACGGCGACCACGGTTGCCCCCAGACCCACAAAAGCCATTGTGCGGTCGCCAAGGTGCGCGCCAAGGTCGAACACCAGATCACCATTGTGAACAAACTGGCTGTAAAGCGCCTGCAGAGGTTTCTGCCGGCCTGGCCTTTGGTAGATAACCAGGGATCTTGCCAATCCCTGGATACGTTTCAGTTGTTCTACGATCCGTTGAGTCATTGGCGCTATGGTCGCCTTTGGGTTTTACCAGGCACCAACCACATAACCAAGCTTCTCCGGCAACCACAACGCAATGCCCGGCATCAGCATCACCAACAATAGGCTTGAGGCCATGGCCGCAATAAAGACCAGCGACCAGCCTATGGTGTGTTCCAGGCGGATATTCGCAATGCGAGTGGTGACCATCAGGTTAACGGCAACCGGTGGTGTGAACTGTCCGATGGCGATGTTCATCGCCAGCAGGATGCCAAACCAGATCGGGTTCCAGCCGAAATGATTCATCAACGGCAGCACGATGGGGATTAGGATCAGGTAGATGGAAATCGCATCCAGCAACATGCCGGCAATGAGTACCAGAATCATCACCAGGCCCAGCAGCACCCAGCCGTTCTCGGATAGAGAAAGCAGTCCATCAGCCAGATGCTGGAAGGTACCCAAGGTGGTGCCCGCCCAGGCGAAAATGCCGGCCAGCGCAATGATAAACATTACCACGCCAGAGGTAACGGCCGCTTCGGTCATCAGATTCCACAGGTCCCGGAGGCCCAGATTCCGGTACAGCAGGCAACCGACAAGCACCCCGTAGGTCACCGCAACGACGGCGGCTTCCGTGGGTGTGAACAGCCCCGAACGAAGCCCGCCGAGAATGATCACCGGCGCAAACAGTGCCGGCAGGGCGGCCTTGAAGCTCGACCATAACGGCGGGCGTTCCACCGTTTCCGGGTCTTCCCAACGATACTTCCTGGAAAAATACAATGCTGGCGCCAGCAGGGACACGCCCGCCAGGATGCCGGGAAACAGCCCGGCGGCAAACAGCGCCCGAAGATCAACCCCGGGCACCACTATGGAATAGAGAATCAGAGCTATGGAGGGTGGGATCAGAATCGCCGTTGAGGAAGAAGCGGCAATCAGGGACGCCGAGAACGGCTGCGGGTACCCCGCCTTCTTCATGCTCGGCAACATCACCATCGCCACCGCTGCCGCATCGGCAGGGCCCGAGCCGCTCATGCCACCCATGATCAGACACACCAGCACCGCAACCACTGTCAGCCCACCGTGCCGGGGGCCAATAATCGCCTGGGCGAAACGAACCAGACTGGCAGCCACACCCGCCCGCTCGAAAATCAGACCCGTCAGAATAAACAGGGGAATAGCAATCAGCGGATATTTGGCAACGCTGTTATACGTGTTGGTCCCGAATGTGCCCAGCATGGCCGGCGGCAGTCCAGCCACAATACCGACAACACCGCCGACACCCAGCGCAATGGCCACAGGTACGCCAATCACCAGAGCCAGCAGGAAGCTGGCAATCATCAACAGATCAGGACTCATGAATCGCCTCCGGATCTGTCTTGCCTCGCAGCCGGTCGACCAGGTTTTGGGTCATGCGAATGATAATGGCCACGGACAATAGCGGCAGCCAGATCACGTAGATCCAGTTGGGCAGCCCCAGCCCTGGTGATAGGGATTCCCACTGGTATTCCTGCCAGGCGAACGTGCTGCCAAACCAGGTCATAATACCCACAACGGTCACTCCGGCCAGCCACTGCACCACAAAAACCAACTTGCGCCCCCACGGTGGAAGGTAGTGCTCAACCAACTCGATGCGGATGTGTTGGTTGTGGCGTGCAGCCACCGCCGCCCCGGCAAAAGTCAGCACCACCAGGAGGAACACCGAGAATTCCTCGGTAAAAGCAAAGGATGCATCCGTCGCATAGCGGACGATCACATTTCCCAGGCTGATCCCACAGATCGCAATCAGCGCAATGGTGGCCAGCCAGGCCTCAGGGCGAAACTTCGGAGAACGGGACGGCATGGTAACTCCGTTAAGGAACAGGCGCCCGCCGATAATGGCGGGCGCAGGGACAGGTCTGACTTACTGGCTACGGTTAGCTACCGCGTCCTGAGCCTGCTGGATGAGATCTTCGCCAATACGCGACGACCATTTGCCATAAACGGACTGTGTAGCTTCTTTGAAGGCTTCCCGCTGTTCCGGCGTCAGCTCGGTCACTTCCACACCACGCTCCTTGATGGCCGCCAAAGTTGCGTCCACCTCGCCACGGGATTTTTTGATCTCCCACTGGCCGGCATCAATCGCCGCCTGCTTCAGCAGGGCCTGATCTTCCTCGGAGAACTGGTCCCACACCTGGTTGCTGACGGCAAACACCAGCGGATCCGCCATGTAGTGCCAGCGAGTCAGGTATTTCTGACCAACCTGATCGATACGTGCCACATCAAACACCGACAGCGGGTTTTCCTGCCCATCCACGGCACCGGTGGTCAAGGCGGGCTTTGCGTCGGCCCAGCTCATCTGGGTGGGGTTGGCGCCCAGAGCGGTAAATGTATCCTGGAACAGCGGAGAGCCCACAACTCGGATCTTCAGGCCGTCCAGGTCCGCCGGCTCATCAATGGTCAGCTTGGAATTGGATAACTCGCGGAAGCCGTTCTCCCCCCAGGCCAGCGGGGTAACACCGCGCTTCTTGATGGCAGCGAAGATCGCCTCGCCCGCGTCACCCTGGGTAATGGCATCAATGGCCGCGTAATCGGGCATCAGGAACGGCAGGGAGAACAGGTTCAGTTCCGGCACTTGGGGCGACCAGTTGATGGTAGAACCAACCGCCATGTCGATCAGCCCGGAACGCATGGCGGAAAACTCCTTGGTCTGGTCGCCGGCGACCAGCTGGGAGTTGCTGTAAATCTTCATGTTGATGCGCCCGTCAGAGCGCTCTCTCACCAACTCCACCCATTTGTCAGCCGCCTGGCCCCAGGGAAAGGCAGACGGGAGAACTGTTGAAACGGTGTATTCATCCTTGTACTCGGCGTGAGAAGCCCCACTGAACAGGAAAGTAGCCGTCACAGCGGCAGCCAGAAATGTACGACGTTTCGACATAACGAATTCCTTCTTATTGGAGTTGTTCCGATCGCCAAACGGCAATCAGGCAGCGGACCGCCCCCGGATTATAGAAACAGCGATACCGGGAGGCAACGGATACAACTATTCCGCCAGCCACTCCCGAAACCACTCCTCCCGGAGATCCACGGTCTGGGAATACCCAGTGGTGATCCCGGATAACCGCGTTGTCCATATGGGAAGGAGCCGTTGGCATATAAGGTCGCATGGGCACCCCCGCATCGGTGTGCAGGCCTACCCTTTTCTGAGCAGACTTCCTGGCCGGGCCGTAACTGATCAGGCTGGCCTGCGCCGCCATGTTTTCCGCCCGGGTGGCGAACGCAATGAAGTCCGCAGCCTGTTCCGCCTGGTGCGTCTCACGAACAATGGTCCAGCTGTTGAACCCGATCAGTTGGCCATCCCAGATCACTGAAATGGGCGCGTTTTCCATGGCCCGGGCATGAAAGAAGCGGCCGTTATAGCCAGTCGCCATGGTCGCCTGACCACTGGTCAGTAAGTCCACCGGTTCCTGCCCGCGGGTCCACCAGATGATGGAATCCCGTATCTCGTCCAACCTTCGGGCGGCCAGCTCAAGCCCCCGTCGTGTACTGAGCAAATCGTAGAGTTGCTCGCGAGGCACCGATAGTGACAACAGTGCCCATTCAAGTAAGCCAACCGGTGATTTACGCAACGCCCGTTTGCCCGGAAAGGTTTCCAGATCGAAAAAATCTTCCACACTGTCTGGCTTCACACCGGGAAAGGCCCTGTCATCGAAGGCGATAACGGTGGAGAACACGATCTGGGTGACAAAGCAGCGATGGATTGCGCCATCCATGAAGTCCTCCTCCGGCGGAGTGCCGTCCGGTGCCGGCTCAAGAATGTTCGCATCGATGGGTGCCAGCAGCCCCGCTTCGCACGCTGCGCTGGCATCGGACTGGATCATGTCGACGATATCCCATTCCACCTCGCCACTGGCAAGATGCTCCCGAAGGACCTCTATGCCGCCGTCGTAATGCACGGTTTCGATCGGAATCCCGGTGGCTTCAGTATACGGATCAAAGTAGGCCCGGCGCTGGCTTCTCTCATAAGAACCGCCCCAGGTTGCCACAGTCAGCGCCTCTGGCCCCTCCTGCTCGCTTTGGGCCTGCAATACAGCCGGGGCCGACAGAATACTAGCCACGATGAGAAACAGAGACATCGGGCTACGCCGCTTCATTTTCTTCCTCCCGCAGATCGTGCACGATTTCCAGGTAGGCCCGTATAACGGCTTCCTCAGGAACAACGCCCAACAGTTCACCCTTGCGACTCACCAACGGAACAGCCTCACCCAGAAAGCCTCTCAGCAGCTCCATGGACTTCCACACGGAGGTTTCTTCATCAAAACGGGTAAACGAGCGAATCATTGCCTCCGTCGCTGGTGTTTTCGCCGCGCTGTTCACAACCCCCTGCAGCCGGATGACGCCAAGCAGCCTTCCCTGCCCGTCGACTACCATGGCTTCGGCACGGCCCTCTCTCACCAGACGCTGACAAACCTCCCCCACGGTGTTCTGATCGAGCGCGGTCGTGTATTCGGAAGACAAGTAATCCCTGATCCGGTGGGTTTGCAAAATGGCCTTATCCCGCCCCAGTGACAGATCAAATCCCCGGGCGCGAAGCTGCAGGTCGAACAGCGAGCGCCCGATCACCCGGTAGGAGATAAGATTGGCGAAGACCACCGAGACCATGGCAGCGATGGTCAGGTCGTAACTTCGGGTCAGCTCGAATACGATCAGAATGGTGGTCAATGGCGCCCCTATCACAGAGCTGGCTAACGCCATCATGCCGCATATGGCATAAACGACGAGGCCGGAGTGTGGCACCGGCACCAGGTAAGGCAGTGCCAGCCCGTAGAACGCGCCGAACAGAATGCCGATCAACAACGCGGGGCTGAACACGCCACCGATAAAACCAAAACCGATGCAAAGAGCAGTCACCACTAGCTTGGCCATGATGATCAGTCCCAGTTCGCCAATACCAAAGGCGCCTTCGATGGTGGCAAACCGAAGGGTTTCCTGGCCAATCCCCAGCACCTCCGGTATCCACAGGGCAACCATGCCCAACAGAAGGCCGGCGACAGCGGGGCGCGCCCAGGGCACTCCTATGTAGTGCCGCGAGATGCTCGCGCTCGCCCGGAGCAGACGCATGAACACCCAGGCCAGCCCGGCACAAAACACGCCTTCCAGAGCAAAGAAAACAAACTCGTAGCTGTGCTCCACGCGATCGAAATTCACCAGGAACAGGGCTGGGCGATCGAAGATCACATTGGCAACAACGTACCCAGTAGCCGCTGCGACGGTAACCGGTGCAAAGGCACGGAGTGAGTAATGGCGGAGAATCACCTCATGGGCGAACACCAGCCCCGCAATGGGGGCGTTGAAAGCAGTCGAAATTGCCGCCGCAACCCCGCAGGCGATTGCAATGGAGCGCTGATGACGGAGGTTCAGTCGTAATTGCCCGGCCAGATTACCGAACATCGCACCCAGGTACACCAGAGGACCGTACTGGCCGACCGATGCCCCACTGCCCAGAGAAACCAGGGCCGCCAGAGTAGAAACCAGGCCACTTCTGAATCCCGGTGCAGCACCGCTAGTCTGTGCCGCCAGTATCGCATCCGGCGGTGCCAGGCCACGCTTCTCCCGCACCAGAAAATGAACCAGCAAGCCAACAACCAACCCACCGGCGGCAGGCACAAGGAGCGTTGCAGCCGCCACCAGCGTTGGCCGGTCTTCCGCCAGCACGCGGGCGTAGGGGGAGATCAGAAGCCGTTCATTCAAATAATGCACGGCATCAACAAAGCCGATCGCCGCCAGCGAAGCCGCACCGCCAACTACAATGGCCACCAGAGTCACGGTGCTGATCTGATAAAAAATCTGCGCAACACCTTTACTGTCCATAAGACAAGTAAAGGTGTAATTGGCAATCTACTCAAATGTCAGCGCCAATGGTCCGCTCAATGCCCTTGAAATCTCAAGCTTCAACCTCAGCACTTCCTATAGCGCAAGGTGTAAAGGCTCCAATTCATTGTATCTTGAACAAAAGGAGGCGTTATGAAACGCAACGCAAGCGCGCATTGGGAAGGCAGTCTGAAAGACGGTAAAGGTACGGTTTCAACAGAGAGTGGAGTGCTTTCGGAACAGCAGTATTCATTCAAGACACGTTTCGAGGATGGCACTGGAACCAACCCGGAAGAACTTCTTGGGGCGGCCCATGCCGGCTGTTTTTCCATGGCGCTGTCGATGGTGCTGGGTGAATCCGATCATGTGCCTGACAGCATTGACACCAAGGCCAGTGTAACCCTGAGTGAGGAAAGCGGCGGTTTCGAAATCTCGGCCATCCATTTTGACGTGACGGCCAAGATTCCAGGAATTGACCAATCGAAATTTCTTGAGGCAGCTAATACCGCCAAGATGAACTGCCCGGTGTCAAAAGCCTTGAAATCAGACATCACCATGGACATTCATCTGGAGAACTAGCCGGTACTTTTCTTGAGCGGATCACAGAAGTTTCGTTCGGGCCTAGCCATGGGGAAATGTTGCTTTACCCTGCAAAAGAAGCAGCCGTTTCCCCATCGCCATGGCTATTATCCGAATCAACTCGAAAAACCGATTTACCACGGCCGCTTGGGATCAAACTCATTTGCCACTTTTCAGGTTGATCTGCTTCGAACTCTGATAGGCAGCCTGCCCACTTTTCCCCTTGCCCACAAACTCAACAGACCCACCTGACTTCAAAAAGGCAGCGGTCTGCTCTTCAATCATTGCGGACGTTAATGTCACTTTTTCGGGCTTCTTGCTCATGATGATATCCAGATTAGAGTCGGCTTGATTACCGACATCGGCCCTCTATCGTACCTGAAATGGCGAAAATTTGTTCGGTTCCTTAAGATCACCTGTGGCAAGCGCGTTGATTCCGCCTGCGCTAGTATCATTCCATGCAACCAAATCTACTGAAGGACTTTACTGTATGGAAACAGCCGACATCTTCCTGGCACTGCTGTTCGGCTGCATCGGTTTCGGGTATTTCATGTACGGGAGGCGCACGAAAAATATGGTCACCCGATACTGCGGCATTGCCATGATCCTTTATCCCTATTTGGCCAGCAGCGTCTGGGAGATGGTTGCCGTAGGTGTGGGGCTGATGGTTGTGCCGCGGTTTGTCGAGCTCTGATGGAGGCGAATCATGGCTAGATCTGACAATTGGTCGCAAAAGGTAACTGAATCCAGCGACGCTTTGGACCTCGAGAGTGGCGTATTCTCGCTCGAAGACCCGAAAGAAATCGCTATGTCACTGAAGAAGTCTGCTGAAGACAGTAACCGACGAAAATCGGATCCCTACCGGTCTGCCATGTCCATGCTGACCTTCTACATCAATCGTGCGGGAAAACAACTCTCAGCCGAGCAAAAAGACCGGCTGGAGGCCGCCAAGGATGAATTGCGAGCTCTGTTCGGAAAGACTCGCAAAAACCCCTAACGTCAAGGTCAGAACACCCCTGTCTCCGCCAACTGCCGAATAATCTGAATCGTCTCAATGTCTGTGGCTACATAGGCCTGTTCAAGATACTGGTCATAGGGCATCGAATCACCGCGGTTTTCGATGCTCGCTGTTTCATACCGGAAACGGACAAACAGTGATGCCGGCTCAGGCTCTTCAATATCCATAACGAGTGTTGCAGAAGGAAGGGTCGCCGTTGGCTGAGTCCGGTACTCTATCCTGGCTTCATGCCAGAAGGTGACCTCATCGACCACCTGCAGCCCCGGCAGTTGAAGGCTACGCTTCAGGTAAGCCGGCCCCTGGTCCAGAATCTCATAATCATCCACACCAACGAGGAACTTGTCCGGGCGCCGGGCCCTGAGCACCAGTCCCTCCCACACCTGGAATCGGGTCAGAACCGGTAGCTCTGGCTCAGTCAGGTCGTTTATCTGAATGATATGCTCAAACGTCATCTGGCCTCCTGCTGGGTGCTTTACACGCCACTGTGCCAGCCCTTTCACTACTACGGAACCCGCGTATAAGCTTCCCTGACCTTGATCATCGCAATCCTGGAATCGTCTGGTTCCAGCCCGTTCTTGTTCAATTGCGCAATCACCATTCGGCCCACGCTGGGGCATTGCGAACGGGGAATCTTATGCTTCACAAAAATATCTGCGATGGCCTGCGGCGCCGGATCCCGGTTTGATTTGAACAGTGCGCCTATTTCCGAAGCACAGGCCTGTTCTACAGGGTCAACATTGTTTTTACTTCGCCAGACCAGAAACGCGACTATAAGAACGAAGATTCCACCGATCACAAACTGCATTACACTCTCCCGTCTTAATATTGCGTCTAGCCTGTGCAGGATGTGTTTAACTACAACCTGACATTACCAGAGGATAGACTTTCGTGACCTCGAAGTCCTGGGCAAGCCATTTGCGCCCTCATAAAATACCGTTTCGGCGTCGATTCGCCCGAGCTTCCGTCGCCCTTATCTTCCGAACAGCAGATAGCGGCGGCAAGGAGTTGCTCTTTATCCAGCGGGCCCGTCGGGAGGGCGACCCCTGGTCTGGCGACATGGCTTTTCCAGGCGGCCGCCTGCAACCGGAAGATGACTCTACCCGTGCTGCCGCAGAGCGGGAAACGCTGGAAGAAACCGGCATGGATCTGAGGCGCCACGGCCGCTTTCAGACCCGGCTATCAGATCTGATCACCCGACATCACAATCGCTGGCGCCCGATGGTGGTTACCCCCTACGTGTTCGAGTGGCGGGGATCAAAGTTGGTCTCGCCCAACCATGAAGTCGAGCGGGTCGTCTGGGTACCCATGGACTACCTCGCTGCCGGCGAAAACCAGGGGCGGCTTCCCTGGCGCACACCTCTCGGCACCCTGAACATGCCCTGTTGCCGCTATCAGGATGCCTGCATTTGGGGGCTGAGCTACAGCATGTTGCAGGAGTTGCTGGCGACGAGTATCAACGCAAGGTCAGAAATACCCCAGTAACCTGCCGAGAATCAGTACGCTGATCCAGACACCCAAGGAAAGCAACCCCCCTGCCCTGAGGGCCAGAGGCATGGAAGACTCCATCGGGAGGCTTCGTATATTCTGGCGTTTCATCATCCGCCCCAGAGTGAACGCGTTCAACACGCCCAACACGACAAGCCCCATTTTCGCCTGGAACAGCGGAGATCTGGCGTAGTCTGCGGCCGCGGTGGCGAACAATAGCGCCCCACAAACAACCGCCAGCGCCAGGCCAATCGCGGCTGTAACGCGGAGCACGTCGACAAACACCATCACCGGATAGGCCCGCCAAAACCCCAGCAGGCGCAAATCCAGCGGCACGATGCTTCCCACCAGTAAGGAAATCCCGAGAATGTGCCCGGCGTTTACCAGCGGGTACATGAACGTGGAATTGCGCAGGGCTGAGACCAAGGCCAGATTTTCGACGGAGACCAGCGCTTGCTCAATCATCCCTGGGTTCAGGAAGCCCGGCCGGGGTACAGATCGTAATCTTTTCCGTCGATCACAACCCGTTCAGCCTTCACCAATCGTTCGCCCTCTTTGGCGGAGCGGTGGCCATGCACGGTCAATTCCCGGCCCTGGCTCAACATTTCCTTGGTGAGCCCAACGCGGTCGTTGCGCCAGGGCTGGCCGACCTCCACAACCCAATCCTCGCCATTCACCCTTAAAGTTACCTCGCCATGGGGATTGCCAAGGCGTACTGACTGAATGACTCCAGTAATTTCAAATTCCTCGTCTGTGGCCCACGCCCAGCCGTGGTGGGCCTGTGCAGCAGAGGCGGCGAGAAAAGCAGCAAGAACAGCAAAACAAACGAGATAGGTAAAACGAAGCTGAGGCATATCCGATCCTCCTTTCGCAATTTTGTCGGGGTAACGACGCACGTTTGCTCAGACCCCAGAGACACTTACGCATCGGCGATTACACCAGACTAGGACAGGCAAGCCCGAAATTGGTGCCCGAACGGCAAAAGACCGCTAAAGCCGGATGACGCCCGCCCCCTGATCATGCAGCCACCGCCGCCAGTCCAGAGCCAGCATGGTGATACCGCCAATGTAATTATCATCCACCAGATAATACGAGAGGGTTCGATCCCCCCGGTTAAAATTGTGCATCAGCCGCACCACAAAGTTTCGGCGGGTTGGATTGGATAGCAGGAAATACACGAACTGACCGGACTGGGCCCTCAAGCTTCCGCGCCCCGACAGGTCTGAGTGACGCCACTTATTGCTTGGCAACTTCAATAGTTGGTCAATACCCGCCAGACGGCCTTGCTCACGAGCCTGATCGACAACCCACCGGTTCTCATGGTGGCGCTCGAAGTACAAACCCGACTCATCACGCTCGATTGTCTCCATCTGCTCGGCCAGACCTTCGTTCAGCCATGCCGGCGCATAAGGAATGATGGTATCAATCACCGCATGACTCACTTCGTGTTTGATAGTCTGGAAGGTGAGACTTCTGTTTTTCCGCACATAGACGACGATCTGATTTTCGGACGGTATATAAAGACCATAGGATGCGACCGACATACCCCGGTTCCTGCGGATAAGGTAGTTCGCGTATGCGGCGCTGTCCTTGAGGATCAGAATGTTGACTGGCACTGTCCTGTGCATATCAAAGGACATCACCCGATCAAAAAACTCATAGACGTTGTTCACGCCTTCAACGATCTGCCGGCGTTCCTCGAAAGTCAGTAAAACATCAACCGTTTCGATATCGATCTCAAAACGCGACCAATCCGAGTCGCCCGGCTTAATATTGACCACTTCCTGCGCGACCCGGTGATCCTGCCGGTCGCCAAAATGTACCTGACCGTTTTCATCCACCCATTTATAGATCTTCGCGGAAACCGGGCATGCAGCCATCAGAAACAGCGTTAAAACCACCACTGGATGCACGGCTTTCCTTAACCTTTTGAACACTGCGCCTTACCCGACCGAGAGATGAGAGATAGTTGTGGTAGCGAAAAAGGTACAGCGAAAAGCAGGGTATGCCAACACGCATGGTCGCTTCGTGTGACAGGCTTACCGGGCTCCCTGCACTCTGTCCATTGGTCACTGCAAAGAACCCGGTTTTTTGGGGAGATTTAACGGGTCGGCGGCGCCATGAACTCGGGCCCAACGGGGTCCGTTATGCACCGATCCAGAATGTCATCGATTTCGGCCATTGCCTCCTTGTCGAGAGACCAGCCGTCGATTTCGTCAACCGGGTCGAGCTGTTCCGGTCTTCTCGCACCCCACAGGGCTGTTGTGACGCCAGGTTGATCCACCAACCAGCGAAGAGCCAGAGCCAGAACATTTTTCTGGTACCGCTCTCGGGCAAACCTGTCCAGTTCGGCTACCGCGTTCAGGTACTGGCGATAGCGATCACCCTGGAACTTGGGATCGTTCTTGCGAAGATCATCGCCGGTGAACTGGGTATCTTCCCGCATTTTTCCAGTCAACAGGCCACGGCAAAGACCGCCGTAGGTGATGGTGGCAATGCCATGTTCCCGGCAGTACGGCAGGATGTCTTTTTCTATCTCCCGTTCAAACAGATTATACGGAGGCTGCAAGCTGTGCAGAGGCACGCTCTTCTGCAGTTCGTCCATCTGCTCGGGGGTGAAGTTACTGACCCCCACGGCACGGATCTTCCCAGCCTGGTAGAGCTTTTCCAGGGCCCGGGCGGTTTCCTCCATCGGCGTTTCTGGGTCCGGCCAGTGAACCTGGTAAATATCGATCCGGTCCGTCTGAAGGCGTTTCAGGGAGTCTTCAACTTCCCGCTCAATGCGTGCGGCAGTGGCATCCCGCCAGACCTTATCGTGATCATCGTTCCAGTTCAGAGCCACCTTGGTAGCCAGCGCCACCTCGTCTCGCCGGCCATCGGCGAGGGCCTTGCCCACGATTTCCTCGGAGCGCCCAAAGCCGTATACCGGAGCCGTGTCGACCAGGCCAATACCTTTATCAATAGCCCGATGGATAGTATCAATGGACTGGGCTTCGTCCGTTCCTCCCCACATCCAGCCACCGATGGCCCAGGTACCGAGCCCAACGGGTGTGACCTGAATGTCTGTGTTTCCGAACGTTCGCTTTTCCATGCTTCCTCCCGTTGCCTTGAAAAACATTCTGGGAAAATGCGGCACTGTGAATGCTTCGTACCACAAACATGCGTGGGGCAGCGGATGAATTCAACCCCGACGAGGGTTTTGTCTCATGGAGCAGGCAATAAGCGTGGCCCGGTAATATCCACTTCCAGAACATCTGGAATGCTTAGTGATGGTGCCCACCGGGGCCATGTGCGTGACCATGGGCCAGCTCTTCCGAAGTAGCGGCGCGCACGTCAATCACTTCAATATCAAAGGTCAGGGTTCTGCCTGCCATCGGATGGTTGGTATCAACATCGGCAAACTTGTGGCCCACCTTGGCAACCACCACATGGCGCGGACCATGCTCCGTCTGAACCTGGGCAACCATACCCGCCTTCCAGCGTTTGGCTCCCATCAAATGCTTGATCGGCACCCGCTGGATGGCATCGGGCTTGCGGGGCCCGTAGGCTTTATCCGGAGTAACGGTAACGCTGAACGTATCGCCAGCATCGCGACCTTCCAGGGCTTCTTCCAGGCCCTTGATAATGCCGCCATAGCCATGCAGGTAGGCATTAGGCTCGCCGCCATGGGAGTCTTCAACAACGTTGTCTTGTTCGTCACGCACGCTGTAGTGGAACAAAACCACCTGATTCTTTTCGATTGGCATAAGGCTCTCTTTTACGTTTAAAGATACGCCATTGTAACCGGCAGCGGATGTGACTTCAGAGCGGAAATTGGTTTTATCCCTGCCAATACGCCTTGCTGGCGTCATCCATCGGAAAGAAATGCTCAATGCGCAGATTCTGGGCGGTCACGTCCAACGGCGTGCCGATGGTTGCGATGGTGGAAAAGATCCTGAGCTGCTGATCCCCAAGATTCAGTGTGAAAGGAATCGCCGGGTAGTCCAGGTGCTCCACCACGTGGCTTTTCCAGTTCTGAGGAACGCCGGGTACGGTCAAAGCGTGCTCAAGCAATCGGTTGGGCTGATCCCGGAAGGGGCCGGCAAGGTGCTCATGGTAGACACGTTGCAGCATGTGGCAGGCAATATTCTCCCAGTCACCCACGAAGGGTTTCATACTGTGCTCATTCAGCAGCGACAGCAAGAAGTTCGGCCGTGCCGGAAATTGGGCTCCCAGCTCCATCATCTTCGCCATCATCGCCTGCATGGCCTGGTTGGCCATTACCAGATAATACTCATGGTCGAACACCACAGCCGGGTAAGGCAGGTGTCCCTGCAACAGGTGCCCAAGCGCCTCCCTGATCACGGCCATACCAGGCGCGTTCAGATCCTGGTCGGAATAAACCTGGCTGTATCCCGCCGCCGACAAGAGCCGATTGGTTCCGGCCAGATCCGCCTGCAGCATCTGTGCTAAATGCAGAACCATGCCTTTGCTGGGCTTGCTGCGGCCGGTTTCCAGAAAGCTGATGTGTTTGGGCGACACCTCACACCCAAGGGCAAAATCCATCTGGCTCAGGCGTTTGCCCTGCCGCATTTCTCTGAATAGCGTACCGAAGGCGCTCATTGGGTTTCCCGTAAATTCCGAGTGTTCAGGCATTATCTTAGCCGAGGGTAGGCGGAACCATTACCTCACAGGTAATTGAGACTATCACCGGCCGGGTAGAAGCTTTGCAGTGTAGTCCAACCCATTGCGAAACCCGATTGAGGTGATCCTATGAAAAACCTGATTCGTCGATTCAGTGTCAAGCAAATACTCTTGAGCGATGTTTTCCTTTCCACACCCCTGGCGCTGGCTTTGATTCTGGCCGCTGAACCGATTGCCCAGTGGGCGGGAGGACCCGGCGCCACCTTCTACATGGTAGTGGGCATCGTGATGCTGCTGTGGTGTGTGGATATGGCCGCTATCGCGAGCAAGGAACAGTGGCAGGAGAAGTTCCTCAAGCTGATGATTGTGGTCGATGTCACCTGGAGCCTGATGGCCCTTGGCCTGATGATATGGTTTGCCGCGAGCCTGCAACCTTTGGGCTGGGTGCTCTTCGCGCTGAATGTGCTGGTTCCGCTGGACATGGCGTGGATGAAGCGGGTTGCCAGCAGCAAACCAGAACAGCCAGCGTTCGGATGATAGGTCATCCCCCCAAATGCTACCCGGATTGGGTAATTTCTTACCCAATCTGGGTCTTCAAAACGCCTTCCGAAAACTGCCCTGGTAATCAAAAACCCGGTCCTGCACCCGCCAATAATGCTTCTCCTTACGTGCAATCACAAAATCCGGTGCCGGCAACAGGGCCTGCAATTCAAGCACCTCATCCGCTGAGTTAAATGCTTTCGGAGCCTGGCCATTCGCAAAGCGGCGGCCAAATATTCTGTTGAAAACACTGCGCTGGCCCGGCCTGCCCAGGTCGAACAGCTCGTTAAGTTCTTCCCCATCTTCACCGTGATAGGTGACTCTCAACTTGCTGCCCTCCGCAACCAGCGATATCCCGGCGCAGCGGATTACCATGGCATCCTTGAGCTTCAGCGCATCCCGGAGCTGATCATCCGGGTCGATGATGGCTTTGTGGCACTCATGACAGTTGCGGGCCGCGATATCATTCTCTGCCCCGCAGTGCGGGCACTCCTTGAAGCGGAAACGGTAGTCACACTGCTGCGGGCGCTCTTTGTACTCCGAAGGCTCTTTCCCTTCTGAAGGCTCCAGCAGTCCCTGGCATCGGCGTCCGTAGTGCTCGATCACACGGGCGTCACCGTCGGTTTTGCCCCAGAAGATATTGGCAAACCCACAGCCGGGGCAGAACACCTGAACCGGTTCGCTATCTGGATTCGGTTTCGGCTCTCCAACTTCCGGGTGGTGCAGGTTCACATGATTGCCGGCGTAATCGATAACCAGGCACTCCTGCTTTCCCTCATCCAGCCGCAAACCGCGGCCTACGATCTGCTGATACAGGCTGACTGACTGCGTGGGCCGAAGAATGGCGATGAAGTCCACATGGGGCGCATCAAAGCCCGTGGTAAGCACGGAGACGTTCACCAGATACTTCAGCTGCCGCTGCTTGAAGCGCTGAATCAGCAAGTCCCGATCCTTTTGATCGGTCGCGCCGGTTATCAGGGCGGTTTCATGTTCTGGCAAATAGTCCGTGACTTCCCGTGCATGGTCCACGGTGGCCGCAAAGATCATCACCCCCTGACGCTCAGCAGCCAACTCCACAACCTGCTCAATGATCGACCGGGTCACACGTTTGTGTTTGCTCAGGAGCTGGTTTACGTCGTTTTCCGCGTATTCGCCAAAACGGTCCTGGGGTAGCGCCGAGAAATCGTATTGCGCGACCGCGGCGTTCACGAGTTCGGGCTTGGTGAGATAGCCGCGACTGATCATATAACTCAACGGCAGCTCATAAATGCAGTGCTGAAAGGGCTTATCATCCTCACCCCGAACAAAGCCCCGGTAGTGATAGCGATAGATCCAGCCCATGGCCAGACGATATGGCGTGGCCGTCAGCCCGAGTACTTTCAGGGAATCATTCTGCTCGCGCAACAGCTCGATGATTCGTTGATACTGACTGGTGTCATCCCCGCTTACCCGATGGCACTCATCAATGATCACCAGCGAGTACTCATCCCGGAACTGATCCAGATTGGCCGAGACCGACTGGACGCTGGCAAAGGTTACCTGATGATGGTTTTCCTTGCGCTTCAGCCCGGCGGAGAATATGCCGCCCGCTAACCCGTAACTCTCGTACTTGGCGTGATTCTGCTCAACCAGCTCTTTCACATGGGTCAGCACCAGAATCCTGCGCCGGGCAAGGCGAGCCAGCGGCCGGCGAGCTGTTGCAGGCTCCGGGCGCGCTGCTCGAGCAGGTCGTCGAGGTAGGCGCACTCCCGCGGGTTGAGGCCGAGTTCGAGGTGGAGCAGCGCGTAGGGGCTGAGGGCGAGGGCCTTGACCCGCTCGGGCGCGGGCTCGGGGTAGTCCTCGGGAACCGCGCGGAAGCCGACGGGTGAGGCCGCGGGAGTGACGGTCGTTTCCCCGGAGTCCGGGGGCTCGAGGGTGCCGTCGGCCGGTTGGTCGGGCACTCCTGGCTCTCCGGGATCGTCCGCCACGGGGACGATCGGCGGGGTGTCGGCGGGGATCGCCTTGAGCCGGTTGAGCTCGTCGCGCAGCTTGGCGATGCGGGTCTCCTCGACCACCACGGTGGCGAGCACGGCAACGACGACGGAAGCGATGGCGAACTGGGGCTTCATGGAGAGTTTGGACGCGGCCGCAGCGTGGGCGGAGATGCCGGCGGGGGCAAGCGCGGGCGTGGCGTCGCTCCCGTCCCGCTCAACGGGCGAGGCAGGGGTCCGGCAGGGCGATCGGCGGCGCAGCGAAGGGGTCGTCCGACTCCAGCCAGACGATCCAGCGGGCCTCCTCGTCGGCGTCGCCGCCGAGGAGGGAAACCACCCGGGTGAGTTCGGCGTGGCGGGCTTCCCCCGTCAGCGGCGATGGCAGGTCGGCAAACAGCGGCCAGGCCGGGGACACGTCGCCCGCCCGGCGGATGTGCCCGAGGACGCTGAGTCGCAGGGTGCCGCCTTCGGAATCGGCGGCGGTGGCGAGCTCGAGGCTGCGGACCGGATCGAAGGCCGCGAGGGATTCCAGCACCGCCGACCAGTGGCCGGGTGCGACCCGGTCCCGCGCGTCGTCGGCGAGGAAGGCGAGGGCGGCCTCGGGATCGCGGGCCGACCAGGCCTCCAGCATTCCGGCGGCGGCCTCGGGAACTCCGGCGAAGGGGTCGGGGCTGTCGGCGTGGAGGTCGTCGATCGCGCGGGCCCGCTCCCAGGCCAGGGCGG